>CAYMIP010000029.1:0-27737 GCA_964390575.1 uncultured Desulfocurvus sp. | reverse complement strand
TGCGCCGCGTGCTGGAGGCCACGGGCATCATCAAGGCCCAGGTGGGCGCCAGCGTGAAGATCGGCGCGCGCGCCACGGGCGCCATCTCCCGCGTGTATGTGCGCGTGGGCGACAGCGTGAAGAAGGGCCAAGTGGTGGCCGAGATCGATGCGCGCGAACTCTTGGCCCAGCGCCAGGAGGCCGCGGCCCGGGTGCGGCTGGCCGAGGCCAAGGCCCAGTACGCGGGCCAGACCCTGCCCCGCAACGAGGCCCTGACCAGCCAGGGCATGCAGGCCCAGAGCGTGCTCGACGAGACCCGGCAGAACGACAAGGTGGCCAGGGCCGAAGCTGCCGCGTCGCGCGCCGTCCTGGCCACCCTGGACGTGCGCGTCTCCTACACCAAGATTGTCAGCCCCATCGACGGCGTGGTGTCCCAGGTCACGGCCCAGGAGGGCGAGACCGTGGTGGCCGGTTTGCAGGTGGCCAACCTCGTCACCGTGCTCGACCCGACGCGTCTGGAGATGTGGATCTATGTGGACGAGACCGACGTGGGCCGCGTGAAGACCGGCCTGCCCGTGGAGTTCCGCGTGGACTCCCAGCCGGACAAGGCCTTCAGCGGCGTCCTTGACCGGGTGTATCCCGAGCCGGAGATCCGCGACAACATCGTCTACTACAAGGCGCTGGTCACCGTGGACCGCGCGCAGGCCCTGCTGCTGCGGCCGGAGATGACCACCCAGTGCCGCGTGGTGGTGGACACGCGCGAGAACGTGCTCACCGTGCCCAACCAGGCCCTGAAGTGGGTGGGCGGCCGCCAGACCGTGTTTGTGCAGGACAAGGCGGCGCCCGGCGGGGTGCGCCAGGTGCAGCCCAAGCTCGGCCTGCCGGGCCTGGAGCAGAGCGAGGTGCTGGAGGGCTTGAGCGAGGGCGAGCTGGTGGCCACGCAGATCGTGCTGGCCGGGCAGGACAAGCCTGCGGCGAACGGCCAGGGCGGGGATAAAGCTGGCGGCAAGCCCGAGAAGAAGGGCAAATGAGCGCGCCCGCCAACGTGGTCGAGCTCACCGGCATCCGCAAGGTGTTCCGGCAGGTGCTGGCTCCTTCGGCGCGGCGCGGCCTCCTGGCGCGGTTCTTCGCGCGCGCGGCTGTCGACGGGGCAGGCAACGGGGTTGTCGAAGGGGCTGTCGAAGGGGTTGCCCAGAACTCGTCCACCGGCGCGCCGCCTGACGTGTCGCCAGATTCACCCAATGGTGTGCCCAATGGTGTGGCGGAGGGTGTCGTGGTCCTCTCGGACATCACCCTGTCCATTGCGCGCGGCGAATTCGTGGCCTTGCAGGGCACCTCGGGCTCGGGCAAGAGCACGCTCCTGCACCTCCTGGGCCTGCTCGACCGGCCCACGGCCGGGACCTACCGTCTGCTCGGCCGCGACGTGTCGGGCCTGGATGACGAGGAGCTCTCGCACTTGCGCAACACGGCCCTGGGCTTCGTGTTCCAGAGCTTCTACCTGGTGCCTTATGCCACGGCCCTGGAGAACGTCCTGTTGCCGGGCATGTACTCCGGCCGCCCCCAGGCCGAGCTGCGCGCCCGCGCCCTCTCGCTGCTGGACCGCGTGGGCCTGTCCGACCGCGTGCACTTCAAGCCCGCCAACCTCTCCGGCGGGCAGCAGCAGCGGGTGGCCATGGCCCGGGCCCTGTTGAACGAGCCCGCGCTCATCCTGGCCGACGAGCCCACGGGCCAGCTGGACTCCGCCACCAGCCAGGAGATCATGCGCCTGTTCAGCCAGGTCAACGCCGAGGGCTGCACCATCGTCCTGGTGACCCACGACGAGGCAGTGGCCGCCCGGGCCGGGCGCGTGATCCGCCTGGCCGATGGCCGCATCACCTCCGAGAGCGTCGCCCCCGTTTCCTGACCTTGCGTGCTGGCGCAGGCAGGCGTCAGAGAGTGGCAAACAGCATGCTGCATTGACATTCGCGGAAATTTCGAACAGAAAATCATGATTCAGGAGTCGGTGTTCCCACCGCTCCTCTCCGCCAGGAGGTTCAGCCCTGATGACAGACGCCCCCCTTGACCCCACCGGCCCGGAGAGCAGAGAGGCCCCGCTGCACGACATCCGCCGCCCAGGCGGAATCGTCCCCGGCTCCAGCCTGCCGCACCTGCTCAAGCCCTCCCAGTGGGGCCTGCGCCTGCGCATCCTGCTGGTGGCCGGGGTGCTTTTGTCCGCGGGCATGGTCAGCCTTGTGGGCTTTGAGTCCTGGCAGCTCGCCAACTCCATGGAGCGCGACGTGCAGGAGCGGCTCAAGCTCCTGGACCACTGGGTGCATGACGAGATCCGCACACGCCTGGACGGCCTCACCTCTTCGGTGAGCTCCCTGACGAACCTGCCGGATGTCACCGGGGCCTTGGCCAAGCGCGACCGCGAGGCGCTCAAGACCTTTATCATGCCCTATCTTGACAGGCTGCGCATCGCCACAGGCAACACGAGCCTGTACTTCCATTTCCACACGCCTGACTTGGTCTCGTTTCTGCGCACCTGGGACATCTACCGCTACGGCGACGACCTCTCGGGCTACCGGCACATGGTGGTGCGTGTGAACCGCGAGCTGGCTTCCTTCTCCGGCCTGGAGCTGGGCCAGGGCGGCACAGTGCTCCGCAGCATCACCCCGGTGTTCCACGCGGGCAAGCACGTGGGCAGCGTGGAGGCGGCCATGAACGTTGTGGACGCCCTGCAAAAGCTCACCCTGCCCCAGGATTACGGCATGGTCCTGGTGCTCGACAAGTCCCTGGAAAAGGTTTTGGGCAGCGGGCTGGAACGGTACAGTTTCGCGAACTGGGTGGTGTTGAAGAGCCTGGGCGACGCTGATGGCGACCTGGCCAACAAGGCGCTGGGCGTGGGCGCGTCCACCGGCCGCGTGGGCAATTTTCTGTTCCGGCTCATTCCTGTGGACGACTTCGAGGGCCGCTCCATCGGGTACCTGGTGCTGACCTACAACGCCGGGGCCGTGATCCAGCAGAACGCCATGAAGAGCTTCTGGTTCGGGCTGCTGGCCTTGGTGGGTGCGGCGGCCATGTGGCTGGTGCTGTACCTGAACGTGCGGCGCATCATGCGGTTTTTGGAGCGGCTCAAGAAGATCATCCTGGCCTCCCACGGCAGCGACTTTGTGGAGCGCTTCGAGTCCGACCACGTGCACTGCCTGGATGTGCTGCGTTGCCCGAACAAGGAATGCGTGGTCTACAAGAACCCTGGGCTGGTCTGCTACCTGGAGACCGGCACCGAGGCCGTGTCGCCCACGCTGCGTGGCACCTGCCTGTTCCTCAACAAGTACCACACCTGCACGAGCTGCCCGGTGTACATCGCCCGCTGCGGCGACGAGCTGGCCGAGATGAAGAACCTGGTGAACACCATGATGGGCATCTGGGGGGTGTTCCTGGGCCGGGTGGGCGGGCTCTTGAATGAGGTGCTGCGCCATCAGCAGGGCCAGCAGCAGTCCATGCCGTCGCTCGACCATGTCTCCGGCTACCTGGAGGAGATGGCCCGGCTCACCGCCTTCAGCCACGATTTGCAGGGGGTGAACAACATCGCCGAGGTCTACCAGCAGCTGGACCACGTGTTCAGCTCGCACTTCCGGCTCTCGGCCTATGCCGTGGCGGAGGTGGTGCCGGGCCAGGACCGCATGGAGCTGGTGCTGGACCGGGGCGATTGCTGCCAGAACTTCAGCCCGGAAGTGCTCGGGAACAGCAGCCTGTGCCGCGCCCGGCGCGGGGCCGAGGAGGTGGCCAGCCACCCCAACCCCGTGCTCTGCCCGTACTTCAGCATCGACACGGAGCGCTACGTGCGCTGCTGCCTGCCCATGGTCATGGGCGGCCGCGTGGGCGCCATCTTCTCCTTCCTCATGCCCAAGGCGGAGTGGAACCCCAACCGCAAGCGCCTGGTGATGCTGCGCAAGTACCTGGACGAGTCGGCCCCGGTGCTGGCCTCCCTGCGTCTCTTGGAGGCCAGCAAGGAGCAGTCCCTGCGCGACGGGCTCACCGGCTGTTACAACCGCCGCTACCTGGACGAGTACCTGCCCACCTGCGAGTCCCTGGGCAAGCGCGAGAGCCGCCGCGTGGCCGTCATCATGGCCGACCTGGACTTCTTCAAGCAGGTCAACGACCAGTTCGGGCACCAGGCCGGGGACGAGGTGCTGCGCCAGATCGCGGAGATCATCCGCAAGAACCTGCGCGAGAGCGATCTCTTGGTGCGCTACGGCGGGGAGGAGTTCCTCATCCTGCTGCACGACCCGCCCCCAGGCGGAGCGCAGCACGCGGCCGAGAAGATCCGCGCCGCCGTGGAGGGCACGGTCCTCACCCTGCCCGACGGCCAGCAGCTGGCCAAGACCATCAGCCTGGGCCTGGCCGAGTTCCCGGAGCACGGCGACACGCTCTACAAGATCATCAAGTACGCGGACGTGGCGCTCTACGCGGCCAAGGACCAGGGCCGCAACCGGGTGGTGCGCTTCGAGCCGGCCATGTGGCAGGAGGCGTCCATCTAGACGCTCCTGCCTGCCCCGGCCGGCCCCGGCCTGCATTGACAGCGCACGGTCCCGCGCATACTGCCCGGACATGCCTGTCCGCTTCCCCCACCCGGAACCCCCGCGCCAGCGAGCTCATGGCGCGCGCCCGAAGATTTTTCCGGTGTTCCTGCCCCTGGCCGGGTGCCCTGGCCGCTGCGTGTACTGCAACCAGCCCGCCCAGACCGGGCAGGCGCCCGAGCCCCTGGAAACCGTGCTGGCCCGCGCCCGGGCGGACATGTTGGCCCTGCCGGACCCCGTGGAGCTGGCCTTCTATGGCGGCACCTTCACGGCCCTGCCCGGAACCTGGACCACCCGCTTCCTGGACCTTGCGGCGGAACTGAAGGCCGCCGGGCGCGTCACGCGGGTGCGCTGCTCCACAAGGCCCGATGCCGTGGCCCCGGAAATGCTCAAGGATCTGCGTATGCGCGGGCTGGATCTGGTGGAGCTGGGCGTGCAAAGTTTTTCCGACGCGGCGCTTGCAGCCTCCGGGCGCGGCTACAACGGGGCCACTGCGCGCGCTGCCTGCACCATGGTGCGGGAGGCGGGCTTAAGCCTGGGCATCCAGCTTTTGCCCGGCCTGCCCGGCCACAGCACGGAAGACTTCGCCCGCGACATCGACACCTGCGCCGCCCTTGCGCCCGAACTCAGGCCCGAACTCAGGCCCGAACTCAGGCCCGAACTCGTCCGGCTGTACCCCTGCCTGGTGCTGGAGGGCACAGAGCTGGCCGGCCTCTGGCGGGCCGGGAGCTTTACGCCCTGGGCCCTTGAGGCCACCGTGGAGGCCCTGGCCGAGGCCCTGCGCACCCTCTGGGCCGCCGGGATTCCCGCCGCGCGCGTGGGCTTGGCCGAGCAGCAGGGCCTGACCGTGCTGGCCGGGCCGAGGCACCCGGCCCTGGGGCAGCGGGCGCGGGCGCGGGCGCTGTTCTTGCATGTGCGCGGGCAGTTGGCGACGCTGCCCCCGGCCTTGCGGACCGGGCCGCGCACCCTCTTTGTCCCGCGCCGTTGGCAGGGCGAGGTGCTGGGCCAGGGCAATGCGCTGGCTGCGGACTACGCGGGGCTGGGGCTGCGGGTGGAGCTGTGGGGGGAGCAGGAGTTCGGGCTGGGCGGAGCGCCTCCAGAACCCCAGGAACTCTCCCGTTGACCGAACCCCCCGTAATGCCATACTCTGGTACCTGACGGCGGACACCCCCGCGCTTGGAGAGGAGCGGGGGCAGCCCTCCCGCCGCACACCCTCCCGCGCCTGGCGCGGTATTTTTCTGGAGGAACCCCCGGATGTCCAGCCAGACCAGCTTTGAGTTCTACGGGCCAGAACTGGCCAAAATGCCCCCCCTGCGCGCCCTGGCCGAGACCCTCATTCTCGACCCCCGCGTGCGCCTCGTCAGCGCAGCCGAGGCCTATGAGCTGGCCCAGGCCCAGCATGACGTGGCCGCGACGGACATGCCGGTGTACCCCCCGGCGGCCAAGCGCCTGGGCCTGCCCAAGGGCGCCAAGGTCCTGAACAACTGCCACGGCCGCATCGTGGGCCGCTCGGGCAATGCCCGCCGCTTTTACAACGCGCTCACCCTGGCCGAGCAGCAGAAGGTCCTGGGCGACGTGCGCGAGGCCATGTTTGACCTCCAGAAGCGCCCGCTCATCAAGGCCCACGCCATCCTCGGCCTGGACCGCGACCTGATGATCCGGGCCACCCTGGTGGCCGGGGAAGACGATGCGG
Organism: uncultured Desulfocurvus sp.; assembly: GCA_964390575.1. GTDB lineage: Bacteria > Desulfobacterota > Desulfovibrionia > Desulfovibrionales > Desulfovibrionaceae > Humidesulfovibrio. Next base: position 21,503 of record CAYMIP010000029.1, on the reverse strand, counting down.
TGAACGTGTTCAACTGGCTGGCCAACTTCACACCCTTTGACGAACTGGCGAAGGAGTATGCGCAGAGCCCCAAGCTGCCCATCCAGGACATCCTGATCATCGGCGACAACCTCTGGAACAACGCCGACCCCTTCTACCACAACCACGGCGGCCCGCAGCTGGCCCTGGTGGACGAGACGGCCAACGTCATCTTCAACCTGGGCATGCGTTACTTTGGCGAGCGCAAGAAGGGCACCCTGACCCTGGCCTGGACCTCGGGCATGCGCCTGGGCATGGCCGCCTGCCACGGCGGCATCAAGGAGATCGACTTTTCCGGCTGCGCGGACAAGGCGGCCAAGAAGTCCGGCAAGCGCTCCATCGCCTTTTTCGGGCTCTCCGGCACGGGCAAGAGCTCGCACACCAACAGCGCGGACAACGCGGGCACCCTGCCCAAGGGCTTCAAGAAGGTCGTGCTGCACGACGACGCCTTCCAGATCGACTGCGCGGAGAAGGTCTGCCGCGTCTGGGAGCCCACGCTGTTCGACAAGACCGACTCCCGGCCCCTGGGCCACGACGACTGGCGCTACATCATCTCGGTGATGAACCACGGCCTCATCGAGGTCGGCGGCCGCGTGCTGCCCCTCGGCCAGGACCTGCGCAACTCCAACGGCCGCGCCCTGTTCGACCGCGACCTGCTCGGGGCCTACGTGAACCGCTGCGGCTTCCCGGACATCATCTGCTGGCTCATGAAGGACTCCTGCCTGCCGCCGCTCATGCGCTTTGACGACCCGGCCCTGGCCGTGGCCATGGGCGCAAGCCTCATGACCCGGCGCAACCGGGCCGAGAACGTGCCCGAGGAGGAGCTGCAGAAGCTGGTCTTCGTGCCCTTTGCCAATCCCTTCCGGGTGTACGAGCTGTGGCGCGACGTGCAGGCCTTCGCCAAGGTCTTCCACCAGGGCGCAACGGGCTACTGCTTCAATTCCGGCGGGTTCTGGAAGGCCTCGGACGTGGACCTGCGCGGCATCCCGCTCAAGACCTCGCTCACGCTCCAGACCGCGCTCTTGCTCGACCAGCTGAAGTGGGAGAGCCTGGACCTCTTGCCCGGCGCGCAGATACCCACGAAAAAGAGCGTGGACGCCCTGCTGCCCGGCTACTACGACACCTACCACCCGAACAACGTGGAGAACCGCGCGGCCTACCTGGCGACGCTTAAGAACCGCTTCCGGCAGCGCATGATGTTTTTGCAGTCCAGCGACCTGCACGACAAGCCGGGCCTGCTTCTCTCGCTCATCAACGCCCTGGGCATCAACGGCGGCGAGGACGAGTAGGGCCAGCCCCGCACGCCTTCCTCAAAAATGACGACGGGCGGCCTCTCCACACAGGAGGGGCCGCCCGTTTGTTTGTGCCGGGAGCCTGGGCCGGGCCGCACAGCAAGGCACGCCTGGGCCGGGGGGGCAGCTCGCGGTCTCTGGCTAGGCCGGGTTCACCAGGCACAGCCCGTGTTTCATGGCCACGGAGAAGGCGTCGTCCTTGCTGCCGCACGTCATGTCAATGGTCACGATGTCGATGGCGCTGCCGGGCAGGTGTTTCCTCGTGGAGAGTTCCGGGACATAGCTGCCGTCGTTTTTCTTGTAGGCGTAGGGCCTGAGTTCCCAGCCATTGTGCAATTCCATCTTGCCCGTGTACATTTTCTTTCCCTTTGTGTTCATGCGCAACCCCCAGGCAGGTCAGAATTTTCTCAAGTCATGCGCGGCAGACGATAGAGACTGTTGGCGACAGTCTCAACCATACCCCAGATGCAGGGCTGGGTCCAGGGGGTGTGCTGATATTTTTGATGACAAGGCGAAAATAATTGCCGCGCGCATCAAATCCAGAGGGTTGCGCAGAGGTGGAGCCCGAGGGGGGAGGCTTGCCCCGGCCGACCTGACCGCGCTATCATCCGGGCGCCATCCCCAATCCCACTGGAGGTCGTATGCCCGCTGTTCCAAAGCCGTGCTCCCCGCTGCCCCCCAACCGGCCTGGCGACCTGTCTCCTGGACCGCTGTTGGCCATGTCCGGAGCCTACTGGCGCTCCTGCGCCCTGCACGCCGGGGTGCTGCTGGACGTGTTCACCCCCCTGGCCGAGGCCCCGGCCACGCCAGAGGCCCTTGCGCTGCGCCTGGGCTGCGCGCCGCGCGCCCTGGGCATGCTGCTGCGCGCCCTGTGCGCTATGGGGCTGCTGGTTCGACAGGCCACCGGGCAGGCCGCCGGGCAGGGCGGGACCTATGCCCCCACGGACCTGGCCCGGGCCTTTCTGGTGCGCAGCAGCCCGCGCTCCATGTGCCACATCATCCGCCACCACCACCAGCTGGTGGATTCCTTCGGCCGTCTGGACGAGTCCGTGCGCTCGGGCCGGGCCAACCGCTCCGGCGTGGGCGACGGCCCCACGGCGCGCGAGGACTTCCTGCTCGGCATGTTCAACATCGCCATGGGCATTGCCCCGCGCCTGGCCGGGCAGCTGGACGCCCTGCTCGTGGGCGCGGGCCTGCCGGGCCTGCCCAAATCGGGTGGCCGCTCCCGCCTGCTCGACCTGGGCGGCGGGCCGGGCACCTATGCCATCCAGTTCTGCCTGGCGCATCCCGGCCTGACAGCCGCCATCTTTGACCTGCCCGCCACCAGGCCCTTTGCCGAGGCCACTGTGGCGCGTTTTGGTGTTGGCGACCGGGTGGACTTCCTGCCCGGCGACTACACCACGGACACCGTGCCAGGCGGCTTCGACCTGGCCTGGCTCTCGCAGATCCTGCACGCGGAAGGCCCGGACATGGCGGCCAGCGTGGTGCGCCGGGCGGCGCAGGCGCTCAATCCTGGCGGGCTGCTGCTGGTGCACGAGTTTCTGCTGGATGATGCCCAGGACAATGGGCAGGACAATGGGCAGGACGGGCCGGAGTTCGCGGCCCTGTTCTCGCTGAACATGCTGCTGGGCACTGCGGGCGGCCAGTCGTACGCCGAGGGCGAGGTGCGGGCCATGCTGGAGCAGGCGGGCCTGACGCGGGTCTGCCGCCTGGGCTTTGCCGGGCCGAATGACTCCGGCATCATCGTCGGGATGAAGGGCGGGCTGCGGGCCGGAGCGCAGGGCTAGCATGGCGGCGGCGCGCCAGTCGGCGGAGATGCTGGCGGACCAGCTGACGGATTTGTTGACGGCCGGGCTGCCCCAGGACCAGGCCAGCCTGGACACCGTGCTGGCCACCCTGGGCGAACCCCTTGCCGGCCTCGGCCCGGCCCTGGCCCTGGCGCGGCTGGCAGCGGACCCAGACACCTCGGAGCATGCGCCCCTGGTCGCGCTCCTGCTCTCGCCCGGGCAGGATGCCATGCGCGCGTTGGAGCCCGTGCTGGCCCAGGCGGACCTGGATGCAACGGGCGCTTTGGTCCTGGCGGACGAGCTGGCGACGCGGTTTGTCCGTGACGCTGGCCGGGTGCTGGCGCTCTTGCCCGATGGCTCGCGGGCCGAGCTGGCGGCCACGAGCGACGGCCTGCGCGCCTTTGTGCGCCGCCTGCGGCCCGAGGCCACGGCCCCGGCGGAGCTGCGCCAGATCCTGGCCCGGCGCTGCGGGCCGGACCTGGCCGACCCTTTGGCTGTGGAAGTGGCGGTCATCCTGCGCCACTGCCGCCTGGCCTGGACCCCGGAGCGCGTCTTTTTCCTGGCCACCCTCCTGGAGCGTGTCGGTCTTGACACGGATGATCTGCCGGGGCTGGTGGCCTGGGCGGCCAGCTTTCTGGACCTGAGCGGCCTGCCCCTTGCGTCGCGCCGCGCCCTGGGCGCGCGCAGGCAGGAGCTTCTGGCCCAGCTGCGCCAGGCCGAAGCCCTGGAGGAGGCGCTCGCGCGCGGCAGCTACGAGATCCTCATGTCCCAGGGCCTGCGCGCGGGGCATGTGCACGGGCCGTCGGTGCGCGTTGAGCTGGCGTTTTTGGAGCGGGCGGCCCTGCTGGTGCTGGGCCTGTCCGGGGCGGAGCTGGACGGGCTGGCGGTGCGCGACCTGGGCCAGGCCCAGGACGCCGAAGGACTGCTGCGGTTCTTGCCGGGCCTGGAGGACTAGGGGCGGCAGGCCTGCGCCGCGCCCCAGGCCTGCCGCCCAAAGCGGGACGGCGCGGTCCCCCGGATCTGGGAAACCGCGCCGCCGGAAAGGGGTGCTGGGGCTTTTCGTCTGCTACTTGGGCGCGTCGGCCTTGGCTTCGGCGGCCTTCTCGGCCTTGACGGCCTTCTTCTCGGCCTTGACGGCCTTCTTCTCGGCCTTCACAGCCTTCTTCTCGGCCTTTTCGGCCTTGACTTCAGCCTTCTCGGCCTTCACTTCGGCTTTCTCGGCCTTGACTTCAGCCTTGGCGGCGGTGGCCGGAGTGGCGGCGGGGGCGGCGGCAAAGGCGGGCACGGCCAGGGCGATCATCAGGGCGGCGACGATGAGCTTTTTCATGGTGAGACTCCTTGTGTGTGCGTGAGGGTTGGGGGTTTGGACGTCTTTCCACGGCTTCAGACTGTTGCTTGGGCTGTTGCTGGGCTACTGCTTGGGGGCGGTCTGCTTGTCGTGCTTCTCGCGGTAGATGTCGTCGCTTAAGCGGTCGGCCTTCTTGTTCAGGCGCTTGCGCTCCTGCTTGGTGACCACGCCGTCGGCCTTGGCCTTCTCTTCGGCCTTCTCCAGTTTGGCTTCGCGCTTCTCCAGCCGGGCGGCTTCCTTTTCAGTAAGGGCGCCGGAGGCCTTGCCCTGCTCAATACGCTTCTCCATGTTGGCCTCGCGTTTGTCAAGACCTGGGGTTCTGGGACCCTGGGCCAAGGCGGGCACGGCCAGGGCGATCAGCAGGGCGGCGGCGGCGATTTTCTTCAGCATGGTCAGGCTCCTCGCGGTTTGTTGCGGGCTTTGCGGGTTGTGTGTCTCTGCGCTGATTGCCGTTTTGTTTCAGGCGCCTCGTGGCGACGGGAACGGTAAAGCACAGCCCGTGCCAAGTTGTAACATGCTGTTATAGTAATTGAAATTATATTACCCCAAGCGGGGGCGGGCCGGGGGCGAGCAAAGATTGCGCTCATAGCGCAAGATTGTCACTAACGGCCCGATTGTTCTGCGCGTTTCTGGCGTTCATTCTGGCCGCCCAGGTCGAGCCCGCGCCCGGCGTCGTACACGCCCACCAGGTCAGCGATGCGCAGCACGCCGCGCGCCCGGCGGAAGTAGCGCCGGATGTTCAGGAAGTCCGACTCGTAGCCGCCCTCGTCGGCCCAGCCCCGGCCGCGCACCAGGGCCAGCTCGCGCGCGATGCACAGGCACAGCGGATCGATGTTGCCCGGCCGAATGGCGTCGGTGGCGGGATCACAGCCCTGGGGCGCGGGGCGCGGCAGAAACGGCACGTCAAAGGCGCGGCTGGTGTCGATGCGGCCAATAATGAATTCTGGGATCAATTCGGGGGGCAAGGCCGTGTCCACATGCGGCAGATAGCTGGTGAGCGCGTTCTCGGTCAGGGCGTTGTCGTCGTCGAGGAAGAGCAGGTGGCTGCCGCGCGCGGCTTTCAGGAGCGCGTCGCGGATGTGGTTGCCGAAGCCGCTCACCCTGCCGGCGGGCCGGGGCAGCACGAAGAAGCGCAGGTTGGCCAGGGGGCTTGCCGGGCGCATCCCGTCCACCCCGTCAAAGCCCACGAGCATTTCCACCCGCGCCGGGCTGAGGCCTGCGTGCATCTGGGCGTGCGCCACTGCGGCCTCAACGCTCCCTATGGCCTGGGCCAGGGCCCGGGGCCGGGTGCCGATGCTCGGGGTGATGACCGTGAAGAGCAGCTCCGGGCTAGGTGCGGACAATGGCCCCCTCCTCTTTGCCTTCCTGGGTGCGTATGAATTGCGCGGCCACAAGGGAGCACAAGGACAGCGCCGCCCCGCCCAGGAAGACCAGGCGCGCGTCCCACAGCCACAGCGCCCCGCCGATGACCGGGATGACCACGGCGGCGATGTGGTTGATGGTGAAGCCCACGGCCATGGTTGGCGAGATGTCCTCGGGGTCGCCGATCTTCTGGAAATAGGTGCTCACGCACATGGCGAAGTTGATGACCAGTTGGTCCAGCACGTACAGGCCGGTCACCAGCCATTTGGAGTCCGAGAAGGCGTACACCATGAACGCCACTGTGACCACAGCGTACTCCAGCGTCAAGAGGGCGCGCTCGCCAAAGCGGTTGATGGCCCGGCCGATGAGCGGATTGGCGAAGACGTTGATCAGGTTGTTCAGGATGAACAGGCCGGTGATCTCCGGCAGGCCCAGGCCGAACTTTTTCACCAGCAGGAAGATGGCGAAGGCCATGAACACCTGCCGCCTGGCCCCGGCCAGGAAGGTCAGGACGTAGTAGAGCGTGTAGCGCCTGCGCAGAAACATCTTCTTGCGCTGCACCGGCAGGCCCCTGTGCGAGGGGTCCTGGGTCAGGGCCCAGAGGCCCGCCACAGCCACCACGCCGCCCAGAATGGCGTAGATGCCGGCGTAGTCCATGAAGCGCGCGGCCAGGAGCACCGTGAGGCCCACGGCTATGTTGCTCAGGCCGGTGACGCTCCGGAGCCGCCCGAAGACCAGCGGGGCCTGGGAGCGGTCGAAGTATTGCAGCGTCAGCGACATGTTCAGCGTCTCGTAATAGTGGAAGCCGAAGCTCATGAGCAGTGTGGTGGCGGTGAGCCCCCAGAAGCTGGGCAGCAGGCCCGTGAGGCCTACGCCCAGGCCCAGAGCGGTGATGGCCAGAGCTGTGATGCGGTGTTCGGGCAGGGCCAGGAGCAGGTAGACCACGAGCAGGGCCAGCAGGCCGGGCACCTCGCGGATGGACTGCACCAGGCCGACCTCGAACCCGCCAAAGCCTGCGCGCTCCACGGCGAAGTTGTTGAAAAGCGTGATCCAGCCCTGCATGCCGATCTGTGAGGCCGCCGTGAGAACGATGAGGAAGACGAGCATGCGCCGGGCGTGGACAGCGGCCAGCGGGGCCTGGGCAGGAGGGGCGTCGGGCACGGGAGTCCTTTGGGGGCAGGCGCGGCGGTTGTTCGGTCATGCTCCGCAGGCCGGGGGGCTCCGCCTTGTGGAACCCCATATGGGGGGACAGAGGCCTGGCTCTGCAAAGGAGAGGGAGTGGACCGCAACAGGTTCAGGACGGGTGCAGCCAGCCACGGCCAGCGCGGCCCGTGGCTGGTGCTCCGGCCGCGTCCGGCCCGGCCCGGGCCGCTCCGGCTACTTGTCTGTGCGCACACCCGTTTGGAGGTTGAACACCGGGCTGAGCCTGCCCTCGGTGATCAAAGCGTCCTCCAGGTTTGTGGTCACCAGCACGCCGTTCACGGACAGGGCCTGCAGCTCCGCCGTGAGGATCAGGCCATCGGCCACGGCCTTTCTCAGGCCCGCCAGGGTCGAGCTGTGCGGGCTCCCGGCCTTGCGGCCATGGAGCTGGCGCCAGCCAAGCCAGGACTCGGGCGTGCTGCCCGGCGCGGTGATGAACACCGTCTGGGTCACCTTTCCTGGGCAGTCCTCCTCCAGGGTCAGGCTGATCTCATAGGGAGGTGCGGCCTTCTGGGCGGCGCGGCGTTCGACGCGCTCCAGCGCTGCCTTCTCCATGAGCCAGGTGGTGGGGCAGGCGCGGGTCTTCACGTAGGCCTCCACCGGGCCGTAGATGGCCTTGGGGGCCTTCTCGTCGGCTGTGAACAGGGCGGCCAGCACGGTCGGCTGCGGGGTGTAGGGCACGAGGTCGCCCGCCTTGCGCAGGTCCAGGGCCTGCTGGCTGGTCACGTGGATGTTTTCGGGCAGGGCGGGCGTTGGCAGGTCGGGCCCGGCCAGGGCCAGGGTGGGCAGAACGGGCGCGGCCAGGGCGCACAGGACGGCGAGGGTCAGATAGATCGTTGCGGCGCGGCGGGTCATGGTCCCTCCGGGGGTTGACGGTGGGAGACAGGGTGTAAGCTTGGCGGAGGATAGAGAATTGGACAAGGCAGGTCAAGGGCAGGGGCGGAAAAGGGTCCGGAAGAACAGGAGAATCAGGGCGGCTCAGCCCCAGAAGGCATACGCCAGCGTCACCAGGGCGATGCTGGCCGCGCGCAGGGCCTGGTTGGAGATGATCAGGTTCAGCGCCAGGCCGGGCTTGAAGATGCCCGCGTAGTACGGGAACTGGTGGCGCACGGCGCGCACCGGCGAGGACAGGATGTTGCCCACGAGCAGGGCCAGCACCAGCTCCTTCAGGGTCAGCCCGCCGGTGGCCACCAGGGCGCCCGCAGCGGCGTACCCGGCTGTGGTCTCCGCCGCCATGTGGAAGGCGATGATGCCCATGGCCTGGGGCGGCAGCCAGGACAGAAACGACACGTGCTCGGCCATGTAGGCTTCCAACTGGTCGAACACGCCCCAGCGCTTGAGGAAGAAGAAGGCCACGTAGATGGGGATGGTGTAGCAGACCATGCGGGGCAGGCGGCGTTTGAAGCGCTGCCAGGTCTTGCTGAGGGCCGCGCGCCAGTCCCACTTGGGGTCCTCGGCCAGGAGGCAGGCCACGCAGCCCTCGGGCAGGGGCGGCAGGGTCAGCCGCCCCAGGAGCACGATGCCCAGGGTGCGCAACAGCGCCGCGCCGATGGTCAGCCCCACGTACAGCCCGGCGGCCGGGCCGATGAACGGGGCGGCGATGAAGAACAGGGTGGGCAGGTGCAGAAAGTACGTGGGCAGGCTGTTGAAGAGGTTCGAGAGCATGACCTCGCGGCGGCTCATCTGGCCCTTTTCGTGGGCCTCGGCCAGCATGGCGTTGGCCGCAGCGCCGGAAAAAAACGCCAGGGAGAAGCTGGCCCCGGCCACGTCCTTGAGCCTGCCCAGGCGCACCAGGGGCTGGGCGATCTTGGCCACGGCGCGGGTCCAGTGCAGAGCCTCGATGAGCGTGCCCACGAACAGGCCCACGCTCACGGACAAGAGCACGCGCGCCAGCGGCACGGCCAGCCCGTGCCACAGCTCGGCCAGGGTCAGGGATTCGGAAACGGCGTGCATGGGCATGGGCGGCTTAAGCGTCCCCGTATTCCTTGATCCCGCTGAACTCCTTGAGCTCCTCGGGGTCCATGCGCCGGGTCTGGGCCGCCGCCGGAAAGGCCCCGCTCCGCACCTCCTCGCAGAAGGCCGCCAGGGCCGCCCGGGCCGGGGTCCAGAGGTCGGCGTACTGCTTGACGAAACTCGGGCGCAGGCCCGGGCACAGGCCCAGGATGTCGTGGAACACGAGCACCTGGCCGTCGCAAGAAGGCCCGGCCCCGATGCCGATGGTGGGGATCTGCACCTCGGCCGTGATGCGCTCGGCCACCTCGGCGGGCACGGCCTCCAGCACCAGGCTGAAGCACCCGGCCTCGGCCAGGGCGCGCGCGTCCGCCAGGAGCTTGGTTGCCGCGCGGGCGGTCTTGCCCTGGGCCTTGAACCCGCCCAGGCGCGCCAGCTGCTGAGGGGTCAGGCCGAGGTGGCCCATGACCGGGATGCCTGCGGCGAGCATGGCCCGGATGTGCGGAACGAACTCGGCCCCGCCCTCCAGCTTCACGGCCCGGGCTCCGGCCTCCTGTAGAAAGCGCCCGGCATTGGCCACGGCGGTCTCGATGCCGGTCTGGTAGGACAGAAAGGGCATGTCCGCCACCACCAGGGCCTTTTTCACGGCGCGGGCGGTGGCCTTGGTGTGGTGCAGCATGTCGGCCATGGTCACGCCCAGGGTGTCGGGCAGGCCCAGGCAGACCATGCCGAGGGAGTCGCCCACGATCACCAGGTCGGCTCCGGCCTCGTCGGCCAGCAGGCCGGTGGGATAGTCGTAGGCCGTGAGCACGGCGAGCTTGCGCTGGCCCTTGGCGGCCAGGATGTCCGGTGCGGTGGTCTGCTTCTGGGGCATGGGCGCTCCTCGCTTTTTGTCTTGGGCGGCCCGCAGGGGGCGGGCAGACGTGGAGGGTAGGACCGTGCGGCCCGGCAGTCAAGGGGCGGGACGGTCGGGCATTGGGGGTCGGAGAGGGCCGGACTGGGCCGACCAGGATCAGACGAGGGCTACAGCGGCCAGACCGGCGCGAGCACGCCCTTGTACAGCCCCTCGGCATTGGCGGGCACGCTGATGAGCCCGTCGGCCTCGAGCAGGGTTTTCAGCAGGCCGGACTTGCCGAGCACCGGGTGGGCCAGGGGCGGAAGCCCGGGCCGGGGCGTGAGGCGCACGCGCACGAAGTCCTCGCGCCCCGGCCGCCCGGCGATGTTGCGCGCCAGCTCGGCCACAAAGGGAGGCGGGGTCAGGGCCAGGGCGCCCAAGTCGCCCGCCAGGCGCCGCAGAAAGGGCTTGATGAGCACGGCCATGACCACCTGGGCCGAGGTGACCTGGCCGGGCAGGCCGAGTATCGCCTTGTGCCCGCCGCCAGTCGCAACGCGGGCCAGGACGGTGGGCTTGCCAGGGCTCATGGCGATGCCGTGGGCCAAAATTTCCGCGCCGGGCTGGGCCAGGATGGCGGCGCCTGTGTGGTCGCGCGCGCCGAGCGAGCTGCCGCCGGACAAGAGCACCACGTCGCAGATATTCAGGGCCTCAGCCAGGGCCTTGGTGAGGCGCGGCAGGTCGTCGGGGATGATGCCCAGCGCCATCGGGATACCCCCGGCCTCGGCGGCCAGGCAGCACAGGGCGCTGGAGTTCACGTCGCGGATCTGGCCGGGTCGCGGGGTGGCGGAGGCTGGCACCAGCTCGTCGCCGGTGGAGAGGACGCCAACGCGCGGGCGGCTGCCCACGGCCACGCTGGTGATGCCCAGGGCCGCCAGCAGGCCCACGTCCTGGGCGCGCAGGGTGCGCCCGGCGGGCAGGGCGGTCTGGCCGCGCTCCATGTCCTCGCCCGGGAGCATGACGTTCTCGTTTGGTGCGGCGCTCTTGCGCACCTCGATGGTGTTGATGATTCCGGGGACCCCGGCCTCCAGCTGGCCGGTGTGCTCCACCATGACCACGGCGTCGGCCCCTTGGGGCAGGCTGCCGCCGGTGGCGATGCGCGCGCACTGGCCAGGGCCGAGGCGCACGTCCAGACTTTCGCCCGCCGCCCAATCAATGCGCAAGTCGGCCACGCAGTCCACGTAGGCCGGGTTGGTCTCCGTGGCCCCGAACACGTCCCGGGCGCTGACGGCGTAGCCGTCCATGCAGGCCCGGGCAGTGGCGGGCAGGTTTTCGGGCGAGGGCACGTCCCGGGCCAGGACGCGGCCCAAAATGTCGGTCGATGCGTCAGCCGGGGCATCGGTCGAGGCAATGGCCAGGGCCACATCCTCGGCCGCCAGGGGCGCAAAGGTCTGGAGCAGCGCGCAGAACTCCGCGCGGCTGACCACGTGCAAAAAGCCGTGGTTGTCCAGTGTCTTGTCGGCAGGGGTGGGCATTGTTACGGCAGTCGCTCGGCTGCTCAGCCCAGGCGGATGTCCAGCGGGCCGGGGGCGAAGCCCTTGAGCTCGCGCAGCATGCCCAGGATGCCGCCGCGCAGCATGCGCTCGATGAACGGATTGAGCGCCAGGGGCTGGCCGTTGATGCTGATCTTGAGGTCGCCGTTCTGGGCCACGCAGTCGCCTTCGCTGGCGTCCCCGGCCACGATCTCCGCCGCCAGGGCGCGGCAGTTTTCGCGCCCGCAGCCGCCGCAGTCCAGCCCCGGCAGCAAAAAGCCCGCATTGGCCGCGATGCGCGCCAGCCCGGCAATGTCGCGGGTGGCCATGACCCCGTCCAGGGCCAGGTCGCCGTAGGCGGCCAGGGCCAGCTCCGGGTCCAGGTCGTTGGCCGTGGCCTCGTCCGGGGCGATGATGATGCGCGGCATGACGCCCAGGCTCTTGCCACCCTCCAGCACCAGGATGTCCGTGTTCACCAGGGGGATGAGGTCGGCCAGGGGGCGCTCGCCGGGCCAGGACACGAAGCTGCCGCCGGGCGAGAACCCGAGGACCATGTCTGCGCTCGCACGGAAGCGCGCGGTGTCGGTGTCGGCCTTTTCGTCAAAGCCGTGGTGCGAGTGCTTGGCCAGGGCGACGCTGAGGCCCATCTTCTTCAGGGCCTGGGCCAGCTCCATGGCCAGGGTGGTCTTGCCGGACTTCTTGTAGCCGACGACGGCGATGGCGCGCATGGGGGAGACTCCTTACGGTTGCCGCGCTAGCGGGTGATTTCGGTGCCGATGCCGCAGGGCGTGAACATCTCCAGCAGCACGCAGTTCTCCACGCGGCCGTCGATGATATGGACCTTTTCCACGCCGCCCAGGATGGCCTCCAGACAGCAGTGCAGCTTGGGGATCATGCCGCCCGCCACCACGCCGCGCTCGATGGCCTCAAAGGCCTGGGTGCTGGTCATGGAGGGGATGAGGTTCTTGTCCTTATCCAGCACGCCGGACACGTCGGTCAAGAGATGCAGGCGCTTGGCGCGCATGGCCGCGGCCACGGCCCCGGCCACGGAGTCGGCGTTGATGTTGTAGGTGCGGCCCAGGTCGTCCACGCCAACGGGCGCGATGACCGGGATGAAGCCCTCGTTCATGAGCGACTTGAGCACGCCGGTTTCGATGCTCGTGACCTCGCCGACCATGCCTAAGTCGATGATCTCGGGCGGGGCGTCGTCGTGGTCGATGGCCAGCTCCTTTTTCTCGGCCCGGATGAGCATGCCGTCCTTGCCGGACAGGCCCACGGCGCGGCCCCCGGCCAGGTTCAGCAGGTTCACGATCTCCTTGTTGACCTTGCCCACCAGGACCATCTCCACCACGTCCATGGTGGCGTCGTCTGTGACGCGCAGGCCCTGGCGGAAATGCGACTCGATGTTCAGGGCTTTGAGCATCTTGCCGATCTGCGGGCCGCCGCCGTGCACGATGATGGGGTTGACCCCGACGTACTTGAGCAGCACCACGCTTTTGGCGAAGCTCTGCTTCAGGGTTTCGTCGATCATGGCGTTGCCGCCGTACTTGATGACAATGGTCTGCCCGGCGAACTCGCGGATGTAGGGCAGGGTCTCGATGATCATGCGGGCGCGCTCGGCCTCGTGCTGCAGGTCACGCCCCAGCAGGCCCGCCGGACTTGCGGGCGGGCAGGCGAAGGCGGCCTTGGGGGCGTCGGGCTTGGGCATGGCGGGACCTCCGGGAAATGGGCGTGGCGCGGGCGTGTGGCACGGCCCCGACGGCATTGGCGCGTGCCGGATATTCGCCTCCGGCGGCGGTTCTGTCAAGACGGGCAGAGGTGCGGGAGGGCTGGCTAAAAGGCGAGGTAGCGGAACACGGCGCGCTCGTATTTGGCGCTGAGGCTCCGGGCAAGGGCTGTGGGCAGGCCCAGGTCGCACAGCCTGCAATACAGGTGCAGGGGGTTCAGGCGGTGCTGCAGGGCGGATAAAAAACGTTGACTCATGACTCGTCAGCTCCGGTTGCTTGCTGTATCGACGCAAAACTTTGGGCGTCTTAGCCCAGTGCCCGAAAAGAGGCAAGGGGGTCGGGCCGAAAATGTGCGCCGAGTACGTAGTGGGCGCGGGGCCGGGGCCAGGGCCGCGCTTGCCGTGGGCCGCGCAATGGCGTATGTGTTCACGATACGGTGGAGGGTGTCCGCTATGGACTGGCTCTATTCTGCGCACGTGCTCTGGTTTCTGGCGGGGGTGGTGTTCCTGCTCGCGGAGCTGGTTCTGCCCGGTTTCGTGCTGCTGTTTTTCGCCCTGGGAGCCTTTGCGGCGGCCATCTCCGTCTTGGCTGGCGTGAGCGTGGCCGGGCAGTTCGTGGTTTTCCTGGCCGTGTCCCTGGCCGGGGTGGGGCTCTTGCGGCGCATGTTCCTGCGCGTGTTCCAGGGCCGCACCGATTCGCGCGGGGCCGGGGGCGCGGGCCTGGCCGACACCGACGTGGGCAAGACCGCCCTGGTCACGCGGGGCATCAGCCCCGGCGCGCCCGGCGAGATCAAGTTCCGGGGCAGCTTCTGGCGGGCGGAGTGCGGCGTGGACATCGGCGAGGGCGCAACCGTGGTCATCCTCGGACTGGCCCAGAACGACTCCGGCGCGTACCTGGTGCGCCCGGCAAAGGAGGCCTAGGTCATGGACGGCGGCATTTTCATCCTGGTTATTCTGGCCTTCCTCGTCATCATCGTCTTTGCCAAGACTGCGGTGGTGGTGCCCCAGAAGTCGGAGTTCATCGTGGAGCGCCTGGGCAAATACTCCACCACCCTGGGCGCGGGCTTTCACATCCTGATCCCCTTCATCGACCGCGTGGCCTACAAGCGCTCCATGAAGGAGGAGGTGCTGGAGATTCCGCCCCAGATCTGCATCACCCGCGACAACGTCTCGGTCAGCATCGACGGCGTGGTCTACCTGGAGGTGCGCGACAGCATGCTCTCCAGCTACGGCATCGTGGATTATTACCAGGCCGCCATCCAGCTTTCGCAGACGAGCTTGCGCTCGGCCATCGGCAAGATCGACCTGGACAAGACCTTTGAGACGCGCGAGACCATCAACCATCAGGTCATCACCGCCGTGGACGAGGCCGCGCTGAACTGGGGCATCAAGGTGCTGCGCTACGAGATCAAGGACATCAACCCGCCCCCGGGCATCATGGCGGCCATGGAGCTGCAGGTGAAGGCCGAGCGCGAGAAGCGCGCCGAGATCGCGCGCTCCGAGGGCGAGCGCCAGGCCCGCATCAACATGGCCGAGGGCCAGCGCCAGCAGGCCATCAACGTCTCCGAGGGCGAAAAGCAGAAGCGCATCAACGAGGCCGCTGGCCGCGCCAGCGAGATCGAGATCGTGGCCAGCGCCACGGCCGAGAGCATCCGCCGCGTGGCCGAGGCCTTGAATGGTCCGGGCGGCATGGACGCAGCGCGCGTGCGCCTGGCCGAGAAGTACATTGCCGAGTTCGGCAACCTGGCCAAGCAGAACAACACGCTCATCTTACCGGCCAACGTGGCCGATGTGGCCTCCCTCGTCGCCCAGGCCCTGGCCGTGGTGGACGGCGTGCGCGGCGGCAAGGCCTTTGCACACACTGAACAGGGCGCCCAGCCCGAGCCCCCCAAGGGTTTCGGCGGCTAGCGCGCAGGAGAACGACTCACGATGACTGAATACGAGAAAGACGCCCCGGCGATTGTTTCCGCAAGCGACACCCAGAGCCAGACCCCTTCGGCCCAGACCCCCGGCCAGCCCCCTGTCCAGGCCCACGGCCTGACCCAGGTGCAGAAGGCCCTGCTCTTCGCCGAGCAGTCCGAGCAGATCCAGCAGTCAAGCCAGACCGAGGCCGTGGGCATCATTGCGCCCGAGGACGCCCTGCCCGGGGTGACGCTTTCTGACCTGAGCCCCGAGATGCAGGCGGCCTGCGGCCGGGCCGGCTGGTCCAGCCTCATGCCCGTGCAGAACAAGGCCCTGCCGTACATGCTGGCCCGGCGCGACATCATGGTCCAGGCCCAGACGGGCTCCGGCAAGACCGGGGCCTTCCTGCTGCCGCTTCTGGGCCGCCTCAAGGTCCGCCAGAGCTCCTGCCAGGCGCTCATCCTGGTGCCCACGCGCGAGCTGGCCCAGCAGGTGGCGGCCGAGGCCGACACGATCTTTGCGGGCACCGGCATCGAGACCGTGGCCGTTTACGGCGGCGTGGGCTACGGCGCGCAGCTGGAGGCCTTCCAGCGCGGCGCGCAGATCGTGGTCGGCACCCCTGGCCGCATCCTCGACCACCTGCTCAAGCGCTCCCTGTCCCTGGCCGAGCTGACCACCATGATCTTCGACGAGGCCGACCGCATGCTCTCCATCGGCTTCTACCCGGACATGAAGGACATCCAGCGCTACCTGCCGCGCAGGCGCATCCACGCGGCCATGTTCTCGGCCACCTTTCCGCAGCAGGTGCTGCGCCTGGCCCAGGAGTTCCTGACCGATCCGGGCCGGCTGTCCCTGTCCGAGGGCCAGGTGCACATCGCAGACATGACCCACGCCTTCTACGAGGTCCCGTCCATGGGCAAGGACCGGGCGCTGATGCGCATCCTGGAGCTGGAGTCGCCGGAGAGCGCCATCATCTTCTGCAACACCAAGTCTGACGTGCACTACCTGACGGCGGTGCTGGGGCGCTTCGGCTACAACGCCGACGAGCTCTGCGCCGACCTCACCCAGTCGCGCCGCGACCAGGTGCTCACATCCGTGCGCCAGGGCCAGCTGCGCTTCCTGGTGGCGACGGACGTGGCCGGGCGCGGCATCGACATCCCGGGGCTGTCCCACGTCATCCTCTACAGCCCGCCGGAGAACCCGGAGAGCTACATCCACCGCTCGGGCCGCACGGGCCGCGCCGGGGCTTCGGGCACGGTGATCTCGCTCGTTGACGTGATGCAGAAGATGGAGCTCCTGCGCATCGCCCGGCAGTACGAGATCAAGCTTCAGGAACGCCCCCTGCCCACCGAGGCCGACCTCTCGGCCCACGTGGCCCAGCGCCTGACCACGGTGCTGGAGGCGCGCCTGCGCGGCAAGGACAGCCTGGAGTGCGAGCGCCTGCGCCGCTTTGTGGACATGGCCAAGGCCATGAGCCAGGACGAAGACCAGGTGCTGCTCCTGGCCATGCTGCTCGACCAGTCCTACCAGCGGGCCATGCACACGCCCCCGCCTCTTCCGGAAGGAAGGGCGGAAGGAAGGGCGGAAGGACGGCCCGAAGGCAGGACCGAGGCCCGCAGGCCTGAGGCCCCGGCTGGCGGCCTGTCCGGCCCGCGCGGCGGACACGCTGGACAGGGCCGTGGCCCGTCCGCTGGCTCATCCAGTGGTGGGGGCGGCGAAGGCCAGCCCGGCTCCGCCCGTCGCCGCCGCAAGCGCTAGGGGGGCCTGTGGCCGCACTGCCTCCGGCCCGCGCCGTGGCCCTGGACTGCCTGTCCGCCTGCCTGCTGGAGGGCCGCGACATCCAGGCCGCCCTGGACACGGCCCTCATGGCCGACCCGCTCTCCGACCGCGACGCCGGGCTCGTCACCGAGCTGGTCTACGGCTACTGCCGCCTGAAGGGCCGCACCGACGCGCTGCTGGCGCGGTTCCTGGACCCCAAGCGCAGGCTGCCGGATGAGGCCGCCCTGGCCCTGGGGCTGGCCGCGTACGAAATCATCCATCTGGACCGCGTGCCCGCCTACGCCAGCGTGAACTGGGCCGTGGACTGGGCCAAGGCCTACACCCGCGCGCACCTCTCCGGGCTGTTCAACGCCGTGCTGCGGCGCGTGTCGGACATGGCCGAGGCCGCGCGCACCATCGCCCCGTATCGGGAGGGCGCCAGGGACGAGGCCCAGGTGCTCTCGCGCTTCTACTCCTGCCCGGAGTGGATCGTGCGCCTGTGGCTCAAGGAATATCCGCGCGAGGACGTGGCGCGCTTCCTGAGGGCGCAGGCCCGGCCGCCCGCCGTGGGCCTGGCCGTGGACCCCCGCGTCCTGGCTGAGGCTGAAGGCGGGGCTGTGGACGGGGCCGCCAGCCTTGCCGACCGCCTGGCCGGGCATCCTTTGTGCGTGGGCCGCTCCGGCCTGGGCCTGGCCTTCCAGTCGGGCACGTCCTTGTCGGCCCTGGCCGTGGACCTGTCCCTGACCCCGCAGGAACTCTCCGCCCTGTACCGGCAGGGCTTCGCCGCGCGCGAGGCCCTGGCCGCCCTGGCCCCGGCGCAGTGGCAGACCCCGGTCTGGGACGCCTGCTGCGGGCGCGGCGGCAAGACCCGGCTCTTGCTTGAGGCCGGCCTCGGCCCGGTTCTGGCCAGCGACACCCACCAGGGCAGGCTCAAGGCGCTCACGCGCGAGCTGGACTCCTTTGTGGCGGACGGGCGGCTTGTGGTGTTCCGCGCCCGGGCCGACGAGCCTGCGGAACTGCCGGGGGGCGTCCGGCCCGCCAGCATCCTGCTCGATGCGCCCTGCACGGGCCTGGGCACCCTCTCGCGCCGGCCGGACATCAAGTGGAAGCGCACGCCCGAGGACGCCGCCAACCTGGCCCGCACCCAGGCGGCCCTGCTGCGCCAGGCCTTTGCGGCGTGCGCCCCGGGCGGGACGGTCTTCTACCTCACCTGCACCATGAACCCGGACGAGAACCAGGGCCAGGTGTCGCGCTTCCTGGAGTCCGAGCCCGCCGCGCGCCTGGCCGGAACCTGGGCCACCGGTCCGGACGTGCCCACGGGCGAGTTCTTCTACAGCGCAACCCTGAGCAAGGCCGACTGAGCGGCGAAAACGCTCATCCCCCCTTTACAGGATGCGGCCCGCCGGGTATCCAGACCTCTGGAGCACCCGACTCATGAGCGCAAAAAAGACGCCAGCCCCGCCCCCCCCCGCCGTGCCGGACACCATCCCGGCCAGCGCAAGCGTGTTCAAGGCGGCCTTCGAGGGCAGCCTGGCGGTCATGTATCTCCTCGACCCCCGGAGCGGGGTCATTCTGGAGGCCAACCCGGCGGCCAGCGCCTTCTACGGCATCCCGCGCGCGGAACTGGCGGGCCTGCCCATCGTGGCCCTGTCCACCCTGCCCATGGGCAAGGTGAAAAGCCTCCTGGCGGAGATCCGCAAGAACCGGGGCGGGCATTTCCTCAGCCAGCACCGCCTGAAGAGCGGGGAGACGCGCGATGTGGAGATCCACGCCACGCCCATCATCCTGCCGGGCGGCCGGGAAAGCGTCTTCGTCATTGTCCACGACATCACCGCGCGCGTCCAGGCCGAGCGCGCCCTGCGCGAACGCGAGGGCCTGCTGCGGGCCATCCTGGACTCCGCCAGCGACGGCATCGGCTTCAAGGACCGCAAGCACGTCTACCTTGAGGCCAACCCGGCCTTTTGCCAGCTCCTGGGCCGGGCCTGCAAGGATGTTCTGGGCCGCAAGAGCGCGGATTTCTTCGACCGCCGCACGAACGTTGCGCTCATCGACGAGTCTGACAACCAGGTGATGCAGTCGCGCGCGCCCATGGTCTACGAGAGCCTGTACGACACGCCCGAGGGCCAGCGGGTCTTGAGCGTGCACAAGGCCCCGGTCCTGGACAGCCAGGGCGACTGCCTGGGCGTGGTCTTCATCGCCCACAACATCACCGAGCAGCGCGCGGCCGAGGCCAAGCTGCGCAAGTCCGAAGGCCTGCTCAGGGCCATGCTCCAGTCCGCCCAGGACAGCATCTACGTCACGGACGCGGGCGGCCTGCTGCGCGAGGTCAACCCGGCCTTCTGCGAGCTGGTGGACAAGCCCCGCGAGGCGCTCCTCGGCCAGCCGCTGTCCGCCGTGTTCGAGCCGGAGGAGCTGCGCATCCAGCAGTCCACCGGCCAGCTGGCCATGGAGACTCAGGGGCCGGTGAACTTCACCCAGCGCATCAAGCGGCCCGGCCGCGACACCTGGGTCAACGTGGTCAAGACCCCGGTCGTTGACGACGCGGGCCAGTGCCTGGGCGTGGTCAGCATGGGTCGCGACATCACCAGCCAGAAGACCGGTGAGATCGCCCTGCGCGAGAGCGAACGGCGCTATTCCGTGCTGGTGCACCAGTCTCCGGTGGGCGTGTTCGAGACCGACGCCAAGGGGCGGCTGGCCTTTGCCAATGAGCGCATGCTGCGCCAGACCGGCAGGCCGCTTGCGCAGCTCCTGGGCACGGACTGGCTCGCCAGCATCCACGCCGAGGACCGCCCGGACTTCGTACACGGCTGGCTGGGCGCCCTGGCCGGGCGGCGCGAGTTCTCGGCCGAGGTGCGCCTGCGCAGCCCGCGCGGAGCGGTTCTCTGGGTTTCCTGCCTGATGCGGCCCATGCGCGATGCCGCCAGCCGGGTCATCGGCTACCTGGGCGTGGTCAGCGACATCAGCGAGCGCAAGAAGGCCGAGGACCTGCGCGAGGACGTGGAGAAGGTCATCCGCCACGACCTGCAGAGCCCGCTCTCGGCCATGGGCAACGCGGCCGAGCTTTTGGAGATGCTGGGGCCGCTCAATGCCGAGCAGATCCACGTGCTGGCGGAGTTGCGCGGCCTGACCAGGCGCATGCTGGAGCTCATCGGCCTGTCCCTGGATTTGCACGCCATGGAGACCGGGCAGTACACGCTTGCGCCGGTTCCGCTGGACCTCTGCGCGGTGCTGGAGGCGCTCAAGGCCGAGCTCAGGCCCCTGGTGGAGGGCAAGGAGCTCACGCTCCGGGTGGAGCAGCCCGCTGGCGCGGGGCCGTTTTTCGCCCTGGGCGAGCGCAGGCTCGTGGAAACGGTGTTCGCGAACCTGCTCAAGAACGCGGCCGAGGCCTCGCCCCCGGGGGGGGAAATACTGGTCCGCCTGTGGCCTGAGGGCGGGGCGGCCGTGGCCTCGGTGCACAACCTCGGGGCCGTGCCGTTGGACATCCGCGAGCGTTTCTTCGAGAAGTACGCCACCTCGGGCAAGACGCACGGCACTGGCCTGGGCACCTATTCGGCGCGGATCATGGTGCGCACCCTGGGCGGAAGCCTCGCCCTCGACACCTCGGAGCCGGGCGCCACCACCCTCACGGTGCGCCTGCCAGCGGCGCCGGGCGAGACTCCAGCCGCCTAGGCCTCCGGTGCTTTGCTCCAGTCCCGGCCCAGCAGCCCCAGCGCTTCGCCCAGGGGCAGGGGCTCGGCGAAGAAATGTCCCTGGCCCTGGGTGCAGCCCAGGGCCAGAAGCTGGTCGCGCTGCTCTGCGCTCTCCACCCCCTCGGCCACCACGCCCATGCCCAGCCCCAAAGCCAGCGATACGATGGCCTGCACGATGCGCAGGCCCTGCCGCCCCTGCTCCAGGCCCGCCACGAAGCGCATGTCCACTTTGAGGGCGTCGATGGGGTACTGCTGCAAGGAAAAGAGCGAGCAGTAGCCGGTGCCGAAGTCGTCCAGGGCCACGCGCACCCCGCTCTGGCGGATCTGCCAGAGCCTGCGCGCCGCCAGGCGCGGGTCGTTCATGAGTTCGGATTCGGTGATCTCCACCACCACGGTTGCCGGGGCGATGCCTGCTGTGCTGATGGCCTGGGCCAGGGTCTCGGCCAGGTCACCCTGGCTGAACTGCCGCCCGGAGAGGTTCACGTGCAGGGCCAGGGGCGTGCTCAGGCTGCTGGCCTTGGCCCACACGGCGGCGTCCTTGCAAGCCTGGCCCAGCACCCACCGGCCCAGGGGCAGCATCAGGCCGGTGTCCTCGGCGGTGGCCAGGAACTCCGAGGGCGGCAGGAGTCCGCGCTCCTTGTGCCGCCAGCGCAGCAGGGCCTCGAAGCCGGTGAGCGCGCCGCGCCGCATGTCGAGGA
The DNA here is from genome assembly GCA_964390575.1 of uncultured Desulfocurvus sp. Classification (GTDB taxonomy): domain Bacteria; phylum Desulfobacterota; class Desulfovibrionia; order Desulfovibrionales; family Desulfovibrionaceae; genus Humidesulfovibrio. Next base: position 409 of record CAYMIP010000029.1, on the reverse strand, counting down.
TGGGCTGGTAGCACAGCTCGAACTGGCCCTGGTCCACGGCGTGGCGCAGCTCGGTCTCCAGGGTCATGTGGCGCATGGCCTTCTCGCGCAGGGCGGAGTGGAAGACCTTGTAGCGGCTGCGGCCCAGGTCCTTGGCGCGGTACATGGCGATGTCCGCGTCGCGCAGCAGGTCCTCCGGGTTCCCGTACTCCCCGGAGGAGAAGACGATGCCGATGGAGGCCGAGGTGTGGATATCGCGGCCGCCCACCTGCACGGGGTGGCGCATGTCGTCCAGGATGCGCCCGGCGATGTGGATGGCGTCGCGCGGGGCGGCGATGCCGTCCAGGAGCAGCACGAACTCGTCTCCGCCCAGGCGGGCCACGGTGTCCACGTCGCGCACCACGGCCTCCAGCCTGCGGGCCACGGTGGT
>CAYMIP010000028.1:0-28593 GCA_964390575.1 uncultured Desulfocurvus sp. | reverse complement strand
TGCCCTTCACCTATGCCCACGGGTCCATCCGCTTCTCGCTCTCGCGCTACACCACGGACGCGGACGTGGACTACGTGATCCAGAACGTGCCCAAGATCATCGAGACCCTGCGCAAGATCTCGCCCTACAAGCAGGGCGCCCTGGACCCGCTGGACCCCAAGCGCGAGTGCGGGAGCTAGGGGAGAGCAGTTTCTTGGGGGGCATGATGCCCCCCAAACCCCCTCATCGCGCCGAAAGGGCTGGCTCAGGTTCCTCCTGAGCCAGCCCTTTCGGCTTGTTTGGGTCAAACCACGTCGGGGCATCCGCCCTCGCCACCGCGTTCAGCCCATACGGGGAGTCCAGAGGGCCTCAGGCCCTTTGGCCGCCGGAGGCACTGCTACTCCGTATCGTCCAACATCGACAAATCGCCCGGCGCCTCGCCCAGCTCCTCGGCCTTGAGCACGCGGCGCAGGATCTTGCCGCTGCGGGTGCGCGGCAGGGTGGTGCGGAACTCGATGCTCTTGATCACCGCCACCGGCCCCAGCTCCTTGCGCATGTGGTGCTTGAGGTCGAGGATCAGGTCGTCGGAGGGGGCCGCGTCCTGGATCAGGATGATGAAGGCCTTGGCGGCCTCGCCCTTGATCTTGTCCGGCACGCCGATGATGGCGGCCTCGGCCACGGCCGGGTGCGAACGGAAGGCGTTCTCCATTTCGGCGGTGCCCAGGCGGTGCCCGGCGATGTTCAGCACGTCGTCGGCGCGGCCCTGGATCCAGAGGTAGCCGTCCTCGTCGCGCTTGGCCACGTCGCCCGCCAGGTACTTGCCCGGAAAGCGGCTGAAGGCCTCGCGGTAGCGCTCGCCTTCGCCGACCTGGTCATTGTAGAAGCCGGTCATCATGGACGGCCAGGGCCGGGTGATGACGAGCAGGCCGCCCACGCCGGGCGGCACGCTGTTGCCCTCGCGGTCCACGATGTCCACCTCCACGCCGGGCAGGGGCTTGGTCACGCTGCCGGGCTTGAGGAGCGAGATGGGCAGGGGCGAGATCATGAACATGCCGGTCTCGGTCTGCCACCAGGTGTCGAGCAGCGGGCATTCGCCGCGCCCGATGTGCCGGTAGAACCAGAGCCAGGTCTCCGGGCCGATGGGCTCGCCCACGCTGCCCAGGATGCGCAGGGTGGAGAGGTCGTGCTGGCGCGGGTACTGCGGCCCGAAGCGCATGAGCATGCGGATCAGCGTGGGCGCGGTGTAGAAGATGGTCACCCCGTACTTGCTGACGATGTGCCACATGCGGTCGGCCTGGGGGTAGTTGGGGTGGCCCTCGTAGAGCAGCGTGGTGGTGCCTGCCAAAAGCGGCCCGTAGACCACGGCGCTGTGGCCCGTGACCCAGCCCAGGTCCGCCGTGCACCAGAAGATGTCCGTGGGCTTGATGTCGAAAACGTGATTCAAGGTGCGGTGCACGCCGACCATGTAGCCGCCGTGGCAGTGGGACACGATCTTGGGCGTGCCGCTGGTGCCGCTGGTGTGCAGCAGAAACAGGGTGTCGCCCGCGTCCATGACCTCGGTGGGCGACTCGGGCCGCTCGCGGCGCACCAGGTCGTCGTACCAGAAGTCCCGGCCGTCGAGCATGTCGGTCTCGACCTTGGCCCGGTGGACCACGACCATGGAGTCCACGCAGTCGGCGCAGGCGCCCACCAGGGCCTCGTCGACCACCTGTTTGAGGCGGATGATCTGGCCGTTGCGGTAGAAGCCGTCTGCGGTGACCACGGTCTTGGCCTTGACGTCGCGGATGCGGCCGCGCAGGGCCTTGGCCGAGAACCCGGCGAAGACGAGCAAGTGGATGGCCCCGATCTTGGCCGTGGCCAGCATGGCGATGACTGTCTCGGGCAGGGGCGGCATGTAGATGACCACGCGGTCGCCCTTGCCCACGCCGAGGGTGCGCAGGGCGTTGGCGAAGCGGTTCACCTCGCGGTAGAGCTCGTAGTAGGTGTACTTGCGGGAGTCGCCGGGCTCGCCCTCCCAGATCAGGGCCAGCTTGTTCTTGTTGGCGGTCTCGATGTGGCGGTCCAGGGCGTTGTACACGATGTTGCAGCGCGCGCCGGGAAACCAGCGGCAAAAGGGCGCGTTCGACTCGTCCAGGACCTGGTCCCACTTCTTGTACCAGTCCAGCTCGTCGGCGGCCTCCTCCCAGTAGCCCAGGGGGTCGTTGGCGGCCTGGCGGCGGAAGGCCTCCAGCTCCTGGGGGTTCACGTTGGCCTCGATGACCAACTGCGGCAGGGGCCGGAAGACGCGCAGCTCCTGCGCCAGGCTCTCCAGGGTACCACTGTGATCCATCATGTCCTCCTCGGGCGCGGCCGGGGAAGTCTTCCCCTCCCGCAACCCTGACCCGCATGGCCCGCATCTTACATCAGGCGCGGCGCCGGGGCCCATACAATTCGACGTACGGCGGTCCAGGGATGGCGAACGGACGCCCCCTGGTCCCTTAGAAGCCCAGCACCTGCTTCAGGCTGGCCAGCCTGCGGCGGCTGATGGGCAGCTCGATGCGCGTGCGCCCGGCCGTGCGCAGCATGAAGTTGCTGCCCGGCAGCGAGGCTATCTCCGTCACCATGTCCAGGTTGACCAGATACTTGCGGTGCACGCGGAAAAAGCGGTGCGGGGCCAGGCGCTCCTCCAGGTACTTGAGCCGGTACGAGGTCAGGTATTTCTGGGCCGCCGTGTTCACGTACGAGTAGTCCTCGTAGGCCTCCACAAAGACGATCTGGTTGTAGGGCACCAGGTACATGCGCCCGTCCTGGCTTACCGCCAGCTTCTCGATCTCCGGGGTGCGGTGCTGCTTGGTGTCCCAGGCCTGCTTGAGCGCCGAGAGGAAATGATCCTGCTCGTCGTCCTCCAGCGGCAGGGACACGGTCTCGCCCTCGCCCTCGGCCCAGAGGTCCGCGCTGGGCGGGGCGGCCTCGGCCCATTTGTCGGGCATGGGCACCTCGCGGAAGCGGGCCTTGAACTCCGAGAGCTTGGCCAGGGTCTTCTGCACGCGGTCGTCGCTCGCGGGCCAGAGCAGGTAGTCCGTGGCGCCCAGCTCAAAGGCGGCGTAGGCCTGGGTCTCGGCCGCGGCCAGGAAGATGAGGGCGGGCTTGTTCTTGCGCCCGGCCAGCATCTGGGCCAGCTCCAGGCCGGAAACCCCGCCGGGCAGGTCCACGGCCAGGAACAGCGCGCCGTAGGGGATGGCCTCCAGGAGCTCCAGCGCCTCAAAGGCCGAGACCGCCTCGCCCAGCACCTGCAAGGAGCTCGCACCCTCCAGCACCCGGCGCAGGTCGCGCCGGATGGTTGCGTCGGGGTGCAGGAGCAGGGTTTTGAGCTTGGCCATGCGGCGTTGTTCCCACTGGTGCCGTGTTTGAGCCCCCGGCCCGGCAAGGCGGACGGGGGGGCAGGGGCGGAGCCTCTCCGCTGTCTTGCCGCAAATAATGGCGCGGCGCAAGGCCGGGTTGCATACGCAACAAGCCTGATGTAGCCTTCCGGAATGGAAGAAGTGAAAGAGCAGCCCGTCGCCGTGCTGTCCGACGTGCACGGCAACCTGGAGGCCCTTGTCGCCGTGCTGGCGGACGCGGACGCCCAGGGCGCCACGGAACTGTTCAACCTGGGCGACATGGTGGGCTACGGCCCGGAGCCCGAGGCCTGCGTGCAGCTGTTGCGAAGCCGCGGCGTGCCCTCGCTGCTGGGCAACCACGAACACGGCCTGCTGGAGGCCCAGGCCCGGGGCTGGTTCAACCCCCAGGCGCGCAAGGCCCTGGACCGCACCCGCGAGCTTTTGTCAGACGATTCGCTGATGTACTTCCGCACCCTGCCGCGCACCCTCACGGCCCATGAAGCGCTCTTCGTGCACGGCTGCCCGCCGGGCCTGGTGTCCAAGTACCTGTACGAGCTGGACGAGGACGCCCTGCGCGAGACCTTTGCCCTGTACGACCACCGGCTCTGCTTCGCCGGGCACACCCACGAACTGGAGCGCATCAGCCTTTTGCCAAAGGCCGGGGCCAAGGCTGGGAGCGGCCGCATCGAGCGCAAGCGCCTGGGCAAGGGCCTTGCGACGCTGGACAAAGACGCGCGGCACATCCTCAACGCGGGCAGCGTGGGCCAACCGCGCGACGGCAACAACAAGGCCAAGTATCTGCTCTGGGAACCTGAGGCAGGGCGCCTTGACGTGCGCTTCGTGCCCTACGACATCGCGCGCACCGCCGCGCGCATCATGGAAGTGGGCCTGCCCACGGTCTACGCCGACAGACTCTGGTAGGCCCGCTTAGATGGTCGGGAAGCGCACGGAAAAGCGGCTGCCCTGACCGGGCGCGCTGGTGGTCTCCAGCGCCCCGCCCAGCTGCGTTGCTGCGGCCTGCAGGCACTGCAGGCCAAAGGAATGCCGCCCCAGCTCCTCCGGCTTGCCCGGCAGCCCGGCCCCGTCGTCGGACACCTCCAGCACCGCGTGGTCGCCGTCCGGCCGCAGAACCACGCGGATGCATCCCGCCTGGCCGTCCGGAAAGGCGTACTTCAGGGCATTGGTCATGGCCTCGGCCAGGAAGATGCCGCAGGGGACCAGCCGGGCGGCCTCCACAGCCACCGCCTCCGCCGCCACGTCCAGGCGCAGCTGGCCGCCCTGGCCGGGCGACGCGTTGGCCTCGAACAGGCTGCGGGCCAGCTTCTCGATGAACGGGCCAGCCCCATGCCCGGCCCCTCCGGCCGGGTCGCTCATGGCCTCGTGCGCCCTGGCCAGGGCCAGCACCCGGGTCCCGGCATCGGCCAGGGCGCGCCGGGCGTCCGGGTCCAGCACCTGCATCTGCTGCATGCGCAGCATGCCGTGCAGGAGCGCAAAGCTGTTCTTGATGCGGTGGTGGGCCTCGCGCAGGCGGAAGCCCGCAGCAGGGTCGTTGTGGGCGCGCATGGCCAGGGCCACTTCCAGCGCCGCGCGGATCTGGGTGTTCTGGCAGGGCTTGAGCAGGTAGGCGCTCGGCAGGGCCGTGCGCGCGCGGCGCAGAAACTGCTCCTCGCCGTGGGCCGAGAGCAGCACCACCGGGATGTGCAGGTCGCGCTGGATCAGGGCGCAGGCGTCGATGCCGTCCATCTCCTGGTCCGGCTCAGAGGGCATGACGATGTCCATGAGCACCAGGTCCGGCCGCAGGCTGGTGGCCAGGCGCACGGCCCCGGCCGCAGTGCCCGCCAGGCCGACCACCTCGTAGCCCTCGGCCTCGAGGAGCTCCTCAATCTGCATGGCGATGACGGACTCGTCCTCGGCCAGCAGGACCCGCGGGCGCATCCGGGAATTGGTGCCGTGCGGCATCGTGCTCCTCTGCTCCGGCCCTGGAGGGGACCTATTACACAAGAACTGAACCAGAAAAAAGAATCTTTTACAATACTAAAATGGTACGCCGCGCCTGGCCCGGCTGTCAAGAAAGGCGCGCGCCAGCCAGGAGAGCGAAAGAAGGACCCTAGGACAGGGGCTGCACAGGGGCGATGAGCCGCCCGGCCAGGCGCATGGTCAACAGCGCGCCAGCCAGGTCCTGGGAGGGCGGGCTGAGCAGGCCCGTGCGCGCGAGTTCTGCAAAGGCCCGCAGCTGCCCGGTGAAGCCGGGCTTCACGAGGGCGTCGTCGGCATCGGGCCCAAGCGTCTCGGTTGTGCCGTCGGCGTAGGCCACGCGGCAGGTCTCCAGGGGCTTGAATTCCGCCGTGACCCCCTCGCCCTTGAGCACCACGGCCCAGCCGCCCGGGGAATGCCAGTTGCCGGTAAACGAGCCGAGCGCCCCGCCGGGAAAGCGCAGGCAGGCCGCGAACTGGTCGCCCAGGGGCTCGTGCAGGCTGGCGGCAAAGGCGCAGACCTCCTCGGGCTCGCCGCCGAAAAAGCGCAGCAGGTCGATGGTGTGCGTGGCGTTGGCAAAGACCCAGGCCCGCAGCACCTCGTCCGTGAACCGGCCCGTGGCGCGCGCCACACTCATGCGCTCGCTGCCTTCCACGTGCACGGCCAAGAGCCGCCCGCGCGCGAGCACGCGCGCAAGCCCCTGGCTGAACACCGAATAGTGCCGCCGGTTGAAGCCCACCATGTTGGGCAGACCCTTGCCCGCTGCCGCCCGGGCGACCTCCTCGGCCTCGGCTACGTTTAGCCCCACGGGCTTCTCCAGAAACAGCGGCAGGCCGAAATCCAGGCATGTGAGCGCCATCCGGGCCATGGCCTGGGGCGAGACCAGGACCATGAGGGCGTCGGGCCGGGCCTCGCGCACCAGGGCCTCGGGGCTGTCATGCACCTGGGGGATGGCGAACTCCGCAGCCAGGACCTCGGCCTTGGCCCGGGTGCGCGAGGTGATGCCCACGGCCTGCAACTCCGGCACGCGCTGCATGGCGGTCAGGTGCTGGCGGGCGATCAGGCCTGCGCCGATGAGCCCCACGCGCAGGGGGCGCAGGGGGCTATCAGCGGGCCGCACAGCGGCTTCCTGCGAGGTGCTGGGATCTGTCATGCAGCGTCCTTGCCTCAGGTGCCTGTTAAGTTATCGCAACGTCGAGGGTCAAATCCGCGCCAGTGAGCGGCAGGGCCACCCGCGCCCCGCCCTGGCGCGAGGACACATGCGCCCCGAGCACCACGTCCACGGACTCGATGCCCGCAGCGACTGTGGATTGTTCGAACGGCCCCAGCAGGTCCAGCAGGCAGTCGCGCGTGGCCTGCACGATGTCCAGGGCCGGGCCGTGGTCCAGGGCCACCAGCTCGGGCTGCACCAGGCGCGTTCTGGCCAGATGGCGCTGGTCCAGCGGGCGGCGGCTGGCCGAGGCGCGGCCAGCCGGGCCGGGCGTGAAGTCGTCGAACTCGGCCACGCCCTCGGTGCCGATGACGAGGCAGCGCGAGGCGCGGGGCACGTCCTCGGACAGCTCGAAGTCCCCGACGAAGCAGTGCCCGTCCGCGCACTGGAAGCCCACGCTGACCTGGCCGCCGGGATCGCAGAACTGCGCGCCGCGCACGTTGGGCGCGGGGTTCACGGTCAGCTCCGCGCTGACCCAGACGGGGCGGGCGTCGAAGAGCCAGGCCGCGTAGTCGAAATAATGCAGGCCCACGCAGCCCACGCCGCCGCCGCCAATGACGCCCCAGAAGCGCCGGGGCCGGCCGATGAGGTTCTCCTCGCGCAGGGCCTGCCGGAACATGAGGCAGCGCGTGAGGAAGCGGCGGCAGAGGTTTACGGCCAGCCGAGTTCCAGCGGCTTCGCAGGCTGCGGCCATCTCGCGGGCCTTGGCCCCGCTGGTGCTCATGGGCTTTTCGCAGAGCACAAAGGGCGCCTGCGCCGCTGCGGCGGCCAGCACGATCTCGTGGTGGCTGGGGCCGTTGGTGGCCACGCAGAGCAGATCAATGCCCCCTGCACCCGTCGTCAACAACTCGCGCCAGTCGCTCACGGCCATGGGCGCATCCGCCCGTTTCGTCCCCCGCTCCGTCGCCAGCTCCTGGGCCACGGCCAGGTTCACGTCGCAGACCCCGGCCACCTGGATTCCTGCGGCGTCCAGGGCGGCCAGGTGCCGCCTGCCCATGCCGCCCAGACCGATGACTGCGGCCCGGATGTCTTTGGTCTGTGCCCCGCGCATCAGATGCGCCCGGCCTTTTTCAGCAGCAGTTCGCAGATCTCGAAGTCCAGGAGCGTGTCCACGTCCCAGGAGCGCTCGCGCGGCATTTCAAAGCCGCGGGTCTCCGGGGTCAGGAAGCTGCGGGTTTGGGCCAGCCACTCGCAGCTGGCCACGTACACCGCGCCGTTGGGCGCAAAGACCCTGGGCAGGTCCTGGCGGCGGGTGTGGTAGCGCTCCTGAGCGATGACCGGGCTCAGGCGCGCGCCCTCGTCCAGCTCGAACATGAAATACGGGCTCTTCTCAGCCTCGGTGACGCTGACGCAGCAAGGCCAGCCGCCCTCCAGGCAGCGCTGGATGCAGCCGTCGATGTCGGCCACTGTGCGCAGGGGCGAGGTGGGCTGCAGCAGCACCACGTAGTCGTATGCCTCGGGCCTTAGCGCCTCCAGGGCGTGCAGCACCGGGTCCACGCCCGGAGTGTCGTCGCGGGCCAGCTCAACCGGCCGGAGGAAGGGCGTTTCGGCCCCGTGGGAGCGGGCCACGGCCAGGATGCCCGCATCGTCCGAGGACACCACGAGCCGGTCCACATAGGCCGAGCAGCGGGCCTCGCGGATGGTCCAGGCCATGAGCGGCAGGCCGCCCAGGTCGCGGATGTTCTTGCCGGGCACGCCCTTGCTGCCCCCCCGGGCGCTGATGTTGGCCAGTATGCGTTTGCCCTTGTACATTGTATTTCAATCTCCTGCGGGAGCACCCTAGCCTGTTTGGCCCGGCCCCGCAACGACGGCGAGGGAACGGCGGCGAGATGAGGACGGCGACGCATCGCCGCCCTTGCGCAGCGCCCGGCCTTTGCGTAGTGTGCAAGGGTCAGGGACCGCCCCTTGCCCGAACCTCAAGCCCCTTCGGAGACCAGGATGCTCAAATTCCTGAACATGCTCCTCGGCAGCCAGAAAAAGCGCGGCAACCGCACGGAAGAGGATGCGGTCAAGCGCAAGTACGATTACTTCAAGAGCCTGCTCATCAAGAACAACCGCTCCCTTGAACTGCTCACGGAGCTGGAGCATTTGCTCTACGAAAACAAGCCCTTCACCCTGGACCAGGTGCTCACCCTGTCCGAGGATCTGATCAGCCTGGTCTACGACCTGGCCGAGGACCTGAACGCCCTGTCCCATGGCCGCTACCCCGGCCTGTTCGACGCCACCGAACGCATCGGCATCACGGTGCTGCGGGACCTGGTGCGCCGCAAGAAGCTCAAGAAGAGCGAGCTGGTGCTGCCCCTGCGTTCCCTGTCCGCCGCCATGAGCGACGAGGTGGGCGGCAAGGCCGCCAACCTGGGCGAGGTTGCCAACCGCGCCGGGCTGCCCACGCCCCAGGGCTTTTCCGTCTCCGCCTACGCCTGCCAGCATTTTCTCCGGGTCACGGGCCTCGCGGAAGACATCGAACGGCTCATGCGCGGCATCGACGTCAAGGACACGGAGCGCCTGGTGACCCTGTGCGAGGAGATCCAGGCCCTGATCCTGGCCGCCGAGGTGCCCGAGGAGACCCGGCGCGGCATGGCCCGCGAGATGGAGGCGCTCATGGCCCTGTTCGGGCCGCAGGTGCGCGTGTCCGTGCGCTCCAGCGCCACCTGCGAGGACTCCGAGGCCACCTTCGCCGGGCAGCACTCCACGGTGCTCAATGTGAGCGCGGAGAACGTGCCCGAGGCCTGGAAGGAGGTCGTGGCCAGCACCTTCAGCCCGCGCGCCGTGTACTACCGCCGCAGCAAGGGCTACTCCGACCACGACGTCATCATGGCCGTTTTGTGCGTGACCATGATCGATGCGCGCTCCAGCGGCGTGCTCTACACCCACGACCCAAGCCATCTGGCCTCTGACGACATCCTGGTCAGCGCCGCCTGGGGCCTGGGCGTCAGCGTGGTGGACGGCTCGGGCAAGACGGATTTCGCGCGGCTGCGCCGGAAGGACATGCAGGTCCTGAGCTTTGACGTGGCCGTGAAGGAGCGCCGCCTCATCCTGAAGAGCGCCGCCAGCGGGCCAGGTGGCAGCATCGACGGCATCTTCGAGGACGCCGTGCCCCAGGCCCAGCAGGCCGAGCCCTGCCTGGACCAGGCCCGGCTGCTTCAGCTCGCGGCCTACGGGCTCAAGCTGGAGGAGCACTACGGCCAGCCCCTGGACATCGAGTGGGCCCAGGACCAGCAGGAGCGCCTGTTCATCCTCCAGGCCCGGCCGCTGGGCGTGGAGCAGGGCCAGGGCGCCGAGGGCTGCGCCCTGGACAGCGGCGAGACCGAGCCCCTGCACGGGCGGGAGGTCATCCTGCGCGGCGGGGCCATGGCCGCCGCAGGCAGCGCCGCCGGGCAGGCCTACATCCTCACCAGCGACCACAACCTCACCGCCGTGCCCGAGGGCGCCATCCTCGTGGCCCGGCAGACCTCGCCCACCTATGTGCCGGTCATGGACCGCATCCGGGCCATCGTCACCGACGTGGGCAGCGTCACCGGGCACATGGCCTCCGTGGCCCGGGAGTTCGGCCTGCCCACCCTGGTGGGCCTGGAGAACGCCACCCTGGTCATCGAGCAGGGCGAGGAGATCACCGTGGACGCCACGGGCCGCATCGTCTACCGGGGCATCGTGCCGGAGCTCATCCGCGACCGCCCCTGCGTGAACCTCATGAAGGGCAGCCCGGTGTACAAGGCCGCGCAGGAGGCCCTCAAGCACATGGCCCCGCTGACCCTGCTGGACCCCAAGGCCGAGAACTTCACGCCCGAGGGCTGCCGCAGCCTGCACGACGTCATCCGCTTCGCCCACGAGTTGGGCATGCGCGAGATGTTCCGCATCGGCGCGGACATGGAGGACGCAGGCGACGCGGCGGTGCGCCTGCGCGCCGGGCTGCCGCTGAACATCCTGGTGGTGGACCTGGGCGGCGGGCTCACCCCCACGGCCCCGAAAAAGGTCGTGGAGCTGGAGCACATCAAGAGCGCGCCCTTCCAGGCCCTGCTCCACGGCATGACCAACCCGGACATCCGCTGGCTGGGCGGCGTGGGCGTGAGCCTGTCCGGCTTCGCCACGATCATGGCCGAGTCCCTCATGAGCGACCCCAACGCCGACGGCAGCATGGGCGGGCCGAACTACGCCGTGGCCAGCGACCACTACCTGAACTTCAACATGCGCCTGGGCTACCACTTCGCCGTGGTGGACAGCTATTGCGGCCCGGAAATCAACGACAACTACATCGTGTTCTCCTTCAAGGGCGGCGCGGCGGACATCGCGCGGCGCGCCCGGCGGGCCAACCTCATCGCCCAGATTTTGAAGCGCCTGGGCTTCAAGATGGAGGTCAAGGGCGACATGGTGCGCGGGGAGATCAAGAAGTACTCCCAGAGCGACCTCAAGCAGAAGCTGGACATGGTGGGCAGGCTTCTGGGCGCGGTGCGCCTGCTCGACATGCTGCTCTCCGACGACGGCCAGATCGGCTGGTACGTGGACGAGTTCTTCAAGGGCAACTACACCTTCGAGCGCGGCGCGGGCGAAGGGCCTGCGCCCGAGGGCGGCCAGAAGGCAGACAAGACAGAGGCAGACAAGACGAAGGCAGACAAGACGGAGGCAGACAAGACAGAGGCGGACAAGATGAAGGGGGCGGGGCTGCCCTAGGCCCCTGCGCAGCCTTTGGCCCACACTCGTGCACTATTTGCGCACGCGCGCTGGCAATGTGCACAGGCGCACAGGCCCGTGCCTGCGCCCTGCCCCGCCAGGCCGCGCCAGGCCTCACCTGCTGCCCTGGCCCGATGCTTGCTTCGCAGGGACCGTCAGGCCTCCGCCTTGACGACGGCGCAGGAAGGCGTATCTTTCACGCAGACATGCCAATCAGCTGCGGGCCAAGGGCCCGCAAGGAGAAACCACCATGAAAAAACTCATCGCCTCTGCCATCATCGCCACCTTTCTCCTGGGCTCCGTGTCCGGCTGCGCCAATAAAGCCCAGACCGGGGCAGGCGTGGGAACCATGGCCGGGGCCACCATCGGCGCGCTGACCTTCAAGAACAAGCTCACCGGCGCGGCGCTGGGAGCGGGCATCGGCGCGCTCATCGGCTACGCCATCGGCAACGAGATGGACAAGAACGACCACGCGCAGATCGGCAAGGCCCTGGAAGAGCAGCCCTCGGGCAAGGCCCTGGCCTGGAAGAACCCGGACAGCGGCGCGTCGTACGAGGCCACTCCCGGCACCCCGTACATGCAGCACGACAAGATCTACCGCGACATCACCATCAAGGCCAACGTGGACGGCCAGGAGAAGGACGTGAAGGCCAAGGCCTACCGCAACCCCGACGGCACCTGGGTCCTGGTCCAGTAGCCGCCTGGAATCCCGCCAACGCACGCAAGGCCCGGAGCATCCCGCTTCGGGCCTTTTTCTTGGCCCCCAGCTGGCCCCGGACATGGCCCCCACTCGGCTGCGGACGCAAAAGAAAAGGCCGGGCGCGAACCCGGCCTTGTGACTTCGATGAGACTCCGGCTGGCCTAGAACCGGCCCTCGCCGGCCTTGTGCTCGGTGCCCACGGGCTTGGCCGTGTCCACCGGGCCGGGCTGGACCTCCTGGCGCACCTCCGGCACCACGGCTGGTGTGGCGGGCGCGGCGGGCGCCAAGGTCAGCGCAGGCTTCTCCTGGCCGGGGCGGTTCACGGAATAGGCGTTCAGGTCGTCGCCCGCAGGGGCGCCGGGGCGGCGCACCTCGGTGCTGGTGCCGCGCACCCTGGCCTCGCCGGTGTAGGCCTTGCCCACCAGGCGGTCGCCCCTCCCCGCAGCCTTCTTGCCGCTGCGCTTGTCGGTGGTCTTGACGGGTTTCAGCTCCGCCTTCTTGTCGGACTTCTTGACGGCCTTCTTGTCGGATGTCTTGGCGGACGTCTTGGCGGGCTTCAGGTCCGCATCAGCGGCCTTCTTGCCTTTCTTGCCCTTCTGCTCGGCAGCCTTGGCCAGCTCGTCCACCTTGGCGGACTTTCTGGGCTTGCGTTCGGGCTTGGCGCCAGGCTTCACCTCGACCCAGCCTCCAGGGGCCTCATCCGTGGCCTTGCCGGCCTTCTTCTTGGCCTTGCGGACCTTCTTCTCTTTGAGGGCGGCTTCCCGCTCCTCGGGTTTCATCTTGTAGACCTTGGCCTGGGCCTGCCCGGCGGCCAGGAAGCTCAGGGTCAGGACAGCCGCCAGCAGTCCGATGAAAAGTCTTCGCATGTTCCGCCTCCTTGAAGGGGGGGTCTGGGGCGGCGGGGCCGCCGCGCTCTATTGCATGGAGCATACACGAGGAGCCGGGCCTGCGTCCAGCGGCCGGGAAGGCCCGGATGGCAACGCATCCGGCCAGCTCCTATTTCAGCAGTTCGTTCAGCCGCTCCTCGTCAAAGCCCACCACGCGGACATCGCCCACGAAGACCACCGGGGTGCCGGTGATCTCCAGGCCCGAGGCCTTGGCCATGTCCTCGGCCACCACGCGGGCGTAGGCCGAATCGCTCAAGGCCGCCACAATGGCTGCGCCGTTCTTGCCCAGGGCCTTCAGCTCCGGGAACTTGACCAGGAAGGACGCGGCCACCTCGTTCCAGGCCCGGCCCAGGGCCTCGGGCGTCTTCTCGGGCACGGCCGGGGCCTTGAGCTCGGTGTAGGCGAAGCGCACAAAGTCCAGAGCCTTCTTGGGCGCCTTGGCCTCGGCCCAGGCCAGGATGGCGCAGGCGATGTCCGCGCCGGGATGGGAGGCCAGGGGGAAATGCGCCAGGCGCAGCTCGGAGAAGCTCCCGGCCTTGCCCATGAGCAGGGCGAAGGCGGTGCGGCAATACGGGCAGAAGGGGTCGGACACATAGACCACCACGGGCTTGCCGGGCGTGCCCTTCATGATGACGTGCCCGAGGCTCTTGACGTCCGCCGCGCGCATGCGGTCCCGGGCGTCCTTGAGGATGCTCCGGCCTGCAGCCAGGCTGATGATGTCCGAGACGTGGAACTGGCCGTCGGCGCTGACGAAGAGCAGGAAGGGCTGGGACTGGCCGCCCTCGGGCGCCAGGCGGCCCTTCACGGCGTAGATGTCCAGGCCGCCGAAGGTCGCGGCCTTGTCCACCTGGTCCACCTGCACGCTCTCCGGGGTCAGGGCCGGGACATTGGGCCGACCGGACAGTCCGGCCACGAAATTGCGGCGGAAGGCCTCGGCGTTGAACGCAGGAGCGTCGGCCTCGGCCAGGGCCAAGGTCTGGGTCAGGGCGAGCAGGGCCAGGGCCAGGAGCAGGGAGATGGAAACGCGGCGCATGGGCACTCCTTGTGGGGTTACAATCGGGCGGCCCAGGCGGCCAGGCGGTCGCAGGCGGTGTTGATTTCGGCCTCGTCGCCGCCAAAGGACAGGCGCACGTGGCCCTCCCCGCCCGGACCAAAGGCCCCGCCGGGGATGGTGATGACGTGCGCCTCGTGGATGAGCCGCAGGGCCAGCTCGCGCGAGTCGGCAACAGAAAATTGGGCCTCGGCCATGACATAGAACGCGCCCCTGGGCCGGATGTGGGCAAAGCAGCCACCCATGTTGTCCAGGCGCGCGCAGATCAGGTCGCGGCGCTTTTCCAGCTCGGCCCGGAAGCCCTGGTAGAGGTCCTGCGGGCCGGTGAGGGAGGCCAGGGCCGCTATCTGCGCCGGGGTGGGCGCGCAGATGGCCGCGGCGTCGTGGACCTTGAGCATCTGGGCCAGGAGCTCCTCCCGCGCCCAGAGGAAGCCCACGCGCCAGCCCGTGAGCGCAAAGCGCTTGGAGAAGCTGAACACGCCCACCAGCAGGTGGCGCAGCTCCGGCAGGCTGGCCAGGCTGAAGGCGTTGCCCTGCCCATCGGGGCCATCGTAGGTCAGCGCGTCGTAGGTGTCGTCGCAGATGACGAAGATGTCGTGCCGAAGGGCCAGCTCGGCCAGGGCCAGCAGGTCTTTTTTGGCGAACACCGCGCCCGTGGGGTTGTGCGGGCTGGAGACGATGACGGCCTTGGTGCGCGGGGTGATGCAGGCCGCCACGGCGTCCACGTCCAGGCCCCAGTCCGCGCGGGAGAGGGGCGCGAACACCGGCGTGCCCTCGGCCAGAAGCACCTGCTCCACATGGGACGGGTAGAAGGGCTCGGGCACGATGACCTCGTCGCCGGGGCCGATGAGCGTCAGCATGGCGCAGAGCAGGCCCTCCATGCCGCCCACGGTGATGGCCACCTCGGTCTCCGGGTCGGCGGGGAGGTCCTTCTCGGCCCGCAGCAGGTCCGCCGCCGCGCGCCGCAAGGCCGGCAGGCCGGGCTGGAGGGAATACTTGCCGGCCGAGGGGTCGTCGCGCAGGGCGCGGCAGACCGCGTCCACCACGTGCGGCGGGGTCATGAACGAGGGGATGCCCTGGCCCAGGGACACGCAGCCGCCCACCCGGGCCGCGAGCATGGGCATCTCCTTGGTGGCCGAGATCTTGATCTGGCGCACGCGGCGCGAAAGGCGGGCTTCGAGGCCGTCGCTCATGCGTTCTCCTCCGGAAATATCTTGCCGGGATTCAGCACATTGCCCGGGTCGAGCAGGGCCTTGATGCCGCGCTGCACCCGCAGGCTCACGGGCGAGAGTTCAAGCCCCAGCAGGCCGCGCTTGACCAGGCCGATGCCGTGCTCGCCGCTGATGGTGCCGCCGAGCTTAAGCGCCAGGCGCACGCAGTCCTCGGCTGCGGCCTCCACCTGCGGGCGCTGGGCCTCGTCCCGGGCGGTCAGGTTCAGGTGGATGTTGCCGTCGCCCGCGTGGCCAAAGGCGTAGATGGTGATGCCATGCCTCGCCTCCACCTCGGGCAGGGCGGCCACCATGTCCGCGATATGGCCGATGGGCACGGCGATGTCCTCCGGTATGTAGACGGCGCAGGCCTCGTGGATGCGCGTGGACACGCTGCGCCGCACCTTCCAGACCGCTTCGCGGCCTGCGTCGCCTGCTTCCGTGCCAGAAATGGCGGCGGGCAGGACGTGCGTGGCCCCAAGCTCGCGGCACAGGGCCTCGATGTCCGCCACCGCGCGCCGGGTCTGGTCCGGGTCGCCGTCGGTCTCCACCAGCACCAGGGCGCTCTCTGCCCCGTCCACGCGAAACGGCAGCAGATCGCCCACCAGCCTGAGGCAGCGGGCGTCCAGGAACTCCATGGCCGAGGGCAGGTGCCCGCGCGTCATGATGGCAATGATGGCGCGCATGGCCGCGCCAAGGTCCGCGAACACCGCCGCCAGGCAGGCCGCGGCCCTGGGGTGCGGCAGGAGCTTCAGGGTCAGCTCGGTGATGACGCCGAGGGTGCCCTCGCTGCCCACCAGGAGCCGGGCCAGGTCGTAGCCTACCACCCCTTTGCGGGTGTTGACCCCGGCCCGGATGACCTCGCCCGTGGGCAGCACAACGCTTAAGCCCAGCACGTAGTCGCGCGTGGTGCCGTACTTGACGCAGGCCGGGCCGCCCGCGTTGGTGGCCGCGTTGCCGCCGATGGTGCTGGTGTCCAGGCTGGCCGGGTCCGGCGGGTAGAACAGGCCCACCGCCCGCACTGCGCGCCGCAGGTCCCCGGTGAGCACGCCGGGCTCCACCGTGGCTGTGAGGCTCGCGCTGTCGATGTCCTTGATGCGGTTCATGGCGGAGAGGTCCACCACCACGCCGTCCGGCACCACCCCGCCCGGCCCATTTCCGGCGTTTGGCAGGCAGCCGCCCGCCAGGCCCGTGCCTGCCCCGCGCGGGACCACGGCAAAGTTATGCTCGTTGGCCAAAACAAGCAGCCGCGCCACCTGGGCCTCGTTCCTGGCCAGGAGCACGGCGGCGGGCGGGCGGCAGAGGCCGGACTCGTCGCGGCTGCGGGCGGCGAGGGCCGCCTGGTCCGTAAGCAGGTCCAGGCCGAACTCGCGCCCCAGCAGGGCGAGGGTTGTGGCGCTGATGGCGCGGGGGGGGCGGGTCGTGCTCATGGCCGTCTCCGTCAGGCTGGGGTCAGGACCGGTGGCGCTCGAAGCCGGGCACGCTCAGGGCGTCCTCCAGCAGGCGCAACAGCCCGCTGGCCAGGGTCACCAGGACGAGATAGTACGCGCCCAGGGTGCAGAAGACCTCGATGTTGCGCCAGGAGTTCCGGGCCAGGGTGGTGGCCATGCCCGTGAGCTCGTTCACGGTGATGACCGAGGCCAGGGACGAGTACTTGATGAGGTAGATGACCTCGTTGCCGCAGCCCGGCAGCGCCCGGCGGAAGGCCTGGGGCAGCACCACGCTGGTCACGGCCTGGCGGGTGGTCATGCCTAAGGCCAGGGCCGCGCGGATCTGGCCGCGCTTGATGGCGCTCAGGCCGCCGCGGATATACTCCGAATGATAGGCCCCGCTGCACAGGCTGAAGGCCAGGATGGCCGCCGGGATGGGGTCGAGCACCAGGCTCCAGCCGCCTATCTTGATGTACGGCAGGGCAAAATACCAGAAGAAGACCTGCACGATGAGCGGGGTGCCGCGAAAGAGCGAGACGTAGGCCTCGGCGCAGCGCCGCACGGGCCTTGGCCCGTACACGCGCAGCACGCCCACGACCACGCCGATGACAAGCCCCAGCACGGCCGAGGGCACGATGATCAGGAGGCTGACCCAGAGGCCCTCCATGAGGCCGGGCGCCAGCTCTGCGCGCAAAAACTCCAGGTACGTGGTGCTCACGCCCGGCGCTCCGCCTCTGTTTCTCCGGTCAGCTCGCTGATCTTGGCGCAGAAGGCCTGGGTGCGCGAGGCCGAGCCCCGGCCCAGGAGCTCGGCCGGCGAGCCCTGCTCCACCACACGGCCCTTGTCCATGAACAGGAACTCGTCGGCCAGGCTGGCCGAAAAGCTGATCTGGTGCGTGGCCAGGATCATGGTCATGCCGTTCTGGGCCAGGTCGCGGATCACGGCCAGCACCTCGCCGATGAGCTCGGGGTCCAGCGCGCTGGTGGGCTCGTCCAGGAGCATGACCTTGGGGTCCATGGCCAGGGCGCGGGCGATGGCCACGCGCTGCTTCTGCCCGCCGGAGAGGTTGGCCGGGTACAGCGCGGCCTTGTCCTGCAAGCCCACGCGGGCCAGCTCGGCCAGGGCGCGCTCGCCGGCCTCCAGCTTGCTCAGGCCCTTGACCTTGATCAGCGCCACGCGCACGTTCTCCAGGGCGTTCAGATGGTCGAACAAGTTGAAATCCTGAAAGATCATGCCCACCTGCTGGCGCAGGGCGCAGAGCTCGCGCGTGCTCTTGGCGTTGACCTCACGGCCCTCGAGCAGAATGGCGCCGGAGTCCGGCGGCAGGAGGAAGTTCAGGCACTGGAGCAGCGTGCTCTTGCCCGCGCCCGAGGGGCCGATGAGCACCTTCACCCGGCCCTTGGGCAGGGACAGGCTCACGGCGTCGAGCACGCGGTTGTTGCCCAGGATCTTGACCAGGCTTCTGGCCTCCAGCACCGGGACGTCTCCATTCATTGCAGCAGCGGTGGCGGACATGGCTTAGGCGGCTCCCTGGCGGGTGTAGCCCGCGATGCGCACCCGGCTCTCCAGAAGGCCCAGCGCCTTGACCCCCACCCAGGTGAGGGCGAAAAAGATGATGCCCGCCAGGAAGGTCATGCTCACCGGCTCGTGCGTGGCCGAGGCCACGGAGCGCATGCGCGCCATGATCTCCACCACGCCGATGGAGAAGGCCAGGGCCGAGTCCTTGAGCAGGATGGAATACTCGTTGCTCCAGCCGGGGATGGACAGGCGCAGGGCCTGGGGCAGGATGATGCTGCGGATGGCGACCCCGTCGCTCATGCCGAGCGCCCGGGCGGCCTTGAGCTGGCCCGTGGGCAGGGACTGGATCGCGCCCCGGAAGATCTGCGACTGGTACGCGCTTGAGGTCAGGCCCAGCACCAGCACGGCGGCCACAAAGGGGCTGTCCAGGCCCATGCTCTTGAACAGGGGCAGCTGGGACAGCCAGGACAGCAGGCCGAAATAGAAGATGTACATCTGCACCAATATGGGAATGCCCCGGAACATCCAGACATGCGCGCTGACCAGCTTGCGCAGGGGCCAGGGGCCGTAGACCTGCATCACGGCCAGGGGCACGCCCAGGGCCAGGCCCAGGAGCATGGCCCCCAGGATGAGCCCGACGGTCCAGACCACACCGCCCAGCATGTAGGGCATGGCCTCGCGGGCGGCGTCAAAGGCAACGGCGAAATCCATGGAGCCCCTCTGTCAAGACATGGCCGGGCCTGGAAACGGCCGAAAGGCCCCGGCGCATATTCCGGAGCCTTTCGGTTTGATTCCAGTCTGTTGCAAGACTAGTCGATGTCGTACTTCTTCTTGAGCTCCTGCCAGTAGGGGTCGGCCATGAGCAGCTTCAGGCCGTCATTGAGCTTCTTCAGGAGCTCGGCGTCGTCCTTGCGCACGGCGTAGCCGTAGTTCTCCGGGGCGGCGTCAAAGGTGCCGACGACCTTCACGTTCTTGTCCTTCTTCAGGACTTCCTTGGCGATGGTGTTGTCCATGCCCGAGCCGTCGATGCGGCCGATGGGCAAATCCTGCATGGACAGGTCGGAGGAGTCGTACTGCACGAGCTTGAACTTCATGCCGGGCTTCTTCCCGAGCTCCTCCAGGTACTTGGCGGTGACGGTGCCGCGCTGCACGCCGATCTTCTTGCCGCTGCTGAGCATCTGCTCCAGGCTGAGCTTGCTGTCGCCCTTGACCACGAGGACCTGGGTGACCTTGTAGTAGGGATCGGAGAAGTTCACGCGCTGGGCGCGCTCGGCGGTGGCGCTCATGCCGGAGGCGATCATGTCGATCTTCTTGGCCTCCAGGGCGGGGATGATGGCGGACCATTCCACGGGCTGGTGCTTGACCTTGAAGCCCATCTTCTTGCCGATCCACTCCACGGACTCCACGTCGAAGCCCACGGTCTTGCCCTCTTTGTTGACAAAGGCGTACGGCGGAAAGCCGCCACCATCGATGCCGTTGATGAGGACTTTCTCCTCGGCGACGGCAGCGGGCTTTTCAGCGGCCTTCGCGGGCGCCTTCTCCGGAGCCTTCTCACAGCCGGTCAGGGCCAGGCCCAGAGCCAACACGGCGAACAGAACGAAACGTTTCATGCACGACCCCCTTGGAACACTGTTGCAGGTACACCCCAAAGCGCGGTCCGCCTCCGGGGCAGCCAATTCGTCCCCTGACCCTACCAGAACCAGCCCGCGCAGGCAAGGACAGCCCGCAGCCCGGCCACGGCGGACAAAAAAACGGCGGCCTCCGCAGGGGCCGCCGTGTGTTGTCCTGAAACGGATGCGGGGCTGGTCTAGGAGCCCTTGAAGCGCACGCTGGCGTACTTGGCGTCCAGCTCCTTCTTCAGGGCCTGCTGGTCGCCGTTGCCGAAGACGCGCAGCACCACATAGCGCTGGCCGGGCGCGGCCTTGTCGTTGGAGGAGAGGATGCTCTGCAACCGGAAACCGTGTGTGCGGATGATGTCACCCACCTCGCGGATGGAGCCGGGGCGGTCCTCCACGGGCAGGCTGACGCGCACGCCGCCGCGCCGGGCGCCGGTGATCTCCACCAGGACCTTGTACATGTCGCGGTCGGAGATGATGCCCACAAGCTTGCCGCTCTCCACCACCGGCAGGCAGCCGATGTTGTTGTCGTAGAGCAGCATGGCCGCCTCCTCCACCGGGGTCTCCGGAGAGGTGGTGAAAACCTTGGTTTTCATGATCTCCCGGGCCTTGGTCTTGGCCAGGAGGTAGTTGAGCTCGTAGATGTCCAGGCTGGTGCCCTTGGAGGGCGTGTGCTGCTTGATGTCGCGGTCGGAGATGACACCCAAAAGCGCCCCGCCCTCGGCCACGGGAATGTGCTTGACCTTTTTCTCGCGCATGAGGTTGACGACCTCGGAAATGCTGGCCTCTGCCCCCACGCTGAACACGGGGGCGGCCATCCAGTCCTTCACAAGCATGGGAATTCCTCCGCTTTAGCTATACGCCGAGATACGCGGCCTTGACGTGCTCGTCATTGAGCATGTCCTGGCCCTTGCCTTCCATGGTCACTTTGCCGGTCTCCAGCACGTAGGCCCTGTCCGCGATGGCCAGGGTCTGGCGCACGTTCTGCTCCACGATGAGCACGGTCTTGCCTTCCTGGCGGATGCGCTTGATGATCTCGAAGATCTCGCTCACCAGGATGGGGGCCAGGCCCAGGGAGGGTTCGTCGAACATGATGACCCGTGGCAGGCCCATGAGCCCGCGCCCGATGGCCAGCATCTGCTGCTCGCCGCCGGAGAGCGTGCCGGACAGCTGCCTGCGGCGCTCGCTCAGGCGGGGGAACAGGGAAAAGACCATTTCCTTGGTCTCTTTGCGCTGGAGTTTGGCCTCCCCGCGCAGGGAGCCCATGTCCAGGTTCTCCTCCACGCTCATTTCCACGAAGAGCCGCCTGGCCTCCGGCACATGGGCAATGCCCAGGGAGATGAGGTCGTAGGGCTCCATGGTGTGCAGGGCCTGGCCGTCCAGGGTGATTTCGCCGGTCTTGGGACGCAGCAGCCCGGAAATGGTGCGCAGGGTTGTGGACTTGCCCGCGCCGTTGGCCCCGATGAGGGCCACGATTTCGCCGGGCTCAACCTGGAAGGACACGTCCCAGAGGACCTGGACGTCGCCGTAGAAGACGTTGATGTTTTTTATTTCGAGCACTTAGGCCTCCGCGCCGAGATAGGCTTCGACCACAAGGGGGTTGGACCGGATCTCCTCCGGACTGCCCTCTGCGATCTTCTGCCCGTAATTCAGCACCACGATGCGGTCAGAGATGGACATGATGACCTTCATGTGGTGCTCGATGATCATGATGGTGATGCCCTTGGCCTTGATGCCCTGGATGATGTCGATGGAGACGTCCAGCTCCGCCGGGTTCAAGCCCGCAAAGGACTCGTCGAGCAGGATCATCTCCGGCTTGGTGGCCAGGGCCCGGGCGATCTCCAGACGCTTGCGCATGCCGAGCGGCAGGCCCTTGGAGATCATGTCCTTTTCCTCAATGAGGCCTGTGAACTCCAGGATTTCTGTGGCCAGGTCCAAGGCCTCGGCCCTGGTCTTGGTGCGCAGAAAGGCGGAGGCCACGACGTTGTCGAGCACGCTCATGCGCTGCAAGGGCTTGACCACCTGGAAGGTGCGGGCCAGACCCATCTTGCAGACCACATGCGGCTCAAGGCCGGATATTTTCTGGCCCTGGAAGCTCACCGTGCCCAGCGACGGCTTGTAAAAGCCGTTGACGCAGTTGAACAGGGTGGTCTTTCCGGCGCCGTTGGGGCCGATCAGCGCCAGGATCTCGCCCTTCTCCACGCCGAAGGTGACGCCGGAGAGGGCGGCCAGGCCGCCGAAGAACATGGACACGGAATTGACTTCCAACAGGGACATTATGCTGGCACCTCTTTCTTGAAGAACCGTTTGATCTTCGGGAAGTCACCCACCAGCCCGTTGGGCAGGAAGATGATGATCACGATGAGCAAAATGCCGAACAGGGTCTGGTAGCCCGTGCCGATGACCGGCAGGGAGCGAATCCATTCCGCCAGGATGACCATGATGATCGCCCCCACCCAGGGGCCGAAGTAGGTGGCCACGCCGCCCACCATGACCACCATGATGGTCACGATGGAGATGTCGCCCAGGGAGAAGACGATCTGGGGATCGATGTAGCCCATGTAGTTCATGTAGAACGCGCCGGTGAACCCGGTGATCACCGCGCTGATGGTCAGCGCGATGGTCTTGTACAGGGTGGTGTTGATGCCAAGGGACTCGGCCGCGTCCTGGTCCTCGCGGATGGCCACGAAGTAGTAGCCCCAGCGCGACTCCATGATTTTCTGGATCAGGAAGTAGGTGCCCAGGGCCAAGGCCAGGATGATGTAGTAGTAGGGATCCTTGTCCACCCAGGTGCGGCGGATGAGCACGCCCAGGTTGCCCTGGGTCAGGTCCACCAGGTTCTCGGCAATGATGCGCAGCAGTTCGCCGATGGCCAGGGTGGCCAGCACGAAGTACGGGCCACGCAGGCGCAGCACGATGAAGCCCATGACCAGGGCCAGGACCGCGACGCAGGGAATGCTGACCAGAAAGCCGAACCAGGGGGATATGTCAAAATGATGGGCCATGAGCCCGGCGCAGTAGGCGCCCATGCCGAAGAAGGCCGCGTGGCCGAAGGAGACCTGGCCGCAGTACCCGCCGAGCAGGTTCCAGGCCATGCCCGCCGTGGCCCACATGAGCGCCAGGATGAGGATGTGCACTCCATAGGAACTGAGGCCCAGCTGAGGCAGGACGAGAAGGACGCCGATCAGCAACAATATGGTGTATTTCTTATTCATTTGCCAAGCTTCCGTCTTTTAAGCAGGGAGGCGACGCCGCCAGGCAGGAACACCAGGGCGGCCACAAACACGACGAAGCGTCCGGCAGGGGCCCAGCCCATGCCCACGTAGGTGGCGGTCATGGACTCGAACACACCCAAAAGCAGGCCGCCCAGGATGGCCCCGATGGTCGAGCCCAGGCCGCCCAGGATGGTGATGACAAAGGCGATGAGGGTGAACTGCGAACCCAGGGCCGGGAACAGGTAGTAGATGGGGATGAACAGACATCCCGCACAGGCCACCAGCGCCGAGCCCAGGCCAAAGGTGATGACGCGCATCCAGCCCACGTGCACGCCCATGAGCATGGCTGCGTCGCGGTCCTGGGCCGTGGCCCGGATGGACTTGCCGGTGTCGGTCTTGGCCAGGAAGAACCACAGCATGAGGGTGATGACCACCGCGAGCATGAAGGAGACCACCCAGGGCAGCGAGAAGGACAGCTCCACCGGGGCGTCGGGCCAGAGGTCGGTCAGGTACCAGACCGTGGAGGCGTACTCCACGGGGATGGACCGGTAGTCGGAGGTGAAGAACAGGGTGGCCAGGTTCTGGAGCACCATGCCGATGCCCACGGTCAGGATGACCTGGTTGTGCGGCAGGATGGACTCCACCCGGAGCACCGGGTTCACCAGATACTTTTGCAGTCCCATGCCGAACACGAACAGAAGCGGCGGAACAATAAGCAGGGAGAGGTAGGGGTCGATGCCAAATAGCGTGAACAGCCAGAAGGCTGCATACATAGCCACCATCATGAGCTGGCCGTGCGTGAGGTTGATGATCTTCATGACGCCCAGGATGAGCGTCATGCCGATTCCGATCAGGGCGTAGAGACCGCCCAGGAGCAACCCCGACACCAGCGTTTGCAAAAATACTTCAGTCTGAACCCACATCGCCCCTACTCTCCCTTATTATTCTGCGTTGCAGCGTGAGCTATTTCCGATCCCGCCAGCGGGGGATGGGGTAGAGGTAGTTGGCGCTGGCGATCCGCTTCGGCCAGATGGCCTGGTGCTCGCCCTTGATGACCTGACGGACCAGGGTCTCCATGAAGTTCTGGTTCTGGAAGCCGTCCTTGTCCTGGAACTGGATGGGCCCGAAGGCGGTCATCATCTTGGTGGCCTTCAGGGCCTTGTTGATGTCCTCGGGCTTCATGGAGGCGGCGCGCTCCAGCACGTCCTTCAGCAGGTAGACCATGGCATAGGCCTCGGCCCCGTGGTAGGACGGATAGCTGCCGTGCTTGGCCTTGTACTTGTCCGCGAACTCTCTCGCGCCGGGATAGCTCACCTGGGGGCTCCAGAGGGTGGCGGTGACCACGTACTCGGCGGCCTCCTTGGCGTTGCCCACGAACTCAGGGATGTCGAAGCCCGCGGCGCCGCCGGCGAACAGCTTGGAGTCGATGCGCAGTTCCTTGATCTGGCGCATGAGCAGGGCGGCGTCCATGACGTAGGAAACCATGTAGATGACGTCGGGGTTGGCGGCCTTGACCTTGGACAGGATGGGCTTGAAGTCCACCGCGCCCTTTTCGTACTTCTCCTTCAGCAGAACCTTCATGCCGGCCTTGGCCGCCTGCTTCTCCATGTCGTCGGCGCCGGAGGTGCCGAAGTCGGAGCTCTCGTACAGGATGGCCACGCTCATGGGCTTCACCACTTCGTTCAGGAAGCTCATGAGGCCAACGGCGTAGTAGGCGTTGGAGGGGCAGATGCGGTACACGTACTTGTACTTCTGCTGGGTGATGTCATCGGCCGCGCCGGTGACGACCACGTAGGGGATCTTGCGCTCTTCGGCCACGGCGGCCACGGCCTTGGAGCAGGACGAGGAGTACTCGCCGAAAATGATGGGCTGCTTCTTCACGTCGATGAGCTTCTCGGCGATGGACCGGGCGATCTCGGGCTTGCCCTGGGAGTCCTCGAAGGAGAGCACCAGTTTCTTCTTCTTGATGCCGCCCTTGGCGTTGATCTCCTCAGCGGCGATCAGGTAGGCCTTCTGCTCGATCTCGCCGAACTTGGCCTGCTGGCCCGTAAGGGGCAGCGGGATGGACAACTGGAGATCGTTCTGGGCCAGGGCCACTGTTGCCCAGCCACAGCACAGCGCCAGTACGATAAACAGGACACTGGAGAATTTGCGCATAGGTTGTTCCCCCATTTTGTTCCAAGGACAAAAAAACCGACTCAGCCCAGGTCCCATGCCACAAAGCCGTTTCCGCCGCAACCCCCCTCCGACCGATAACAAGCCCTTTGGAATCACTATTGTCCGGTATTCCTGACTCTTTCCGTCCGATATTTCGGGCGGGCGGGCGCTCCCCCCAGGGTCGGGCCAAGAATCATGCAAATTACGTATTACATTCCCCCCAAAAGGGCCTTGCGCGGGCTGGACCCGCCCGGAAAGAAGCGCTATGGCAACGAAAATTTTGACGGCGCTGCGGTTCGGTTTTCAAGCCCGTGCGGCGCAGGCCCCCTCGACGCTGAACCACAACGCCTTGGCACGCACAAGGAGCGCATGAAGTCATTCTTCTCCTGGTCCATCCGCACGCATCTGCTCGTGCTCGTGCTTGCCGCCACTGTGCCCGCCATGACCCTGGTCTGGTGGGGCGGCCAGGAACTGCAGCGCCTCTCCGTGGAAAAGGCCCAGGAGGCCACCCAGCACCTTGTCAAGTGCATGGCCGAGGACCTGGAACAGGTGGAGGAGAACGCCCGGGTGCTGCTGACCACCCTGGCCCAGGTGCCCTCCATCCGCAAGCTGGACCAGAAGGCCTCCACCAAGCTCTTGACCAAACTGCACAAGCTGCACCCCAGCTACGCCAACCTCTCGCTCATCACTCTGGATGCCCGGGTCCTGGCCCTGTCCATCCCCTTCAGCGGCGTGGTGGACGTGTCGAAGCGCAAGTATTACCAGGACGTTCTGCGCACCCGCGAGTTCTCCGTGGGCGAGTACGCCATCAGCTACACCACCAAACGCCCGGTGCTGCACTTCGCCCACCCCGTGTTCGGGGAGTCGGGCGAACTCGTGGGCGTGCTTGGAGCGACCTACGACATCACCTCCCTGGCCCAGGCCTTCAACGCCGCAGGCCTGCCCGAGGGCTCGGCCATGGCCCTGTCCGACTCGCGCGGGGTGCGCCTGTTCCGCTACCCGGACCCGGACAAGTGGATGGGCCAGCAGGAGCCGCCCGCCTTATGGGAGCGGATGCTCAGCATGGGCGAGGAAGGCGTGGGCGTGGGCGCCGGAGCGGACGGGGTGCGCAGACTCTATGCCATGAAGCGGCTGCGCCGCCATCCGGACGACCCCTCGTTCCTGCTGGCCCGGGTGGGCATCCCCGAGGACAAGGCCCTGGGCGAGGCGCGCTTCTTCCAGGCCCGCAACATCGCCCTCACCGGCGCGGTGGCCCTGCTGGCTGCGGCGCTGGCCTGGGGGCTCGGGCATTTCATCATCATGCGCCGCATGCACCTGCTCATGGACGCCGCCAAGCGCCTGGGCCAGGGCGACCTCAAGGCGAGAATCGGCCTGGGCTACCAGGAGGGCGAGCTGGGCATGCTGGCCGAGGCCTTTGACAACATGGCCCTGGCGCTGGACGTGCGCGAGGCCGAGCGCGTGGAGTTCGAGCAGAAGCTCCGGCACCAGGCCCTTTACGACAACTTGACCGGCCTGGCCAACCGCACCCTGGCCATGGACCGCATCCAGCAGGCCCTGGAGCGCTTCAAGCGCCGCGACGGCGTCTTCTACGCCGTGGTGGCCATGGACCTGGACCGCTTCAAGGTCATCAACGACAGCCTGGGCCATGCCTTCGGCGACCAGGTGCTGGAGGCCGTGGCCCGGCGCATCGTGAACACCCTGCGCGGCCTGGACACCGTGGCCCGCTTCAGCGGCAACGAATTCATCATGCTTTTGGAGGAACTGGCCACCCCGGGCGAGGCCATCCGCATCGTCAAGCGCCTGCGCCAGGCCATCATGGAGCCCCTGCATATCGGCGGGAACGAGGTCCAGACTGCGGCCAGCTTCGGCATCGTGCTCTCGCCCAACACCTTCGAACGGTCCGAGGAAGTGCTCCAGAGCACGGCCATCGCCCTGCACTACGTCAAGGCCAGCGGCCGGGGCCGGTTCAAGGTCTTCACCCCGCGCATGCTGGAGCACGCCCAGGAGCGCATGACCCTGGAACAGGAGATGCGCCAGGCCCTGGAAAGGGGCGAGTTCGTGGTGCACTACCAGCCCATCTGGAACCTCTCCAGCACGGACATGGTGGGCTTCGAGGCCCTGGTGCGCTGGCAGCACCCCCAGCGCGGCCTGGTGGGGCCAGGCTCCTTCATCTCCCTGGCCGAGGAGACCGGCATCATCCTCGAACTGGGCCGCGTGGTGCTGGACCGCGCCTGCCGGGACCTGGCCGGGTGGCGGGCCACGGACCCCTCGGCGCGCAGCCTGTTCATGGCCGTAAACCTGTCCAACAAGCAGTTCATGCAGTTCTCCCTGGTGGAGCAGGTGGCGGGCATCCTGAAAGAAACCGGCCTGCCGGCCGACCGGCTCAAGCTCGAGATCACCGAGTCCAACATCATGGTCAACGCCGAAAGCGCGCTGGTCATGCTCCACCGGCTCAAGGCCCTGGGCGTGCAGATCAGCATCGACGACTTCGGCACCGGGTACTCGTCCTTGTCCTATCTGCAGCGCTTTCCGGTGGACACCCTGAAGGTGGACCGCAGCTTTGTGGGCCGCCTGGGGCTCGACCCGGAAAACCACGAGATCGTGCGGGCCATCGTGGCCCTGGCCCACAGCCTCGGGCTCGACGTGGTGGCCGAAGGCGTGGAGGAGAGCGAGCAGGCGGTCATGCTGCACAAGCTCGGCTGCGAATACGTGCAGGGCTTCTTCTTCTCCCGTCCGCTGGTGCATGCCCACGCGGAGGAGGCCATCGGGCGCATGTCCGACAGATAGCCCGGCCAGGGCATGCCCGAAACCCCCGGACCAGGCGCTGGCGGGCAGATTTCATCCGGGAGGGCCATGAACGGCACCCTGTACCAACGCTTCCTGGGCTCGCGGCTGGGCCTGCGCGAGCACCTCGCGACGGCCCGCTCCATCCTGGCCAACGAGCGCACCTTCCTCGCCTATCAACGCACGGCGCTGACCCAGCTCGCCGTGGCGGCCACCTTCATCCGGTTCTTCGACCACCCTGCGCTGACCATTGTCGGCTGGCTTCTGGCGCCCGCCTCGCTGGTCACCATGGCCCTGGGCCTGATGCGTTACAGGCGCATGCGCAGGCTCATCCACCTGCTCGAGGAAAACGCCGGGCAGCCGGACCCGCAGCAGCAGTCCCCCGGACAATAACGAGACAGCCCCCCAGCCATGGGCAGGACGGGCGCTGCACAGAGTCCAAAGGAACGACTGCGCAACCCCTGGGCCATAAACAGGGGCAGCCCCCGCTGGAGGTAAGCGGAGGCTGCCGGAAAGGGGTTGGGCCGGGTCCGCGCAGGAGGACGCCACAGGCTGCGCGGCCGACCCAACCAAAAAAGCCCGCCGAAAAAATCCCCGAAAAAAATCAGCCGAAGAAATCGCGCACGTACTTGAGAGCCAGGAACACGATGAGGGTGGAAAGCATCCACTTGATGTAGCGCGCAGGCACGTGCTTCTGACAACGCGCGCCCAGGTACATGCCGGCCATGCCGCCGATGCCGAAGAGGAAGCCGAGCATCCAGTCCGGGGCCACGGACATGGTCGGGTAGAAGGGCGCGATGGCCTGGTAGAAGGCCACGCCCGCCACGGAGGTGATGA
>CAYMIP010000027.1:7501-29570 GCA_964390575.1 uncultured Desulfocurvus sp. | reverse complement strand
GCCGCGCGGCCCTCGGGCACGGAGGACATCTACAAGATCTACGCCGAGAGCTTCCTGGGCCGGGAGCATTTGGCCTTGTTGCAGCGCGAGGCCCAGGCCATGGTGGACGCGGCCTTCCGGCTGGCCGGGGCCTAGGGCGACGGACCAGACTGAAGTTCTTTGGGGGGGCCAGGAGCGAGGGATCTCTCCTGGCCCTTTGTTTGGCCTGGCGAGAGGGCGAAAAAAAGCGGCCCCGCAAATGCGGGGCCGCTTGAGCATGGTCGGATCAGGATTAGCTAGAACTGGTAGCGCAGGCCGAGCAGGGCCTCGTGAGACTTGAGGTCCTTGGCCTGGAAGGAGATGGCTCCCTGTTCGACATTCTTGGCATCGCCAAAGCTGGTGTAGCGGTAGCCCAGGTCGATGATGATGTTGTCGGTGAGGGAGTAGCCAACACCTGCGCCCACGTTCCAGGCGAAGTTGGTGGTGTCGTAGTTGCCATCAGAGGTGCCGGGGGCCCAGTTCCGGAAGGTGCTGGCGACCTTCTGGTTGATCCAGGCCACGCCCAGACCAGCGCCCACGTACGGGGTGAAGGCTGTGCTGGTCTTGATGTCGTAGTAGAAGTTGGCGAACACGGTGTGGACGTCGATCTTGGAGCTGAACGTGCCGGTGGCGCCGCCGGATGTGGCGTTGTCAGCGGAGTACTTGAACTGGTTGTGGTAGAGGTATTCAGCCTCAGCGCGGACCGGGAGGCCCATGCCGGCGAAGTTGTAGCCGATGGCGCCGCCAATGGTGTAGCCGCTCTTGTCGGACCACGACTGGTTGGTCGCGTTGTTGTTGTTCGGGGCAGCAGTCGAGTCGGCCACGTCGCCCTTGTTGTGGTCCATGTACTCGTAGCCGCCCTTGACGCCGACGTACACTCCGCCCTTGTCAGCGGCATAGGCGGGGCCAATGGCCAGGGCCGCGACAAGCGCGAGCACTGCGAAAATGACGAGATGCGCCTTTTTCATGGTTAATCCTTCCTTCTTTTGATTTTGCTGTAAATTTAGATGGTTAAAAATTCACTACTTAATTTGTACCAGTGCCGATACGTAAAGTCAAGCCTTCGGTTCAATTTATTTTACTGTTTCGCTGTGCCTGTGGGCCTCGACTCCTCGTGATTTACGCTGTATGTTCGGGCCATGTGCCACCCTGTTGTCGAACTCGCGGAGGCCCTGCGCAGGTATGCCCGCGCGGGGCAGGGCGATGCCCTCAAGGTGCTGCCGGGCATTTTGTCGGGCCTGGCGGCGCTCCCCGCCGGGCATGACGCCAGCCCCAAGGGCGCCGCCGCCGCCGGGGAGATAGCCTGCCTGCTGTTCGCCATGCTGCGCACCCTGCGCGACGTGGCCCTGATGTCGCGCGTGTTGCAGGCCCTGCTCGGCCTGGGCCGGTTCGGCCGCTGTCTGGTCATGCTGCACATCCTGGGCCGCAGCCTGCCCTTGCCGCAGGTCGCTGCGATCCTGCAGGCCCTTCCCGGCCGGGACTTCCTGGCCCTCCTGAACGAGATGCTCCTGGCGCCTCCGGCCGACGACAAGCAGTACCTGACCTGGCTCAAGGGCTTGCTGCCCGTGCCGGGGCGCTGCGATCCCCAAGAGATGCTCGTGTTCCTGGGCCTGCTCACGGACGAGGGAACGCCCCTGGCCAAGCCCCTGCGTGACGGCATTCTCGCGGACTGCACGGCCGAGCTGTTCAAGGCCTTTGCGGGCAAGCCCAAGCTGAGCAGCGTCGAGACTCTGCTCCAGGCCGTTGAGATGCTTGCCGTTCCGGCCATCCATGCCGAGGCTCTGGGCTACGCCCTGCGCGCGGCGGGCTCCGAGGGGCCAAGCCGCCTGGCTCCGCTCCTGGCCGCCCCGCCTGATCTGGACGTGCGCGAGTCGGCGCTGCTGACGGAGATGCGCCGTCTGGCAGCCCTGCCCGAGGCCCCGAGGCTCCTGCTCCAGGCCGCCCAGGCCGAGCCGGAGATCCTGGGGCTGGTGCTGGCGGACATGCTGCGTCAGGGCAGAGCAGTACGCGAGGCCTCCCTGCGCCTCACGCCCCTGCTGCCCCGGCTGGGGCTGGAGCCCCTGCTGGCGGACATCTCGGACAGTGAACGGGAAGCGGTACTGGCCTGGATCTTCTGCGCCCTGGTCCGGCACGACCCGGACTTCCTGCGCCGCGCGGCCAAGGCCATGCAGGCAGCGTTGGGCAGAGCCGGACTGCAGGCCCTGGCGGACATGCTGGCCGCCCAGCTGGCAGCGGACGAGGCCGCAAGCGCCGAGCTCTTGGCCCCGTCCGCACGGGCTGGCGAAGCCCCAGGCAAGGCCGCCAGCCAGCGCCATCCCTCCCTGGCCGAGGCCCTAAAGGACGCCCTGACCCCCCTGAAGGACCAGGACTATTCGCATTCGAGTCTCAGCGGGGAGAGCCTGGACGGGTCCACCCTCGTCTCCGTGAACCTTTCGAACAGCCGCTTCACCTCCGTCACCGTGCGCAGGGTCCGCCTGAGCGCCTGCGCCATGCAGGGCAGCCTGTTCGAGGGCTGCACCTTCCAGTCCTGCGTCTTTTCTGGCGTGGATTTCTGCGACACGGTCTTCCAGAACTGCCGGTTCGAGGGCTGCGTCTTTGAGCGCTGCGAGGCGGCGCGCATGCGCCTGGTGTCCTGCGTCCTCTCCGGGTGCGCCGTGGCCGAGTCCGATCTGGCGGGCGCACACCTGGTCAAGACGCGTCTGGACCGCTTCGTCGCACGGGCCAGCGCCTTCTCCGGCCTGCGCGCCCAGGAGGCTGCCCTGACC
Source organism: uncultured Desulfocurvus sp. (assembly GCA_964390575.1). Classification (GTDB taxonomy): domain Bacteria; phylum Desulfobacterota; class Desulfovibrionia; order Desulfovibrionales; family Desulfovibrionaceae; genus Humidesulfovibrio. Next base: position 26,787 of record CAYMIP010000027.1, on the reverse strand, counting down.
TCCTGCTCCTTCACGCGCTGCGGCCTGTCCGGCGCGGTGCTGGAACGCACCGCCTGCCGCAGCTCGGAGTTCACGGACTGCACCCTGGCGCTGGCCCGGCTGCGCCACTGCGAGGCCCTGGACCTGACTTTCGCGCGCTGCTCGCTGTCCGGCCTGGCCGTGCAGGGCGGTCACACGGACAATCCGCACCTGGCCGCAGCCCAGCGAGCCTCCCTGGCCGCCATGCTGGCCGGACCTGGCGGCGCAGCGGCGGAGCTGCCCCAGGCCCTGAAGAGCGGCCCCGGGGCGGCGTTCGTGGCGGCCTGCGTGGACCGCCATGCGCGCGTGGACGAGGCCCGGCGCACCATAGCCGCCATACGCGGGCAAAACCAGCGCCGCACGGAGCTGGCGCTGAACCGCCTGACCGAGCAGCAGGGCGTGTTCCTGCGTCTTTTGCCGCAGCTTCTGGCCACGGACGTGTTCGAGAAGGCCCAGGGCCTCCGGGGCGTTCCGGCCTGCGCTCTGGCCGGGGGGCCGATCCGAGTGGACCGCGCGCTGCTGGAGAAATTCTTTCCCAGCCAGACGCCCACGGCCCAAGCCGGGCCTGTGCTCGGCATCGAGGCCCTGTACGCCATCGGCAGCCTGGGCTCCGTCGCCCAGAAGCCCTCCTCGGACATCGACTGCTGGGTCTGCTACACCGCCCCCGCAGCCGCCCCGCAGGAGGCCAGGGAGGGCTTGCGCCGCAAACTTGCGGCCCTGGAGACCTGGGCCGCGCAGCAGTTCGACCTGGAGGTCCACTTCTTCGCCATGACCCTGGACGAGGTGCGCAGCAACTCCTTCGGCATCAGCGACAAGGAGAGTTCCGGCTCGGCCCAGGCGGCCCTGCTCAAGGAGGAGTTCTACCGCACCGCGTTCAAGCTGGCGGGCAAGGACCTGACCTGGTGGGCCGCCCCCCCGGGCGCCGATGCGGCCGCCGTGCAGGCGCTCGTGGCGGACCTCACTGTCCTGGACCCCCGCCTGGCCGCCGAGCTGGTGGACCTGGGCCAGCCCGAACCGATCCCTTCGAGCGAGTATTTCGGGGCCTGTCTGTGGCAGATGGTCAAGGCCCTGAACAGCCCCTACAAGTCGGTGATGAAGCTGGGCCTGCTGGAGAAGTACGCGGGCAAGGACCAGGCCATGCGCCTGCTCTGCGACCGCATCAAGGAGGCGGTGCTGCGCGGGAGAACCCGGCCGGAGTGGGTGGACCCCTATCTGGCGCTGTTCGCCTCCATCCACGAGCACTACGCCGAACTGGGCGACCAGGGCTCCCTGGGCCTGCTGGCCGAATGCCTGCGCCTCAAGGCCGATGTGGATTCCGAGGATCTGCCGCCGGAGTTCGGCCAGCTCGCCTTGGTCGCGCCGGAGTGCGGCACCTTCGCCCATTCCCTGCGCCTGGGCGGACTGGTGAACCAGTTCATGACTGCGGCCTACCGCCGCATCCAGGGCGGCATCCGGGCCAACCGCGGCGCCGCGAGCATCACCCCCCAGGACATGACGCGCCTGGGCCGCCGCATCGCCGCCAACTTCGCCCAGCACGAGCACAAGGTCAGCCTGGTGCCCTTCCTGTCCAAGGACATCGCCTTCACCGAGCTGTTCTTCTACGCGGAGAAGGCGCCGGGCAAGCGCACGGTCTGGGCCGTGAAGGGCAAGGAGAAGGCCACGGGCAAGGCTGCGGTGGAGTCCCTGGCCCCCATCCGCCGGGACACGGACATGGCGCGTCTTTTGGCCTGGGTTCTGGTCAACGGCATCTATGATCCGGGGCTGGCGGTGCAGGCCGAAAAGAGCCTTGCGCCCATCGCGGTGATGGACCTGCAGGCCCTGCTTTCCGACCTCACGGCCTTTTTCCCCCGGCGCGAGATCCTGAATCCGGACATGGGGGAGTATCTGCTGGATGAGCGCGTGACCCGGGCCTACCTGATCCTGAACCTGCCGGTGTTGCCGGAGAAGAACAAGATCATCCAGGCCTCGGTGATTTACGCCACCAACTGGGGCGAGGTGTTCTGCCAGAGCTTTGAGAATCCGGCCCCGCTGCTGGCGGTCTCGCCGCTGACCTTCCTGCGCGAGAGCCTGACCAGGAACGTGCCGCACCATCTGGAGCTGAAGATTTTCATTCCGAAGAAGTCCGCCTGCCCCAGGATCAAGGCCGTCTAAACCCCGCCCCCGCGTCCGCCCGGCCTCCTGCCCGGCCCTTGGTCTGGTCCTCGATCTGGCTTTTGGTCTAGTTCTTGGTCTGACCCTTGGGAATCATGGCCGTGGCGATCCAGTCCAGCACCAGCGCGGGCATCACCGTGGGCTGGTTGAGCGCCTCCTGGGCCTGCGCCAGCACCAGGTCGAAGCGCCGCAGGCCCAAAGGGCCGAGCCGCGCAAGCCGCTGCGCCGTGGGGCTGTCGTGTCCGCCGCCGGAGATGGCCAGGGTCAGCTCGCGCTGGCAGGCCGAAAGCAGGCGCAGGGCCAGGGGGCGGTCCGCCGCGCCCTTGGTCCCGGTGCGCTCGAACCAGCCCTGCCCGGTGTCCCAGAAATGCAGGAGCGCGGCCAGCCATTCGGCCACGTCCGGCTCCGGCGCCTGGGGTTCGGGCCAGGGCAGGGTGAGCACGAAGCTGCGCGAGACCAGGGTCTGGAGCAGCCGCTCGCGCTGCGGGCTGAGCAGGACGAAAACATTGCCGGGCCGGGGCTCCTCCAGGGTCTTGAGGAGCAAATTGGCCACGGCGGGGTGGAATTCATGGGCGCCCCGGAAGATGCTCACGCGCATGCCGTCTCCGCGCGGGGGCTGGCCCCATTCGGGCAGGGCCGCGCGCACCTCCTCGGCGCTGATCTTTTCCTCGCCGCCAAAGACCTTGAGGTCCAGGAACACGCCCTGGGCGATCTGGACGCAAGGCGGGCAGGCGCAGCAGGGGCGCACGCTCGCCGAACCCGTGCAGTTGAGGGTGGCGGCCCAGGCCAGGGCGGCGGCAGCGCGGTCGGCCTCTGTGCCGCCCTCGATGACCAGGCTCTGGGGCGCATGGGCGGAGAGCGTGCGCAGGCGCGCCAACACCTGCCCGGCCCCGGCAAAGGCGCAGAGGGCTGTGGCGGAGCACGCCGTCCCGGTCATGGGCGGTCTCCTGGGCTGACTGCGGGTGGTCCGGCTGCGGGCCGGGCGCTCGTGCTTCTGCGTGGCGTCATGGCCCCAGGCTCTACCGCAGAAGCGCGCCGGAGCGCAAGGGCGTGGAGCTAGAGCACGACCACGGAGTTGTCGGAGTTGGCAAAGGCGCTGTAGACGTAGCAGTCGGCCCCGGTGTCATTGATCCAGACGCCCGTCTCGCTGACGTAGCGGTACTGGTAGGGCGAGCCAGCGGGCAGCTCCAGGCTGGCGGAGAACACGCCCTTGGCCTTGCGCATGGGCAGCGCCGTGGCGCTCCAGCCGTTGAACTCCCCGGCCAGATAGAGTTTCTTGGCCCCGCCAGCGGCGTCCACCGGGAGCGCGAAACCCACCGTGCACACGCTCTTGTCCTGGGAATACTTCTTGGTCAGCGGCATGGTCATCCCCCTCGTTGCAACCGGCCTCCCCTGCGGGCCGGGTGACACGGTTCTGCTACACCCGAGCGCCCAGGGAGCGGTAGAGCTCGATGTAGCGGGCGGCGGAATTCTCCCAGCTGAAGTCCTGGCGCATGGCGCGCTCCACCATGCCGCGCCAGTAGGCCTTCTTGTTTTTCCAAAGGTCCACGGCCTCGCAGATGGCCTGGTAGAAGGTCTCGGGATCGGGCTCGGCAAAGGTGAAGCCCGTGGCCTGCGGGTGCGGATAGGGCACGATGGTGTCGCGCAGGCCGCCCACGGAGGTGGCCACCGGCGGGGTGCCGAAGCGCAGGGCGTACATCTGCGTCAGCCCGCAGGGCTCGTAGCGCGAGGGCATGAGGAAGATGTCCGACCCGGCCTGGATGCGGTGGGCCAGATCCTCGGAGTAGCCCACGATGACGCAGAGCCGGTCGTGGTGCTCCTCGGCCAGCTCCTGCAGCCGGGCCTCGTGCTCCAGCTTGCCCTCGCCCAGCACGATGAGCCCCAGCTCGTGCTCCATGAGCCTGGGGATGATGTCGATGAGCAGGTCCACGCCCTTTTGGCCCCGGAAGCGGCCGATGAAGCTCAAGACCGGCTTGTCCTCCAGCTGGTCGGGCAGGCACATCTCCTTGAGCAGGGCGCGTTTGCAGTCCAGCTTTCCCTCCGGGCTGCTGGAGCGGTAGATGCAGGGCAGGAACTTGTCGTCGCGCGGGTCCCACACGGAGTAGTCCGCGCCGTTCAGGATGCCGCGCAGCACGCCCCGGCGGCGGCGCAGCATGCCCTCCAGCCCGCAGCCGAACTCCGGGGTCAGGATCTCCTCGGCGTAGGTCGGGCTCACCGTGGTCACGGAGTCGGCATAGGCGATGCCGGTCTTGAGCAGGTTGAAGTCGCCGAAGAACTCGGCCCCGTTCATGTTCCAGGCCTCGGCCGGCAGGCCGGAATCGAAGAACAGGCGCGAGGCGAAGCGGCCCTGGAAGGCCAGGTTGTGGATGGTCAGCACGGTTTTGGTGTCTTTCCAGAAGGGGTCCGTGCGCCTCCAGAAGTGCAGGTAGGCGGGCACAAGGGCGCTCTGCCAGTCGTGGGCGTGGATCACGGCCGGAGCCCAGTCGAGCCTGCGCGCCCATTCGAGCGTGGCCCGGCAGAAGAAATTGAAGCGCTCGCAGTTGTCGAAATAGTCGCCGGCGTGGGTGTTGTAGAGGAAGCGGCGGTCGAAGTATTCGCCCCGGCCCACGAAGTACACGGGCAGGCCGTAGTAGTCGGCCTGGTAGATCTCGGCCGTGATGGGCGCCCAGGGGTAGCCCACGGGGCAGCGCTCGGTGAGCAGGCGCAGGTTGAACCCGGAGGTGGCGAAGCGGCCATACATGGGCGTGACCACGGCGGTGTTGACGCCCATGCGGTGCAGGGTCAGGGGCAACGCGCCCAGCACGTCGGCCAGGCCACCGGTCTTGGAGAAGGGGTACATCTCCGAGGTCATGAACAGGACAAGAGGCTTGGTGGCCATGCGCTTCCTCATAACAGGGTCGGGGCCTGCGGCGCCCGGTCCGGATCAGCTTTGCGCGGCCTTGCCCATCGGGCGGAGGCTGGCAAGCCTGGTGACGTAGTCATGCACAATCCTCGCGTGGTCAAAGGCCAGGGGCGGCAGCGCGTCCAGGGGGAATACAACCGCCCGGGCTGCGTCGTCCCCGGCCCTGAGCCGGGACGGGTCCAGGGCCTGGGCCGTGTACACGGCGCTGGCCGTATGGCCGCGCGGGTCGCGCGCCGGGTCGGAGTAGACCCCGAAGAGCGCGGTCAGCTCCACGTCGAGCCCGGTCTCCTCGCGCGCCTCGCGCACGGCGGCGGCCTCGCAACTCTCGCCCACATCCACGAAGCCGCCGGGCAGAGCCCAGCCGTGGGGCGGGTTTTTGCGCTCCACCAGCACGATGCCTCGTCCGGGCAGATGCACCAGCACGTCCACCGTGAGCAGCGGCGTTTGCGGGCGCTGGCCTGTTGCGGACATCGAAACTCCTCCATCGGCGCAGGAAACGCCAGGGACGTGGTACCATTTTTCAGTGAATAGATGAACACGCACGGCATGACAAGCACAATTCTCTCGGTTGGAGGAACATGCGTATACGGCGCGGGAAGGTGCGTAGAGCGCCCGGCAGGGCAAAAAACAGAGGCGAGGGGGATCCGGGCGGAGCGCCGGAGCCTGAAATGAAACCGGCTTCCCGTGGGACCACCCCAGGGAAGCCGGTTTCTGCAAAAGAAGGAAGGATACTTGGCATAGAGCAAGATGCAGGCCAAACATGCCGAGCGTGCAAATAAAAAATATAACTGCCTTGAATACATTGTATTGTTGATGCGCTCGGCGGGCGCAATCCCCGGAAAGCCGTCGTGCAGCCCAGGAAATGGTCGAAAAAATTGAACCGCAACCCCGCTTGTGCCAGGGCTTTCCCAGGGGATGTCCAATTTTTTAAACCGCGGGCTCCAGGGCGAAGGTCCGGGCCAGGGCGGAAACAGGCACGGCCCCGGCGCGCAGCACGGCCAGCCGCCCGTGGCCCAGGAGGCGCACCAGGGTGGACGGCGCGCCGCCCGCAGGCCAGGGCAAGGCGAGCAGGGCGCCCGCCACGCCCGCCAGCAGGGCCGGGTCCAGGCCGCGTGGATCAGCCGTGGGGGGCTGGCCGCCCAGGTTGGCGCTGGTGGCCACCAGGGCGCTGCCCGTGCGGCGGCACAGCTCAACGGCCAGAGGGTGCGGGCTCAGGCGCACCGAGGACAGGCCCTGGGCATCGCGCACCAGGGCGGGCAGGCTCGGCCGGGTGGGCAGCAGCACCGAAAGCGGGCCGGGCCAGAAGCGCTCGGCCAAGAGGGCCAGGTCGGCCTCCAGCGGGGCGGGCAGGGGGGTGCTGAGCAGGCGGCGCAGGCCGTCCCTGTCGGCCACGATGAGCGGGAAGGGCTTGGACTCCGGGCGGCCTTTCAGGGCGGCCACGCGCGCGCAGGCCTCCCTGTTGTCCGCCGCGCAGCCCAGGGCGTACAGCGTCTCGGTGGGGTAGATGACCACCCCGCCCGCGCGGATGCTGTCGACCGCCGCTTCAACGTCCATGCCTTTTTCTCCCCTAAGGTTGGCCCAAGATCGGCCCCCGGTCGCCTCAATTATTGGCCTGATGACCGGTCGAAGACCGCGGCCCAAGGCCGCGAAGGCCGCGCTTTCCATCCGCAGCCACATGCCGTAAGAAGCGCCGAGACGCGCCAAGAAGCGGAGAACAAGGAGAACCCATGGCCCGCCCGCTCCCGTTGCCCGGCTGCCCGGCCATTTCCATAGCCCCCCCGGCCCTGGCTGACAAGCTCCGCCTCGGCCTGCCGCTGTGGTGCCTGGGGCTGGAGGAGCCCGGCCTGGCCCGGCACCTGGCCTCCCGGGCGCTCCTGTCCGGCGACGCGGACCTGGCAGCCTGCGGCCTTGGCCTGGCCCTGTGGACCTGGCAGCGCGCGCCCTTGCAGCGGCCGCGCATTGAGCTGCTGCGCGAGGCCCTGGCTGCCTGCGCGTCGTCGTCCCCCTGGTTCTCGTCCCTCGACTCTTTTCTGGCCCAGCTCCTGGCCCGGCTGGAGGGCCAGCCCGAGCCCGCCGAGGTCTCCGCGCTCCTGGCTGCGGGCGATACCGCCCTGGCCGTGCGGCTGCTTTTGCCGCGCCTGCGCGACCCGGCCCAGGGCCTGGCCTGGCTGGCCTCGGCCTGGGACGGCATGCTGCGCCTGGGCAGCCCGGACCTCTGCGCCGCCGCGCTGGCCGCCTGCCCCTGGCCCGAGGCGCTGCTACCCCTGCGCGCGCGCCTGGCCGCAGAGCTGTCGTTTTTCTTCGACGCGCCCGAGACCGCCCTGAACCTTCTGCCGGACGTGGACGCAGACCTGTTCGGGGCCTGGGCCGCATACCTGCGCGCCGAGCTGCTGCTGCGCCTGGGCCAGGCCCTGGCCGGGCGCGACCAACTGGCCGCGCTCTTCGCGGCCCTGCCCTGGCACACGCACCTGGGCCTCAAGCTGCACGCGCTCTTCGCCCCGCTGCCCGTGGCCCCGCAGTCCGCCGCAGGGGACGCCTCGATCCTCGTGTATTCCTGGAACAAGGCCGCCCTGGTGCGCCAGACGCTGACCAGCCTCGCGCGCACGGACCTGCACGGCGCGCGCATCCTGGCCCTGGACAACGGATCGACTGATGGGACGGGGAATGGTGACGGCACGGGCGAGGCCATGGAGGCCTGCGCCGCGCTGTTTCCGCCGGGAGTCCTGCGCGTGGTCCGCCTGCCGGTGAACGTGGGCGCGCCCGCCGCGCGCAACTGGCTGCTCTCGCTGCCCGAGGTGCGTGCGCGGGCCTGGGCCGTGTTTCTGGACGACGACGTGCTCCTGCCGGAGCGCTGGCTGCTGCGCCTCCTGGGCGCGGGTCAGGCCAATGCGGACTGCGGGGCGGTGGGCTGCCGCATCGTCTCGGCTGCCTTGCCTGCCTGCCTGCAATCCGCCGACTACCAGCTGTTCCAGCCCGGCGGCGGCGCGCGGACCTTCCAGGGCCAGCCGGATCTGGTCAACGTCTTCGACAATTGCGCGGGCGGCCTGGACGCCGGGCTGTTCAGCTACGCGCGCCTGGCGGTGCACGTGTCCGGCTGCTGCCACGCCCTGCGCACCAGCGTTTTGGCCGAGCTGGGCGGTTTCAACATCGCCTTCAGCCCGACCCAGTTCGACGACCTGGAGCGCGACCTGCGCTCCGCCGTGGCCGGGCGCCCGGCCGTGTACTGCGGAGACGTGGCCGTGGCCCACGTGCAGCACTCCAGCCTGGCCAAGGCCAAGGGTCCGGCGGCCATCGGCCAGGTCCTGGGCAACAAGATCAAGCTGGAGGGCCTGTTCGCCCCGGCGGACATGGAGGCCGTGGCCCAGGCCGGTCAGGCGGCCTTGTGGGCGGATCTGGCGGCCAAGTGGGCTGAGCTGGCCGCATGCTGACGCAGGCTTCGCCGCGCTGGAGGGGCTTTGCATTTTGGGGCCGTTGTGCTACCCCTAGGATCATGAAACAGGAATCCCGTTGCGCCTGTGCGCCCGCAGCCCGGGGAGGCTCAAGGCTCCTGCCCCTGGCGGTGCTGGCCCTTGCGGCCCTGCTGCTCTGCGCCTGCGCCCCGGCGCCGCAGAGCGTGGGGCATCTGCGCCGCGACGCCTGGTCCCTGGAGGAGCCGCGCTCCCTGATCCTGAACTTCATGCGCTTCGACTACCAGATTCAGCCCGTGGGCGACGTGGCCGGGGTCAAGGGCTGGGCCTATCTGGACACCAGCAAGGCGCCGCAGTGGGCCAAGTGGATCGACTCGCTGCGCTTCACGGCCTACTTGAGCGACCCCGACGGCCACGTGGTGGCCCAGGACACGCGCAGTTTTCTGCCGCGCGAGGCCAAGGCCGACGAGGGCGTGGCCTTTGAGTTCTCCCTGCGCCCGGAGCAGTGGGGGGAGCGGCCCCTGTTCGTCACCTTCGGCTACCGGGTGGTCCTGACCGAGGGCCGGAACGTGCAGGGCGGCAAGGCCCCGTTTTTCGCCAGCGAGGACGCCATCACGCGGTGAAGCCTGCCACTTCCCCCGCCTAGCCCTCCAGGGCCACCAGCTCCATCTTGCCCCACACCCCGAGCTTGCCCCCGGCCTGGGCGAACACGCCCTCCAGGCCCAGGGGGGCCATCTTCCGCGCCCGTGCCAGCACCAGGTCCAGGTCGTCGCCGGAGTCGATGAGGTTGGCCAGGGCCGTGGCTGCGGCGTCGGCAAAGGCCCCGCTTCTGGAGCGCACCACCACGAGCTCCCCCTGGCCGAGGCTTAAAGAAGGCCCGATGAAGGCCGAGGACGCGCACAGGCTCACCGGGAAATCATTCTTTTTCAGGCGCAGGCCCAGGCGCGCGCCGGATGCCGGGTCGCCCAGCAGGGCCACCACGCGCTCCCGGGTGGAGTGGATAAAGATGTCGCCGCCGTTCTCCACGATGAGGTTGGGGCTTATGGGCGCGAAATGGTCGGCCACGAGCTGGGCAAAGGTTCCGGCCACGGCGGCCATGGGCCCGACATTGCACAGGGAGGCGGCCCGGGCCATCTCGCGCGCCACGCGCGGGGCTGTGTCCGGCGCTGGAACGGGGCGCAGGCTCTCGCGGAAGCCGGGGTTGAGCAGCATGAAGTTCTTGAGCTCGCCGCGCAGGCTGTGCACCAGCTCCAGCATGGGCTCCGAGAGATCGCGCCCGGCGGTGACAAAGAGGTCGGTCTGCTCCACCACGATCTGGAACGTGACCTCGCCTTTTTGCGGGGTGATGGCCTCGCGGTAGCTGCGGTGGGCCGAAAGGAACACTTGCTTCGCCATGCGTTAGAGGGTAACAGAACGAAGCCGCCGCGAAAAGGGCCAGCACCTGTGGCCGCCAAAGCCGGACTGGCCGCCGGGGACTTGACGGCTGCCTCAGGCCCGGCTATAGGGCTTGGTTCCGCACCGCCGGAAAACGACTTTATCCTCCCAGGAGAACACATAATGAGCAAGCGTACCTATCAGCCCAGCAAGATCAGAAGGAAGCGCACCTTTGGTTTCCTCGTCCGTTCCCGCACCAAGAACGGCCAGGCGGTGCTCCGCCGCCGCCGCCAGAAGGGGCGCAAGAGATTAGCTCTCTAGGCTGGCCAAGAAGCCGCCGCCTGCTCGCGAGCTCCCGGTTCACGGCCTGTTACGAGCAGGGCCGGAAGTATTTCACCCGGCACTTCGTCCTCTTCGTTCTGCCGCGCGATGACGCGGACGGGGGGCTCCGGCTCGGGCTCACCGTGAGCCGGAAGGTCGGGCGGGCGGTGCGGCGCAACCGCATCCGACGCGTGTTGCGCGATTTTTTCAGGCTGCACCAGGAAGAGATCGACAGGCCTCTGGACATCGTTGTCGTTCCGAAACGGAATCTGGACCCGAAGACCGTCGATCTGGCCCTGGTGGAACAGGAGTTCCCCCCTGTGCTCTCCCGCATGCTGCGGGAAGGCCCGGCGGCGGCGCCCCACGAGAGGCCCTGATGCGCAAAGACTTGCGCTCTGTTCTGCGCGCACCGGCGCGCTCCGTCCTGCTGGCGCTCATCTGGCTCTACCAGCGGCTCCTTTCCCCCCTGTTTGCGGGCTCCTGCCGCTTTGAGCCCTCCTGCTCCGAATACGCCCGGCAGGCCGTGCTGATCCACGGCCCGGCCAAGGGCAGCCTGTTGGCCCTGTGGCGTGTGCTGCGTTGCCAACCCCTGTGCCGCAGCGGGCATGACCCCGTGCCCCTGCGCATCGTCCACAACATCCCCGACACACACGCGAGCTGACACATGGATACCAAACGCTTGATCATGGCCCTGGCCCTTTCGCTCATCGTCCTCTTCGGCTGGAGCTACCTTTTCCCGCCCGAGGAGCCCAAGGCCCCGCCCGCCCCCGCAGTCCAGACCGGCGGCCAGCCTGCGGCCAAGCTCGAGCCCGGCGCGGCCGCCAAGGCCGAGGCTGCCCCGGCCAGCGCCCCGGCCAGCCAGGCGCGCAAGATTTCCGTGAAGACCCCGCTGTTCTCCGCCCGCTTCAGCAGCCAGGGCGGCGTACTGGAGCGCTTCGACCTGGTCCGCTACCGTCAGGCCATCGCCAAGGACTCCGCCCTGATCGACATGGTGGGCGACGCGGCCCGCGACCGCTCGGCCCTGGGCGTGGTGCTGCAGTCCGCCGACCAGGAGATCCACACCTGGAACAGCCCCAACTGGACCGCCGATGGTGGCGACGTGGAGCTGAAGCCCGGGGAGAAGAAGACCCTGACCTTCAAGGGCGAGGCCGGCGGCCTCAAGCTGGAGCGCCGCCTGAGCCTGAGCGCCGACTCCTACCTCATCACCGAGGAACTGCTGCTGACCAACCCCGGCCAAGCCGCCGTGAACGGCCGCGTGGCCTTCACCGTGGCCACCCAGGGCCTCTCGCCCCAGGGCGAGGGCGAGGACAAGTACAACCCCACGCGCATCGCCTACGGCCCGGCCAAGGGCGGGTTCGAGGAAGTGACCAGCCTGGAGGACATGGAGAAGAAGGGCGTGAAGCCCGAGGGCAAGGTCAACTGGGGCGCCATCGAGAGCAACTACTTCCTCATCGCCATCCTGCCCGGCGCCGAGGACGCCCAGCTGAACGGACTGCACAAGTCCCAGGTGTTCAACCTGGCCGTGTCCCAGGCCGCCAGCATCGAGCCCGGCCAGACCAAGACCCTCAAGTGCTCCTACTACATGGGCCCGGCGGACCGCGCCATTCTGGCCACCATGCCCAACAAGCTGGCCGACGCCGTGGATTTCGGCTGGTTCCACCTGATCGCCGTGCCCCTGCTGCATCTGCTGAACTGGTTCTACCAGTACGTGCACAACTACGGCGTGGCCGTCATCCTCTTGACCGTGCTCATCAAGATCATCTTCTGGCCCCTGTCGCAGAAGAGCTACAAGTCCATGGAACAGATGAAGCGGCTGCAGCCCATGCTGGCCAAGCTGCGCGAGAAGTACGCCGACGACAAGGAGCGCATGAACACGGAGATCATGGCGCTCTACAAGACGTACAAGGTGAACCCGGCCGGCGGCTGCCTGCCCATGGTCGTGCAGATTCCCGTGTTCTTTGGCCTGTACAAGGCCCTGCTCGGCTCCATCGAGCTCCGTCACGCCTCGTTCATCGACCGCGTGCCGTTCACGGACCTCGTTTGGCTGGCCGACCTGTCGGTGAAGGACCCCTACTATGTCACCCCCCTGATCATGGGGGCCACCATGTTCATCCAGCAGAAGATGACCCCCTCCGGAGGCGACCCCACCCAGGCCAAGATCATGCTGCTCATGCCTGTGGTCTTCACCTTCATGTTCCTGAACTTCCCGGCGGGTCTGGTCATCTACTGGCTGGTCAACAACGTCCTCTCCATCGCCCAGCAGTGGTGGATGATGCGCAAGGCTTGAGCATGGTGGCGAAGCAGAACCTGCTGGGAGGATTGTTGTGAGCGAAAGCAAAGAATTCCAGGGAAAAAATCTGGACGAGGCCATCGAGGCCGCCTGCAAGCACTTTGATCAGAAACGGGACAAGCTGGAGATCGAGATCCTCTCCGGCGGTTCGTCGGGCATCTTCGGGCTGGTGGGTGTGAAGAAGGCCACGGTGCGCGCCAAGCCGCGCGGCAGCTTCAAGTCCCTGGCCCAGGAGCAGGAGGAGCAGCCCAACGCCGAGGCCCGCTCCGAACGCCAGCCCGAACGTCCCCGCCGCGAGGAACGCCCCCGTCAGGAGGAGCGGCCCCGCCAGGAGGAGCGTCCGGCGCGCCGTGAGCCCGAGCCTGCCCCGCAGGCCGAGGCCGCATCCGGCGCGGGCCAGGAGCCGCGTGGCGAGCAGCCCCGCCGCAGTGAGCGCGGCCGCCGTGGCCGTGGCCGTGGCCAGTCCGACCGCCAGCCCGGTGTGGGCCAGCCCAGTGCAGGCCAGTCCGCCCGCCAGCCTGACCGCGACGGCAACCGCCCGCCCGATGTGCCCTCCGAGCGCCTGCCTGACCGCGACGGCAACCGTCCGCCCGAGGCTCTGTCCGAGCGCCTGCCTGACCGCGACGGCAACCGTTCGCCCGAAGGCCGTTCCGAACGCGGGCCGCAGCCCCGCCGCCGCGAGCGCTCCCGCCGCGAGCCCGCCGAGACCAGGGCTCCCCGCCGCGAGTCTTCCGAGACCAGGCCCCCGCGCCGCGAGCCCCAGTCCGCCGACCTGGGCTCCGAGGAGGAGAACGGCGCGCCCCAGGGCATCGGGCATCTGGACCAGGCCTTGCTTGAGCAGGTCGCCCGCGAGGTGACGCAGAAGCTGCTCCTGCCCCTGGTGGACAACGCCCAGATCAGCGTGACCCTGATGGCCGACCGCGTCAGCGTGCGCATCGAGGACCCCGAGAATTCCGGCCTGCTCATCGGCCGCGAGGGCCAGACCCTGGCCTCCATCCAATACCTGGTGAACCGCCTGGTCAGTAAGCGCATGGACGCCTCGGTGCGCGTGCAGATCGACGCCGGGGACTACCGCGAAAACCAGGACGAGCGCCTGCGCCAGATCGCCCGGCACCTGGCGGACAAGGCCATGAGCTCGGGCCGCACCCAGAGCACCCGGCCCATGAGCTCCTACCACCGCCGCGTGGTGCACATGACCTTGCAGGACGACGAGCATGTCTTCACCCGCAGCAAGGGCGAGGGCTCCATGAAGCGCGTGCTCATCATGACCAAGCGCAAGGGCAAGAACGGCGAGCTCATCGAGGAGCCCGCTTCGGACCACGTCGACCCGGATTATAACGACACCGCCGTGGAATAGGCCCCGGCCTACGCCCGTCATCGCCGCCGGGGCAGGGGACGCAGCCGTCGTCCCTGCCCCGGCGCTGTGTTTTTGGAGGCCGAAGTGAGCATGTCCGCCCCTGGCTCCGCCATCGACACCGTCGACACCATCATCGCCATCGCCACAGCGAGCGGCCCCGGCGCGGTGGGCATCGTGCGCGTCAGCGGCCCCGAGGCCGCGGCCCTGGCCAGCGCCCTGTTCCGCTCCGCCCATGCCGGGTTCACTGGCCTCAAGCCCCGCCGCCTGCACCACGGCAGTCTTGTGGACGCCTCCGGCCGCGTGCTGGACGAGGTTCTGGCCGCATACATGCCCGGCCCCGGCTCCTTCACCGGCGAGGACGTGGTGGAGCTCTTCTGCCACGGCGGCCCGGCGGTGCTGCGCGCGGTGCTGGAGGAACTGCTCGCGCGCGGGGCGCGCCTGGCCCGGCCCGGAGAGTTCACGCTGCGCGCATTCTTGAACGGCAAGCTCGACCTGACCCAGGCCGAGGCCGTGGCCGAGACCATTGCCGCGCCCACGCGCGCGGCCCTGCACCTGGCCCAGATGAAGCTCTCCGGGGCCTTGAGCCGCCGCATCGGCGCGCTGCGCGCGGTGCTGGAGTCCCTGCGCGCGCGGCTCTGCCTGGCTGTGGATTTCCCGGACGAGGACGTGGAGTGCCTGCCCTTGCCAGCCTTGCGCCAGGAGGTCCTGGCCGCGGCGGAGGACGTGGAGCGCCTGCTGGCTGCGGTGGCCCGCACCCGGGCCTGGCGCGAGGGCGCGCTGGCCGTGCTGGCCGGTCTGGTCAACGCGGGCAAGTCCAGCCTGCTGAACGCGCTCACCGGGCGCAGGCGGGCCATTGTTTCGGAGGAGCCCGGCACCACGCGCGACTACCTGGAGGAGAGCATCGACCTGGACGGGCTGGTGCTGCGCCTGGCCGACACCGCCGGGCTGCGCCAGGCTGCGGCGGGTGTCTGCGCCGTGGAGGCGGAAGGGCAAAGCATGAGCCGTGAGCTCATGGAGCGGGCCGAGGCCGTGCTCTACGTGCTGGATGCCAGCAAGCCCCTGGCCGCTGCGGACCGCGCGGCCCTGGCCGGGCTTGCTGCGGCGCGCACCCTGGTGCTGCTGAACAAGGCCGACCTGCCCGTTGCCGAGCCGGACCTGGCGGCGCAACTGGCCGGGCAGGGCTTTCTGGCGCTCTGCGTGTCCGCGCGCACGGGCGCTGGCCTGGAGGAGGCGGCACAGCTTCTGCGCGGGCTCGTCACCGCTGGCCGGGCCGAGCCGGACCCGGATGAGGTCGCGCCCAACGCCCGCCAGGCTTCGGTGCTGCGCCGGGCGCAGACGGAGCTTTTGGCCCTGGCCGACGACGCCGAGGCCGGACTGCCCTATGACATCCTGGGCGTGCGCCTGGAGGCCGCCTGCCGCCTGCTCTCGGAGCTCACCGGCGAGATTGCGCCGGACGAGGTGCTGGAGGGTATTTTCTCAAACTTCTGCATCGGGAAGTAATGTCGCCTCCAAGGCCGTGCTAGGCAGTACAATCCGCCCGGCCCTGCGGACACCTGCTGACCTCGGCCTGGGGGGACGAAGCAAGACAGATGGCTCCCCCTTGCCACAGCAGAAAAGAAAAGCCCGGGACTGCTCCCGGGCCTTGTTTGTCTGTTGCGCAGCCCTCAGCCGGGGCGCAGGCAGGTCCGTGCGCTAGCGCCGACCGTCGTTATCCTGTCCGTGGCCCTGGTCCGGATTCCCTCTGTGTCCCTGGCCCTGCCTCCGGCCCTGGTTTTCATGCTGGTCCGGCTCCCAGCGCCCCGGCTCGAAGCGGTGCTTATTGCCCCGCGGCTCCCAGCGCGGAGGCGTCCAGTGCTGGCCGGGCCGGGCCTCCACCCAGTGGTGTTCGGCCCAGCGGTGCTGGTGCCCATCCCAGAACCAATAGCCCGGGAGCAGCACGTACCCTGGGCGCTCTTCCAGGTAGACCTCATGGCGGGGCGGGGGCGGGGGCACGCCAATGATGATGTTGAAGCTGGTCTGCGCCAGGGCGCTCGTGGCCAGCAGCCCCAGGCACAACAGCGTTGCGGTCATGGTTTTCAAGGCGTTGCGCTTCATGGTCAGTCTCCTTGCCTGCCCCGGATCATTGGCCGGGGCGCGGGTAGCGGTCATTTCGGTTCGGACCAGTCTTGCGCGGCAGACAGTGCCAGGCAGGCGATGGCTCCATCGCCGGGTTGGTATGAGCATACCGCGTGCCAAGTGAAATAACCAGGAATCATTGCGTAAATTGACTGGAGCTGGAGGCCTGGCGCAAATTCTGCGCAGCATTGCGCGGAAAATGGCGCTGGGGGGCAGGGGGACCGCCCGTAGGCACGGATGTCTTGACCCTTGGCACCGCATCTCCTATCCTGGTGGCAGACATTCGCTCTCCTTCGCACCCGCATGTTTTGCCGCGACCCCAACGGAGGAACCATGACCGGACTGTCCTTCCGCACCCCCGCGTGTCTGTTCGTCCTCATCCTGCTCTGCGCCGCCCTGGCGCCCGCCACGGCCGCCGCCGCCGGGGCCAAGGACGGGCGCGCCAAACAGCCCAGCCCCGCCGCCCTGGCCCTGCGCAAGGAGGGCGGCCTGCTGCCGCAGGCTCCGCTGCCAGCCGTGCCCGGCAGCTACTTCGTGGCGGACGAGGCCACTCCTGGTTTCATTTTCGGCCCGGTGGAAGCCTATGTCACAAGCCGCTCCTGCCCCACCGCCTGGCTCATGGAGACGGGTGAGAAGGAGCGCCTGGACAGGCACCTGGCCGCAGCGGGCCAGTCCGCGCCCTTTGAGTACTCCCTGGTGCTGGAGGAGGACTGCCCCGGCCGCGTGACCCACGCCACCTTTGTGTTCCTGAGCGCCGTGGACGCCAAGGGCTGGGAGCAGTGGCGGCAGCAGTTCCACAAGAGCAAGACCGAGGGCTACTACGGCGCCGCCCGCGACAGGCTGCAAAAGGCCGCTGCCGAGGGCGTGGCCGTGGGCGGGGAGCTGCGCTTCCTGTCCGTCAACGGCGAGCTGCTCCCCCGGCGCATGGAGGACGTGCTGCAGGCCGAGGGCCGCTGCCCGCCGGTGTTTGATCTGGTGAACGGGCGCAGGCTGGGCAAGTAGGGCCTGGGCATGGCCAAGCGCAAAAGCTCCCTGGGCACGGGCCAGAAGGTCGCCTCCAGCCTGGTGCTGGCGACCCTGGCGCTCATCCTGGCCTGGATGCTGACGCAGCAGGCGCGGTTCAACCCGGCGGTGCTGGTGGCCCTGCGTGCTCCTGCAATAAAGGGCCAGCAAGCCCAGCCCCAGGGCGCTCCCAGCGCAGTGGAGGCCGCTGGCCAGCCGCCACAGGCAGCCCCTGGCGCGCCGCAGGTCCGGTCCGGACTGGCCGCCCTGCTCCCGGCCGAGGCCGGCGGGCTGGCCGCCCTGGGTCCGGCCGAGAGCTTCGATCCCCAGACCCTGTCCGACAAGATCGACGGCAAGGCCGAGCTGTACCTGGCCTCCGGGTTCAAGGCCATGGCCGCCCGCAGCTACGGGGCAGGCCAGGGCAAGGCCAAGACGCGCGTGGAGCTGTACCTGTACGAGATGAAGTCCCCGGACGCGGCCTTTGCCGTGTTCAGCGGGCAGCGGCGCTCCGGCGCGGGCCAGAGCGGGCTCTCAGACCGCGCCTATGCCACGGAGAATGCAGTCTTTTTCGCCAGCGGGCCGTACTATGTGGAACTCGTCGGGGACCGCGCCGGGCCAGAGGCCCGCAAGGGCCTGGACGCCCTGGGCCAGGCCCTGGCCGAGACCATCGCCAGCGCCCTGCCGACCCGCAAGGCCGCAGCCACGGCCAAGGATTCCGACCTGTTCCCGGCCCAGGGCCTGGACGCGGGCAGCCTGCGCCTGTCCGTGGCCGACGTCTTCGGGGTCTCGGCCCTGAACAACATCTACACCGCAGGCTACAAGCTGGGCCAGGCCGAGGCCACGGGCTTCCTCTCGCGCCGCAAGTCTGTGGCCGAGGCCCAGGCCATGGCCCAGGCCTACCTGCGCTTCCTGGCTGAGAACGGCTACCGCGAGCTGGCCGCCAGCCTGCCTGCCGGAGCAAAACTGCTGGAGCTGGACGGCTCCTTTGAGGTGGTGGCGACCCAGGGCGCGCTGTTCTACGGCGTGCACGACGCCTCCAGCCAGGCCGCAGCGCTTCAACTCGCAAGCCTGCTGGTTGAACGATTGAAGGAGAAGGGCCAATGAGCGCGCCAGACCAGCAGCACCCTGTGGCCGAGGGCCAGGACCTGTCGCGCCGCGACTTTCTGCGCCGGGTGGCCGGGGCCTCTGTGCTGGCGCTCACGGCCGGGGGGCTTGGGGCGGCGCTGCTGGACCGCGCCGGGCCCAAGGCCGAGGGCGGCGGCAGGATCCAGAGCGGCCTGGGCGACTTTTCCATCCCGGAATTCTCCGGGGCCAAGGCGCGCCTGGCCCTGGTGCGCGGCAAGCCCGGCCAGGAGGATCGCGCCGCCATGTTCGAGCGCGCCATGCAGGCCCTGGGCGGCATGGAGGCCTTCATCAAACGCGGCGACCGCGTGCTCCTCAAGGTCAACGCGGCCTTCGCCACCTCGCCGCTTTTGGGCGCCACCACGCACCCGGACCTGCTGCTGGCCGTGGCCAGCCTGTGCCTGAAGGCCGGGGCCGCGCAGGTCACGGTGACGGACAACCCCATCCACAGCCCGGAGAGCTGCTTCGAGCTCACCGGCATAGGTGAGGCCGCGCGCCAGGCCGGGGCCAGGGTCATCCTCCCGCACGAGGGCCTGTTCTCGCCCGTGAGCCTGGCCGGGGGCAAGCTCATCCAGAACTGGCCCGTGCTCACCGGGGCGCTCAGGGGCGTGAACAAGGTCGTGGCGCTCTCGCCCGTGAAGGACCACCACCGCGCCGGGGCCTCCATGAGCCTCAAGAATTTCTATGGGTTCCTGGGCGGCAGGCGCAACGTCTTCCACCAGGACATCAACGGCATCATCGCCGAGCTGGCCCTGCTCATGCGGCCCACCCTGGTGGTGCTGGACGGCACCCAGAGCATGATGACCAACGGGCCCACGGGCGGTTCGCTCTCGGACCTCAAGGCCACCAACATGCTGGCCGTGTCCACGGACCCCGTAGCCGTCGACGGCTTCGGCATGGAGCTGTTGGGCCGGGCGCTCACCGAGGCCCCGTACATCCTGCTGGCCCAGGCCGCTGGCGCTGGCCGGGCCGACTACAAGGCCCTGAACCCGCTCATGCTGGACCTTGGGGCCTAGGGGGCGGCCATGCAGCAGACTCCCGGCACTTCTCCCCCCACCTCGCCGTCCGGCCCGCCGTCTCTCTGGCCCGCCTCCATCTGGCCGCCCTCCATCTGGCCCTCCATCCGCGCCGCCCGCCGCGTGAGCCAGGGCTTTTTCCTGGCCCTGTTCCTGTGGTTCTGCGTGGCCACCAGCCTGGGCGCGGCCTTCTGGCAGCTGCGCGGCTGGC
>CAYMIP010000027.1:0-7401 GCA_964390575.1 uncultured Desulfocurvus sp. | reverse complement strand
TGGTTCTGCGTGGCCACCAGCCTGGGCGCGGCCTTCTGGCAGCTGCGCGGCTGGCCCGTGCACTGGCTCCTGTCGCTCGACCCGCTGACCGCGCTGGGCACCGTGCTCTCCACCCACGCCTGGTACGCGCCGCTCTTCTGGGCCGTGCCGGTCATCGCGCTCACGGCGTTTCTGGGGCGCTTCTTCTGCGGTTTTGCCTGCCCCCTGGGCGCCCTGAACCAGATGACGGGCTGGCTGGCCCGGCGAAAAGCACCCCACGCCCGCCGCGTGGCCGCGAACAGCCACAGCCCGCGCCAGTCCGTGAAGTACGCCCTGCTGGCCTTCACCCTGGCCGCCGCCGCCTGCGGGTTGCTCGTCACCGGCATCCTGGACCCGCTGCCGCTGCTCTTCCGTTCCATCAACCTGACGCTCCTGCCGGTGCTCGATTCCGGCCTGCAGGCCATCTTCTCCAAGCCCCGGCACTATGCCTCGGCCTGGCTGGTGGGCGGCGTGCTCCTGGCCATCCTGGGCCTGAACCTCCTGCGGCCCCGGTTCTTCTGCCGCTTTGTCTGCCCGCTGGGCGCGCTGTTCGGCCTGCTGGCCCGCTTCTCGCCCTGGCGCATCGGGAAAACCGAAGACGGCTGCGGCACCTGCGACCTCTGCGAGGCCCATTGCGAGGGCGGCTGCCGCCCCTCGGGCGTGCTGGTCACGGGCGAATGCGTGCTGTGTCTGAACTGCCTGGACCGTTGCCCGCGCGGCCGCATCACCTTTGCGGGCCGGGCCTCGGCCGCCGGGGAAGAGCCCCTGCCCCTGCCTGCGCGGCGCGACTTCCTCTTTGGCCTGGCCGCCGGAGCCCTGGCCGCGCCGCTGTGGAGCCTGGGCGGTCTGGCCGACACGGGCCGCAACCCGCTGCTCATCCGCCCGCCCGGCGCCCTGGACGAGGACCGCTTCCTGGCGCGCTGCATCCGCTGCGGGCAGTGCATGCGCATCTGCCCCACCAACGTGCTCCAGCCCGCGCTCTTGGAGGGCGGGGTGCAGGGCATCTGGACCCCGGTGCTCAACAACCGCCTGGGCTCGAGCGGCTGCCAGGTCAACTGCGTGGCCTGCGGGCACGTCTGCCCCACGGCGGCCATCCGGCCTTTGAGCCTGGACGAGAAGCTGGGCCGGGGCCAGTTCGCGGCCAAGGGTCCGGTGCGCCTGGGCACGGCCTTTGTGGACCGCTCGCGCTGCCTGCCCTGGGCCATGGACCGGCCCTGCCTGGTCTGCCAGGAGCTGTGCCCGGTGAGCCCCAAGTCCATCTACACGCGCACCGAGTTTGTTCCCATCCGCTTCGGGCAGGCGACAGTGGCTGGAATCGCCGGGGCGCGGCTGACCCTCGAAGGGCTGGCGCGGCCCACAGTGAACCTGGGCAGCGGCGACTATTTCCTGCGCCCGGCGGGCGTGGCCCAGGCCGAGCTCCGGCGCATCGCCAGCCTGGCCGTGCAGGAATCCGGCGGGGCCGTGGCCACCCTGGACGCCCCGCCTGAAGGGACCAAGGGCTGGAAGCTGGCCCAGGGCGGCGCCGTGGAGGTGCTGGTGCGCCTGCAAAAGCCCTATGTGGACGCGGCGCGCTGCATCGGCTGCGGGGTTTGCGAGCACGAATGCCCCATCTCCGGGCTTAGGGGCATCCGCGTGACCTTCGAGAACGAGACGCGCTCCGGCAAGCTGCTGTTGTGAGCAGGGGCCGGGCAGGAGCGCTTCAGATGTCACCAACCGCCCCGTGAGCGGGCGCATACCAGGAGGTCGCCATGGCGGAGAAGAAGACGGATGCGGGCATGTCCCGCCGCAATTTCCTGCGGACCTTGGGAGTGGGCAGCGTGGCTGCGGGGCTGGCCCCGGTCCTGGCCACGGCAGCCCTCGGCGCGGATGTTCCGGCCGCCAAGGGCGGGGCCATGCCCCTGCGTACCCTGGGCAAGACCGGGGTCAAGGTCTCGGCCTTGTGCCTGGGCGGCATGTTCGACACCATCAACAACCAGCTGCTGCTCAAGCAGGCGCTCAACTGGGGCGTGACCTACTGGGACACCGCCGAGGTCTACGGCAACGGGCTGAGCGAGGAGGGCTTTGGCCGCTTCCTGGCCCGCAATCCGGAGCGCCGCAAGGACATCTTCCTGGTGACCAAGCTGACGCCCAAGGCCGGCAACTTCACGGAACGGCTTGAGAAAAGCCTGGCGCGGCTGCAGACAAACCATGTGGACCTGTTCTTCATCCACAGCCTGACAAACATCGCCGAGATGACCCCGGAAATCATGGCCTGGGCCGCGCAGATGAAGAAGGCCGGGAAGTTCAAGTACTTCGGGTTCAGCACCCACACCAACATGGAGGACTGCCTGCTCGGCGCGGCCAAGCTGGGCGGGCCTGCTGCGGGCCTCGACGTGATCATGCACTCCTACAACATCCACCTGATGCACAAGCCCAAGATGCAGGAGGCTGTGGCGGCCTGCGTGCAGTCGGGCCTCGGGCTGGTGGCCATGAAGACCCAGGGCGGCGGCCCGGCGGGCAGCGCCAGCGAGGCCGAACTGCGCATGGCCGAGCGCTTCCTGCAACGCGGCTTCACCGACAAGCAGGCCAAGCTCAAGGGCGTGTGGGAGAACAAGGACATGGCCAGCATCTGCTCGCAGATGCCGAGCCTGACCATCCTGGCCGCCAACGTGGCCGCAGCCAAGGACCAGACCTCGCTGGACAAGGCCGAACTGCGGAGTCTGCGCGAGTACGCCAGCGCCTGCCAGGGCTATTGCGCCGGGTGCGGCAGCATCTGCCAGCAGGCCGTGGGCGGGGCCGTGGCGGTGAACGAGGTCATGCGCGCGCTCATGTACCACAAGGACTACAATGAGCCGGAGCTGGCGCGCCAGACCTTTGCCAGCCTGCCGGAGGCGGCCCGGGAGCGCCTGGGGCGCATCGACTACAGCAGGGCCGAGGCCGTGTGTCCGCAGGGTCTGGCCATTGCCCAGCTCATGCGCGAGGCCGGGGAGCTCCTGGCCTAGGCTGCTGCGCCAGGGGGGGCCTGCGGGCCTCCCTCGAGCGCTCGCAGGCGTTCGTTCGTCCGTGCAGCAAAACGCGCTGCGCCCAAAAAAAACGGCCCGCAGAACGGGCCGTCCGGAAGGCTTGCGGCCGTTCTGGGGATTTACTCTCCCTTCAACTCCCGCGTCATCAAATCCCTGACCGCCTGGGAGGGGTCCTTGCCCTCGTAGAGGATGCGGTAGACCTGCTCGGTCAAGGGCAGCTCCACGCCCAGCTTGCGCGCCAGGAAGTGCACGGACTCCGTGGTGCGCACGCCCTCGGCCACGGTCTTGGTCTCGGCCAGGATGTCCTTCAGCGTGCGGCCCTGGCCCAGCTTCATGCCCACCTGGCGGTTGCGCGAAAGATCCCCGGTGCAGGTCAGCACCAGGTCGCCCATGCCGGAAAGGCCCATGAAGGTCTTGGGCTTGGCGCCCATGACCTTGCCCAGGCGGCTCATTTCGGCCAGTCCGCGCGTGATGAGCGCGGCGCGGGTGTCGTAGCCAAAGCCCAGGCCGTCGGAGATGCCCGCTGCGATGGCCATGACGTTTTTCAGCGCGCCGCCCAGCTCCACGCCCAGAAAATCCTCGTTGGTGTAGACCCGGAAGCTCTTGGTGGAGAACAGGGCCTGCAATTCCTTGCCGAGCTTCTTGTCCGCGCAGCCGAGCGACACGGTGGTGGGCATGCCCAGGGCCACCTCCTTGGCGAAGCTGGGGCCGGAGAGCACGGCGTAGCGGGGGGCCAGGGACTCCAGCGCCTCGGCCACCACCTGGGACATGGGGGCCAGGGTGCCGTTCTCGATGCCCTTGCTGGCGCAGACCACGATGGGCTTCTTGGGCAGGATGTCGCGGAAGCTTGTGAGGGTCGGGCGCAGGAACTGGCTGGGCACCACCAGGAGGAAGACCTTGGCCCCGGCAAAGGCCCGGGCCGGGTTGGCGTGCAGGGCCAGGTCCGGGCTGAGGATATGGTCGGGCAAAAACCAGGTGTTGCGCCCGTGTTCCTTCATCTCGGCCAAAAGCTCGGGCTCGCGCACCCAGAGGGTGGTCGGCACGCCCTTGCGGGCCAGCATGTCGGCCAGGGTGGTGCCCCAGGCTCCGGCGCCGACGACGGCGGTCTTCATTGGTTGCTCCTCGGCAAGATTGCGTCCCGGTGCGTCAGGCGCGCGGACGGATGCGCTCTTCTACCCCCTCCAGGGCAGGGGACGCAAGCCCCCGGAAATACGTACCCGGCCGGGTCGGCATAGGGGCGGGCAGGGGTGGGGCTGAAATCGTCCGCCGTGTTGCCAGCCGCCGCGCTTGCGGGTACAAGAACCCGGCCGAGATGATGCTTGGCTTGAGACGATGCCCGGCCCGACACGACCTGAACCAGCGAGCGTTTGCGCCCATGAGCCACACCACGCACAAGAAAGCCGCCCCCGCCTTCACGGAGATGGAGCAGCGCATCCTGGCCCTGGCCGGGGCCGACATCCCGGACGGACCCACGCCCTTTGCCGCCATCGCGGAGCACGTCAACTGCACCGAGGACGAGGTGCTGGCGCTGCTCACGCGGCTGAAGCAGGAGGGCGTCATCCGCCGCTTCGGGGCCACCCTGCGCCACCAGAAGGCCGGGTACGGGCACAACGCCATGGTCGCCTGGCGCGTGGACGATCCTGAAGAGGCCCAGCGCGTGGGGAAAATCATGGCCGACCGGCCGGAGATCAGCCACTGCTACATCCGCCGCACCTACCCGCAGTGGAGGTACAACCTCTACACCATGATCCACGGCAAGAATCCCGGCGACTGCATGGAGGTGGTGGGCGCCATCTCCCAGGCCACCGGGGTCACGGACTACCAGATACTGCAAAGCGTGCGGGAGCTCAAAAAGATCTCCATGCGCTACTTCTAACCGCTTCAACGACGGAGATTCCGCCATGCCGAGCCAGATGCCGAGCAAGAAGGCCAGCAAGTCCGTTGCATATTTCGAGCGTGCCGCCCAGGTGCTTCCCGGCGGCGTCAACAGTCCCGTGCGCGCCTGCAAGAGCGTGGGCTGCGAGCCCGTGTTCATCGAGCGCGCGAGCGGCAGCCGCCTCTGGACCGTGGACGGTCAGGAGCTCATCGACTATGTCATGAGCTGGGGGCCCATGCTCCTGGGCCATGCCGACGCCTCCGTGCGCGCGGCCGCCGTAAGCGCCCTGGACAATGGGGCCAGCTTTGGCGCGCCCTGCCCGGCCGAGGTCGAGCTGGCCGAGCTGATCCGCGACATCATGCCGAGCATGGAGATGGTGCGCATGGTCAGCTCCGGCACCGAGGCCACCATGAGCGCCGTGCGCCTGGCGCGCGGCTACACCAAGCGCGACAAGGTGCTCAAGTTCGAGGGCTGCTACCACGGCCACAGCGACGGCTTCCTGGTCAGCGCGGGCTCGGGCGTGGCCACCCTGTGCATCCCCGGGACTCCAGGGGTTCCGGACGCCATCGCCGGGTTGACGCTCCTGGCCCCGTACAACGACCTGGGGGCCGTGGAGGCCCAGTTCGCGGCGTTTGGTGCGGACATCGCCTGCGTCATCATCGAGCCCGTGGCCGGCAACGTGGGGCTCATCCCGCCCGCACCGGGCTTCCTCGCGGGCCTGCGCGAGATCTGCACCAAAAACGGGGCGCTCTTGATCTTCGACGAGGTCATCACCGGCTTCCGCGTGGCCCTGGGCGGCGCCCAGGCGCGCTTTGGCGTCACCCCGGACCTGACCACCCTGGGCAAGATCATCGGCGGCGGCTTCCCCGTGGGCTGCTACGGCGGCAGGCGCGAGATCATGGAGCATATCGCGCCCTGCGGCCCGGTCTACCAGGCTGGCACGCTCTCCGGAAACCCCGTGGCCATGGCCGCGGGCATCGCCACCTTGCGCGGCCTCATGGCCAGCGACTACGCCGCCCTGGAGGCGCGCACCCTGGCCTTTGCCTCGGAAATGGCCGAGATCCTGCGCAGCAAGGGACAAAGTGTGACGCTGAACCACATGGCGTCCATGTTCACCATCTTCTTCACCAAGACGCCCGTGACCGACTACGAGGCCGCCAAGACCTCGGATTCCGCCACCTTTGGCGAGTTCTACCGCCAGATGCGCGCCCTGGGCGTGAACCTCGCGCCCTCGGGCTTCGAATGCGCGTTCACGTCCTTCGCCCACAGCGACGCAGACCTGAAACAGACCCTGGACGCCGTGCGCCAGGTGAAACTGTAAGCGAAGATGCCTCTGGCGGCCGGGGGGCATGATGCCCCCCGGACCCCCTCATACAAGCGAAAAGGGCTTGGTTCGAGTGTTGCTCGGACCAAGCCCTTTTCGCTTGAAGTGGGGATTCGTGCGAGAACCCCATCTTCCGGAAGCCGTTGTCCTACGGGGATTCCAGCGGCAGCCGTTGGGTGAGCGGTCTTCCGCGAACCTTACGGATGGCGACAGCATCGATAAGGGCCTCAGGTCCTTTGGCGGGGTGCAGGGGCGGAGCCCCTGAAGCAACGCTACAGCGTCAGCGCCCGTTTGATGCGCGCCAGCGATTCGGCGCGGCCCAAGACGCCCATGGTCTCGAACAGGCCGGGGCTGGCGGTCTTGCCGGTCAGGGCCACGCGCAGGGGCTGGGCCACGGCCTTGAACTTGAGCTCGCGCGCGTCCAGGAAGGCCTGGGTGGCGGCTTCCAGCGCCTTGTGGTCGGCGAAGTCCGCAGCGGCCTCAAAGATGGGCAGCAGCTCCGCGAGCAGCAGGCGCGCTTCGGGCTTCAGCTGCTCGGCCACGGCCTTCTCGTCGTAGGCCAGGGCTGCGGTGGGCAGGAGGAAGAACCGGGCCATGTCGGCCATCTCCACCAGGGTCTTGGCGCGCGGCTGCAAGAGCGGCACGATGCTGGCCAGGTAGCCGGGGTCCAGGTTCAGGCCAGTCGTGCCACCAGCGTCGGCCAGATACTCCGGCAGCAGCGCGGCCAGGCGCTCGGGCGTGGATTCCTTGATGTAGTGGGCGTTCAGCCAGTCCAGCTTCTTCACGTCAAAGACCGAGGGCGAGTTGCCCAGGTTGCCTGCGGGGAACAGCCGGATGAGGTCCTCGCGCGGGAAGATCTCCTGGTCGCCGTGGGACCAGCCCAGCCGCGCCAGGTAGTTGACCAGCGCCTCGGGCAGGTAGCCCAGCTTCTTGTACTCCATCACCGAGAGCGCGCCGTGGCGCTTGGAGAGCTTGGCCTTGTCCGGGCCCAGGATCATGGGCACGTGGCCGAACTTCGGCACGTCCCAGCCAAAGGCCTTGTAGAGCAGGATCTGGCGCGGGGTGTTGGCCACGTGGTCGTCGCCGCGCAGCACGGTGGTCACGCCCATGTCGTGGTCGTCCACCACCACGGCCAGGTTGTACGTGGGCGCGCCGTCGCTGCGGCGCAGGATCATGTCGTC
>CAYMIP010000026.1:0-29642 GCA_964390575.1 uncultured Desulfocurvus sp. | reverse complement strand
CACGAAGATGGTGCCGAAGGTGCCGCCGAAGACGATCATGACGCTCGGCAGGTCGGCGAACAGGGTCGCGTCGCCGCCCATCATCATGGCGGCCACCACCAGGGTGAGGCCTGAAATCAGTCCCAAGAGGGTTGCGAAATCCATACGCTGTGCCTGCCCTTGCTTGTACTTTCCGGCGTTCCTGAGGTACTATGCACGCGGGAGCGCACGAAACACCATGACAAAAGAATTCCTGAACCACCTCGAAACCGCTCGGCACTCTGCCCGCTTCATACGCGATAAACTAGGCAATGTTCAAGCAGGAACCTTGGGTCTCGTGCTCGGGTCCGGCCTGGGGGCCGTGCGCGAGCGCATCAGCGACCCCGTGGACCTGCCCTACTCCGAAATCCCCGGCCTGCCTCAGTCCACAGTGGAGGGCCACGGCGGCTTCCTGCGCGCCGGGCTGCTGGCTGGCCGCCCGGTCCTGGCGCTAAACGGCCGCGTGCACCTCTACGAGGGCTACTCCGCCGCCGAGGCCTGCCTGCCCGTGCGCGTCCTTTTCGAGCTGGGCGTGCGCACGCTGATGCTGACCAACGCGAGCGGCGCGCTCAACCCGCTCTTCGCCACCGGGTCGCTCATGTGCATCACCGACCACATCAACCTCACGGGCCAGAACCCGCTCACCGGGCCAAACGCCCAGGCCTGGGGGCCGCGCTTTCCGGACATGAGCCGGGCCTGGTGCCCGGAGCTCGTGGACCTGGCCTGCGCCCAGGCCAGACAGCAGGGCCTGGTCCTGGAGCGCGGCGTGTACCTCCAGATCACCGGCCCCTGCCTAGAGACTCCTGCCGAGACAAGAGCTTATCGGCAGCTGGGCGCGGACGCCATAGGGATGTCCACGGCCATCGAGGCCATTGCGGCGCGGCACATGGGCCTGCGCATCCTGGGCATCAGCTGCCTGACCAACAAGAACCTGCCGGACTGCATGGCCGAGACCAGCCACCAGGCCGTGCTGGCCATGGCGGAGCAGGCGGCGGCGAGCCTGGCGCGGCTCTTGGAGTCCGTGGCCGGGGCGCTGCCCGGTCTGGACGGCGCGGCCTGACCAGGCGTAAAGTTATTCCGCCAACCGTACGATACGTCAGCAGGCGACAGGAGAGCGTCACAACCAACCGCGCCCCGGACAAACCAGACATGAACACAAAGAACCGCCACCGCACCATCTGCCTGCTGGCCCTGATCCTCTTGATCAGCGCGGCTCTCACCGGTTGCGGCAGCACCACCACCTCCTATTATTCCCGCGTGAAGCGCACCGTGCTGGACGCCAAGGACGACGTGCTGGGCACCCGGCCCACCACAAGCGAACTCTTTGTCGAGGACAACACGCCGCTCATCGACATCAACTACGATGCCGCCGACGACCTGATGGGCCTGTTCAATCCCGCCCTGAACAAGAAGTCGCCCATCTACTATGAGCGCTTCACCAACCGCGTCGACCCCGCCGACCCCTCGCCCTTCGGGCGGCTGGTGGCTGAGCAGGTGGCCGCGCGTCTGGCCCTGCGCAGCTTCAAGGTCACCGAAGGCCCGGCCAGGATACCCGCCACCGAAGCGGCCAAGCCGCCGCACACCTCGGGGCTTGTGCTCACCGGGGACGAGCGCAAGGCCGAGGAGCAGCGCATGCAGGAGGAGATCAGCCCGCCGCGCCCCTGCGTGCTCACCGGCAGCTACCTCATCGCGGACAAGGTGGTCTATGTGGCGGCCCAACTCACGGCCCTGGACAACGGCCAGGTCATGGCCGCCCACCACTGGACCGTGCCCGTGAACCGCAACACCCGCGCCCTGTTGCCGCAGCTCAAGCAGAACGGCGGCCTGAAGCCCTCGGTGCGCACCAGCTTAAGCGCCAGCCCCCACGCCGTGGCCAACCCCAAGGGCCAGCCCCAGAACTATGTGGAGCGCGACCTCGTCCGCTAGCAGCCGCACGCCTCCGACCCACTCTTGACGCCGCGCGAATCCTCCCCTACCACTCTCGCCACTACACCTTGGGAGTGCCGCGCATGTCCGCATCCTTATTCGATACATTCTTCCAGGCCGAGGCCCGGCTGTTCCTGCTGGCCGGAATCCGCATCGCCCTCAGCGAGGACGGCAAGGACCTGACCTCCCTCGGCATCTTTGAGGACTCCGACCTGGCCGTGGCGCACATCATGGCCAAGGAGGAGACCATTGTGGCCGGGCTGCCGCTCATCCCGCTGATCCTCGAATTCGCGGGCTGCGAGTTCCAGCACCTGCTGAACGTGGACGAGGGCGAGCGCGTGTCTCCCGGCGCCATGCTGGCGGCCATCCAGGGTCCGGCCACGCACATCCTGCGCACCGAGCGCGTCATCCTGAACTACCTGGGGCACCTCTCGGGCATCGCCAGCCTCACCGCGCGCTACGTAAGCGCTCTGAAAGGCTCGCGCACGACGCTCCTCGACACGCGCAAGACCCTGCCGGGCCTGCGCTACCCCGAGAAGTACGCCGTGCTCGTGGGCGGCGCCAAAAACCACCGCCTGAACCTGTCTGAAATGCTCATGGTCAAGGACAACCACATCGACCGCGCCGGAGGCATCACCCCGGCTGTGGCCAAACTGCGCCAGGCCTACCCGGACAACTGCCCGCCCATCGAGGTGGAGTGCCGCACCCTGGCCGAGGTGGAGGAGGCCGCGGCCGCCCAGGTGTCGCGCATCATGCTCGACAACATGGACCTGGCCCTGATGCGCGAGGCCCTCGCCCGCATCCCGGCTGGCATCGAGACCGAGGTCAGCGGCGGCGTGACCCTGGAGAACATCGCGGACATCGGGGCCGTTGGCCCGGACTTCGTGTCCGTGGGCCGCATCACCCACTCGGCCCCGGCCGCGGACCTCAGCATGAGCATCAGCCCACTTGAATAGTCAGCCGCTTGAATAATCAGCCGCTTGAATAACCAATGCAAGACGAGTATGCAGGCAGCATGAGGCCAGACGCATGAGGCCCAAATCATGAGGCCCAAATCATGAGGACAGCAGCATGAGCGCCCTGAACGAACGTATCGAGGCATTGCGCGCGCAGTACGGAACCCGGCTGGCCATCCTGGGCCACCACTACCAGTCCGACGAGGTCATCCGCCACGTGGACCTCCAGGGCGACTCCCTGGAGCTGGCCCGCACAATCGATGGCCTGGCCGCCGAACACGTGGTCTTCTGCGGCGTGTTCTTCATGGCCGAGTCTGCTGCGGCCCTGGCCCGGCCCGGCCAGAAAGTCCACATCCCGCACCCGGGCGCCACCTGCCCCATGGCCGACATGGCCCCGGCCAGCCGCGTGGAGGATGTGCTCTCCGCCCTGCGCGAGGACGGCCGCTTGGTCATCCCCCTGGCCTACGTCAACTCCTCGGCCGAGGTGAAGGCCATCTGCGGCCTGTACGGCGGCAGCGTGTGCACCTCGGCCAATGCCAAGACCATGCTCGAATGGGCCTTGCAGCAGGGCGACGCCGTGCTCTTCCTGCCGGACAAGCACCTGGCCCACAACACCGCCAACCAGCTGAATATCGACCTCACCGAGCGCCTGGAGATCGACATCCGCCAGGAAGGGCGGCTGATCGACCACAAGAAGGCCCGCTACGCGCGGCTGCTCATCTGGCCCGGCGCCTGCGCCATCCACCACAAGTTCAAGAAGAGCCAGATCCAGGACCTGCGCCGGACCAGACCCGGCGTGCGCGTGGTGGTGCACCCGGAGTGCTCGCCCGGCGTGGTGCGCGCGGCCGACGGCGCAGGCTCCACCTCCTACCTCATCAAGTACTGCGCCAGCGCCCCGGCCGGGTCGAAAATCGCCGTGGGCACGGAGTGCAGCCTGGTCGAACGCCTGGCCGCGCGCCACAAGCCTGAGGGCAAGGAGATCTTCCCCCTCAAGGCTTTGAGCTGCTCCAACATGGCCAAGACCACCGAGGAGCGCCTGGCCACACTGCTGGAGAACCTTGAGGCCGCGCCCCCGCTGACCCTGAGCGCCGACGTCATGGAACATTCCCGCGTGGCCCTGGAGCGCATGCTGCGCATCTGTTCATAGGCCAAGCCGACCGAGGAGCCAGGATGATCGACTACCGCCTCAAGACCGACGTGCTGGTCATCGGCTCCGGCATCGCCGGGTCCGTGGCCGCGCTCACCCTGGCCGAGTCCGGCGTGGACGTGACCCTGCTGACCGCCGGGGATGATCTTTTCGCGGGCAACACCCGCCTGGCCCAGGGCGGCATCGTCTTCCACTCCGAGGACGACGACCCCGGCATCCTCGAGCGGGACATCCTGACCGCCGGGTGGCGCCAGAACTATCTGCGCGCGGTGCGCTATCTTTGCCACAAGGGCCCGAAAGTCCTGCAAAAGACCCTCATTGACGCCTACCATGTGCCCTTTGCGCACCGCGACGCCGACGCCTGGTACTTCACCCGCGAGGGCGGGCACAGCGTGGCCCGCATCCTCTACGCCGCAGACCACACGGGCCTGACCATCATGCAGCGGCTGACCCAGGCCGTGCAGAACGCGCCCAACATCCGCGTGCTCACCCGGCGCACGGCCATCGACCTGCTGACCACCCACCACCACGCCACGCACCTGGACTTCAAGTACAACCTGGACAACCAGTGCGTGGGCGCCTACGTGTTCAACGAGCAGCTCTCCCAGGTGGAGATCGTGCTGGCCGACTTCACCGTGCTGGCCACGGGCGGGGCCGGGCACATCTATCTGCACACCACCAACTCGCGCGGGTCCATCGGCTCCGGGCTGTCCATGGCCAACCGCGCCGGGGTCAAGCTGCACAACCTGGAATACGTGCAGTTCCACCCCACGGCCTTCTACCAGGGCACCAAACGCTTCGAGCGGCGCTTCCTCATCTCCGAGGCCGTGCGCGGCGAGGGCGCGCGCCTGGTCAACAGCAAGGGCGAGGCCTTCATGGCCCGGTACGACCAGCGCGCCGACCTGGCCCCGCGCGACATCGTCACCCGCGCCATCATGGCCGAGATGCTCTCCACCGACGAGGACTGCGTGTACCTCGACACCACGCGCGGCATGCACAACGAAGTGGCCGAGCGCTTCCCCACCATCTACAGCAAATGCCTGGAGCAGGGCATCGACATGCGCACAGCAAGCATCCCCGTGGTGCCTGCGGCGCACTATTTCTGCGGCGGCATTTTGGTGGACACCCACGGCCGCACCACCCTTGAGCGCCTCTACGCCGCAGGGGAATGCACCTGCACAGGCGTCCACGGGGCCAACCGCCTGGCCAGCACCTCGCTTTTGGAAAGCCTGCTCTGGGGTTACAGCGCCGGGCAGGACATCGTGAAGCGCCTGGGCAGCAAGTGGCGTGTGACCAAGAAACTCGCCGAGGCCATCCCGGACTGGCAGAACCCCGGCGACATCCAGAACGAGGACCCGGCGCTCATCGCCCAGGACTGGGCCACCATCCGCAACACCATGTGGAACTATGTGGGCGTCATCCGCTCCACGGCCCGCCTGCGCCGCGCGTTTGAGGACATGCGCAACCTGTCCAAGAACATGCACGACTTCTACAAGAAGACGCCCATCAGCAAGCCCATCATCGACCTGTTCCACGGCTGCCAGACCGCCTACGTGGTCACCCAGGCGGCCATGCGCAACACCAAGAGCCTGGGCTGCCACTACCGGGTGGACTAGGCTTCGGGGTTCGGATAGACACGGTTCAATACCCTGTCCCGCGCCCGGAGGCCCCCATGCGCCGTCCAACCGTCCTTTTAGCTGACAGACGGCCCCAGCCTTGGTCGTCTCGGCTCTGCCCCTCCCTTGACAGACTGTAGCCCAAAAGCTACACACTCCATGTACACGGTGCTCCGCTACCAGACCACAGAAGGCCGCGACGTTTTCGGGCAATGGCTGACCGGGTTGCGCGATCTGAAGGCCAGGGCGAGGATTGCGGCCCGGATCGACCGCTTGGCGGCAGGAAACCTGGGCGACTGCAAGGCGCTTACCGGCGGCGTTGCGGAACTGCGCGTTGACTATGGCCCAGGCTACCGCGTGTACTTCGCACAGGTGGGGCTAGTTGTGCTCTTGCTCCTTGGCGGCGGCGACAAACGCTCGCAGCAGGAGGATATCGCCAGAGCTGTGGAGTGTCTGACGGACTACAAGAGGAGACAGCAATGACCCAGCCCATCCCGCCCGCCGTGTCCCATGACGCCGCGCTCATGGCCGAATTGCGCGCCGACCCGGCCTTTGCGGCGGAGTATCTGCGGGCCGCCCTGGAGGAGAACGCCGACGAGCCGTCCGTGCTGCTCACCGCCCTGCGCCGCGTGGCCGAGGCCCACGGCATGCAGCGCGTGGCCGAACGCGCTGGCGTAAACCGTGAGAGCCTCTACCGCTCCCTGTCACCACGCGGCAATCCCACGGTCAAGACCCTGGCCGCCGTGCTCAAGGCCGTTGGCCTGCGCCTGACCACCGAACTGGACACCACCCGTCCAGGAGCATAGCCCCCAGCCCAACGCAAAAAGCCCGCCACGGAATTCCGCAGCGGGCTTTGTCGTCAGATACGAAATCTGTCTAGGCGGCGGTGACGTCCATCTTGTTGATGGCGGTCTGCAAACGCGAGATGCAGCGTCCGGCCTTCTTCCAGTGGATGACCTTATTGGAGGCGGCGCGGTCCAGCACAGCGCTGGCGAGTTTCAGCGCAGCGTTGGCGTTCTCCGTGCTCTTCTCGGCCAGGGCCTGGCGCACGGCCTTCACCACGTTCTTGATGCGGGTCTTGGTGGCCTTGTTACGGGCCTGGCGCTTGAGGCTCTGACGGTGCCTTTTCGCGGCGGAAGGATGATTGGCCAACGCTCTTTCTCCTGATTCTTTGTGTTGTTTGAACCCGACAGTGAGTCGAGAGAGGATGCTTAATCACAGCGCCGCGCGCCTGTCAAGTTCTTTTCCAGGACGAACTTAGACCTGCAAGGCCCCGAAATCCGCCAGCCGCCCCAGCCGCTCCACCAGGGAGTACAGGATGTTCAGGCGGTTCTGGCGCAGGCCAGCATCCTCGGCCATGACCATGACATGGTCGAAAAACGCGTCCACGGCCGGGCGCAACTCGCCCAGCATGGCGAACAACCCGGCAAAGTCGTCCGCCGCCCAGAGCTCCTCGAAACGCCCGGCGCTGTCCCGCAGGCTGGCGGCCAGCACGCGCTCCTGCTCCATCTCCAGGCGCGACTCGTCCACCTGTGCGGAGAGCGCCGCGCCCGCCTCGGCCCCCTGCTTGCGGATGATGTTGGCCGCGCGCTTGAAGGTCAGCACCGCCTGCTCAAAGTCCGGCTGGCGGCTGAAGGTGCTCAGAGCGTCGAAGCGCATCCTCAGGCTGCGGATGTCCACGAAGCCAGCGCCCAGGGCAGCGTCCGCCACGCGGCTGTCCGTATCCTGTCCGCTGGCGAAGAGCGCGCGCAGGCGCTGGCCGAAGAAGTCCAGCATCTTCGTGAGCGCATCCGCCGGGGCCAGCTTCCACTTCACGTCCGTGTATCCCTCCTGGGCCCAGGCCAGCACCTCGTCGAGCCGGAGCCGCAGCCCGTGCTCCATGATGATGCGGCTGATGCCGAGCGACGCGCGGCGCAGGGCGTAGGGGTCGGCCGCGCCGGTGGGGATCATGCCCAATCCGAAGCACCCGGCCATGGTGTCGGCCTTGTCGGCAATGGCCAAAAGCGCGCCGGAAAGCGTGGCAGGCACGGGCGAATCCGGCCCGGCAGGCAGGTACTGCTCGGCAATGGCCTGGGCGGTCAGCTCGCTCTCGCCCTTCTTGCGGGCGTAGATGCCGCCCATGACGCCCTGCAGGCTGTCGAACTCGTAGACCAGCTCGCTCATGAGGTCGGCCTTGGCCAGCCGCCCGGCGCGCCGCATGTCGGTCTCAGGCAGGCCGCAGGCCTCTGCCAGGCGTCCGCAGAGCTTCTCCAGGCGGCGGGACTTGTCGCCCATGCTGCCCAGAGGCCCAAGGAACACCACATGATCGAGCTTGGCCAGCCACTCGTCCAGGTCCGTGCCCAGGTCGGCCTCCCAGAAGAACCGGGCGTCCTCCAGGCGGGCTTTCAAAACGCGCTCCCAGCCCTTCTTGACCACGGCCATGTGCGTTGGCTCGATGTTCAGGGTGGTCAGGAAGTACGGCAGCAGGTTGCCGTCCGCGCCCTTGATGCCGAAACTTTTTTGATGGCTCTGCATGCTGGTCAGGAGCACCTGCGCGGGCAGCTCCAGGTACAGCCGGGCGAACTCGCCCAGGATGGGCCGGGGGAACTCCACCAGGTTGGCGACCTCGAGCAGCAGGCCCTGGTCCCAGACCACGCTGCCGCCCAGGCTTTCGGCCAGGCGGTCGCCCTCGGCGCGCACCAGCTCCAGGCGCTCGCGGGCGTCCAGCACCACGTTGCCCTTGTCGCGGATGGTGTCGAAGTAGTCGCTCGCGCTGTCCACGGCAAAGGGGCCAGGGCCGAGCACGCGGTGGCCAAAGGTGACGCGGCCGGAGGTCAGGCCCGCGATCTCGATGGGCACCACGTCCGCGCCCAGCAGGGCCAGCACCCAGCGCAGGGGGCGGCCGAAGAGGAAGTCCAGGCTGCCCCACTTCATGCGCTTGGGGAAGGAGAGGGACTTGCAGGCCGTGAGGCAGAGGCCAGGCAGGATGTCCAGGGTGCGGCCCCCGCCGACCTGCTTGCGCGCGGCCAGGTACTCGCCCTTGGGGGTCTGCTGCACGAACAGATCGGCCTCGGCCACGCCCTGGGTCTTGGCAAAGCCGAGGCCCGCCTTGGTCAGCGCGCCGTCGGCATAGGCGATGCGCACCGGCGGGCCGGACACGATCTCCTCCTCCAGGCGCTGGCTGAGCGCCAGGCCGGACACGTGGGCCACGAGCCTGCGCGGGGTGGCGTAGGCCATGACCCCGGCGTGGTCGAGGCGCGCCTCGGCCAGCAGGCGCTCGAACAGCTCGACAAGTTCCTCGCCCAGGCGCGGCACGAACCGCGCGGGCATTTCCTCAGTGCCGATCTCCAGAATGAATTCAGACATATGGTGGCGCTCCAACGTGCTTGACTGGCTATTTTGCAACAAGCATGGGGTAGCCCATGGCTTCGCGCTGGGCGGCATACAGGGCGGCGATGGCCGAGGCCAGCACGCGCACGCGGCCAATGTAGCCCGTGCGCTCGGTGATGGAGATGGCCCCGCGCGCGTCCAGCAGGTTGAAGGTGTGCGAGCACTTGAGGCAGTAGTCGTAGGCCGGCCAGGGCACCTCGGCCGCGATCAGGCGCTTGCCCTCGGCCTCGAACTTGTTGAACATGTCCAGGAGCATGCCTGCGTCGGAGAGCTCGAAGTTGTACTTCGACTGCTCCACCTCGTTCTGGTGGTATACCTGCCCGTAGGTCACGGTGTCGTTCCACTGGAGGTCGTAAACGGACTCTTTTTCCTGCAAGTACATGGAGATGCGCTCAAGTCCGTAGGTGATCTCCACGCTGGTGGGGAACAGGTCCAGGCCGCCCACCTGCTGGAAGTAGGTGAACTGCGTGACCTCCATGCCGTTGAGCCAGACCTCCCAGCCCAGGCCCCAGGCCCCAAGGGTGGGCGACTCCCAGTCGTCCTCCACGAAGCGGATGTCGTGCGCCGCGGGGTCCACGCCCAGGGCGCGCAGGCTGTCCAGATACAGTTCCTGCACGTTGTCCGGCGAGGGTTTCAGGATGACCTGGAACTGGTAGTAGTGTTGCAGGCGGTTGGGGTTCTCGCCGTAGCGGCCGTCCGTGGGCCGCCGTGAGGGCTCCACGTAGGCCACGTTCCAGGGCTCCGGCCCGATGACCCGGAAGAAGGTGGAGGGGTTGAAGGTCCCGGCCCCGCACTCGATGTCAAAGGGCTGGACCAGCACGCAGCCCTGGTCGGTCCAGAAGCGCTGCAAGGTTTGGATCACGTCTTGAAAGTGCATGCATATCTCCAGGAAACCTAGATTTTCCGATACATTCCGTTTTCCCAGCGCAGGCCCAGGTGAAAGGCCACAAAGCGGTCCACCACCCGTCCCAGCTGCCGCCGCATCTCCGGCTCAAGCGTCAGCCTGGGCCAGTCCGCCGGGCGGCTGGAGCCGATCCACTCCAGGACACGCGCCGCCCCGATGGACAGCGGCTCGGCCTGCAGCCCGGCGTGCAGATCAGCGCAGGCGGTGCAGACCAGCCCGCCGCGCTCCACGGAAAAACCGAGGGGCTGGCTTGGCGAGGCGTGGTCCATCCCCTCATGGTCCCAGGCCGGGCGGCCGCAGCGCACGCACAGGGTCAGGTCCGGCTTCAGGCCCTGCTCAAAGGTCAGCTTGGCCTTGAACAACAGCGGCAGGAGCTCCGCGCCGACCTCGCTGTCCTCCAGGGTGCCCAGGGTCTCGAGCAGCAGATCGAACACCAGGCGCGCGCCCTGCGGCCCGAGCTGCACAGCCTCCACGAACTTCAGGCAGTGCGCCACCAGCCCCAGCTTGCGCGAATCGGCGCGCAGGCCGGGAAAAGCGTGCAGCAGCGTGCCTTCCTCCAGCAC
The DNA here is from genome assembly GCA_964390575.1 of uncultured Desulfocurvus sp. Classification (GTDB taxonomy): domain Bacteria; phylum Desulfobacterota; class Desulfovibrionia; order Desulfovibrionales; family Desulfovibrionaceae; genus Humidesulfovibrio. Next base: position 19,143 of record CAYMIP010000026.1, on the reverse strand, counting down.
CTTGTAGGTGCCGCGCCGGTTGCTGCCCACCCGGAAGGTGCCGAGCACGAGCTGGTCGAGGCAACCGCAGAAGCGCCGCGTGCTCTTGCTGCCCCCAAAGGCGAAGGCCGTGACCATGCCACGGCCCGCGCAGAACAATCTGACCCAGATGTCCGTTTCCCGAAAACGGCCCACCTTGAGCACCAGGGCCTTTTCGGTGAATTCCATGCCCTCGTCTCCCGCCCCAGGCCAAGGACGGACGCCCGGCTAGCGCGTCCCGAACTCCACGGTTTCGATGCTGCCGCGCTTGCCCTCATAGGGGTGATCCTGGCCGTTCAGGCGGAACAGAACGCCACCCGCATTGCCCAGACGCACACGCATCCGGCTCGCAAACTCCACCTGCCTGGATTCCCCGTTGCGCAGGGTGAAACTCCTGGCCTGGCGCCCGTCATTCACCTCAACCCAGCAGACCTCGTTCTCCTTGGCCGTGATGGTCAACTGCTGCAGGCCTGGGGTGCGCGCCTCAATGCTGGGCGTCTGGCGTGAGACCTCGATGGACGAGGTGGGCACGCTGGGCGTTGGCATGGCCAGGGCACCCGGGGCCGGGGCTGCCGCAGGCTTGGATTCCTGCACGGGAGGCGCGGCGCTTGCGGCGGCGCTGACGGGTTCGGGCTGGGCCGCCTCAACAGTGGCGTTGCCCGGGTCCAGACTGCTGGTGGCGTTCTCCTGGTCCGTGGCGTTGGTGGCGTTGCCCACGGGCAGCGCGGCCGGAACCGGGGCCGGAGGCGTTTCGGTCCGCATGCGCTGATATTGCACGAGCAGTCCGATCAGGGCGGCCACGAGCAGGACAAGCACAAGCACGGAGCGCAAGGCGCCACCGGCTTTCGGCTTGGGCGGAACAAGCGGTTCAGGCGCGTAAGACTGCCAGGCCTCGCGCTCCGCTTCAGGAGCGTGGTGCGGCACGGGGGACATTGGCTGATCCGGCCTGGGCGCAGGGGCGGCCTGGGCGCCAGTGGCCGGGGGAGAAGCGGCCGGAGCGGCCGGCAGGGCCGAGGGCAGGTATTGAGCCTGCTCCGCATCGTACTGCAAGTCCACCACCTGGGCCAGTTCGTCGGCGTCAAGCCCGACCATCATGGCGATATTGCGCACGTAGCCCTTGAGGTACACGGGATGCGGCAAGGCCTTGACCTGTCCCTCCTCAATGGCCGTCAGGTTGCGGCGGCTGATCTTGGTCGCGTCCATCACGTCCCGGATGGAGATTCCCCGCCGCTCGCGCTCCCGCTTCAGGAGTGCTCCGACTTCAAGCAAATTCATCACATTGCCCCGCGCGCGTCGAGCTAGCTACAAGTTCCTGTATTCAATAACGGCTTTATCCCGTTGCTTCTTCAAGTAGTCCTGAAAGACCTTCTCGAACTTGCCCTCGTGCAGGGATTGGTAGATTTGCTCGCGCACGGATTCAAGGGGAAGCTCCTCCCCCTCCTTCAGGCTGACCACCTGGAGCAGCCCCTCAAACTCCTGAATGCGCACAGGCTGGGTGATCTGTCCGGGCTTGAGGCCGCGCAGCGCCTCGCTCCACTCCGGCGCCAGGTCCTTCCAGGCGATGTACCCGATGTCGCCGCCATGCCCGCCGCCAGGCCCCTGCGTATACTTGTCCGCAGCCTGGGCAAAGGTGATCTGGCCGGCCTCGATGGCCGTCTTGAGCTCCGAGGCCTTCATGCCCGCCGGCAGCAGGACCAGGCCGAGCTGGACCGTGCTGTCCTTGGAGAACTCCGCCTTGCGCTCCAGGTACTGCTGCTCCACCTCGGTGTCCGTGACCACGACCTTGTTCGAAACCACCCCGCCGATGAGGCGGTGCTTGATGAGGTCACGCTTCATGTTGCGCGCAAAGTCCTCGCGGTTCATGCGCTGCAGGACCAGCTGCTTCTTGAATTCTTCCTCGCTCAGCTGGCGCTTCTCACGAAAGACCTTGATCTGCTCCTCCACCTCGGCATCGCTGACCTTGAGCTTGTACCGCTCGGCATCCTGAAGAATGAGCAGGTCGTCGATCATCTGGTCCAGAATCTGGCGGCGCAGCGATTCCACCTGCTGCAGCTCCTGCTGGGACAGGGTGCGGCCGCGCACCTGCTCGTACACGGGGCGCAAGCGCTCATCGTAATCGTAGCGGGTGATGATCTTGCCGTTCACCATGGCCACGATGCCGTCCAGCACGACATCCGCAGCCTGGGCTGGGCTGCCGAGCAGCAACAGCGCCAGCACGACCGGAGCCAGGACGCAAAGGCCAATTCTGAGGCCAAAACTTGTGGACCAAAATGCGCGCATGTTTCTCCTCGCCCTACCGGTGTTCTGAACCAGGCGCCCGCCACCTTGACGGGCTCGCCTCACCTGGGAGCATTATCCCGTCTCGTTGCCGCTGGCAACGCCCTCTTGCCCGCCCTTCCGGTCAACCTCCGCAGGCGGGGCCTCAAGCGGCAAGTCCTCGTCGTCCTCCTTGTGCAGCAGGCGCTGGCTCACCAGAATCACCGAAGCGTCCACGGCCTTGCCCAGCCAGGCTTCAAAGGCCTGCTGGAGCCGCTGCTCCACCAAGGCGGCCTCCACCTGCGGATAGGCCTGGGTGACGTCCAGGGTCTGCGCCACCAGACGCTCCAGGAGCAAAAGCCCCTCGAAGACGCCCCGGCCGGACACGACCACTCCCGAACCGCCCGGCTGGGCGGAGTGCAGGGCTTCGGCCCAGCTGGTGGTCAAAAGGGCACTCGGCACAGTGACCTCGCGCGCCTGGATGCCGGGAAAGGCCGCAGCCACGGCCTGGACGGTCTTCTGCTGACGATACAGGGCCAGGGCCTTGTCCACTGTCTCCCGGCCCGGCCCGTGGACCACCAGCAGGCGCACGCGCTCGGGCAGCCGGAACTCGGCCACGTGTTCGCGGTAGTAGGCCTCAACCTCGCGGTAGTCCAGGTGGATCTGCGGCCGGAGCACCAGGCGCTGGAACTTCTCCACTCCGCAGGCATAGCGCAGATGCTTGCGCCACATGGCCAGGTCGATGAACTCGTCGGCCAGCATCTGCTCAAAGGCGTCGTCTGGATAGTCGGCGCGGACCCTGGCCTCGGCCTGGGCCAGCTCCTCGTCGCTGACCTCCTGGCCGCGCTTCTCCAGCTCCTGGCTCACCAGCTCCAGGGCGATGAGCCCGCCCAGGATCTGGCCATAGGCCTCGCGCAAGGCGCCAACCGTAGGCAGCGAGCCGGAAAGGGCGTCAAAATGCTGGAGGTCGTACTGGAACTCAAGCATCTCCAGACGGATGGGCCGTCCATTGACCTTGGCCACCACGCCCACATCGTCCTGGGCCTTGCGGCCGCAGCCGACAAGGAGGGTCAGGAAGACGAGAGCGAGGAGCGCGGCATGCGCGCGGGCGCGTGTGGACATCAGGCACCGGCCTTGCCCGGCGTGCTCGCGCCGCCGGTTGAGAGCGTCTCCAGTTCCGAGCGCAAGTACTCCAACCCTTGGCCCACGTCCAGGCCTTCCGGATAGCGCACCTCCAGTTTGGAGGGCGGCAGGAGCCGGGCCTGGCGCGTGGGCGCGCCCACCCAGGCCACCAGCGCCGCAGGGGACACGGCCCCGGTCTCCTGGCCCCAGACGAGCACGGCGCGCACGGGCGAGAGCTCGGCCCTGAGCACCTGCAGCCGGGCCAGCACGGCCTTGACCTCCAGCACGGCCAGGAAGTTCCGGGCCGCCTCCGGCAAAGGCCCGAAGCGGTCGCGCATCTCCGCCGCCAGCTCCACCAGCACCGGCTGGCTGCGCGCGCTGGACAGGGCCTTGTAGTAGCGCAGGCGCTCCTTGGAGTCAGACACGTAGTCCGCAGGAAGATGCGCCTCGAACACGAACTGCAGCTCCGGATTGGTCTCCTGGGTCAGCGGGCCGCCGCGGATGCGCCGCACCTCCTCCTCCAGCATCTCCAGGAACAGGTCCAGGCCCACACGGGCGATCTGCCCGGACTGCACCTCGCCCAGGATGTTCCCGGCCCCGCGCAGGCGCAGGTCCTCCATGGCCACCTGGAAGCCCGCGCCCAGGTAGTCCAGGTCCAGGATGATGCGCAGGCGGCGCTTGGATATCTCCGGCAGGCGCTCCAGGCTCGGCACCACGAAATAGGCGTAGGCCTGGCGGTCGCTGCGGCCCACGCGGCCGCGCAGCTGGTACAGCTGGCCCAGGCCGAACATCTGGGCCTGGTCCACCACAAGCGTATTGGCGTTGGGGAAGTCCAGGCCAGACTCGATGATGGCCGTACACACCAGCACGTCCAGCTCCTTGTGCCAGAAGCCGTGCATGGCGTCTTCCAGGGCGCGCTCGTTCATCTGGCCGTGGGCCATGCCCACGCGCGCGCCGGGCGCGAGCGTGCGCACGTATTCCGCCACCTGCTCCAGCCCCTCCACCCGGTTGTAGACCCAGAACACCTGGCCGCCGCGTGCAAGTTCGCGGCCCAGCACAGTGGCCAGGAGCGTGTCGTCGCGCTCCACCAGGGCGGTCTCCACGGGCTTGCGGTCCTCGGGCGGGGTCTCGATGACGGACAGCCCGCGCAGGCCGGAGAGCGAGAGTTGCAGGGTGCGCGGGATGGGCGTGGCGGTGAGGGTCAGCACGTCGATGTTCTTGCGCAGGAGCTTCAGCTTTTCCTTGTGCTTGACGCCAAAACGCTGCTCCTCGTCCAGGACCAGCAGGCCCAGGTTCGGCATGTCCACGTCCTTGGAAAGCAGGCGGTGCGTGCCAATCAGGATGTCCACCTCGCCGCGCGTGACGGCCTGGATCACCAGCTTCTGGCGGGCTGGCGGCACAAAGCGGCTGAGCATGGCCACACGCACGGCAAAGCCCTCCATGCGCCGGGTGAAGGTCTGGTAGTGTTGCTCGGCCAGCACCGTGGTGGGGCACAGCAGGGCCACCTGTCTGCCGTCGGCCACGGCGCGGAAGGCCGCGCGCAGGGCCACCTCGGTCTTGCCGAAGCCCACGTCGCCGCAGACCAGGCGGTCCATGGGCTCGTTGCCTTGCATGTCGGCGAACACGTCCTCGATGGCCTTGGATTGGTCCGGGGTCTCCTCAAAGCCGAAGGTGGCCTCGAACTCGCGGTACATCTCGTCCGGCGGGCCGTAGGAATAGCCCTTGGCCACGCGGCGGAAGGCATACATCTCCACCAGGTCCTGGGCGATCTTCTCGATGGCCTTGCGGGCGCGCTCCGTGCTCTTGGCCCACAGGCTGCCGCCCAGGCGGTCCAGGCGCGGGTCGTTGCCCTCCGGCCCCTTGAAGCGCTGGATGAGGTTCAGGCGGTCCACGGGCAGGTACAGCTTGTCCTCCCCGTCGAAGAACAGGAGCAGATAGTCGTTGGCCACGGCCCCGACCTTGAGGTGGTGCAGCCCGCCGAAGCGCGAGACCCCATACTCGCGGTGCACGAGCAGATCGTCCACGCCAAGGTCGTCGTGGCGCGAGAGCCCCTCAAAGGCCCGTTTGCGGTCCGCCCTGGCCTGGGGCGCGGCCTCGGGCTGGAGGATGTTCTCGGGCAGGATGGACAGCCCGCAGAAGGAGAGCTCCATGCCGCTCTTGAGGGGCGAGAGAAGGGCCGCCACGCCGCGCCCGCCAGGCTGGTACTCCGTGCCGACGCGCAGGCCCTCCTGCTCGGCCAGGCCCAGAAATTTCCGGCGCGAGCGCTCGGTGTGGAAGCTTAAGAGCACCTGCGCGCCCGAGGCGCTCCACTCGCGCAGGGCGCTTGTCAGGGCGGTCCAGGGTCGGCGCGCGCTGTCCGGCCGCCAGAAGAGGTCCTGGAAGCTCTGGTAGCCCTTCTCCGGCAGGTCGATCCCGTGCTTCTCCTGGCCCATGACCAGATCCTCGAACACCACCTGGCGCTTGCCCAGCCAGGTCTTGCGGGCCGACTCCTCGGGCCAGCACAGGGCGTGCAGCGGCCAGCGCCAGCCGCTCTCAACGGCCTCGCGCTCCAGAAACGAGCGCCAGCCTGCGTGCTGGTCGCTCAGGCGGTTGCGCAGCTCCGGGGCCGAGCCCAGGAGGAACACCGCGTCCAGCGGCAGAAAGGCGTCCAGGCTGGCCGCGTCCGGGTAGAACAGGCCGGGCCAGAGGAAGGCGTCGGAGCGCTCCACGCGTTCGCCCAGCTCCTGCTCCAGGGCCACGGCCATTTCCCCGCTCATGCGCAAGCGGCGCCAATGCTCCAGGGCCTGGTCCAGGGTGCGGGCGTCCAGCACCCCGGGCGACACCGGCAGCAGGGTCATCTCCTTCAGGTCCGCGCGGGAGCGCTGCGTGGCCGCGTCAAACAGGCGGATCTCATCCAGGCTGTCGCCAAAAAACTCCAGCCGCAGGGGCAGGGCGTAGCCCGTGGCGTAGATGTCCACGATGTCGCCGCGCACGGCGATCTCGCCCACGCAGGTGACCACGGGCCGCCGCACGTAGCCCCAGGACACGGCCTGCTCCAGCAGCATCTCCGGAGAGAGTTCCTCGCCGCGCGTCAGGGTCAGGGTGCTGTGCTCCACCGCCGCAACCGAGGGCCAGCGCGGCAGCAGGTTGTCCACGGTCAAGAGCACGATGCGCGGCCCCCGGCCAAAACACAGGCCGTGCAGCGCGGCCCTGCGCTCGGCCCAGTCCTCGGCCGTGGGCTTGCGCGGCAGGTGCTGCGGCAGGGCGATGACCGCGCGCTCCCAGGCCGGGAGAAGCTCGTCGGCCGGGCCGGAGAACAGGGAAAGCAGCCCCAGAAGCTCGCGGTACTCGCGCGCGCCTGCGGCCACCAGGACCACCTCCTGCCCGGCCGCGCGCAGGGCGTGGGCCAGGAAGGCCTGGGTGCCCGGGCCGCTCTTGAACACGCGCAGGGCGCCGCCACGGCCTTGGAAGAACTCGCTCAACTCCTGCGGAAACTGCACGGCAAAAACTCCAGCGCGCGGCGCCACGAATCATGGCGCCGCGTCATGCGGTTGAGGAACAAAAAAAGCCGCCTCTTCGCCGGGAAAGCGAAAAGGCGGCATGTAAAGCCTCCGCTGAAGCGATCCGTCTAGATCGCCGTACCCAGGACCGCGTGCTCTTCTCCGCTCAGGAGCTTGTTCAGATCCAGCAGGATGAGCAGCCTGTCCTCAAGCTTCCCGACGCCGCTGATGTACTCGGAATCCAGGCCGGACACAACAGGCGGCGGCGGCTCCACGGTGTTGGCGGGAATGCGCAGCACCTCGGACACGGAGTCGACCACGAAGCCGACGACCATGCTGTTGATTTCAATGACGATGATGCGCGTGTGCTTGTCATGGGCGCGGTCGGCCAGCTTGAACCGGCGGCGCAGGTCGATGATGGGGATGACCTTGCCGCGCAGGTTGATGACACCCTCCACAAACTCCGGGGCCCGGGGTACGCGGGTGATCTCCATGGTGCGGATGATCTCCTGCACCTTGAGAATGTCCACTCCGAACTCCTCGTCGCCGATGCTGAAGGTGACGAGCTGAATGAGGGTATCGTCCTGACGCCTTACGTTTTCTTCCATATCCGGCTCCTTGTTGTCCGCCGCGCGGGCGGGCGATGACCAAGCTAGCTACAGGGCTTTCAGCACAAGTTTATCTTGCAGCATCCAGGAGAATTGTCAACGTCCTTCGCTGCTCTCGGGTGCGCCTTTGCTGCGCAGGCACCCCCTGTTTGACGGACAGCCCGGAAACGGCTATCCATGCTCCGTTCCCATCGAACCGGAACGGAAAAAACTTTACCCCAAGGAACCGCATTGCATGGGCCAATTCGCCAACGCTGACGACACCCTGTCCCTGGAGGACCAGATCAAGTCCCTGGGTGACGACGAACTGCTCGATTTCTGGGAAGAAACCCAGCATCTTCTCAAGCTCATGAGTTCCGGAGAGCCCCTGTCCGACGAGCGCGTGCACCCCGAGTACGAGCGCCTCATCCTGCAAGAGCTGCAGGTGCGCTCCGGCCGGGGCGAACTGCGCTAGCCCAGCCCTTCCGCTGCCCTACGCGGCCCTCAGGGCGTCCACGATCTTGATCCGCGCCGCGCGCAGGGCCGGAATGAGCCCGCCCAAAAGGCCCATGCCCAAGCCGAAGCCCAGGGACGCAAGCACGATTCCCGGCGTGAGGCTGAAGCCGAAGGCCAGCTCCGCGAAGGTCTGAAAGTTCATGGTGGAGATGGTGAAGAACTGCAGGCCCGAGGCCGCCACCAGCCCCGCCGACCCGCCCAGAAGCCCTAGCAGCAGCGCCTCCAGCACAAAGGCCCAGAGAATGGACCGCCTGGGAAAACCCAGGGCGCGCAGGGTGCCGATCTCCCCGGTGCGCCCGGCCACGGCCGCGTGCATGGTGATCATGGCCCCGATCATGGCCCCGATGGAGAAGATGGCCGTGAGCGACACCCCCAGGATGCGCAGGAACGTGGCCATCATCTCCGACTGCTCCGCGTAGAACACGGTCTCGGCCTTCACGTCGAGCTGCAGGCGCGGGTCGGTCTCCAGGCCCTGCCGGAAGGCCGCCAGATCGTCCTGGCGCGCAAGCTTCGCCAGGATCAGGGAGTAGGCCCCGCGCCGGAAGGCGCTCATGAACTGGTCCACGTCGCCCCAGATCTCGGAGTTGAAGCCCGTGGCCCCGGCGTCGAAGATGCCCACCACGGTCCACTCGCGCAGGCCGAACCTGAGCGTTTCGCCCAGTCCGGCGCCCTTGAAGCGCCGCGCCACGCCCTCTCCGGCCACAATCTCCGAGGAGCCGAAATGCGGCATGCGCCCGGACGTGAGCCGCACCTGGGGCCGCAGGGTGAGCGACTTCTCCCCGATGCCGCGCAGCACCACGTTGGAGGCCTGACCCGTGCCGCGCTTGGCCAGGTTGATGAGCACCACCACCTCGCGCGCGGCCAGCGGCGTGCCGTCCCCAGCGCGGGCGATCTCCGGCCTGGTCTCCACCAGGGAGGCGGCGCTGCGCTCCACCACGCTTTCGATCTCGGACTTGGAGCCCTTGCGCAGCACCACCGCGTTGCCCGGCGTTCCCGTCTGCACCAGGGTGGAGTGCAGGCCCTCGGCCAACATGAGCGCAGCCGCAAACACAAAGACCACCAGCGCCATGCCCCCGGCGGTGAGGGCCGTGGTCAGCCGCCGGGCCAGCAGGTTGTGCAGGCTGTAGGACACGAGCAGGGCCATCAGCCGATCCCCCGCAGAATCTTCATGCAATCCTCCGCAGGGCCTCGGCAATGCCCACGCTCTGCGCCCGCAGGGCCGGGACGATGCCCGCCACCAGGCCCACGGCCAAGCCCGCCGCGCCCTGCATGGCCACGGTCAGGGTCGAAACCTGGAACACCGGGAAATACTGGCTCACGGCGCCGCCAAAGGCTGCGGCAGCCGGGAAGGTCAGGCCGCAACCCAGGGCGCAGCCGATGAGCGCGATGGCCAGGGACTCGCCCAGGATGAGCAGGGCCAGGTAGCCGCCGCCAAAGCCCAGGGCCTTCAATACGGCGAACTCGCCCATGCGCTCCCGCGCGCTCATGGCCATGGTGTTGGCGGCCACGGCCATGATGATGACAATGACCAGGGAGGACACGATGCGGATGGCCGCCACGATGGCCCCGCTCATGGCCACAAAGCCCATCTGGAAGGCCTTTTCGGTCTCGGTCAGGGTCTCGGCCAGGGAGTTCTGGAAGCGCCCGTCGATGCTCAGGGCCGTGCTTGCCGCCAGCTCGGCGCTCTTGATGCCGACGATGAAGAACCCGGCCTGGTCGGCCCGGCGCGGCGCGCTCTTTTTGAGCGTCTCGTTCAGGTAGTCCCAGTGGAACAACAGCTGCGTCTCGTCCGTGCCCTTGTCGCGGCCGGTGTAGATGCCGCGCACGGTGAACCCCCAGTTGCCGGGGAAGATGGTGCCCTTGAGGGTCACGGGGTCGCCCAGCTTCCAGCCGAAGCGCGTGGCCAGCTTGGCCCCGATGAGGCAGCCCTTGCGGTCGCGCAGCAGGGCCGCCTTCTGGTCCTCTGGCAGCAGCAGCTCCGGGTAGAGCTGCAGGTAGGTGCGCAGGTCCACCGCAAAGTTGGGGAAGAAATTCTTCTCGTCGATGTACTCCCCGCCGAACCAGCCCCCACGCGAGACAATGCTCACGCCCTCCACGCCCCGGATGCGCTCCTCATAGGACATGGGCAGAGAGAAAATGAGCGAGATGGAGTTGCGCGTGATCAGCCGCGTGGCCGAGCTGGCCTCCACCCCGGCGTACCAGGCGTCCACCGTGGTGCGCAGCAGGCCAAAGGACAGCACCGACACAGCGATGCCCACGATGGTCAGGCAGTTGCGCAGCCTGTTTCGCGAGAGGTTCTTAAGGATGAAGGTGAGGGTCAGCATGGCCGGTCTGGTCTGCGGTCTGGTCCACGTCAATGAGCTCGCCCTTCTCCAGGCTGCGGATGAGATGCGCCCGCTCCGCCGCCCTGGGGTCGTGGGTGACCATGACGATGGTCTTGCCCATGCTCTTGTTCAGGCCCGCCATGAGGTCCAGGATCTCCCCGGCTGAGACGCGGTCCAGATCGCCCGTGGGCTCGTCGGCCACCAGGATCTCCGGGTCGGTGACGATGGCCCGGGCAATGGCCGTGCGCTGCTGCTGCCCGCCGGAAAGCTCCGAAGGCCGGTGGTCCATGCGGTCGGCCAGGCCCACCAGGGCCAGGGCTGCTGTGGCGTGCTCCCTGCGCTCCCGCGCCGAAAGCGGCGTGAGCAAAAGCGGCAGCTCCACGTTCTCCAGGGCAGTCAACACAGGAATCAAGTTGTAGAACTGGAAGATGAAGCCGATACTCTTGCTGCGCCAGCGGGCCAGCTCGCTCTCGTCCAGGGTGGTGATGTCCACTCCGCCCACGAGGATGGACCCGGAGTCCACGCGGTCGATGCCTGCGATGAGATTCAAGAGCGTGCTCTTGCCCGAGCCCGACGGCCCCATGAGGGCCACGAACTCGCCGGGGTTGATGCGGAAGCTCACATCCTCAAGCACTGGCACGGTCTGCTGCCCGCGCACGTAGGATTTGGACACCGCGCGGATCTCGATGACCGGACTTGCGCTCCGGCCTGCGGTCGTTGCGCTCATTTCTTGGCCGCGACCCTGGCCCCGGACCTGAGGCTGGCCGGAGGGTTCATGACCACGCGCTGCCCGGCCTTGGGGCCGGAGGAAAGCTCCAGAAAATCGCCGATCCTGGCGCCGGTCTCCACCGGCACGGCGCTCACCACGCCGTCCGTGACCTGGAAGACCACCGTGCGGCCTTCCCGCTCCACCACGGCTGCGGCGGGCACGGCCAGGCGCGCTGCGCGCTCGGCCTCAGTCAGCTCGCGGTTCAGGAAGGCCACTTTGGCGCTCATCTCCGGCAGGATGCGCGGGTCCAGCAGGCTGAGCTTGACCTTGACCAGCACCGAGGCTTTGCTGCGGTCGGCCGTGGGCACGATCATGTGCACATGGGCCGGGAAGCGCTCACCGGGCAGGGCGTCGAGCATGACCTCGCAGGGCGCGCCGGCCTTGACCTTGGCCACGCTCGACTCGGACACGTCGGTCTCCACCAGGAGCGAGCCCAGGTCGGCGATGGTGACCACGCTGGACTTGGCGTTGGCCGCAGCGCCCAGGGGGGTGACGATGTCGCCCACATCGGCGTTCTTGGTCAGCACCACGCCGTCAAAGGGCGCGCGCAAGAGCGTGTAGCCCAGGGCAGCCGTGGACTCGCGCAGGGCCGCGCCGGACGACCCGGCCGTCCAGCGCGCGGCGCTGACCCCGGCCTGGGCCTTCTTGAACCTGGCCTCGGCACTGTCAAAGTCGGCCTGGGCGATGTTCTTGTCAACCAGGAGCAGCTTCATGCGCTCCAGGTTCTGGCTGGCGTCGGTGAGTTCGCTTTGTGCGCCCTCGATCTCGGCCTGATTGGCCTTGAAGGTCGCCCCGGCGCGGTCGCGCGCGGCCAATACGTCGTCCTGCTCCAGCCGGGCGATGACCTCGCCCTGGCGCACGCGGCTGCCCTCCTCCACCCCCAGCCAGACAAGCCGCGCCGTGGTCCTGGAGGCCACCGAGGCCTTGCGCTGGGCTGTCACGTAGCCGCTGGAGTTGAGCAGGGTCGCGCCCTGGGAGGGGTACACTTGGCTCACGGCAGAGGTCTCCACTTCAACCGAGGAAGGAAAAAAGTGCCGGAACGCCAAGCCGGCCAGCGCCACGGCGACAACCACGAGCGCCAGGCGCACGGCGCGGCCCGTGGGACGTTTCACGACCCCGCGCCAGGCGGACTTGTCGATCTTCAGCTTCGAGAGTTCGTTTTCCAGCATTGAGTCACCTGTCCCGAGGCTGTTAAGCAAATGCCGTGCCGCCGGGAGATTGGCAAAATAGGGCAACCCGGTCCGTCCTGCAAGCACAGAAAATCTCATTTTTCGCCGCCAAAGCGGGCGCCCACTTTACTTTCCACTTGACTCCACAGGGCAATCAGGTTTTCTTAGACCCCCGCTGAATGATAGATCTGCTGCCGCTGGTGCAGTCAAGGAGGGGGCCATGTACGTCGGCCTGAAGATGCTGCGCAACTTCGTCACCGTGACGCCCAAGACACCCGTTCTGGAGGCCCACAAGCTCCTTGAGGAGAGCAAGCTCGGCATGCTCCTGGTGGTCGAGAACGGCAAGCTCCTGGGCTACGTCCGCCCGGAGGACCTCTCGGCCTCCCTGCCCAGCATCATGACCTCGCTGGACAAGCACGAGGTCAAGTACCTCATGGCCCGGCTCACCGTGGACAAGATCATCCGCAAGGACATCAAGAGCATCCCGCCGGAGACCGAGATCGAGGCCGCAGCGGACATGATGTTCGAGCGCAACCTGGCGGGCCTGGCCGTGGTGGGCCAGGGCGGGGAGCTCATCGGCTACATCAACAGAAGCGTCATGCTCGATGTGCTGGTGGAGGAGATGGGCCACCGCCAGGGCGGCTCGCGCATCACCTTCGAGGCCCCGGATCGGGCCGGCGTGCTGCACGAGGCCGCCGGAATCATCGCGGGCATGGGCCTGTCCATCATTTCCACCGGCACCTTCTACCACGGCGGCCAGCGCATCGTGGTCATCCGCGTGGCCACGGACGACGCCTCGCCCATCGCCGCCGCACTCCAGGAGCGCGGCTACAAGGTCATGGGGCCCATGGACTTCATGCACGAGTGGCAGTGATGACCCCGCTTCTTGAAGTCAAAGGCGTCACCCTGACCTTCAAGGGCATCGCGGCCCTCACCGACGTCGCCTTTTCCGTGGAAAAGGGCCGCATCGTCTCGCTCATCGGCCCCAACGGCGCGGGCAAGACCAGCATCCTGAACTGCATCAGCGGCCGCTACACCCCGGACTCCGGCGAGATATACCTGGACGGCAAGAACCTGCTGGCCGTGCCCACGCACAAGCGCACGGCCATGGGCCTTTCGCGCACCTTCCAGAACATCGCTCTGTTCAAGGGGCTGTCCGTGCTCGACAACCTCATGGTGGGCCGCCACCACCTCATCCGCTACGGCATCCTGGCCTCAATCGCCTACTTCGGACGGGCTGTGCATGATGAGACCGAGCACCGCCGCCGGGTGGAGGACGTCATCGACTTTCTGAACCTTTCGCCCTACCGGCACCAGGCCGCCGGGCACCTGCCCTATGGCGTGCAGAAGCGCGTGGAGCTGGGGCGCGCCCTGGCCGCAGAGCCCAAGCTCATCCTGCTGGACGAGCCCATGGCCGGCATGAACCTCGAGGAAACCGAGGACATGGCCCGCTACATCCTGGACATCTGCGAGGAATGGGGCGCCACGGTGCTTTTGATCGAACACGACATGGGCGTGGTCATGGACATCTCCGACAAGATCGTGGTGCTGGACTTCGGCTCCGTGCTGGCCCAAGGCCGCCCGGACGAGATCAGCGCCAATCAGGACGTCGTGGCCGCCTACCTCGGCACCGAGGACGCCACCTTCTTCGGACGCTAGGCATACAGGAACCCGCTTCATGCCCAGAACCTACGACACCACCCTGCCCGCCCTGCTGCTCGCCCAGGCAAGTAAGCGCCCACGCGGCACCGCCCTGCGCGAGAAGCAGCTGGGCGTCTGGCAGCCTTACTCCTGGCGCGACTACCTGGGCCTCACCGCGGAGTTCGCCTGCGGCCTGCGTGAGCTGGGCCTGGGCAAAGGCGACATGGTCATCCTGATCGGCGACAACCGGCCCGAATGGCTTTTCGCCGAGCTGGCCATCCAGGCCCTGGGCGGCATGGCGCTGGGGCTGTACCAGGACTCCTCCGCCGACGAGGTGCGCTACATCTTCGAGCTCTCCGCAGCCAAGCTCGTGGTGGCCGAGGACCAGGAGCAGGTGGACAAGATCCTGACCTTGCGCCCGGACCTGGAAAAGCTCCGGCACATCGTCTACCACGACCCCAAGGGCCTGACCGGCTACGACGCGCCGGACCTGCTGTCCTTCGAGGCCGTGTGCGAGAAGGGCCGCAAGGCCGTGACCGACTCCGTGGCCGAGTTCACGGCCCTGACCGCCAAGCTGAAACCCCAGGACCCCTGCCTGGTGGCCACCACCTCCGGCACCACGGGCCGCCCCAAGCTGGCCGTGCTTTCGCACCGCAACATGCTGGCCATGGCCGCCAACCTGGGCCAGGTGGACCCCAAGCGCGAGACCGACGAATTCGTGTCCTTCCTGCCCCTGGCCTGGATGGGCGAGCAGATGATGGCCGTGGCCTCCAGCCTGCTCTTCGGCTTCTGCGTGAACTTCCCGGAGGAGCCGGACACCGCCCAGGCCAACATCCGCGAGATCGGGCCGCACCTCATCTTCTCACCCCCGCGCGTCTGGGAGGGCCTCTCCGCCAAGGTCCAGGGCGACATCCTGGAGACCACGCCCTTCAAGCGCTTCCTGTACCATTTCTTCCTGCCCCTTGGCCTCAAGTACGTGGACGAAACCTTCGCGGGCCGCAGGCCCGGCCTGGCCCTGTCCCTGGCCAACGCCCTGGCCGACTTCTGCCTGTTCCGCGCCCTGCGCGACCGCCTGGGCTTCTCGCGCATCCGCTCGGCCTCCACCGGCGGCGCGGCTTTGGGTCCGGACACCATCCGCTTCTTCCACGCCCTGGGCGTGAACCTGAAGCAGATTTACGGCCAGACCGAGATCGCGGGCATTTCCTGCATCCACCGCGACGGCGCCGTGGACTTCGACTCCGTGGGCCTGCCCATCCCGGAAACCGAGGTCAAGCTGTCCGATGCGGGCGAGATCCTGTCCAAGAGCCCGGCCGTGTTCCTGGGCTACTACAAGAACGAGCAGGCCACTTCCGAGACCATTCAGGACGGCTGGCTCCTGTCCGGCGACGCCGGGTACTTTGACGACGCAGGCCGCCTGGTGGTCATCGACCGCCTGAAGGACGTCATGTACTTGCTGGACGGCACGCGCTTCTCGCCGCAGTTTCTGGAGAACAAGCTCAAGTTCTCGCCGTTCCTGCGCGAGGCCGTGGTGCTGGGCCAGGACCGCGCCATCGTGGCGGCCATCCTGTGCATCGACATGAACATCGTCGGGCACTGGGCCGAGGGGCGGCAAATCACCTACACCACCTATCAGGACCTGGCGGCCAAGGAGCAGGTCTATGCCCTGGTCCAGGACGAGATCCGGAAGATCAACAAGAGCCTGCCCGAGGCCACGCGCATCCGGCGCTTTGCCCTGCTCTACAAAGAGCTGGACGCCGACGACGGCGAGCTGACCCGCACGCGCAAGGTGCGCCGGGGCACGATCAGCGAACGCTACGGCGCGCTCATCGACGCCCTGTACAGCGATTCCTGCTCCTTGCGCCTGGAGATGGCCATCCAGTACCAGGACGGCCGGGTGCAGGAGATGTGCGGCGACATCCGCATCGAGAACGTGGAGGACGTGTAAGTCTGTGGAATACTACCTGCAATTGTTCATCAACGGCCTTGTGGTGGGCAGCATCTACAGCCTGGTGGCCCTTGGCTTTGTGGTCATTTACAAGGCCACCAAGGTCGTCAACTTCGCCCAGGGCGAGATGGTCATGGTGGGCGCCTATGTCTGCTTCGGCCTCACGGTGCAGTTGGCCATCCCCTTTGTCTGGGCCTTCCTCATGACGCTTCTCTTCTCCGTGCTCCTGGGCCTGGCCGTGGAGCGCCTGGCCCTGCGCCCGCTCATCGGCGAGGCCCACATCTGCGTCATCATGGTCACCATCGGCCTGTCCTCAGTGCTGAAAAGCATCGTCCAGCTCATCTGGGGCACGCAGATCAAGGTCTACCCGGAGGTTCTGCCCACCACGCCGATCATCATCGCCGGGATGCCCATCGCCCCGGTGTACATTGCGGCCTTCGTGCTCTCCGGCGTGCTCTTCGCCGTGTTCACGGTGTTCTTCAAGTACTCGCGCATGGGCATCGCCATGCGCGCCACGGCCCATGACCAGCAGGCCGCCCAGAGCATGGGCATCGGCATCCGGGGCATCTTCGCCCTGTCCTGGTGCATCGCCTCGGTGGTCTCCACCGTGGGCGGCGTGATCCTGGGCAACATCAACGGCATCAACTCCCACCTGGGCGTGCTGGGCCTCAAGGTCTTTCCGGCGGTCATCCTGGGCGGGCTGGACAGCCTGCTGGGCGCGGCCCTGGGCGGGCTCATCATCGGCGTGCTGGAAAACGTCTGCGACGGCCTGGCCAAGGACCTCTTCGACCTGGGCGGCTTCCG
Source organism: uncultured Desulfocurvus sp. (assembly GCA_964390575.1). Taxonomy (GTDB): domain Bacteria; phylum Desulfobacterota; class Desulfovibrionia; order Desulfovibrionales; family Desulfovibrionaceae; genus Humidesulfovibrio. The sequence goes on along the minus strand of CAYMIP010000026.1, from coordinate 2,513 downwards.
CGAGGTGGCGGCCTTCGTGGTCCTGGTGGTCATCCTCATGATTCGTCCTTACGGGCTCTTCGGCACCGAAGAGATCGAGCGGGTGTAGCGCATGCGCGGCAAGTGCGGACTGTTTTTCGAAAGCTACCGGGCCGAGGCTGCGGTCTTCCAGAGCGGGTTCCAGAAAATCTGCCTGGGCATCTTCATCGCCCTGCTTTTGGCCTCCCCCCTCGTGCTCGACAGCTACTCCATGTCCATGCTGAACCTCATCATGATCGCGGTCATCGGCGCGGTGTCGCTGAACCTGCTCACCGGCGTCTGCGGGCAGATCTCCCTCGGCCACGGCGCATTCCTCGGCGTGGGCGCCTATGCGGCGGCCCAGGCCACCCTGCACGGGGTGCCCTTTTTGGCGGCGCTCCTGCTGGGCGGATTCGCGGCGGCGCTGGTGGGCATGGTCTTCGGCGTGCCCTCGCTGCGGCTCAAGGGCATCTACCTGGCCATAGCCACCCTGGCCGCCCAGCTCATCCTGGAATACGTGTTCCTGCACTGGGAGTCCGCCACCGGCGGCTCGCGCGGGCTCATCGTCGAGGCCCCGCGCATCCTGGGCTTCTCCTTCGACTCCGAGCGCAAGATCTTCTACCTGCTCTTCGGCGCTGCGGCGCTCTCCCTGCTCATGGTCACCAACGTCATGCGCACCCGGCATGGCCGGGCCTTTGTGTCCATCCGCGACTTCTATCTCTCGGCCGAAATCGCCGGGGTGAACCTCTTCGGCTACAAGCTGGCGGCCTTTGGCCTGTCGTCCTTCCTGGCCGGCGTGGCGGGGGGCCTGTGGGCGCACTACACCCAGTTCCTGTCCGCAGAGCAGTTCAACATCGGGCTGTCCATCTCGTATCTGGCCATGATCATCATCGGCGGCCTGGGCAGCGTGGTCGGCTCGGTCATGGGCGCGGTGTTCATGACGCTGCTGCCGGAAGTGCTGAACGGCCTGTCCACAGCGCTCTCGGGCGTGCTCCCGGACTTGAGCCAGCACATCAACGCCCTGCGCGAGGGCGTCTTCGGGCTGGTGCTCATCCTGTTCCTCATCTTCGAGCCGGAGGGGCTGGCGAACCGCTGGAGGCTCATCAAGGCCTACTGGAAGCTGTATCCGTTCGCCCACTAGGCGGCGCTATGGCCGGGTCCGGGCGGACCAGGCCACACCGTGTGGGCGTTGGTTCAACCGTTTAGAGAAATCACAGGGGGGTCTCATGAAAAGGATGTTCAGATTCGCAGTCATGGCCGTGGCGCTCGTGTCCACGCTGGCCTTGGCCGCCTGCGGCGGCGAGAAGAAGGACGAGAAGGCGGCGGCCGCCAAGGAGATCCGCATCGGCGGCATCATCGACCTCTCCGGCCCCACCTCCTCGGTGGGCGTGCCCTACGCCGAAGGCGTCAAGGCCGGCGTGGCCTACCTGAACGCCCAGGGCGGCATCGCGGGCATGAAGATCATCTTCGACCTGCAAGACGACGCCTACAACGTCCAGCAGGGCCTGACCATCTACAAGAAATTCGCCCAGGACAAGGTCGTGGCCATCCAGGGCTTCGGCACTGCGGTCACCGAGGCCCTGATGCGCTCTGCGGCCAAGGACGAGATCACCTATTTCTCGGCCTCCTACTCCGCGCACCTGACCGACCCCAAGACCGCGCCCTACAACTTCTTCACCTCGGCCGACTACTCCACCCAGGTGCGCGCGGCGCTGAAGTACTTCAAAGACAACTGGAAGGAGTCCCGCAAGCCCAAGCTGGCTCTTCTGTTCCCCGACCACCCCTATGGCCTGTCGCCCATCCAGGCGGCCAAGGACTACGCCACCGAGATCGGCTTCGAGATCGTGGGCGACGCCAACGTGGACCTGAAGGCCATTGACGCCACCACCCAGCTGCTGCCCCTGAAGGACAAGAAGCCCGACTTCATCTGGTGCGGCGGCACCACCCCGTCCACGGCCGTCATCCTGAAGGACGCCAAGAAGATCGGGCTGAAGGCCGTCTTCTTCACCAACATCTGGGGCTCGGATGAGAACCTCATCAAGATGGCCGGCGACGCCTCCGAGGGCGCGTTCAGCCTGCAGGCCGCAGCGGTCTACGGCCAGGACGTGCCGGGCATGAAGACCATCCTGGAGGTCAGCAAGAACCAGCCGCAGATGACCCACTACATCCGTGGCTTTGTGTCCATGCTGGCCATGGGCGAGGGCATCCGCCTGGCCGCCGCCAAGGGCCCGGTCACCGGACCGAGCATCAAGGCCGCCGTGGAGGGCATGAAGGACTATGACCCCATGGGCCTGGCGCCCAAGATCAGCTTCCTGCCCACGGACCACCGCCCCAGCATGGCCGTATTCCTGTACAAGATCGTCGGCGGCAAGCTGACCTTCGTGGCCCAGGAGAACCTGGAGCGCAAGGCCGAGTGGCTCGGCAAGTAGCGTTATGAACGAAACGGTGTCCGCAAGAGACATGCTCCGGGTGGAGAACCTGGAGGTCGTGTACAACGACGTCGTCCTGGTGCTGAA
>CAYMIP010000025.1:0-29701 GCA_964390575.1 uncultured Desulfocurvus sp. | reverse complement strand
CCAGCTCCACGTAGAAGATGGCCAGGCCGCAGTCCTGGCACAGGGGCAGCTTGGTCTCAAAGGCCAGGTCCGCGTTCTCCAGCAGCTGCCGGAAGATCTCCTTCCCGGCCTCCGTGGTCTCCTTGGCGTAGCCTTCCTCGAACTTTTTGCGGACGTCGTCCGGCAGCCTGGTGTTGGCGCTCACGCACATGCGCGCCACGGCCGCCGAGATGTCCGCCGCCTTGATTTCCCTCATGGCGTCTCCTTGGTCCTTGCTGTTGCGCCCTTACTTCTTGAAGAAGTTCTTGAGGGCCGTGATGCCCATCTTCTTGCGCAGAAAGCCAAGCTGGTCCTGCAGGGGCATGTGCTTGGGGCACACGTCCTCGCAGGCCAAAAGGCCCATGCAGCCGAAGATGCCCATGTCGTTGCCGATGATCTCGTAGTAGTCCTGCTCGGTTCTCTCGTCTCGCGGATCAATGAGGAAGCGGCCCACGCGGTTCATGCCCGCGGCGCCCAGGAAGTCCGGCCGCAGGCGCGCGGTGCCGCAGGCGGCCACGCAGCAGCCGCACTCCACGCAGCGGTCCAGCTCGTAGATGGCCTCGGCCACCTCGTTCTCCATGCGCTCTTCCGGGGCCGCGGGGTCAAAGACCTTGTTGGTGTGGATCCACGACTCCACGGTGTCGTACAGCTCGCGGAACCAGGCTCCGGTGTCCACCGAGAGGTCGCCCACCAGCTGGTACACCGGCAGGGGCAGCAGGGTGATCTCGTCGGGCAGGTCCTTGGTCTTGGTGTGGCAGGCCAGGCCCGGGCGGCCGTTGATGACCATGCCGCAGGAGCCGCAGATGCCCGCCCGGCAGCAGAAGTCGAACTGCAGGCTGGGGTCCTGCTCCTCGCGGATGCGGTTCAGGACGATGAACAGCGTCATGGAGTCGGTCTCCTCCAGCACATAGGACTCCATGTGCGGGGTGGATTCCGGGTCCTGCGGATTGTAGCGGAAGATGTTGAATTTCAGTAGTCTGGCCATGCTGCTACCCCTTCTTCTCGGCCTGGATGTCGGCCTGGCTCTCGGCTCTGATGATCTCGCTCTTGCCATAGCCGCGGTCGCCGGGCGGGATGTGGAACACGCTGGTGGCCGGCTCGTAGCGTAAGGTCGGCAGGGTGTCCGTGTCGTTTTTCCAGCAGGCCAGGGTGCGGGTCAGCCAGTCGCGGTCGTTGCGCGCGGTGAAGTCCTCGCGGTTGTGGCTCCCGCGCGACTCGGTGCGCTGAAGCGCGCCATAGGCCAGCATCAGGGCCATCTTGACCTGGCCTTCGATCTTGAGCGCAGAGGACAGCTCCGGGTTGACGCCCTTGCCGTTGCTCTTGAGGCCCACCTTGCGCGCCCGTTCCAGGGTCTCCTGAAGGGACTGCACGCACTCGGTCAGGCCCGCCTCGGTGCGGAAGATGTTCGCGCCCTTGAACAGGGCGTCCTGCATGGCCGTGCGCACCTTGAACACGTTCTCGGTGCCGGCCTTGCAGCTGATGATGCCCGCGATGCGCTCCTGCTGCTTCTTGACCTCGGCGTCGATGACGCTGGAGTTGAAGGTGACCTCGGCCCCTTGCAGGAACTCGGCGATCTTCTTGCCCACGATGCCGCCCGCGACCACGGTCTCGGCGAGGGAGTTGCCGCCCAGGCGGTTGAAGCCGTGCATGTCCCAGCAGGCGGCCTCGCCCACGCTGAACAGGCCCCCCAGTCCGTAGGCCGCGCCGTCCTTGTTGGTGCGCACGCCGCCCATGCTGTAGTGCTGGGTGGGGCGCACCGGGATGAGCTGGCGGATGGGGTCCACGCCCAGGAAGGAGGTGCAGATCTCAAAGACCTCGCGCAGCTTGCCGGTGATGTGCTTCTCGCCCAGGTGGCGGATGTCGAGCCAGAGGTGGTCGCCGTAGGGGCTTTTCACGCCCTTGCCCTGGCGGATGTGGTGCGTCATCCAGCGGCTGACCACGTCGCGGGAGGCCAGCTCCTGCTTCTCGGGCTCGTAGATGTTCATGAAGCGTTCTTCATTCACGTCGAGCAGGGTGCCGCCGTCGCCCCGGCAGCCCTCGGTGACGAGGATCTCCGTGGGCACGATGCCCGTGGGGTGGAACTGCACGGCCTCCATGTTGCCCATGGGCACCACGCCGGTGTTGATGGCCGCGATGTGGCCGCCGCCGTCGCAGATCACGGCGTTGGTGGTGCCGGGGTAGATGCGGCCGAAGCCGCCGGTGGCGATGACCGAGGCCTTGGCCAGGTATACGCGCAGCTCGCCCGTGCGCAGGCATCTGGCCACGGCGCCGTAGCAGGTCGTCCCGTCCTGGATGAGCGCGATGGCCTCGGTCTTGTCGTGGACCTCGACCCCCAGCTTGGCGCAGACGTTGTCCACGGTGAACAGCACGGAGTGGCCGGTGCCGTCGGACACGTAGCAGGTGCGCCACTTGGCCGTGCCGCCGAAGTCGCGCGCGGTGATCAGCCCCCGGTTCTCCTCTTTCTCTTCCTTGTCAAAGATCTTGCCGCCCTTGAAGTAGGTGTCCTTGCCGGGCACCACGCGGTTCCAGGGCACGCCCCAGTGGGCCAGCTGGCGCATCTCAATGGGCGCGTTGTCGGCGAACAGCCGCGCCACTTCCTGGTCGCAGCCCCAGTCCGAGCCCTTCACCGTGTCCGAGAAGTGCACGTCCGGGCAGTCGCCGTCGCCCTTGGCGCAGTTGCCCAGGGCCGCCTGCATGCCGCCCATGGCGGCGGAGGAGTGGGACCTGCGGGAGGGCACGAGGCTTAAGCAGATGGCGGAGAATCCCGCCTGGGCGGCCTCGATGGCCGCGCGTTCGCCGGCCAGGCCGGCGCCGATGACGAGTACGTCGGTGTAGATGGTCTGCATGTCTCTCACCCTATCCTTTCAGGAACCAGAAGCGGATCAGCGTGAGCACGCCGATGCCGACAAAGATGAGGGTGAGCAGGTTCTCGCCGCGCTTCAGGCCCTTGCGCTGGCTGCGCCCGGCAAAACCCCATTTCACCGCGATGCGGTACAGGCCGATGCCCACGTGCAGCTCCACCAGGGGCAGCAGCAGCAGGTAGAAGAAGAGCCAGCCGCCCTTCTGCACGCGCGCCGCGCTCTTGGCCGCCTGGATGGGCAGGTCGGAGAGCACCACCCACATGTGGATGGAGCCCATGATGAGGATGACCATGGCCGACACGACCTGGACCACCCAGAGCCAGGTGTCGGTGTGGTGCAAAAGCCTGGCGTGCTCCCAGATGGTCTTCTGGCCTTCCAGGCGGAAGGGGATCTTCCGGGCGGCCAGGGCGAAGTGCGTGAGGAACAGCAGGAACACCAGCGGGCCGCCCACCTGGGCCATGCCTGTGGCCTCGAAGAATCCGGCGATGGCGTCCATGATGGTGGGGCTTATGACGACGCTGGCCACCAGGGTCATGTGCATCCACATGAACAGGATCAGCCCCGCGCCGGAGAGCATCTGCGCCCAGTCCAGCACGCCGTCCCAGCGGTGGCATTGCAGGCTTTTGTGGTTGGCGGTCAAGGGAACGGACATTCGCACCTCCAGCGTGTTTCGGATCGACAGCCCCGGCCTGGGCCGTGGGGAACGTTTTGCGCTTTGCAATAGCGATTTTTATGGCCCGCGTCCATGCCAAGACGAGGCGCTTGGCCCGTGGCGGACGCCCCCCCGGACAGGACAGGGCAGGCGGCAGTGGCAATTGCCGTGCCAAGCGGGCGGCTGCTCGCAAAAAGGCTGGAACACCCTGGGGGCAGGCGGTTGCAGGGCCTTGCGCAGGCCTGGGCAGGGTGCGTGTACGTACTGGAATATGTGGCGCGCGCCACATGTGTGGCGCCACACCTGTGGCGCGCGCCACAGGTCAGCGTGGGGGTCAGGACAGGCCGAGCCGGTCCAGGTTGCGGTACAGGGTGCGGCGGTCGATGCCCAGCAGGCGGGCGGCCTTGGCGCGGTTGCCCCCGGCCTGGGCCAGGGCGCGGGTCAGGTCCTCGGACGAAAGCCCGCGCGAGCCCGCTCTGGGCAGGGCCGGGGCCGCACGCCCGGGCTGGGGCGGGCCGGGCCGCAGCAGGCCCGTCTGCAGGCCCGTCTGCAAGTCCGGCGGCAGGTGCGCGGGCGTGATTTCCCCGCCGGGACAGAGGATGCAGGCGTGCTCCAGCGAGTGCTTGAGCTCGCGCACGTTGCCCGGCCAGGGGGAGGTCATGAACAGGCGCATGACCGCATCCGAGCACTTGGTGATGTTCTTGCCGAAGCTGGCCTGGAAGTGGCTGATGAAGTGCGCGGTGAGAAGCGGGATGTCCTCGGTGCGCTCGCGCAGGGGCGGCAACTGGATGACCATGACCTTGAGGCGGTAGTACAGGTCTTCGCGGAACAGGCCCTGGCGGATCTTCTCCCGGAGGTCAACGTTGGTGGCGGCCAGCACGCGCACGTTGGCCTTGCGCGTGTGCGAGTCGCCCACGCGCTCGAATTCCTTGCGCTCCAGCACGCGCAAGAGGTTCAGCTGGATGCGCGGGGAGATGTCGCCGATCTCGTCCAGAAAGATGGTGCCGCCCTCGGCGGCCTCGAAGCGGCCGATCTTGTCGCGGATGGCTCCGGTGAAGGCCCCGCGCTGGTGGCCGAAGAGTTCGCTCTCCAGCAGGCTCTCGGACAGGGCCGAGCAGTTGACCTTGACCAGCGGCCCCTTGCTGCGCGCGCCGCCGTAGTGCAGGGCCTCGGCCACCAGCTCCTTGCCGGTGCCGGACTCGCCATTGATGAGCACCGTGGACTCCACGTCCGAGAGGTGGTCCAGCACGGCGTAGATGTCCTGCATGACCTTGCTCTTGCCCACGATGCCCCGGTGGCCGTGCAGGTCGGTCAGGCGCTTCTCCAGGTTGGCCAGCCGCGTGATGTCGCGGATGACGAGCACTGCGCCGGAGAAGTTGTTCTCGCTGTCGAGCAGGGGCGAGCTGTTGATGACCACCACCTTGCCCGGGGCGTGGGTCTGGCATTCCACGCGGTGCTCCACCACCGGGCGGCGGGTCTCAAGCGTGGTGCGCAGCACGCCGAAGCAGGCCCGGGCGCAGGAGCCGCTGATCCCGGTCAGGGTCTTGCCCTCTTCCAGCCCCGCGCCGATGCAGCAGACCTCGGTCAGCGCCCGGTTGGTCTGGATGATGCGCATGTCCGTGTCCACGGTGATGGTGGCGTCGGGGATGGAGCGGAACACGGCCTCCAGGTTGGCCCGCAGGAGCTCCTTTTCGGCGAAGACGCGGCGCATGGCCTGCTCGGTCAGCACGCGGTCGGTGATGTTCTGGACCACGGGCAGCAGATAGAGCTGGCGGCCGCTGGCGTCGCGCACCATGCCTGCGGAGAGGTGCACCCAGACCGGGTGGCCGGCCTTGTGGATGTAGCGCTTGTCCTGCTCAAAGGAGTCGATCTCCCCGCGCTTGACCCGCTCGTACTGGGCGCGGCTCTCGTCCCGGTCCTCAGGGTGGGTGATGGCCAGGAAGCTTATGCTCTTGAGTTCCTGCTCGCTGTAGCCGGTGATGCGGCAGAAGGCGTCGTTGGCGCGCAGGAAGGTGCTGTTGAGCGCCACCATGCTGGCCCCGATGGGCGACTGGTCAAAGGTGCGGCGGAATTTCTCCTCGCTCTCGCGCAGGGCGCGTTCCGCCTCCTTGCGGGCGCTGATGTCGATGTTCAGGCCCTCGATGTACAAGAGCTCGCCCGTGGAGGGGTCGCGCACCTCGCGCGCGGTGAGGGCGATCCACTTGGCCGAGCCGTCCTTGCACACGAAGCGCGTCTCGAAGTCCTTGATGCGGCCCTGCTCGCGCAGGATGCGCAGCATGGCGTCGCGGTCGCTCGGGTCCGCGTAGAGCTGGGTGCGCAGGTCGCGGAAATGGGCGGTGAGCTCCTCCGCGCTGTCAAAGCCCAGGATCTCCGCCAGGGCCGGGTTGACCATGAGGAAGGTGCCGCCCGGGGTGGACTGGAACACGCCCTCGATGATGTTCTCGAAAAAGCTCTGGAACCGGGCCTCGGCGCGCTTGAGGCCGGAGAGGTCGGTCAGGGTCAGGATGAGCAGGTCCTGGCCGTCCTGGGTCAGGGGGCGGGAGGTCAAGAGCGCTGGCAGCGGCACGCCCAAAGCGCCTTGAACGAGGCACTCCCGGCCGTCCACCCCGGCGGCCAGCTCCGCCAGGGACACCTGGCCCGGGGCGAAGAGTCCGGAGAGGTCCGGCAGCGCCTCCGCGCGGCCCAGCAGGGCCTGGGCCGTGGCGTTGGCCCTGAGCACCCGGCCCGTGGCGGCGTCGAGGACCAGCACGCCCGCGTCCACGGCGTGCAGCAGGTCCATGTCGCGGGCGCAGGGGCCGGGCATGGGGCTAATCTGCCTTCGGCGGCGCGGGCCGCAACAGGGCCAGCAGCTCCGCAGGCTCGGCCAGCAGGTGCCGCGCCCCGTTTTCCAAAAGCTCAGCCTTGTCGCGGAAGCCCCAGAGCACGCCCACCGGAAGCATGCCCGCCCCGCGCGCGGTTTTCATGTCCGTGGCCGAGTCGCCCACAAAGGCGAACATCCCTGGCGCGAGGCCCAGTTCCGTCGCCAGGGCCAGGGCTCCGGCCGGGTGCGGCTTGTTGGGGGTATCAAGCCGGGCGCCGCGCACGCGGGTGAAGGGCAAGCCGGGGAAGAACTCGCGCACCGTGAGGTCGGTGTAGTCCTGGGGCTTGTTGGAGAGCACGCACACGGGCAGGCCCAAGGCCCGCAAGCTCTCCAGCAGCGCCAAAACGCCGGGGTAGGGCCGGGTCTTGACCTTCCAGCGGCGCTTGTACTCCTCAATGAGCAGGACTCCGGCCCGGCGCAGGGTGGGCTCGTCGCGCTGGGTCTCGGGCAGCATGCGCCGCACGAGTTCGCCCACGCCCAGGCCCACGAAGAGGCGGTAGGCGTCTGTGGGGTGCTCCGGCAGGCCCAGGCCCGCCAGGGTTGCGTTGCCGGAGTCGGCCAGGTCCTCCAGGGTGTCCAGGAGGGTGCCATCCAGGTCGAAGATCAGGGCGCTGGGGGCGGCGGTCATGGGGCTCCTTGGGCTCGCCGTGAAAGGGCGTGTGGGCGGTCCCGATGTACACCCAGGCGTGCGCGGACACAAGAGGCCGCTGGGGGCGGGTCCTTGCCTGGGCCTTTGTCTGGCCCTTGCCTGGCCCTTGCCTGGAGTGGGCGGTTCGTGGCATGACCGAGCCATGTCCAAGCCCTTCGTGTTCCGCCTGGAAAAGGTGCTCGAGTACCGCCGTCAGCTGGAGGACCAGGCGCGCATGGCCCTGGCCCAGGCCAGCGCCCGGCACCAGGCCCAGGAGGCGGTGCTGCTGGATGTGGAGACGCGCCTGGCCGAGCACCTGGACAAGGGCTTTGGGGCCAAGGCCAGCCAGGCGGACATCTGGCTGTGGATGCAGTACCGCCAGGCCCTGGACCGCGATCTCAGCTCGGCGAGGGCCGAACTGCAACGTCTGGCCCTCATTTTGCAAACCTGCCGCCAGGAGGCCGTGCTCCGCTCCAGGGAGAAAAAGCTCCTGGAAAAACTCAAGGATAGGCAGGCCAAAAAACACCATGTCGCAGAAAACCTCGCAGAGCAGAAAGAGTTCGATGAGATGTCCACGCTTCGCCATGAGCCCCAAGATCCTTAAGGTGCTCGCGGTCCTCGTGGTCGTGGCTGTGCTCAAGCTGACCGTGCTGGGTTCCCTGGGGCTCAATACCTGGCAGCAGCTTCAAAGCGAGGAGCTGCTCCCCCTGTCCAAGGCCCTGGCCGCCACGCCCAAGCCCGCCGCTGCTGCGGCTCCGGCCAAGGACGCCGCCCCCCCCGCCGAGCCGGACATGCTAACCAAGGGCGCCATTCCTGGCGCTCACGTGCAGGAGTCCAAGGAGTCCAGCAGCCTGAAGCGCCGCGAGGACGAGCTGGCCGCAAAGGAGCGCGCCCTGTCCTCCATGGAGAAGAGCGTCGACGACAAGCTGGCCGAGCTCAAGCGCGCCGAGGCCTCCATCAAGAAGCTCCTGGACGCGGCCGACACCCTCAAGGACGCCCGCATCAAGCGGCAGGTGGACACGTTCATGGCCATGAAGCCCAAGCAGGCGGCCGAGGTGCTCTCCACCATGGACCAGGACCTTGCCGTCAAGATTCTGACCGGCATGAAGGCCAAGTCTGCGGGCGAGATCATGACCTTCCTCAAGACCGACAAGGCCGCCAAGCTCACCGAGGCCATGACCAAGGTCCAGACCCCCATGCAGGGCCCGGGCCAGTAACCGGACCAAAGACACCACCAGCCCCGCCCGTGATTCCTTCGTGGACGCACTGGCGGGGCTGTGCTACGCCCGGCCCATGGCGCGCATCAAGCTCATCCTGGCCTACGACGGCACCGACTTCGCGGGCTGGCAGCTCCAGGCCCGCGACCGCACTGTGCAGGGTGAGGTCGAGGCCGCCATCGCGCACATCGCCGGCACGCGCCTCCCGGTCAACGGCGCGGGCCGCACCGACGCCGGCGTCCACGCCCTGGGCCAGTGCGCCCATTTCGACGCGCCGGCTGCCCTGGACAACATCCCCTGGGTCAAGGCCCTGAACGGCTCCATGCGCCCGGACGTGCGCATCCTCCACGCCTGCGCCGTCCACCCGCGCTTCCACGCCCGCTATGACGCCTGTTCCAAGACCTACGCCTATACCCTCTGGCTCGACCGCACGCAGGTCTGCCCGCTGCGCCGCCGCTTCGTGTGGGGCATGCAGCAGCGGCTGGACCTGGATGCCATGGACGAGGCCGCCGCCCTGTTCCTGGGCAGCCACGATTTCCAGAGCTTCAAGAACGCCGGAACCGCTGTGGGGCCGCGCGGCACGGTGCGCACGGTGCTGGCCCTGTGGCGGGAGAGCGGGCCGACCCCGGCCGAGATCATCTGGCGCATCCGGGCCGACGGCTTTCTCAAGCAGATGGTGCGCAACATCGTGGGCTGCCTGGTGAGCGTGGGCAGAGGTAAAGTCAGGCCCCAGGATGTCCGATCAATCCTCGAGCAGCGCGACCGCAACCACTCCCTGCCCACCGCCCCGGCCTTGGGCCTGTGCATGGAGCGCGTCTTCTACCCGGAAGAGCCAGAAGGGCAGCAGGAGCACCACGCGGAGCGCGGCCAGGACACGGCCCATGACGAGCATACAATGGCCGGGCGCAACGACCGGGCCCCTCGCGGGCCTGGCCGGGGGCTTGCGGACTGACGGTCAGACGATCGGGCAGTCCACAGGGGTCTCGGCCAGCGCCCGGGTCACGGCAGAATACCAGCAGTCCAGCGCCGGGGCGCGCAGCCTGCGCCTGGGCGGCTCGCTCACGCGCGGCCTGGACACGGCCCTGCGCCGCCTGGACCAGGCCGCCTCCAGCTTCACCTGGCCCACGGTGGGCTTTCCCTTCGCCACCCAGTCGCGCCTGGCCGTGATGCCGCCTGAGCGCACGGCCGACCTCAGCGTGGCCCTGCCCGAGGCCTCCGGCTCTCTCCAGGAGGACAAACACCTCTCGCGCGGGTTCGCGGCCAGCGCCCCCACCAGCCTGGACGCGGGCACCTACACCCTGGCCCTCAGCCTGGGCGGCCAGACGGACAGCCTGTCCGTCAGCGTGGCCTCCGGCGACACCAACGCCGACGTGCTCCAGGCCGTGGCCGACGCCGTGAACGGCTCCAGCCTGCGCGTGGACGCGGAGCTGCGCAGCCAGACCGGCTCGAACATCCTCGGCCCGGGGGTGATTCCCACCGGGAGCTTTTTGGCCCTGTCCGTGAACCAGGCCCGCGGGGACCAGACGCCCACCTTGAGCGACACCTCCGGCCATTTGGGGGCCTGGCTGAGCCTTTCGGGCGTGGCCACGCCCCTTGGCCCGGCGGAGACCGGCACGCACCAGCTCACGAGCCTCTCCGTGGCGCGGCCCAGCACCTACCGCAGTTCCGGCTTTGATCCCGAGGCCGCCACCAGCCTGGCCCCGGGCACCTACACAGTGGCCTACGCCATTGGCCCGGATTCCGGCAGCCTGGGCATCACCGTCAGCGCCGGGGACACCTGGGGCACGGTGCTGGCGCACATGAAGAGCGTGTTCGGCTCGGCCAGCGCGTTCATGGCGGCCCAGCTCGTGCCTGCCAGGCGCGTCTGGGACTCCACCACGGATGAAAAGCAGGCAGTGGTGGACGCTCAGGGGCTCGTGCTCCAGGCCCAAGACCCCAAGCCCGGCTGGCGGCTCAGGCTCTCCGGCGGCAGCATTGCAGGCGGCGGCGCGGACAACATCCTCGCGGCCCTGGGGCTGAACGCCACGGCCCAGCCAGGCAGCGACGGCCGCCTGGTGGTGGACGGGCGCGACCAGGTGCGCACGCCGGGCACCTTCACTGCGGACCAGGGCCGGGTGGTGCTCACCCAGTCCGGCACCTTTGGCGACATCGTGCCCGTGAGCGTGCTGGAGCCGCTGGACGCCCTGTCCCAGGGGCTCTCGGACGTGGTCACGGCGTACAACGGCCTGCGCGGCATCCTCAGCAAGAATGCGGATCTGCTGCGCTCCGGCCTGGCCGAGGACTGGCGCAAGCCCGTCATGGACCGGGCCGGGGACCTGGGCGGCCTGGGCCTGGCCGAGAGCGGCCGGGACAAGCTGCTCTGGCTCCAGGCCGGGGGCTTTGTGCAGGCCCTGGTGGACAACCCGGAGGCCGTGCGCCGGACCCTGCTGGGCGATGGAGGCGGTGCTGCGGGCTTTCTGTCCGCCCTGGCGGAAAAGGCCCGGGACGCCTTGTCCGCCGGAGTGGAGAGCCTGCTCAAGCCGCAGAGCGCCTTCCCGGCGCGGGAGCTGTACAGCGGCCCGCGCACCGAGGCGGAAATCGAGAAGGCCAGCCAGCTCCTGGACCTGCTCGACAGCGCCCCGCCACGTGCTCCGGAGCCCTTCCCCTGGGCGGGCGGAGCGGGTCTGTTGCGGCGCAAGGGGTGAGGGAACGGGCTGTGATTCCGGCAGAGCATACAGTAGGTGCGAGTTTTTTTGCCGTGCAGGCGTGATTTCTTGGCTTTTCCTCTTGCTGTTTCTTTTTGCCTGGGATACTGCGGAAATAGGTCAAGGCATGCTTGGAGCGTTGCGCGCGACTTTTTGGTGAGCCGCAGGCGGGCGGGACAAGGCGGGTTTTCTCTTGTATTCCATGAGGAGTAGGAAGCGATGAAGTCCATTTACGTCGGCAATTTGCCTTTCAGCGCCAAGGAAGATGAGATTCGTGACCTGTTCGCCGCCTACGGCGAGGTGCAGGTGGTCAAGTTCGTCATGGACCGCGAAACCGGCCGCTTCCGCGGCTTCGGCTTCGTGGAGATGGAGGACGCAGGCGCCGCCAAGGCCATCGAGGGCCTGGACGGCAAAGACTATGGTGGCCGCACCTTGCGCGTGAACGAGGCCAAGGAGCGCGAGCCTCGCCCGCCCCGCCGCTACTAGCAGGCATCAGCTCAAAGACAAGGCCCCTGTTCCGGCAAGGAACAGGGGCTTTTGTCGTTGTGCCGCGACCAGCTCCCGGGGCCGGGCAGTGCTGGTCGGACCGCTCCCCTGTCTTTGCCGCATTTTGGGGCGCGGGGGCAAGGGCGGGCCAAGGGAAAGGGCTCTGGTCCCCTCCCTACGACGACCAGAGCCCTTTGCCGCTTTCGTGAGCGGCCAGTGCCGGATGTATCGGAGCTTTGGCCAGGGACTTTAGCCTTGGCCCAGGGCAATGAAAAAGGCCGGACATTGCTGCCCGGCCTTGGTCTTCTGGATGCGGAAGCAGCGGTCTACTTCTTCTCGTCTTTTTCTTCGGCCTTGTCGGCCACGGCGCACTCGGTGGTCAGGAGCAGGCTGGCCACGGAGGCGGCGTTCTGCAAGGCCACGCGGGCGACCTTCTTGGGGTCGATGACGCCAGCGGCGTAGAGATCCTCGTACACGCCGGTGGCGGCGTTGAAGCCGAAGGCGCCCTTGCCCGCGCGGACCTTTTCCACCACCACGGAGCCTTCGAAGCCCGCGTTGGAGGCGATCATGCGCAGGGGCTCCTCGAGCGAGCGGCGGATGACGAGCACGCCAGCGGCCTCGTCGTCGTCGCTGGTCTTGAGGCCTTCCAGCACCTTGGACACGCGCACAAAGGCGGCGCCGCCGCCGGGGATGATGCCTTCCTCCACCGCAGCGCGGGTGGCGTTCAGGGCGTCTTCCACGCGGGCCTTCTTCTCCTTCATCTCCATTTCGGTGGCTGCGCCGACCTTGATGACGGCCACGCCGCCCACGATCTTGGCCAGGCGCTCCTGGAGCTTTTCCTTGTCGTAGCTGGAGGTGGTGAGGGCGATCTCACCCTCGATCTGCTTGATGCGGGCCTTGATGTCTTCTTTCTTGCCCGCGCCGTCGACGATGGTGCACTTCTCTTTGTCCACGGTGAGGCGCTTGGCGGAGCCGAGGCTGTCGGCGCGGACCTTGTCCAGGCTGACGCCGATGTCCTCGGACACGACCTGGCCGCCGGTCAGCACCGCGATGTCCTGGAGCATGGCCTTGCGGCGGTCGCCGAAGCCCGGGGCCTTGACGGCGCAGACCTTGAGGGTGCCGCGCAGCTTGTTGACCACCAGGGTGGCCAGGGCCTCGCTGTCCACGTCCTCGGCGATGATCATGAGCGGGCGGCTCATCTTCACCACCTGCTCGAGCACGGGCAAGAGGTCCTTCATGTTGCTGATCTTCTTCTCGGAGATGAGCAGCAGGGCGTCGTCGAACTCGCAGGTCATCTTGTCGGAGTTGGTGACGAAGTAGGGGGAGAGATAGCCGCGGTCGAACTGCATGCCCTCGACCACCTCAAGCACGGTCTCCATGCTCTTGGCTTCCTCGACAGTGATGACGCCCTCTTTGCCGACCTTGCTCATGGCCTCGGCCAGGATGTCGCCGATGGTCTGGTCGTTGTTGGCGGAGATGGTGCCGATCTGGGCGATTTCCTTGCGGTCCTTGGTGAACTTGGTGATCTTGTCGAGTTCGGCCACCACGGCCACCACGGCCTTGTCGATGCCGCGCTTGACGCTCATGGGGTTGCGGCCAGCGGCCACAAGCTTCAGGCCCTCGCCGTAGATGATCTGGGCCAGCACCGTGGCGGTGGTGGTGCCGTCTCCGGCCACGTCGTTGGTCTTGGAGGCGACCTCCTTGACCATCTGGGCGCCCATGTTCTCGAACTTGTCTTCGAGGTCGATCTCCTTGGCCACGGTGACGCCGTCCTTGGTGATGATCGGCGCGCCCCAGGACTTCTGGATGACGACGTTGCGGCCCTTGGGCCCCAGGGTGACTTTCACGGCGTCGGCGAGCTTGTCCACGCCGATTTTGAGCCCGGCGCGGGCGCTCTCGTCAAAACGAATGGTCTTGGCCATGTCTGAAGCACTCCTCTTTTGAAAGATTCGACGCCTGAGCGCCGGTTATTTCTCGATTATTTCTCAATGACCGCCAGGATCTCTTCCTGGCGCATGATGACGCATTCCTCGCCATCCATCTTGAATTCGGTGCCGGCATACTTGGCGAAAAGGACCACGTCGCCCTTCTTCACCTGCATCTTCATCTTCTCGGTGCCGGGACCGGCGGCGAGCACGGTGCCGCGCATGGGGCGTTCCTTGGCGCTGTCCGGGATGTACAGGCCGCCAGCGGTTCTCTCTTCCTCGGGCAGGCGCTTGATGATGACGCGATCATGCAAAGGCTTGAGCTTCATTATGAATCCTCCTGAACAGATTGTGTGCGTGTGAGTTCCGCCAAGCTCCGGAAACGCAGCGGCGAGCCCGCCTGCGCTGGAGCGTTATGGTCGCGGCTACGGGAAGATAAGCAGAGGGGGGGGAATGTCAACGCCTGGGGCGGAAGATATTTGCTCGTCCGCCGCCTCTGCCGGGCGCTTCCGCAGAGCCAGGGCAATGGCGGCGCACGGTGTCGGCGGGCGGCTTCTACTGGCCCCCGCCAGCCTCCTGGCTGTGGGTCTTCACAAACTCGCGCACCTGGTGCAGGTTGTGCAGCCCGAGCTTTTTCATGAAGTTGGCGCGGTGCTTCTCCACGGTGCGGGTGCTGAGAAACAGCTGCACGGCGATCTCCTTGTTCTTCATGCCCGAGGACACCATCTCCAGGATGTGCTTCTCGCGTGAGGTGAGCATCTCCAGCGGGGTGGACTTGGTCATGCGGCTGCCGCGCAGGTAGCCGTTGATGAGCGTGGCCGAGACCTCGGGGCTGACGTAGGCCTCGCCCCGGCACACGGCGCGGATGGCGGTGAGCAGGTCCTCGGCGCTGGCGGCCTTGACCACGTAGCCGTCCACGCCGGAGTCCAGGGCCGCGTGCAGATATTCTTCCGCCCGGTGGGCGGTGAGGGCGATGATGCGCGCCTCCGGGAAGTCGCGCCGGATGGAGCGCACCGCCACCATGCCGTCCACGCCGGGCATGGACAGGTCCATGAGCACCACGTCGGGTTTGAGCTCTCTGTACAAGCGCATGGCCTCGCGGCCATCCTGGGCCTCGCCCACCACCTCGCAGGCGCCCTGGGTCTCCAGATAGGCCTTGAGGCTCTGCCGGAGCAGCGCATGGTCCTCGGCCAAAAGAACCCGCAGCTTCTTGCCATTCGTGCCGTTGTTCATGCTGTCCATCCTGTTCGCTCACACCCTGGAACAATTGCCCCTGATGTGGTAGCATTTGGACGGGAAGGTACGCACTGAATCGTACGCAGTCAACGGGGCAAGCGATATTTTTTACGTAGCAATAGTAGTAACCTGTCTCGCATAGGGCATGCGGGTATAGTGTTCAGACGTGGCGCGTCCTTGACCGGGGGAGGGAATTGCGGCAGCTTTAAAGGATGCGGACATGTATTCTGAGCATGGTGCTCGCCCTGGCCCTCGCCGCTCCCGCCTTGGCCTGGGAGTCCCGCACCAAGAGCGTGCACGACGGAGACTCCATTAACGTCATCAACGCCGACGGGGCCGTGGTCAACGTGCGGCTGTACGGCATCGACGCGCCGGAATACAAGCAGGCCTTCGGCCTCCAGGCCAAGAAGCAGCTCGTGAAGCTGGTTTCGCGCAGGAACGTGCGCATCGAGGTGCTGGACACGGACCGCTATGGCCGCAACGTGGCCCTGGTGCGCCTGGACGACGGAACCCTGGTCAACGCCGAGATGGTGCGCGCGGGCCTGGCCTGGGTGTACGATCAGTACTGCCAGCGCGAGGACATCTGCGAGGCGCTGCGCCAGGCTCAGGCCGGGGCCAGGACAGCCGGGCGCGGACTGTGGGCCGAGCCCGGCCCCACGCCGCCCTGGGAATGGCGCAAGACCCACAAGACCGAGGAATGGTACGCCGCCCCGGTGCGCGCCATGAAGAGCATCGCCCGTACGGTCAAGAGGGCCATCCGCTAGGGAGATGCGCCAAGGCCCAGGGCGCGGCCCGGGTGCTGTGGGTTGATCTCTGCCGAAGCTCCTGAGCAGGGTGCCTGGGGCGACACGCCGAAACATCCTGCCACGAAAAAAGTCCCCGGCCGCTGACGCAGCCGGGGACTTTCAGTATGCGTGTTCGTCTGTGGCTACCAGGTGGAGTCAGCAAAGGGGTTGCTGCCCAGACCAAAGCCGTCCTCGGGCTCGCCGCCCACGGAGGGAGCGCCGCCGGCATCGCCGCCGCCTGCTCCGCCCTCGGCCGCAGCGCCGCCGCCGGCCCCGCCGACCACAACCACGCCCTGGGCCTTGACCTTGGCCACTTCTTCCATGAGCTGGTCGAGCTTCTTGATGTGCTCGTCCATCTTGGCGTTGGAGACCTGGAGCCGCACGTCGCCCTGGGCAGCCTGCTGCTCCAGGGGCTTCAGCTTGGCCTTCACACCGGCCAGCTCGCCAGCCAGGTCGGCCTTTTCAGTGGTCAGCTTGGCCACCTGGTCGAGCAGGGTGGCGTTGGCCGCGCGCAGGTCGGCCATCTTGGTCAGAATGGCCTGGGCCTGGGCCTGGGCTGCGGCGGGCAGGGGCTTCACCGCCACCTTGTCGCCCAGATCGGCCACTTCGCCAGCGCTGGCCTTGGTCAGCCGGGGCTCCTGCTCGTAGATCCAGGCCTTGGACAGGGCCGCGGCGATGGGCGCGGAATCGGCGTCCACGCTGTCCTGGGTCAGGAAAGAGAGCATCTCCAGAAGTCCGCTGTCTGCCGCGTCGCCGCCCTTGAGGCAGGAGACGAAGGTATGCATGGGGAACACTTTAGCTTCAGCCATGGGATTCCTCCTTATGGTCGGGAAAACCTTGTAATGTTTGTTTGGCCAGTATCCGCAAGCGGATCCTACTTCATCTCGCCCATGGGCAGGCGGCCAATCTTCCGGGCATAGGCCAGGGCCACGGTGCGGTAGACCACGTGCCCGAGCTTGGACCAGGGCAGGTAGGCCAGCATCATGAACACGAAGACCAGATGCAGGTAATAGGTCGGGTAGGCCAGGATCTTTTGCCCAAAGAGGCGGAAGATCTCAGAGCCGATGCCCGTGAGCGCGATGCCCCAGATCACCGTCAGCAGGTACCAGTCGTACCAGTTGCTGGAGGATTTGGCGGCGTCCAGGGCGGAGCGGCGGCTGGTCAGCTGAATCAGGCCGTAGACCAGGGCCACTGCCCCGGCGTTGGCCAGCAGCTTCACCGGGCTCCACAGGGGCATGGGGGTGTGGCCAGACCAGGCGATGAGCCCGGCCAGA
This sequence comes from uncultured Desulfocurvus sp., assembly GCA_964390575.1. Classification (GTDB taxonomy): domain Bacteria; phylum Desulfobacterota; class Desulfovibrionia; order Desulfovibrionales; family Desulfovibrionaceae; genus Humidesulfovibrio. The sequence goes on along the minus strand of CAYMIP010000025.1, from coordinate 13,075 downwards.
CCGTCGTGCATGCCCATGATCTTGCCCAGGAAGAAGGCGCCGAACCAATGGCCCACGGCCACCACGCTGGTGACGATCATGAGCGCGATGAAGGCGTAGAAGACGAAGAGGTGCCCGGTGAAGCGCTGCACGTCCTTGGCTTCTGTGCCGCAGTTCTGGAAGCGGCTGTGCTGGGCCACCTCCACCGTCAGGGTGTCGATGAGGCAGGACAGGAAGCTGGGCTCCGGCCCGCGGCCCACGATGAAGGTCTTGGGCATGCTCTCGAAGCTCTTGAGCATGTTGGCGATGCCTCCGGCAAAGGCGAAGACCATGAACAGGAACGCCAAGCCGAAGATCGGGTCGATGGTGAAGTCGCCGGGGAACAGCCCGCCGTAGATGATGGCGCCCTCGGCCGCGACCTTCAGCCCGTGGCCGTCGGAGACGAACAGCGGAAACGCGGTGCCCAGCTGGCCAGCGCGGATGACCCAGATGACCATGTAGATCAGTGCGGGGATGAGCAGCAGCAGGGGGAAGCCCTTGCTGGAGCTCATCCAGGTTCCGATGATGGAGGGTTTGGCGAGGCTGCGGTAGGCCATGTTGCGCAGGGCCGCGAGCAGGTCGCCGGGTTTGGCGCCACGGGGGCACAGGTCTGAGCAGGTGCCGCAGTTGTGGCACAGCCAGATGTCGATGTCATTGACGAGCTTGTCCTTCAAGCCCCACTGCGCCCAGACCATCTCCTTGCGGGGATAGGGCCCGTCCGGCGGGGACAGGGGACAGACAACGCTGCACGTGGCGCACTGGTAGCACTTCTTGAGCGACTCGCCGCCCACCTGCTGCAGTTCCTGAACGAATTTCAGGTCCGGTTGAACCCTGACGGTGTTCGACATGGTTCCAAACCTCCTAGTAGCCCTTGAACGGGTTGGGCCCGAACTTGGTGATGACTTCAGTCATGAAGCGTTCGATGAGCGCCGGGACCTTGTCGTACTCGTCGATGGAGACCTCGTACTGTTCCACGCGCTCGGCCTCGACGCCCAGACGACCCAGGGACTCGGCGATGTTGGTCTTGCGGCGGCTGCACAGCTCCGAGCCCTTGACGAAGTGGCACTGGTAGTCCGGGCCGTACTTGCAGCCCAGCATGATCACGCCGTCCACGCCCTTGCTGACCGCATCGGCCACCCAGATGGCGTTGACCGAACCCAGGCAGCGCACCGGCACGAAGCGCACAAAGGGACTCCAGCTCTTGCCGCGGAAGGCCGCCATGTCCAGCGCCGGGTAGGCGTCGTTCTCGCAGACCAGCACGATGACGCGCGGGCCGCCAGCGACCATGTCGTCCGGCACGTAGACTTCCTTGATCATGGAGCCGATCTGGTCGACGTTGTAGTTGTCGAAGCTGATGACGCGCTCCGGGCAGGCGCCCATGCAGGTGCCGCAGCGGCGGCAGCGCGTCGGGTTCGGCTTCGGCGTGCCCTTCTCGTCGTCATCCAGCGCGCCGAACGGACATTCCTCGGTGCAGCGCTTGCACTGGGTGCAACGCTGGAAGTTGAACACCGGGAAGGAGATGTCGCCGGAGCGCGGGTGCACGGCCACGCCACGGTTGGCGCTGCCGATGCACTGCACGGCCTTCAGGACCGCGCCGGCCGCGTCTTCCTTGGCATTGGCCAGGGTCATGGGCTGACGCACGCAGCCAGCGGCGTAGATGCCGGTGCGGCGGGTTTCATAGGGGAAGCAGATGTAGTTGGAGTCCACGAAGCCGTCGAACAGCTCCAGGTCCGGGAAGCCGGGGCCCTGGCGGTAGACCAGGTTCATGGTGGGCTCGTGCGCGGTGACGGGCACCACGGCCGTGGGCAGCACCACCAGGTCGGCCTTGAGTTCGATGTCGGCGCCAAGCAGGGTGTCCTTGGCCGCCACGATGACGCCGCCGTCGGCGTCCTCGGTCACTGCGGTGATGGTGGCCTTGGAGAGCATGATGCCCGCGTCGTCCTGGGCGGCCTTGTAGTACCGCTCATTGATGCCCGGAACCATCATGTGGTCGTACAGCACGAAGGCCAGGGACCCGGCCAGCAGCTCGCGCACATAGCCCGCCTGCTTGAGGGCCACCAGGCTGGTGATCTCGGAGCTGTAGGCCAGGTGCTTGGCGTTTTCCTTGTCCGGATACGGGGCGACCTCGGGCTCGCCCTCGGCGGCCTTTTCCGGCAGCGGCTCGGGCGGGGCGCAGACCTCGACGGAATCCGGGGCGGCGCTCTTGGTGCACAGGCTCACGTCGGTCAAAAAGGCCACCGAGGCCGGGGCCTTGCCATCGGACGGGCGGACAATGCCGCCAGCCTTGGCCATGGCCTCAAACTCGGCCGTGGTGACCACGTTCTTGATGCTGCCATAGCCCATGGGGGCCAGGAAGCTCGTGTCGCCGGGCACCCAGCCGGTGGCCAGGACCACGGCGCCGATGTCGAACTTCTGCTCGCCGCCGGCGTTCACTGTGGCGCAGTACAGGCCCGGCGCGCCCTCCAGGGACACAAGCTGGGCGCTGGTCAGGATCTTGATCTTGGAATTGGCCTGGGCCTCCTCAATGAGCTTGGCGACGCCCGTGTCCTCGGCCTTGAGGTAGGGGTGGCTCATGGGGGAGGTCTTGTACATGGTGGCGGCCTTGCCGCCCAGGGTGGCGGCCCGCTCGACCAGGAGCACGTCCTTGCCAAGCTTGGCGGCCTCAAGGGCTGCGGTGAGGCCGGCGAAGCCGCCGCCGAGCACCAGAATGGTCTTGAAGGTGTCGGGCGTCTCCGGGGTGGGAATGCGGCTCTTGGAGAGCTTCATGACCCCCATCTTCACGTAGTCCTGGGCCATGAGCGGGAGCAGGCCGGGAACCTTGGGGTCCTCGCGGAAGCTCCACACGCACTGCTCGCGCAGGTTCACGCGCTCCACCTGGGTGGCGCCGAACTGGAAGATGTCCCACTTCACGCGGGGGGAACAGGCGCAAAGCACCACGCCGTCCAGTCCCTCAGCCTTGATGTCGGCCTCGATCTCGGTCACTGCGTCGGGGCTGCAGAGCACGGGGTTCTTCTTCACCACCGCGCAGATGTTCGCCAGTTTGCCTTTTTTGACGGTGTCCAGCAGCGAGTCCACATCCAGGGACTTGCCGATGTCGCATCCGGAGCAGATGTATACTCCAAGCTTTTCAGCCATGTGCTACCTCCCCACCACGTTTTGAATGGCTTTCAGGGCAGCGCCGGTGCCGGTCTGGGCGGTCTTCATGACGTCCAGGGGCAGCTTGGCGCAGCCTGCGGCGAACACGCCTTTTTCGTCGCCGCCGATGATGAAGCCGTCATCGTCCACAGGCAGATCAACGGGCAGCTTGGAGCCCGCGCAGCTCGGCTGCATGCCGGTGGCCAAAACCACCATGTCGAAGCGCTCCTCGCCCTTGATGCCGGTGACGGCGTCTTCCACGGTGACGATGGGGCTCTTGCACTCGCACTCGACAATCTTGGCGACCTTGCCCTTGACCAGGGAGAGCTTGTCGTCGGCCGCCACCATCTGCATGAAGTTGTCGTAGCGGCCGGGGGTGCGCAGGTCGATGTAGTAGATGACGACCTGGGCTTCCGGGAGCCTTTCGCGGATGTAGGTGACGTGCTTGAGCGAGGCCATGCAGCAGATGTACGAACAGTGGCTCAGGTGGTTCTCGTCGCGGCTGCCTGCGCACTGCACAAAGGCGATGCGCTTGGGCTCGCGGCCGTCGGACGGGCGCAGGATCTTGCCGCTGGTGGGGCCGCTCGGCGCAGCCAGGCGCTCGAACTGCATGTTGGACACCACGTTCTTGAGCTTGCCGCCGCCCAGGTTGTCCAGCTTGGCCATGTCATAGGGCTTCCAGCCGGTGGCCCAGACGATGGAGCCCACAGACAGGTCAAAGGTCTTCTCGGCGTCGCCCGTGTCGATGGCGTTGTACGGGCAGGCCTCCTTGATGGTGTCCAGCTCGCCAGGGGCGCAGGCCGCCCCGTCCACCACATAGCGCTGCGGGAAGGCGAAGAGATGGGTGCTGTAGGCCACCTTGCGGTCGCTGAGCCCGAACTCGAACTCGCTCGCGACGCTGGTGCTGGCGGCCTTCTCGCACTCGCCGCACATGGTGCAGTTGGCGTTGACGAAGCGCGGGCGCTCCTTGATCTTGACATCAAAGGCGCCAGGCCCACCAGTCACGCTCACAACCTCGCTCATGGTGAAGAATTTCACCTTGGGGTTGTTCTTGATGCGCTGGAACTGGATTTCCAGGCCGCAGGATGGCGGGCAGAGCTTCGGGAAATATTGGTTGAGCTGCGCCACCCGTCCGCCGAGATACGGATTGGTCTCGACGATGTAGACCTCATGGCCGACTTCGGCGGCCTCGAGGGCGGCGGTGATCCCGGCGAATCCCCCACCTACGACGAGAATACTGTTGTTCGACATTCGCTGTCCTCCCTCTGTAATTGTGCCAGGCGGGTCAGGCCAGCCTGGGCCGATCGGCGTGTGCCGCGGCTTGGGATTTCCCCATACCCGTTTGGGGCATAACTTCGGGGATGACCCCGGCTGTGGCCTCCCCGCTGTATGCCCCTATGCGGGCGGAAATGACCCCAGCCGATGAAATGGCCTGAACCCGGACTGCAACGAGGCTGTTCCAGTCCGGGTTCAGACCACTTCCCCGTCTGGGAAGTTAGGGCGGCCGTAGGCTTGTGGCTCACGGCCGCCCTTTTTCAACGAGCTTCCCTTAGGCGTCGGTGGGAATGATCTGGATGTAAGGCTTCTTGAAGAGCGTGATTTCCTTCTTGTCCGGATCGTACTTGGAGTTCACGAAGCACTTCCACTTCGTGTCGTCCAGGCCCATGGCATCGCCACGGTAGTAGAAGCCGGGGTAACGGGTCTCTTCACGGAAGTCGATGTGCTGCAGGTGCAGGCGCACGGTCCACAGGCGGTGGAACTGCTCCCAGGCGCGCATCAGTTCGTGCAGGTCGCGGGCGGCCAGCTTCTTGGAGTCTTCCTCCAGCATGCCCATGAGCCAGAAGGCGGTCTTCAGAAGAGCGCCGGAGGTCATGTACAGGGTGGCGACGCCTCCGCCGTACTCGTCCGAGCACTTGATCAGGCGCATCATGAAGTTCTTGGGCGTGATGTAGTTCGGGTTGATGTCCGGAGCGGTGGAAGCACCCTTGAACTGCTCGTAGGTGTACCAGGGCTGGTAGATTTCCTTGCACAGGGCGGCAGCCGTCACCTTGAGGGTGGGCTTGAAGTCCTTGTGGTCGATGCACCAGCGGACCATCTGCTTGCCGCAGATGCGGCCTTCAGCGTGGGAACCGGAGGAGAACTTGTGGCCGGAGGCGCCAACGCCGTCAGCGCAGGTCCAGAGACCTTCGACGGTGGTCATGCGGTTGTAAACCTTGCCGTTGGCGGCGCGGACCTTGTAGTCCTCGGGAACCCAGGCCTCGTCCGGACCGGAAACCCAGATGCCGCAGCAGCCGGAGTGCGAACCGAGCAGGTAGGGCTCGGTGGGCATGATCTCGGAGCCACGCTCTTCAGGAGCGCAGTTGGTGCAGGCCCACAGGTTGGCCATGCCGACGCACATGTCGAGGAAGTCTTCCCAGGCCTCAGACTCAAGGTGCTTCCACTCAGGGCCGGTCAGGTTGCCGTTGACGGTGGCCAGCAGGGCGGTCTTGGTGTCCATGAAGATGGGGCCGCGGCCTTCACGCATTTCACGGAGCATCATGTGGTTACGCAGGCAGGTCGGGATGACGTGACCCTTGGCGTAGCCGCGATCCTCGTAGGGCTTCAGCATGGCGCGGTTGGTGGCGCAGTAGTCCTCGCCCTTGTAGTTCGTGGCCTTGGCCTTGAACAGCAGGAACCAGGCGCCGACCGGGCCGTAACCGTCCTTGAAGCGGGCGGGCACGAAGCGGTTTTCCATCATGGTCATTTCAGCGCCAACCTGGGCGCACATGGTGTAGGTGGAACCGGCGTTCCACACGGGGTACCAGGCGCGACCCATGCCTTCACCCATGGAGCGGGGACGGAACACGTTGACCGCGCCGCCGCACGCCACGAGACAGGCGTTGCAGGTGAAGACGTAGACTTTGTTCTCACGGGTGCTGAAGCCCACGGCGCCGGCGATGCGGTTCGGGGTCTTGGCATCCAGAAGCAGCTTCACGATGAAGATGCGCTCAAGGTAACGGTCGTCGCCGAGGGCCTTCTTGGCGGCTTCAGCCACGATGACCTTGTAGGACTCACCGTTGATCATGATCTGCCAGCGGCCGGAACGCACCGGGGCGTCGCCGTTGCGCAGGGACAGGCCAGCGGCCTTGGCCTGGGCGCCGTCGAGGTTCTTGCCGTCTTTCTTGATCCAGACGGGCAGGCCCCACTCTTCGAACAGGTGGACGGAATCGTCAACGTGGCGGCCCAGGTCGTAGATCAGGTCTTCGCGGACCAGACCCATGAGGTCGGTGCGGACCATGCGCACGTAGTCTTCGGCCTTCTGCTCTTTGCCAATGTAGGTGTTGATGGCGGAAAGGCCCTGGGCCACGGCGCCGGAGCGCTCCAGGGAGGCCTTGTCCAGCAGCATGATCGAGATGCTCTTGTCGAACTTGTCGGCCCAGCGGACAGCCTCGTAAGCGGCGCCGCAGTTGCCCATGCCGCCGCCAACCATCAGGATGTCAGCATGCATCTCGACGATCGTCGGCTCGGCCAGGGGGACACCTTTGACGATTTCTTTAGACGGAATCTGAGGCATAGCTACCTCCGTATGCTCTCATAGCGTTGATTTTGTAAAACCTTAACAACTCAACTCGTCAGTCGACCCAGGCCGATGCTAGTCGCAAACGGCGTCGAGCCAGCACTGAGTCTTGTCAGACTCGGTCAGCTCGAACTTCTTCTGCATGGCGTTTTCGGGAGAGGTGATGCGCTCGCTGGTCTCGGTGAACAGCAGCTCATCGTCCAGGTTGGCCGGCTCGGGCTTGCCGCCGAAGCAGTTGATGGAGCCTTCAGGGGTGGTGCGGATGGGGAACTTGAAACGCTTCACGGCGCCGCTGCGGAACTTAACAGTCCACATGATGTCTTCGGCCGAGCGCATGGGGATGCAGGTGCCACCCATGGGGGCGAAGTCGGCATAGGGGCGGGCTTCAATGGCGCCCTGGGGGCAGATTTTCACGCAAGAGTAACATTCCCAGCAGGCATCAGGCTCCTGGTTGTATGCCTTCATGGCATCCGGATCCAGAATCATGAGGTCGTTCGGGCAAATGTACATGCAAGCGGTCTTCTCGCCACCCTTGCAGCCGTCGCATTTTTCCGGATTGACAAAGGTCGGCATAACACTCCTCCTAACAGGTTTAAATTAAAGCAGTTACCGACACGATCCACAGCCAACTACGTGCTCTTGATCGGGCACGGACTTGTGAAAAATCCGATTAGCAAGCCTTTCCGGGGGTGTCAAGGCGAAAGTGAATTTTTGAACAAGGGTCCGCACCCTGTTCTTCACCCGGCCGAGAACCCTCGGGGGAAAAGCCGCCACGCCCCGCCATTCTAAAGAGAGGTTTGCCGGGCAAGCCTCGCCGAAATGAGGGACGCATGGGCCTTGGCTTCCTCGTGATTTGGATCACAAGCCGCATTTATTTTGACGTAGCGTGCATCGTCTTACCCCAGGCCCGCAAATTCACGCAAGCCTTTTTTGGCAAAGGAGGCGCCGGCCCGCCAATTTTCCCCGAATGCGGCGGAAATGCTTGGTCCCGGGCCGCGCTCCTGGCCGTGTCGGCAAATTGCCCTTGACACAACTTTCACAATCTGTTCATAGTGGCGCTGCTCATACAGTCCACGGGTGGCGAGCCGTCGCATAAAGCCCGACAGGCGGCGCTCCAGAGGCGACCGCCCGGACGACGACCCCCAGAGCTCCAGGGCGTCGCCATTTGGCGTGTCCCTTCGGGGCCACGGTTTTGGCAGAGGTAGTGGCACACATCAACCCCGATTATTTTCAAGGAGAAACGTAGATGGCATCGAAACTCGTTCCCCCTCATGGTGGCAAAGGCCTCGTCTGCTGTTTGCTTGAAGGCGCCGCTCTGGCCGCCGAGCTGAAGAAGGCCGAGGGCCTGAAGACGCTCGAAATCTCCTCCCAGGAGAAGGGCGACCTGATCATGATGGGCATCGGCGGCTTCAGCCCGCTGAGCGGCTTCATGACCAAGGCCGATTGGAGCAGCGTTTGCGACAAGATGACCCTGAGCGACGGCACCTTCTGGCCCATCCCCGTGATTCTGGCCACCGATGACGCCACCGCGAAGGCCGGCGACGAGATCGCCCTGGTCCGCAACGGCCTCATGATGGCGACCATGAAGGTCACCGAGAAATATGAGCTGTCCGAGGCCGAGAAGATCGCCGAGTGCGAGAAGATCTACAAGGGTGAAGGCGCCGACAGCCAGACCGACTTCATGGGCACCGCCATCAAGGATCACCCCGGCGTGCAGATGGTCCTGGCCCGCAAGAAGTACTGCCTGGCCGGTCCGGTGAAGGTCCTCTCCGAGGGCGGCTTCCCCGAAAGGTTCCCCGGCGTCTACAAGTCCCCCGCACAGCTCCGCGCCGAGATGGACGAGCACGGCTGGGGCGATGTGGCCGCGCTGCAGCTGCGCAACCCCATGCACCGCTCCCACGAGTACCTGTGCAAGATCGCCGTTGAAGTGTGCGACGGCGTGGTCATCCACTCCCTGGTGGGCGCCCTGAAAGCCGGCGACATCCCGGCCGAAGTCCGCGTGGACGCCATCAACACCCTGGTCGAGCACTACTTCGTGAAGAAGAACGTGATCCAGGCCGGCTACCCCCTGGACATGCGCTACGCCGGTCCCCGCGAGGCCCTGCTGCACGCCACGTTCCGCCAGAACTACGGCATGAACAAGCTCATCGTCGGCCGCGACCACGCGGGCGTGGGTGACTTCTACGGCATGTTCGAGGCCCAGACCATCTTCGACAAGATCCCGTGCTCCGGCAACCCCGCCAAGGACCTGTTGACCAAGCCGCTCAAGATCGACTGGACCTTCTACTGCGTGAAGTGCGACGGCATGGCCTCCCTGCGCACCTGCCCCCACAGCAAGGAAGACCGCGTCATCCTCTCCGGCACCAAGCTGCGCAAGCTGCTGTCTGAGAACGGCGAGGTTCCCGATCACTTCGGCCGCGAGGAGTGCCTGGTCATCCTGCGCAAGTACTACGCCGGCCTGACCGAGAAGGTCGAAGTCAAGATGCAGAAGGCCGCTTCCGGCTCTGCCATGTAGTCCAGAGACGACTGCTTCTGTCCACATGGGGGCGTCCTGCGGGGCGCCCCCTTTTTTGCGCTCCCTTTTTGGCCCCTGGGGCCTGCGGCTTCTTGCCAGGAGGCGCTTGGGCCTGATATGTCTGGAGCATGGGGCAGTCGCTCGTCGCCGCAGGAGCCGCAGACCCCGGCGCGCGCGCCCGGCCTTTGACATTTCCGCCCGGACGGGTATGCTTGTCCGACCAGCCCACACCTCCAGAGGAGGCGCCCATGCTTGTACGCGATTGGATGACCAGGAATGTCACAACCCTAGGCCTCAAGACAACGGTCGTCGACGCCGCCGAGATCATGCGCTCCAAGAAGATCCGGCAGTTCCCGGTCATCGATGAGCGCGGCGCCCTGGCGGGCATCGTCTCCGACCGTGACATCCGCGACGCCATGCCCTCCAAATACCTCCCCGGCGACATCGCTGCCGGCGGCAGCCTGGCCAACCTGCGCGCAGCGGACATCATGACCCCCGAGCCGCTCACCGTCTCGCCCACCACGCCGATGGACTTCGTGGCCAGCATCCTCCAGCGGCACAAGTTCGGCGGTCTGCCCGTGACGGACGCTGTGGGGCGGCTGGTGGGCATCGTCACCGTGGCCGACATGCTGCGCTTCCTCTGCTCGGCCTCGGGCCTGGGGCGCGGCGGTCCGCAGATCGCCTTCAAGCTCGACATCCGGCCCGGCCCCCTGGCCGCGCTCCTGTCGGACATCCGGGCCGAGGGCGTGCGCTACGCCTCGGTGTTCACCTCCTACGACCACGCCGACCCCGGCTACCGCCACGCCTTCGTGCGCCTGGAGCACATGGGCGAGCACACGGTGCAGAGCCTGCTGGCCAATCTGGGCGCGCGCTATGCCGTGCTGTACTATGTGGAGGACGGGCGGACCACGCTCCTGGACGGCTAGCGACGAGCCCTGGCGCCCAAACGCACGCGGCCCGGCGGGATGTTCTCCTGGCCGGGCCGCGTGCGTTGCGGGCTCTGCTCTGTTCGCCGGGAGCCTATTCGATGCTGACCCGCACGCGCTTGAACACGTCGGGGCGGTAGCCCGGCTCGTTCTTCCTGATCTTGATCTGGATGTCCGTCTCGCCCGCGCCCGTGGCCGTGAACTGGTAGCGCACGCGGCCCCCGGCCAGGGGGGTGATGCCTTCCAGGCGCAGCAGGGCTGGGTCAAAGACTGTCCCGGCAAAGACATAGCCGCTCTGGGCGGGGTCACGCAGGTCCAGGGTCAGGGTCCGGCCCTTGGGCAGCGAGGTCTCGTGGGCCTGCTCACCGTCCAGCATCAGGGTCACGTCGCCGCTGCCGCCGAGCATCCTTGGCATGCGGGCGCAGCCCGGCAGCGCGGCACTCAGCAGGCAGAGGGCCAGGGCGGCGCAGAGAAACAGGCGTGGGGTCATGGCGGGCTCCGGTGGCGTTTGGGGCAGTGTACCCCGCCTGCGGGCCGCGTGGCAACCGCTGCGCCGGGCCAAAGAAGGGGGGCCGGTTGCCCGGCCCCGAGAGGAGAGAGGAGAAGAGAGGAGTGGAGGAAGCGGAGTTCTGAGATTGTGTTCGTCTGGGCCTAGTTCTGGGAGGACAGTTGTTCCTCCAGCCACTGGCGGACCTCTTGGCTGGGCGGATACACGCCCTTCAAGTGGCCCACGGACTCCAGGAACTGCTCGCCCAGGGGTTCTGGAAGGTCGAGCTGGACCAGCTCACGGGCCTCCTCGGAGTTGCGCCGCACCAGGATGGCTTTGGGCGTCTTGTCCCAGGTGTAGACCACGAAATAGTTGCTGAAATCTGACTTGGAACGCACGGGCTGGTGCTCGGCGTGCCAGGAGTTGTTGCCCCATTCCAGATACAAGGTCACTGCGTCACAGGGGGTCATGCTCCAGTCGATCTCAAGGTCACGGTATTCGCGAAGACTGCCCATAGTTCCTCCTCATGGTGTGAGATAATAGTAATCCTTCCTGTTTTAATGTCAACAGGGTTGCTCTGAAAATTGCAAAATTTATCAGTAAAAATTCTGGCATGTTGGCCCAGGGTTTCAGAGGGGGAGCGTTTGACGGAGCGGGACGGTTGTGCCAGAACGGAGCGCGCTGATGTGAGCGCTTGGCGCTCTTGGAGAAAATAATGGAAATGACTGATATTCTGCCTGTTTCTGGTTGGGCCGAGGTGGAGCGCGAGATCTTTGAGCGCTTCGGCGTCAATGCCCACGTTTACAACGCCAAGGGCGCGCCCTTCACCGGATACGTCACCTGGGGCAACCGCTTGTGCCCGGCCCTGCGCGAGGACAAGAGCGCGGCCACGGCCATCTGTGCGGTGATCAACCAGGTGCTGGGCGTGGAGGTGCGCGCCACGCGCAAGCCCGCCATCAGCGACTGCGACGCCGGGCTGCTGGTGGTCTGCGTGCCCCTGTTCGTGGGCGACGAGTTCGTGGGCATGGTGGGCGGCTGCGGCGGCTTCATGGACGACGCCGAGGCGGAGAGCTTCCTCATTGAGAAGACCTCGGGCCTGTCCGAGGAGCGCATCGCGGAGCTCTGCTCGGACATGAACCACATGACCAGCGCCGAGGTCCAGGCCGTGGCCGACTACATCGAGGGCCGCGTGGCCGGGATCGTTCAAGATTTCATGGCCCGCCGGGCCTGAAACAGGGGAGAGCACATGGGCCGGAACATCGTCGTCATCGGGGCCGTGGCCCTTGGACCCAAGGCGGCCTGCCGCCTCAAGCGCCTGGAGCCTGACGCCCGCGTCGTCATGCTCGACCGGGGCCTGCGCATCTCCTACGGCGGCTGCGGCATCCCGTACTATGTCTCCGGCGACGTGAGCGACGCCGCCGAGCTCCAGTCCACCTCCTTCCACATGCTGCGCGACGAGCAGTTCTTCCGCGACACCAAGGACATCGAGGTCCGCCCCGGCGTGGAGGCCTTGGCCATCGACCGCGCGGGCAGGACCGTGCGCGTGCGGAACGTGGCCAGCGGGGCCGAGGAGTCGCTGCCCTACGACAAGCTGGTCATCGCCACGGGCAGCACCCCCCGGCGGTTGCCCATCCCCGGCGCGGACCTGCCCGGCGTGTTCGCCGTGGCCGATCTGGATGCCGCAGTGGAGATCCGCGCCCGGCTCACGGCTGGGGAGATCGGCAGCGCCGTGGTCATCGGCGCGGGCTTCATCGGCCTGGAGATGGCCGTGGCCCTGGCCGACATGTGGGGCGTGGAAACAACTGTCGTGGAATACGCCGACCGCATCCTGCCCACGGTGCTTGGCTCCACCCTGGCGCAGATGGCGCGGCTGCACATGGAGCAGAAGGGCGTGGGCTTCCGCCTGGGCCAGCAGGTCACGGCGGTGCAGGGCGAGGGCCGCGTGGAGCGCGTGCTGCTGGGCAACGGCGAGATCCTGAACGCTGACCTGGTCATCATGGCCGTGGGCGTGCAGCCCAACTCGACCCTGGCCCGCGAGGCCGGGCTTACTGTCTCCGCGCGCGGCGGCATTGTGGTCAACGAGCGCCTGCAGACCTCGGACCCGGACATCTTTGCCGGCGGTGACTGCGTGGAGCTTTCCGGCCTGGTGGCCGGGCAGCCGGTGTACCTGCCCCTGGGGTCGCTGGCCAACCGCCAGGGCCGCATCATCGGGGACAATATCGCCGGCAACAGCGCCGGGGGCGGCAGCCGCACGCCCGGAGCAGTGGGCTCCTGGTGCGTGAAGCTCTTCGACATGAGCGCCGCTGGCACGGGCCTGACCCTGGAGGCGGCGCAGCGCGCCGGGCTCGACGCCGTGCACGTGCATGTGAGCCAGCTCGACCGTGCGCATTTCTACCCGGACAAGGGCTTCATGTTCCTGGACATGGTGGCCGAGCGCG
>CAYMIP010000024.1:0-29709 GCA_964390575.1 uncultured Desulfocurvus sp. | reverse complement strand
ACCTTGGCCTCCACCAGCATGCGGATGCCCGAGGCCGCGATGACGCCGAACAGCAAAATCGACACGCCGCCCATGACCGGGGCCGGGATGGACTGGATGAAGGCCGACAGCTTGCCCACAAAGGCGAGCGCGATGGAGATCACCGCCGCCCCGCCAATGACCCAGACCGAGTACACGCGCGTGATGGCCATGACCCCGATGTTCTCGCCGTAGGTGGTGGTGGGCACGGAGCCGAAGAACCCGGAGAGCACCGTGGACACGCCGTCGCCCATGAGCGAGCGGTGCAGGCCGGGGTCCTTTGTCAGCGGGCGGTTCACGATGTTGCCCGTGACCACCAGGTGCCCGATGTGCTCGGAGATGACCACCAGGGAGGCCGGGATGATGATGAGGATGGCGTTCAAGTCGAATTTGGGCGCGTACATGGTGGGCAGGGCCAGCACCGGCGCGGCCAGCATGGCGTCAAAGGTCACGATGCCCAGGCCGAGGGACGTGGCGTAGCCCGCCAGGATGCCGATCAGCACCGGGATGATGGCCAGAAAACCCCGGAACAAGAGCGAGCCGAAGGCCACGGTCAAGAGCGTGACCATGGACACCAGGACCGCGTTCAGGTCGTAGCCGCCGGTCTTGGCGTCGGGCATGATGCCCGCCATGCCCGTGGCCACGCTGGCCAGCTCCAGGCCGATCAAGGCCACGATGGGGCCCATGGTGGCCGGGGGCAGCACCAGGGCGACCCAGTCCGAGCCGAAGCGCCAGATGACGAGGGCCACGGCGATGAACACGCAGCCCGAGGCGATGAACCCGCCCAGGGCGTAGGAGTAGTTGTTGCCCCAGAGGGCCTGGTTGGCGCCCAGCACCACGAACACCGGCGAGAGGAAGGCGAAGCTGGAGCCCAGGAAGGCCGGGGCCTTGCCCTTGCACAGGAACAGATAGATGAGCGTGCCGACGCCGTTCATGAGCAGCACGATGGCCGGGTCGACCTTGAACAGCGTGGGCACCAGCACCGAGGCCCCGAACATGGCGAAGAGGTGCTGGAAGCTCAAGGGGATGCCCTGGAGAAAGGGCACCTTTTCCTCGACCTGGATGATCCTTCTGGTTGTCACCATGCTCATGGGGGGTACGCTCCCTCTGGTTTGCTATGGGCCTGCGGGGAATTCCCTACTTGGTGCCGAAGATCTTGTCGCCCGCGTCGCCCAGGCCGGGCAGGATGTAGCCCTGTTCGTTCAGGCGCTGGTCGATGGCGGCGCAGTAGATGTCCACGTCCGGGTGCTTCTCGGTGATGCGCTTGAGGCCCTCCGGCGCGGCCACCAGGAACAGGCCGCGGATATGCCTGCATCCGGCCTTCTTGAGCAGGCCGATGGTGGCGTCCAGGGTGCCGCCCGTGGCCAGCATGGGGTCCAGGATGATGGCCAGGCGCGCCTTGATGTCGCGCGCCAGCTTCACGTAGTACTGCACGGGCTGAAGGGTCTCCTCGTTGCGGTAGAAGCCGACAACGCTGACCTTGGCCCCGGGCACCATGTCCAGCACCCCGTCCATCATGCCCAGCCCCGCGCGCAGGATGGGCACCACGGTGATCTTCTTGCCCTTGATGCGCTCGGTGGCCACCTCTCCGGCCCAGCCCTTGACCAGGCGCTTCTCCACCTCCAGGTCCTTGGTGGCCTCGTAGGTCAAGAGCCGCGCGATCTCCTTGGTCACGTCGCGGAACAGGCTGGTGCTGATGTCGTGCTTGCGCAGCAGGCCAAGCTTGTGCCTGACCAGCGGGTGATCGACCACGTGGACGGCCATGGGAGCTCCTTGGGTTGGGGGCTTTTCGTCGCCCGGTGCAACCTCCTCGTTGTAGAAAGCTGGCCGCAGCAGGTCAAGGGGGGACAGGCGCGGACAGGGATATTTCGCGCTGGGGCCGGGAAGCAGCCCCAGAGCCCTGGCCCCGGCCAACAGGGCCCACAGCAGCACGGCCAGGGCCAGGGGAATGCGCCCGCCCTATTTCTTCTGCAAGGCCTTCATGACCTCGAACCAGCCCACGCTGAACGCCCCGACGGCCAGGCACGCGGCCAGCTCGTGCAGGGGCAGGGACTGGAAATGGAACAGGTCCCGGAACAACGGCACATACAGGGTCAGACCCAGTGCGCAAAGCCCGCCGCAGAGCACCCAGACCAGGGCCTTGTTGGGCTTCCCGCGCAGGCTCCAGAGGGTGTTGGTCCAGGAGCGGTTGACCAGGATCAGCCCGAGGTTGCCCGCCACCATGGTTGCGAAGGCCATGGTCCGCGCCGCGTCAGGGCCGCGCCCAGTCCCCATGGCGTACAGGAATACGGCCAGGACACAGGCCAGGGCGGCCAGCCCCTGCAGGACGGCCAGCCCGGCCACCCGCCAATTGAGCAGGGGCTGGCGGGTGTCTCGCGGCGGACGTCCCATGATCCCAGGCTCTTCGGTTTCGGCCTCGAACACGATGGAGCAGGAGGGGTCGATGATGAGCTCCAAAAACACGATGTGCATGGGCATGAGCACCAGGGGCCAGTCGCTGCTGAAGATCGGCACCAGGGACATGCCGGCTATGGGCACGTGCACGGCCACGGTGTAGGCCATGGCCTTGCGCAGGTTGTCGTAGATCCGGCGGCCCAGGCGCACGGCCTGGACAATGGTGGCGTAGTCGTCGTCCAGAAGCACCAGGGCCGAGGCCTCGCGGGCCACGTCCGTGCCGCGGCCGCCCATGGCTATGCCGATGTGCGCGGCCTTCAGGGCCGGGGCGTCGTTGACCCCGTCCCCGGTCATGGCCACGACCTCGCCATTGGCCTTGAAGGCCTCCACGATGCGCAGCTTCTGCTCTGGCACCACCCGCGCAAAAATGTTCACAGTGCGTATTCTTTCGCGCAGATCGTCCTCGGCCATGGCCGCCAGCTCCGGCCCGGTGATGAAGACCTCGGGGTTGTCCAGGCCGATCTGTCTGGCCACGCTCATGGCCGTGCCCTGGTAGTCCCCGGTGATCATCACCGTGCGCACGCCCGCCCGGTGGCATTCCCGCACAGCCTCCGGCACCAACGGCCGCACCGGGTCGGACAAGGCGATGACCCCCAGGAATTCAAAAGAGAAGTCATGCTGTTCCGGGGGCAGGTCCGGCTTGCTGAAGGTGGCCCGGGCCACGCCCAGGCAGCGCAGGCCAGCGCCGGAGATCAACTCGACGCGCCGGGAGAGTTCCTCACTGGCCGCGGCTTCCAGGTGGCAGAGCTCGGCAACGGCCTCCGGGGATCCCTTGGCCGCCACCACGAATTCATGGCCGTCCGGAGACTCCCAGACCTGGGACAGGGCCAGGAGTTTGGGCGACAGGGGATATTCCCGAACCAGGCGCCAGGTGTCGTGGAGGTGCTCGCTCGCACCAAGCTTGTCCAGGCCCAGCGTGCGGATGGCCTGCTCCATGGGGTCGGAGGGGTCGCGCTGGCTGGACAGGATGCCGTACTCCATCAGGGGATGGAAGGATTCCGGCAGGGCGGCGGGGCTGTCGGCGACATCCAGGTCCTGGCCCAGGGCCCAGAGCCTGGCCACGGTCATGCGGTTCTGGGTCAGGGTTCCGGTCTTGTCCACGCAGAGCACGGTGACGGCGCCCAGGGTCTCCACGGCCTGGGGACGGCGCGTCAGGGTGTTGCGCTTGGACAACCGCCAGGCGCCCAGGGCCATGAAGATGGTCAGGATGACCGGGAATTCCTCGGGCAGGATGGACATGGCCAGGGTGATGCCCGCCAGCACGCCTCCCAGCCAGTCGCCCCGGATCAGGCCGAAGACCAGCACAACCACTGCGCAGAGCCCTGCGCCGATGAGGCCGAAGCAACGCACGATGCGGCCGGTCTCGCGGGAAAGCTGGGTCGGCTCCTCCTTGACCCGGGCCAGGGCTGCGCCGATGCGCCCCATCTCCGTTGCGGCCCCCACAGCCGTCACCTCGACCAGGCCCACGCCCCGGATGACCAGGGTGCCGCCAAAGACCCAGGGCAGATCGTCGCCGCCCGGCTGCCCCGGCTCCTCGTCCTCCCAGAGCTTCTTGCGCACCGAGACGGATTCCCCGGTGAGCATGGACTCATCCACGGCCAGGTTCATGGAGGCCAGCACGCGGCCATCGGCTGGGACCCGGTCGCCCTCGCCAATCAAGACCAGGTCTCCCCGCACCGTCTCCCGGCCCGGGATGCGCCGCCGAGCGCCCTCCCGCACGACCAGGGCGCGGGGGCTGGACAGGTCGCGCAGGGCTTCCAGCGCGCGCTCGGTCTTGCGCTCCTGATAGATGGTGATGCCCATGATCACAAAGACGAAGCCGAGCAGCATGGCCGCTTCCTTGGGCTCGCCAAGCACGAGGTACAACGATCCGCAGGCCACGAGCATGAGGAACATGGGCTCCCTGGTCACGCTCAGGGCGATGCTGAAGGGCGAACGGGTTTCAGACTGGCAGAGCTCGTTCGGCCCTTCCTCCGCCAGACGCTTGGCCGCCTCGGCCTCGGAAAGTCCAAGGTGCAGGGACAGGTCGAAGATGTCGCCGATGCTTTTCATGCTTTCCTTGGTTTGCAGCCTCCAGCCCGGCCCGCCAGCTCTTTCTGGGCAGGAGGACGGCCTTCGGCGTTTGCGCGTCTCCGTCCTCTTGGCCCGTTCGCCGGTACCGTCGTCTGCTCTCGCAACGGCGTTGACCGGCAGCACGGGCGCAAAGGGCACGGTGGTCACATCTACACGCGGTGGATCCTATTTGGAAGGGATCTTGACGTCATCGTCCTCAAACTGCGCACGTGCAGCCGCAGGATGACAGGCGATGCAGTTGGACAACGACGTGATGCTTTTGCGCGAAAACACCTCTGCCCCGATTTTGCGATGCTTCTTCAGGATGTAGGGCACTTCCGCAACCCGCAACGGCGTGGCCTTGCCCAGGCTCCGCATGATTTTGCCGCCAATTTCCGAGGACGCCCCGTCCGCCGCATTGGCCAGCAAATAGCTGGAAACCGTGCCCTTGTCCTGGGCCGAGAGGACAACCTCGCTGCCAAAGTGATCCTTCAGCGTCGCCAGCAGAGCCGTCCATGAGGCTCGGGGCAGCAATTGCGGGGCATAGGCCCAGTGGCAGCTGCCGCACGCCGCCGCGTACTCGCCCGGGGCGGCAGCGCGCGCACCCTGGCCCTCTTCGCAGTCATCACTATCTTTGCTTTTTGATTTCCCCTGGTGCTCGCCCCGCTCGTGCGTGTCCGCGAAGGAGTAGATCGCCACGGACGCGACCGCTACAGCCAGCACGAGGGAGAGAATCGTTAGCGTCGTTCGCATAGTCCACCTCAATTGTTTGCGATACGGAAGAAACCTCTGCCATGCTCCACGGAGACAGTGCGGGGCGCCAGGCTTACCAACTGGAGGCCGGAGCAGCGCCAAGCAGTTCAGGCGATGCTCTGGGCACTTCCCACACCTGCACCCAATGCATGTTTTCCATACCACACATCTAACATGCTGCAATATAAATATTTCGTTGCTATTGAATATCAAGTTCAATCATTGCTGGGCGCACATGAACCTGCATCCCGGCCTGGCCGCTGGTTCGCGCAGCACAGTGCCTGGGCGGGCTTCAGGGCGGGCTTCATGACAAGGACAAATGGGCACGGGATGAGCAGGGGCAGGAGCACAAGAAGAAGTCCATGCTGGGCGAGCAGGTCGACTTCTGGCCGCAGGCCCGGCAGGCCGGTCTGCGTCGCACAAGGGCCTTGCGCAGCTCGTCCACAAGGAGCAGGAGCGGCGCGCAGGCAAAGAGGAACAGCCCATTCCCAGGGCAAAGGGCACCACGCCAAAGGCCGTTTGCAGCCCCGGCGAGGCAACGGTCCTGCGGCGGCGGCCCTGTTTGCCGCACCCCCGCACAGCGGCGGCGGAGCCGGATCAGTGTGTTTTCGAGAGCGACTGCATCAGCTCTCCCGCATCCCGCCCGGCCTGCATGTACAGCTTGGCGGCCTTGGGCAGGGGGATGCCAATGGCCTGCAAAAGCGACTGCGCCTCGATCCAATCGTTGCGCGAGATGGCGTCGAGCAGCCGCAGGAAGCGGGTGAGGGGCTCCTTCTCGTCACGCATCAAGGCCGTTTTGACACTGGCTTTCAGGGGCATGTCGTCCAAGATCTCTTTCATTTTCATGCCCATGAGCGCGTCCACGTTATTCAGCAGGCCGAGCAGGTACAGGGTCTCGCCAGTGAGGCCCGCCGGGGAGTTCTTCTCGGCCAGCAGGCCCAGGAACGTCGCGCCGTGCATGGCCCTGAAGGAGAGCTCAAGGCCCTTGTCGCTGGAGTCCAGGTCTGAAAGCATTGCCGTCATGGCCCACTTCTTCAACGTGTCCAGTCCCACCAGCGACGCCGCGCGTTTCAGCGAATCCACCCTGTCCCCCAGGGAGAGCGCGGCAGAGTTGACGAAGTGCAGTAGCCGAACGCTCAGCGCCTGGTCCGTTGAAAGAACCTCCACGATCCGGGGAAGCTTGGCGTCCTCGTCTGAGAGCTGGCGCAGGAGGTTGAGCCTGGCGGTCTTGTGCGACGAGATCTTCTTGCCCACATGGTCCTTGGGGTAGGAGAAGAAGAACCCCTGGAAAAAGTCGAACCCCAAAAACCTGCAGCCCTCGTAGGCTTCCCAGCTCTCCACCCGCGTGGCCACCAGCTTGCCGCCCCAGCCCGCCAGGCTCTTTTTGATCAGGGCCACGCTCTGGCCGTCGAGTCCCTCGATGGCCACCTTCACGTAGTCCGCCAGGGCCACCAGTTCCTGTGCGCCCGCACGGTCCGGAGCGTAGTTGTCCACCAGGAAGTTGTACCCGGCGGCCCGGAGCTCCCGGACCGCCCCCAGGAATTCGCCGGTGGCCCGGACGTCTCCGGATATTTCCAGCAGCACCCGTTCGGGCGGCAGGGCCAGCACGTTGCGCGACATGATGTTGTCGTACCCGACGTTGACCGTCACCTTGACTTTCTGCCCCAGACGCTGGGAAGCCAGGGAAAATCCGTCCGCGATGATGTGGTTGGTGGCCGCATCGTAATTGGAGATGACCGCGCACTCGTCACCGGTGCACTGGCGAAAGAGCAATTCGTGGGCGAACACGGCCAGATCCCGTGAGAAGATCGGCTGGCTGGCCATGACAAAATCCTTGGCCCGCACTGTATCATCCGCTTCCGGCAGTTGATTGCTTGATCGCATCCGACACCCTTTCTCGACCCCATACAAGTGCACCCCGACACGCCACCGCCATCTTGCAATTTCCCACTATAGTATAGCTTCAGCGAATCCTCAGGGTCAAGCCAAAATTGAGAGCCGAGGGTTCTGCAGGCGTTGCCTGGGCACAGCCTGGGCGTCGCACTGCCCCTGTTTTGCGCCCTGCGGCTATCCGCTGGCGGCTCCGGCCCTGGCGGGATTCCCCCCCAAGAACTGCCGTTTTTTTTCTTGCCCGCGGCATCAAAGCTGTTGCTCCTTCCGCGATACTCCGTGTATGTTTCACGCGATTGTGGTGCTTTTCCCATCCGCAACGAGGGCCGCCCATGCAGGAGTTCGCTCGAATCGTCGCCGCCAGCGAGGACTGGCTCTGTGAACGTGTGCTGTCCTACGCCCTGGCGCGCGGCTACACCAGGTACACGTCCACCCTCAAGGAGGCTTGGCGTCTTTCCGTCAGCGGACTGTCGGAGGCGCTGCTCCGGGCGCTCCCCGGCTCCCTGGCCGGCATGGAGCTTGGACCGGAGGACACCTACGCCGACGACCCGGCATCGGCCTTCGCCTTGACCGAGGCCCGGCTGCACAGGACCAGGGGCATCAGCCTGGCCATGTTCCTCGGCCTGCTCAAGTACTACCGCCAAAGCTACCTGGACCTCGCGGACAAGGCCGAGCTGGCCGCCGCAGAACGCGCCCAGGCCAGGGCCTTTGTGGAGCGCTTTTTTGACCGGGTGGAGGTGGGCATCGCCTCGGAATGGTGCGCCCTCTCAGAGTCGGGCAAGCACGACGAACTGCGCGAAGCAAACCGCTGCATCACCAACGAGAAGAGCCGCTACCTGACCCTCTTCGAGAGCCTGGGCACCCCGGTGGTCTTCATCGGCTCCGACGGGTTCGTCCTGAACCTCAACATGGCTGCCATGACCTGGCTCGGACAGGCGTCCGTTCCCGGCGGCTGGTACTACCAGCACCTCCTGCCCAGTGCCGGGGACGGCCCTGATCTGGCCGCCTTCAGCGCACAGCCCGCAGCGGCGCTGTTCCCGTGGCTGGAGGAGCCGCTGGAGCGGATGCTCCAGGGCGGCGAGACCTGGCTCAGGTTCGAGCAGCACCTCGGAGAAGGCGAGACGGCCCGCGACATCATGGCCACGCTTTCGACCTACCTGGATGTCAGCGGCATGTTCACGGGTGTCGTGCTGATCATTCAGGAGATCACAGAACTCAAGCGCTTCCAGGAGCTGCTCAGCCAGACCAATCGGCGCCTGGAGTCCGAGGTCCAGGCGCGGACAAAGACTCTGGAAGAGACCAATGCCCTGCTCCAGAGGGAGGTGCACGAGCGCGAAATGTACCAAGAGGCGCTTACGGAGAGCGCCGCCCTGTACCGCGCCGTGGCAGAAGACCAGGGCGAACTCATCTGCAGGTTCCGGCCGGACGGCGCCATCCTCTTCGCCAACAGGGCCTACACCCGCGCCTTTGGCAGCGCCCTGGCGGCGCAGCAGCTCCAGGTTCTGCATGAGGGCAAACAGCTGGACCTGATGGAAATGCTGGCCCTGATCACGAGAGAGCAGGTCCTGATGCGCTTCGAACAGCAGGCCGTCACCCCTTCCGGCCAGAATGTCTGGTACAGTTGGACATGCCGCGGCATCTTCAATGACCGCGAGGCCCTGGAAGCATACCAATGCGTGGGTCAGGACGTGTCGCGGACCCGCGAAGCCGAGCAGGCGCTGCGCGACCTCAATGCATCGCTGGAAAAAACCGTGCAGGAGCGCACGGACGAGCTCAAGGAGCGCGCCCTGGGCTTCGAGCGGATGAACAAGAACCTCCAGCTGCAGATCGAGAGCCGCCGCCGGGCGGAAGTGGCCCAGGCCAGGGCCGTGGAGGAGCAGCAGGCCAAGGTGCGCCAGATCACGGCGCTCTATGGCCTGGCCGAGGTGCTGGGCAGACGCTGGGACAGCCTGGGGGAGCTGCTGCAGCAGGCTGTCCAGGCCATCCTGGTGGGCTGGCAGCAGCAGGGAACCACAGCCGGGGAGGTCGTGTTCGACGGCCAGGCTTACCGCAGCCCGGGCTACCAGGAGGGCTGCGAATGCCTGCGTCGGCCGCTCACCGTCTTTGGCCAGGAGCGGGGCAAGGTCGCCCTCTGTCACCCCGGACCATGCGGCCTGGAGGGGCAGGCGCGTTTCCAGAAAGACGAGGAAGCGCTCCTCGCCAACATGGCGCGGCAGATGGAACGGTCCCTGGAGGCGCACCTCACCCTTGCGCGGCTCTCCCAGTCCGAGCGGGAGTTCCGGGAGTTTTTCGACAACGCGGCCGAGGCCATCTTCATCCACGACGAAACCGGGCAGATCCTGGACGCCAACAAGAACGCGGGGCTCTGGCTGAACCTCGCCACAAAGAGCCTGGTCGGCGCAAACCTTCTCGACTTCGCCGTGGAGGAGGACAAGGAACGCCTGACCGGGCATTTCGTCAACGTCCTGCGCGAGGCCTCGGAACTCTTCCAAACCACGCTCCGCCGCAAAGACGGCTTCGCCATCCCCCTGGAGCTGCTCTGCCAGGCCCAAGACTACCAGGGCCGGAGGGTTCTCATCAGCAGCGGGCGCAACATCACCAAGCGCCTGCACACCGAAGCCGAATCCAGGCGGCGCATGGATCAGGAGCTGCTGCTGTCGCGCATCTCCTCGCGCCTGGTCAACGCCATCGCCGACGAGGTGCCCCCCGCCATGGCCGAAACCCTGGCCGAGATCTGCGGATTCATCGGCATGCAGCGCGCCGCAATCTACCACTTCGAGCCCTCGGCCAAGCGCTTCGAGCTGCTCCACCAGTGGCACGCCGAGGAGCTGCCCCCCCTGCCCAAATCGCTGAAGAACCTGGGCCGCATCAAGACACCCTGGCTCTTTGAGCGCTCCATGAGCCAGGAGTGGATAACCATCCGCGACGTGCGCCACCTGCCCCCGGCGGCGCAGAAGGACAGCCAGCTCCTTATGCAGGCCGGGATCGGCAGCCTGACCGCCCTCCCCATGTCCATCCGGGGACGGCTCCAGGGCCTGTTCATGGTGGCCCGCCTGAGGCCGGAGAGCTCATCCCCGCCCGACCCCCAGCTGCTGCTCCAGTTCACGCCGCTGTTCTCCAACGTCATGCTGCGCCAGCGCAGCCGCGAAGCCCTGCGCGAAAGCGTCAACCTCACCACGTCCATTTTCAACGCCCTCTCCACCTACCTCTGCGTGCTCGACCAGCACGGCGTCATCTCCATGGTCAACCGCGCCTGGCAGCAGTCCGGGGCCAAGAGCGGTCCCGCCGTGGCCGGGAGCCTGGGCGTCGGCGGGGACTACCTGGACTTCTGCCGCAGGGCGGCGCAGGACGGGGACGAGCAGGCGGCGGCCATCCTGGCGGGCATCCAGTCCGTGTTCATGGGCCAGAGCACCCTGTTCCGCATGGAGTTCTCCTCGCGCTCCGGCCCGGCCCTGCGCTGGTACCTGCTGGAAGCCACCCCGCGCGGCAAGGGCGCCCGCGGCGCCGTGGTCTCGCACCTGGACGTCACGGCCAGGAAGCGGGCGGAACGGCGCCTGAGCCGCAACGAGACCCGCTACAGAACGCTCATCGAGGCCCTGCACGAGGGCCTGCTCATCATCCGCAAGGGCGGGGTCATGGCCTACATCAACGACCAGTTCGCCAGGATGCTCGGCTGGCCCAAGGCGACGCTCCTGGGACGCAAGCCCGAGGAGTACGTGGCCGCCGAGAGCCTGGGACGGCTGGCGCGGCTGCTCGGTGCGGAGGCGGAGGTCCAGCACGCCGAGGAGATCATCTGGAACCATGCCTCGGGCCGGCACGTGTACACCCTGGTCTCGCCCTCCAAGTCCCTGGACGAGAACGGCAACACCATCGGTACCTTCGCGGTCATCACCGACACAACGGAGCGCAAGGGGCTGGAGTCGCAGCTCCTGCAATCGCAGAAGCTGGAGGCCATCGGCCAGCTGGCGGCGGGCATCGCGCACGAGATCAACACCCCGGCCCAGTACGTGGGCAACAACGTCAAGTTCCTCAAGGACGCCTTTGAGGACGTGCTCAGCGTCTGCGACAAGGCCCGCGAGCTCGTGCAGGCAAGCCAGAACGCCCCGCCCACGCGGGCGGACCTGGAGGCCCTGGCCGCGCTCATGGCCGAGCGCGACATCGACTACCTGGAGGCCGAGGTGCCCGGCGCCATCGCCCAGACCCTGGAGGGCATCGAGCGCATCAGCACCATCGTGCGCTCGGTGAAGCAGTTCGCCCACCCGGCCTCGGCCGCCATGAGCTCGGCCGACCTGAACGAGGCCATGCTGAGCACGGTGACGGTGTCGCGCAACGAGTGGAAGTACGTGGCCGACCTCACCACCGACCTGGACGAGAACCTGCCGCTGGTGGTCTGCATGGTCGGCGAGATCAACCAGGTGGTGCTGAACCTCATCGTCAACGCCGCCCACGCCATCGCCGAGGCCAGCAAGAGCGACCCCGAGCGCAAGGGCCGCATCACGCTGAGCACCAGATACGCCCCGCCCTGGGCCGAGATCCGGATCACGGACACGGGCACCGGCATCCCGCCTGCGGTGCAGGCCAAGATCTTCGACCCCTTCTACACCACCAAGGAGGTGGGCAAGGGCACGGGCCAGGGCCTGACCATCTCGCGCTCAATCGTGGTGGAAAAGCACAAGGGCCAGCTCTTCTTTGAAACCGAACCCGGCCTGGGCACCACCTTTGTGGTCCGCCTGCCGCTGGAGCACGCCGAAGGGGAGGCCGAATGACCCTCTCGGCTCTTGCCAACCGGGCGGCCCACCACGCGTCCCAAATCCTGCGGGCGGCCCAGGCCCTCGGCATCGGCTCACGCAAGACCATGATCCCGCTGGGCATCGTCGCCCTGCTGTTCGCCTTGTCCGCCGTCACCGTACAGACGGGATACCACCACACGCAGCACATCGCCGATGCCTACTTCCAGTCGCTCCTCGACCAGCTGGAGGCCATCAGCGAGTTCAAGAAGAGCGAGCTCGTGCAATGGCGCAAGGAACGCATCGGGGACGCCAAGACCCTGCAAGGGAACCCTATCCTGGCGCAGGCTGCGGAAACCCTCCTGCGGCACAGGGACGACAAGGCCGCGCGCCAGGCCGTGGTCAAATGGCTGCGGCTGAACTATCGCGCCCATGGCGAGTATGACAGCATCCGCCTGGTCGACGCCTCGGGCCAGACCGTTGTGACCACCACGCGCCAGGCTGAGGCGGCTTCGGAGAGCTTCCGCGACATGCTCCAGGCCGGGAAGACGGACCACGGAGCGCGCATTCTGGACCTCTACCGGGACGAGCACGACGGGCAGGTTTACTGCGCCGTGGTCTACGCCATCTTTGACCAGGCCCGTGGGGGCGAGGCCATCGGGTTTGTGGCCCTGCACGTCCGGGCCGACGCCTACATCTCTCCCCTCATCCGGAAATGGCCCGCCTCCAGCAAGACCGGCGAGACCCTCCTCGTGAGCCGCAAAGGCCAGCTGGTGCGCGACTTGAACAGCCTGGACCAGGCCGACAACACCGGCCAGGGCTTCACCATGCCGGTGGAGCGGCTGGACGTGGTGGCCGTCCGGGCCGCGCGGGGCCAGCACGGCATCGTCCGGGGCCTCGACTTCCAGGGCGTTCCGGTGGTGGCGGCCCTGACCTCCCTGCCGGACAGCTCCTGGTCCCTGGTGACCAAGATCGACCAGTCGGAGATCGAAAGCGACACGAGCGACCAGGTCTGGACCATCAGGCTCCTCGTGGCCGCGCTCGCGGTCAGCCTGGTCATCGGCTCCCTGACCATCTGGAAGCTGCACCGCTCCATCGTGACCAGAAACGCCCTGGAGGCGGAGAACAGGCTGAGCCGCTCCGAGGTGCAGTTTCGCAACCTCATCGAGACCATGACCCAGGGTTTGGTGAAGATCGACTCCTTCGGGGCCGTCACCTACATCAACAGCCACTTCCTGAGCATGCTGGGCAGAACGCGCGAGGAGGTCGTGGGCCAGGACATCACCCTGCACGCGGCGGATCCGGGCATGCGGGAGCGGCTCTGCGCCCTGGAGGCCAGCCCCGCTGGAGGGGACAACGGGTTTGAGGTGGTCTGGCTGAACAGCGAGGAGAGCAAGGTGTTCAGCGTGGTCACCCCGGTCTTCCAGCCGGAAGCCTCCCAGGCCTGCGCCGAAAAATGGCTGCTCATCCTGGACACCACCAGGCACAAGCACCTGGAGTCGCAGCTCCTGCAATCGCAGAAGCTGGAGGCCATCGGCCAGCTGGCGGCGGGCATCGCGCACGAGATCAACACCCCGGCCCAGTACGTGGGCAACAACGTCAAGTTCCTCAAGGACGCCTTTGAGGACGTGCTCAGCGTCTGCGACAAGGCCCGCGAGCTCGTGCAGGCAAGCCAGAACGCCCCGCCCACGCGGGCGGACCTGGAGGCCCTGGCCGCGCTCATGGCCGAGCGCGACATCGACTACCTGGAGGCCGAGGTGCCCGGCGCCATCGCCCAGACCCTGGAGGGCATCGAGCGCATCAGCACCATCGTGCGCTCGGTGAAGCAGTTCGCCCACCCGGCCTCGGCCGCCATGAGCTCGGCCGACCTGAACGAGGCCATGCTGAGCACGGTGACGGTGTCGCGCAACGAGTGGAAGTACGTGGCCGACCTCACCACCGACCTGGACGAGAACCTGCCGCTGGTGGTCTGCATGGTCGGCGAGATCAACCAGGTGGTGCTGAACCTCATCGTCAACGCCGCCCACGCCATCGCCGAGGCCAGCAAGAGCGACCCCGAGCGCAAGGGCCGCATCACGCTGAGCACCAGATACGCCCCGCCCTGGGCCGAGATCCGGATCACGGACACGGGCACCGGCATCCCGCCTGCGGTGCAGGCCAAGATCTTCGACCCCTTCTACACCACCAAGGAGGTGGGCAAGGGCACGGGCCAGGGCCTGACCATCTCGCGCTCAATCGTGGTGGAAAAGCACAAGGGCCAGCTCTTCTTTGAAACCGAACCCGGCCTGGGCACCACCTTTGTGGTCCGCCTGCCGCTGGTGCAGAGCGAGGAACGCGAGCAATGAAGCGGAACATCCTCTTTGTGGACGACGAGCCCAACATCCTCCAGGGCCTCCGGCGCATGCTCCGGCCCATGCGCGAAACCTGGGACATGCACTTTGCCGAAAGCGGCCAGCAGGCCCTGGAGATCATGTCCCGCGTGCAGATGGACGCCGTGGTCTCGGACATGCGCATGCCCGGCATGGACGGCCCGGAGCTGCTGCACCGGATCATGCGCGAGTACCCGGACACCGTGCGCTTCGCCCTTTCCGGCTACTCGGACCAGGACATGGTGGAGCGCAGCATCGCGCCCACGCACCAGTACCTGACCAAACCCTGCGACGAAAAGAGGCTCATCCAGGCCCTGGAGCAGGCCATGAACGCGCGGGAGTTCATCTCCAACAAGGTTGTGCTGGCGAAGATCGCCCGCATCGAGCAGCTGCCCGTGCTGCCCAGGGCCTACACGCGCATCACCGAGGAGCTGGCCAAGGGCGACCCCTCGCCCAAGCTCATCGGCGGGATCGTGTCCGAGGACGTGGGGCTCTCCGCCAACATCCTGAAGCTCGTGAACTCGGCCTATTTCGGCCTGACGCGGCACGTCGCCTCGCCGCAGCAGGCGGTCATCGTGCTGGGGGTGAACGTCATCCGCTCCGTGATCCTCTCCCTGCACGTCTTCAAGTGCTTTGACAGCGCCGAGGAGAAGACCTTCTCCCTGTCGCTGCTGTGGGAGCACTGCATGCGCACCGCCAGCATCGCGCGGGCCATCGCCAGGGTCGAGGGCATGGGCAAGGAGGACGCTGACAACGTGTACATCTCCGCCCTGCTGCACGACGTGGGCAAGCTGCTGCTGGACGCCCACTGCGCCGCCGAATACAAGGACGTCATCCGGGAAGTGCGCGAGAACAACCGCTGCGTGGCCGATGTGGAGGCCGAGCAGCTGGGCCTCACCCACGCCCAGGTGGGCGCGTATCTGCTGGGGCTCTGGGGCCTGCCCCTGGCCGTGGTGCACGCAGTGGCCACGCACCATTCCGAGACACCGGAGCCCGGGGGGCTCTGCGCTGCGGACGTGACCCATTTCGCCAACGTGCTGGACCACGACATTTTTGTGTTCAATGCGCATTACGCCAGGCCCCAGGCCAGTTTGGCGCGCCTCGCGGCCATCGGCGGCCCGGACAGGCTCACGCGCTGGCGGGACGAGGCCGTTGCTCTGCGCATTGAGAAGGAGGAGGCATGAACAGAAAGGTGTTGTTCGTCGATGATGACGTGAACCTGCTGGAGAGCTTCCGCAGGCAGCTGCGCAAGAGGGTCGATCTCATCACCGCCGAGGGGCCGAAGGCCGGCATCGAGGCCGCCGCGCGCCAGGGGCCGTTTTCCGTGGTCATCTCCGACTACAACATGCCCGTGATGAACGGCGTGGACATGCTGCGCGTCATCCGCCACGGCAGCCCGGACACCGTGCGCGTGCTGCTCACCGGGCACGCGGACCTGGAGATCGCCATCCAGGCCGTGAACGAGGGCAACATCTTCCGCCTGCTGACCAAGCCCTGCCCGCCGGAGACCATCGAGAAGGTGCTGGACGACGCCTTCCGCCACCACGACCTCATCACGGCCGAGCGCGAGCTCCTGGAGAAGACCCTGAAGGGCAGCGTCTCCGTGCTCTGCGACCTCATCTCCCTGCTGAAGCCGGACGTCTTCGGCCGCGTCTCGCGCATCCTGCCGTTTTTGCGCGGGGTGTCCAAGCGCATGGCCGACCCGCGCCCCTGGGAGACGGAGACCGCCGCCATGCTCTCGGTGTTGGGCTTCATCACCCTGCCGGACTCGCTCATCCGCAAGGTGGAGAAGGGCCAGCCCCTGACCGAGGGCGAGCTGCAGCAGTTCCTGTCCCACCCTGCCTTCGGGGCCAGGCTGGTGGCCAAGATACCGCGCATGGAGGATGTGGCGGCCATCGTGGCCAACCAGGAGAAGCACTTCGAGGGCGGCGGCGTGCCCAAAAACGCCGCCCTGGGCGAGGACATCCCGCTCGGCGCGCGCATCCTCAAGGCGGTTGTGGATTTCGACATCCTGCTGGCCAACGGCATGCCCAAGGCCGAGGCCATCACCAAGCTGGAGCGCCGCAAGGGGGTGTATGACCCGAAGGCGGTGGCCGCCCTGGCCGAGGTCATCAACGAGCACGCGCGCTACGCCATGCAGAAGGTGCATCTGCACGCCCTGGCCCCGGGCATGATCCTGGCCGAGGACCTCATCGGCGTACGCGGCACGGAGACCATCCTGCTCATCGCCAAGGGGCGGGAACTGAACGAGACGGTCATCGAGTTCGTCCTCGACAACTCGCGGACCATCAAGATCAACCAGCCCGTGGCCGTTATCCAACCGCTGCCCTAGGACTGACCGCCGCCCGCGCGCCACAATGGGAACCGCCCCAGGAGGACCACAATGCCGCAATCCAAAACGCGCCTGCTCATCGTGGACGACGACGCCAACCTGCTGGAATCCATGCGCCGCCAGTTCGCCGCGCGGCACGAGGTCCTGACGGCCCAAAGCGGGGCGGAGGCCCTGGAGGTCATGGCCTCAAGCCAGCCGTTCACCGTGCTCCTCTCGGACCTCAAGATGCCCGGCATGGACGGCATCCAGCTGCTGTCCAGGGCTGCGGAGCTGTATCCGGACACGGTGCGCATCCTGCTCACAGGGTTTGCCGACCTGAGCAACGCGGTGGACGCCGTGAACCAGGGCTTCATCTTCCGCTTTCTGAGCAAGCCCTGCCTGCCGGAGGCCCTGGACCAGGCCCTGGCCGACGCCGTGCGGCACCACGGCCTGGTGGAGGCCCAGCGGGAGATATACTCGCTCAAGCGCTTCAAGCGCCTGCTCGAGGGCATCGTGCTCGGCTTCTCGGCCCTGGTGGAGGCGCGCGACCCCTATCTGGCCGGGCACCAGTCCCGGGTCACCGCCCTGTCCTGCGCCATGGCCCTGGAGCTCGGCTTCAGCCCGGACGACATGGACACCCTGCGCATCGCGGCCATGCTCCACGACATCGGCAAGGTCTATGTGCCTGCGGACTTCCTGAACCGCCCCGGCGTGCTGCGCAAAGAGGAGTTCTCGGTCATCAAGATGCACCCCGAGGTGGGCTACGACATCCTGAAGAACCTGGGCGAGGACTGGCCCGTGGCCACCATCATCCGCCAGCACCACGAGCGCATGGACGGCACGGGGTACCCGCATGGCCTGGCCGGGGCGGACATCGACAAGGGCGCGCGGATCATCGCCGTGGCCGACGTGGTGGACGCCATGTGCTCGCACCGGCCCTACCGGCCGAGCCTGGGCATCGAGGCCGCCCTCGAGGAGATCGAAAAGGGGAGCGGCGTCCGGTATGAGGCGCGGGCCGTGGAGGCCTGTTTGCGGCTCTTCCGCGAGCAGGGCTTCGAGCTCCCGAAGGTGGCGAGCCCCTTCTGAAACGACCGGCCGGACCGGCCTGGCTTTCACTGTTGGCCCAGGGCAAAGGGCTGGGGGCTCCCCTTTGGCATTGTTTCACGGCCCCCACTTCGACGATGACATCAACGTCGAGTGTCGGGCGTACGTCGGGCGCAGCCGAGTCTGTGAGCAGGAGTGCAGTCGCCGCGCCACCGACAAAGACGACCTCGCTGGTCAGGTCACCCAACAGGCGGGCTGCTGCCAGGAGGTTGTCTATGGTGCCGTGCCTGCGCGGTCTCATTTCTTCCGGAGGATTTGCACGAGGAGGTCTTGGGCAAGCTGTCTTTCACGTGCCCTGCCGATGCGCAGCGCATCAACAAGCGCCAAAGCGGCATACAGCTTGGGGTCCTTCAGGCAAGCCTCGGGAATGGACCTGTAGAGCGGTTCAATGGCCACCCCACGCTCTTCCCCGTTAGGAGAAGGCCAGACCATGTGGCTGCCCTTGCTCACGTCAAAATGCCCGACAAGGACAGGGGCACTGAAGCCCGTGGGCACTCCCCGCGTGAGAGTCCCAGGCTCGGCTGGATAGGCGTACTTCACCCCGTGAATGAGGAACTCCTCCAGGGCAGTGATTACGGGCCTGTTCCGATTCACGTCGAAGAGCTTCGCGGCCGTCACCCGCTTGAGACCGGCATACGCCTCGGCTCGGCTTATGCCGAGTTCTGCCGCCAAGTGGCTGAACGCCAAGCCAGGCTCGGAGACTACCTGCTTGAGCAATAGGCAAACGTCTTGGGGTTTGAGCATCATGGTTGCTTGCTATGCGGAGATGGCGAGAAAGTTAATAGGTTGAATCGCTTGCTTGTGCTGTTATGACAGCCTGTTGGATGCCATTCTGTCTACGAGTCGCGAATCGTAGACATAATGGCGTCCAAAGTACCGTTAAACAAGCATAAATGTCGCGACATAGACAGGGCAGTGCAAGCTATGGCAACAAGGGCACGCTCTACAGCGGCAAAATCCAAAGCCGCTCGACGAGCAAGCTGGCCGATTGTCTGACCTGCCCGTTCAGGAAGAGCATCACAGGCGACCTCGGCATGAAGATGATGGTTTCGACTGAAGTCCAGCTACTCCGATAGCACGAGCCTATAACGAGACCGAACCCTAGCCTTTTAAAAGGCTAGGGTTCCCCCCCCCGTGCAGGCCCACGAGACTTGATGAACGAGTCCATCGTCGGCCATCTCACACAACAGACCTTCGCAGTGCTCGCCTAGGGCACCTTTAGCATCTGGTGCTCCATTTCTGGCGTTCCCAGGTGCTCATCCTTTGGTCCACCACTTTTGGTGCTCCACTTTTGGTAAACTCAGATCCTCCGCTTTTTACCCACCGCTTACCCAAGGTCCAGAGCCTTAGGAATAATAAGGCGTACGCCGTGCGCCGTCTGCAACAGCGCCTCGCGATGATCACGCCTGATCCCAGTCTTCCCCGGGTTCGGCCCACCCAGGCACGCAAGGTGCCATGGGAGCCGCTGTCCTGGTGACTACCCCGGCATCAAGGTCAGCTCACAGCATCCAGGTCCGGGCTATTTGTAGAAGCGGATGTCGCCCACCCACAGGGAGCCCGGGCCTGGCAGGTTCTTTTCCGCGTCCAGGCCGATGCGCAGGTTCTCCGTGAGTTCGGGCCGTATCACCCCGTCTCCGGGGGTATAGCCGTACAGGGCTGCCAGGCGTTGCTTCCAGGGGATCGAGGGGGACATGCTGCGGAAAGACACGCGCTGGGTCTTCCACTGTTCCGTGGCGTGGAACACCGAGTAGAAGCGGTCTGCGATCTTCCGCTCCCTGGTGTTCGAGGTGACGATGGTGAAATAGACGGTGCTGGGTCGGGAGCTCTTCACCGAGAACTCGATGCCTTGAAAGGCCGAGAGGTCGCGCTTTTCAGAAGATTCAACAATGGCGAGGTACTCTGTCAGCCCGGCCGGGAAGTCGTAATCCACGCGGAAAGAGTCACGCCCCTGCGGGGTGCGTACGGAGGCGTCACGGAGCACCTCGTGACTTGCTCGCCTCCCTTTGGACAGCCCAAGGTCCCAGGTCGGGTCGCCAGGGGCTGCGACATAGCTCTCGCCTGTTGGCGGATATCGCATGGCCTGCGGCTTCGGAACGGAAGCAGGCGGCTGTGCCATCGCGGGCACCTGCTGGCCGCAGGCACCCGCCAAACAAAACACCCCGCGCAGATTGTCCGACTTCCAGGGGGATTGCTCGCCGCCGGTCTTCTGCTCCACGTCGAGGCCCACGCGCATGAATACGTCTTCAATGCGCTGGCCGGGCTCCAGCAGGTGGCGGGCCAGCGCGGCGCTGAAAGGGCTGTTGGCACCGGTGCCGTCCGAGGCGGTGCGCCCCGGGGCCGTGGAGTATGCCACCAGGGTGCCGCGCGGGGCGGTCATCTGGGCCAGACCGGCATTCACGGCGCGCAGGCCGCGGTCCCCGAAGGGGTTGTTGCGGCAGGCGTCCAGCACCACCAGGTTCACACGCGTGCCAGCCTCGGCCATCTCCTGCAGCACGAAGTCCGCGTCCAGCAACTGGTACTTGATCTGGCTTTTTGCCGAGACGTCCGCCCCCACAGGCACCAGGTAATTGGCGCCATCCACCTGCACGCCGTGGCCAGCGTAGAAGAACAGGGCCACGTCCGCGCCTCGGATGCGTTGCCCGAAGCCCTGCACGGCCTGCTCCATCTCCGTCTTGCCGGTGAGGTCGGTGAGGGCCCGGCCGCCCACAAGTTCGAAGCCGAGCCGTTTCAGGGTCTCGGCCACCAGGCGGGCGTCGTTGACCGGGTTGGCCAGGGGGGTGACGTTGCGGTAGCCGCCGTTGCCGATGACCAGCGCCACGCGTTTTTCGGCCCTGGCTGCCGACACGGGCTGGGCCAGCAGGCACAGGGCCAGCATCAGACAGTATAGGGCAGCGGGGAGCCGGGACGAGAACGGGAGCATGTCGGCCTCCGTGGATCGGGATGCATTCAGGATACTCCGGCCCCTACCTTGCGGGCAAGGGCAAATGAACGCTCCCAGCCCGGCTCTTCGGCATCTCCACGCCTGGTCCATCGTACAGAGAGAGAGACGCCCCGGCCAGGAAAAACCGTCAAGGCCACATGCATGTCACCTGCATTGGCCCCGGAATATGCTGCGGCACCATAGGGAGAATGTGAATCCGAGAGGGAGACAGACGGCTCTGTAGATGGCGGGGCACCTGGAGCCCCGGCAATTATTCAGGATCAGGCAAGCGGACAGCGCAGGCCTCCACTTCCTTGTCGAAGCCCTTGACCATGAGCCGGGTGGGGTCGTCCAAGACGAACTGATCCTGCACAAGGGCAGCGGTGCGCGCGCTTACCAGGATGCCACCTTTGGGCGCGTTGGACTCCATGCGCTGGGCCAAGTTCACATTGCGGCCGAGCAGGGTGAATTCCCGGCGGCTGGCGCTGCCCATATCTCCCACGACACAGTGCCCAGTGTTCATGCCGATGCGGATGGCGATCTGTTGCCGACCCTGTGCCTGCCAGCGACGATTCAGTCGGCGCAAGGCGGCCTGCATCTCCACGGCGGCGCGCACGCCGGATAGGGCTGAGTGGCGCGCATTCTCCACGGAGTCCAGGCCTTCGGTCTCGGGGTAGCCGAAGAAAGCCATCAGCCCGTCGCCCATGAACTTGTCCACGGCGCCGTTGTTCCGGAACACACAGGCGGTCATCTCTTCCAGATACTCTCCCAGGAAACGCTGTACCTCGGCTGGCTCCATGTGGTCGCTCATGGCCGTGAAGCCTGCAATGTCCGAGAAGAGCACTGTGACATCAACGCTTCGCCCTTCCATGATGTCGGCGCCGGATTCCAGAATCTGCCGGGCAATGGCCGGAGAGAAGTAGGCTTCGAGCATACGGCGCTGGCGGACGCTCTCGGTGGCGGTGCGGGCCAGGCCGTCGGACAGGAGCGCAAGCACGACCAAGCCCACAGCCAATGTGGTGGCCGTGAGATTCAGAATGAAGCCAGTGATCATAAACAGCATGATGTTGACGACCGGGCAGAGGAGGATAAGGGAGAGCCCTGCGGGCAAGAAGGAGCGGATAGGCAGGCGCAGGTACAGGGCCGTCGTCAGGGTAAGGAAGACTGCCCCCAGCGTCCAGGAGGCCCAGGGGGGAAGGGGACGCAGCAGCGCGCGCGTCAGGAGCATGCTGGCGAGGTTGGCGTGCAGGGTCACCAGTGGCTCGGCCGACGAGAGCGGCGTAGCTTTTATGTCCGTGGTTCCGGAGGCGGCCAGCCCAATGATGACCAGCTTGCCCTTGAGGCTCTGGCGCAGGAAGGTCAGACGGGCCGGGTCGGCGGCGCAGTCCAGCAATTCAACGTAGGACAGGTGCCAAAATCCGCCTCCCCAGGGCGCGGCTAGGTTCAGGGGGACAAGCAGTCCATTGTCCGTGGGCGCACGGAGACTGCCGCCGGGCCAAGTGATGTCCACCCACCTTGGATGCGCAACGGCCTGGGCGTCCAGATGGCGCAGGACCATGGTCAGGCCCAGGGCGGGCAGAAGCTGGCCGTGGAAGCCCACCAGCAGGGGCATGCGACGATACACCCCGTCTTCGTCCGGAGTTGCGGCGATGTGGCCGGAACCCAGAGCATGACGCGCCAGTTTGGCCCCAGGCATGAAGGTCTTCTCCGCTTGAAGGAGGCGCGATACATGCACGTCTCCGGGGGGCAGGAGCGACGTCAGCACAGGCAGGTCGTCGGCCTCGGGCGTCAGACGCACCACGTCGGGCTCGCGCACCAATCCAACCCCGGCGGGGAAGATCACCCGGCCGGAGCGTTCCACTGCAGCCTCAAGGGCGTTGTCGTCGGCCGGGCCGTTCGGGCCTGGGGCCGGGCCGTGGAACACGATGTCATAGGCCACAACAGACACACCGCAGTCCGTGAGCATGTCGAGGACGCGGGCATGCACCGAGCGCTGCAAAGGCCAGGCGCCGAAGCGGCGCACCGTGGCGTCGTCGATGTCCAAATGCACGATGTCCGGGCTGGGAACAGGGCGCTCAGCCATGCGATAGCGCAGGTCCGAGGCGGAGAGCTCAAGCCGAGCCAGTGGGCCGGGAAAGGCCAAGAGAAGCAGACCGAGGCACGCCAGGGTCATGGTCGCCACGGCTAGGCCACGCGCCTTGGGCGGCAGAGGGCGGTGATTCAAGACGGACATTCGCGACCCTGTCTATGGGGCGCTGCTGGGAAGTTCTGGCCGACTGGCATCGCGCCCGGCTGCGCCGGTCATGTTCACCGGTGCCTCGGGGGCCTTCTGGCGCATAGCGCGCGCCTCACCCTTGACCCGACCCAGTTGCAACTCGATGCAATCGGACAGCACCCCGCCTGCGACTGGGCGAGGGCTGCCTGACCTGGATTTGGTGAAGACCTCATCCACAGTGCCTGGGACGAGTGGGACGTTCAAGCCGCCGGTGCAGGCCAGAACGTTCAGGAACTGGCCCTCGGCGTGTGGCAGGGGCTGCAGCACGGGTTTGCCCGGAGTCAGGTGGAAGACTTGGCCCCCGCCGGGGAAGAGCTGCGGCTCGGCCTCCCTGGTGGAAGACAAGGCGGCCACGGCCTCACAGGTTTGGCTAGCCGAAAGGGTCAGCAGGCCACCCCCGATGCTGGCGCGAACCACTGGCAGGCGCAGTCCCTCTGGCAGCGGCTCAGCCTGGCCACGCAGGCGCAGTTCAAGGAGGAGCACAGTCCGTTCTTGG
The DNA here is from genome assembly GCA_964390575.1 of uncultured Desulfocurvus sp. Taxonomy (GTDB): domain Bacteria; phylum Desulfobacterota; class Desulfovibrionia; order Desulfovibrionales; family Desulfovibrionaceae; genus Humidesulfovibrio. The sequence goes on along the minus strand of CAYMIP010000024.1, from coordinate 6,340 downwards.
CTGGACCCTGGTTTCTTGAAGTGTTGCAAACTGATCACGCGCTGGCCTTCAGGGCCAGGGGGCATGGCCTGCGCTCCTCCCAGGGCTTCCAGGTGCAGGGCCGCCTGTCGCAACGCTTCCTTGAAGGCATGCTCCTCTGCTTCCTGGGGAGTAGATCCCTGTCCAAGGGCCTTGACCAGAACAAAGCGCGTGCGAATCACAGCGGTCGCGCGGTCAGGATCGACCTTCACCCCGGCCGCCATGGTCGTGGCGGCACATGCGAGCAGGCTCAGCATGGTCAGCGCCGTGCAGAACATGGGGAAGGGGTTTCGGCGTGGGCGGAAGCAGCGGCTTGAGGAGTACGCGTGTTGGAGGACAGTGTTGGAAAGGGAAATATCCATGCAACCCTCCAAGCGGGAAATATCTTGGGAATGGTATTCCATTCTCGTGTGCGTGACAACCGGGCAGAGGTTTCGAAAATCTCATCAGAACCGATGGAGGGGGCCAACAACCAGATCAAGACGATGGAGAGGCAGGCAGGTCACCGGCCAATCCCAGCTATGCCACCTATGCCGCTCCCCCTTGAGGGGGCTAGTGAGCCGGAGCCACGGCGATCCCAAAACAAAGGGCAGAGCCTTTCGACCCTGCCCAGAGCAAGTCCACGGGAAACCAGATTACGAGCGTTGCTGCTTCCGGAGCTTTCTTCCAATTCCGAGCATCCCGGCCAAGCCGGTTCCCAAGAGCCAAACCGCCGCCGGAATGGGGGTCGTGGCAGGTTTCGTGTCCGTACTAGTGATACTCAATGTTCCCTCTGAAAGAGCCGTGGAGGTTATAGTCCTTTGCGACGGCAGGTAGTAGCTTGTATCGATAACAAGTGAGTAAATTTGCCCAGACTGAAAACTCATCGGAATGGGCATTTTATCACTCGCCCCTGAGGCAGCAAACCCCATATATCCGATAGGAGTTCCAGTGGTGGGGTCCCCCTGGTAAAAGTAGTATTCTGACTTAGAGCCTTGCTTGCCGGTGCTCGAAAACCAGTTGGTAAACAAGACGTTTACATCTTGTCCAGTCGGGTTTGAATAGCTAGAAACGATCGAAAAGGTGTAAACCTTTTCTGTCATGAGATTATTACCCACATTGCTGTTCGAAAAATCCATGGCTGATCCTGAGTAGCTGGAACTTCCGTCTGAATAGGATACAACCCATGCAAAGGAAATTGCCGGCATGGCAAGCAAAACGCCGGCAAGGAGCAAGCACCTAATATAGCTATACTTCATCACTTCACCCCTATTTGATAGCAGCATTTCTGATAAAACCATAGCTCAACCTTCAGATTCCGTCAACACAAATGCAATACAAACACGCCAATTACGATACAATCTCCTAGTCTTTCAGATACTATTTACATGTGACCTGTTAGGCTGGCGGCATCCAGCGACTTCATGCGGCAAGAATTGCAAGCATACAGACCGGAGAGCGAGCCACAATAATGGCATAATTATAGACGGTTATGGCAGAGCCAAGGGGAAACACCTGCCAAATCTCTTCTTCGCTATCAATAGAGTGGCAAATCTTCAATCAAGCACCCCAACGGGTAGCTCTGTGACTTTGACTGCCTGCCCTTTTCAGACTACCTGAAACTTAGAGAGTGACTCCACAGACGGCAAAGTGTGCTGCGACACATAGACTTACCCAGGGGAGTGCCGGGACAAACCGGGATATTGCGGGACAGGAAGGGACGCGGAAGGCTACAACGGCATAGCAATTGTGGCGAGCGCCGTGGTGAAAAGTCGGACGAGGAGGTTTTGCGGGAAACGAAGCTTATTTTTAAACAAGACCGAGCACGCGACGGTTATTTTTGATCTGAACCACTCTTCACTGCTGCTGGATTTTTAATAGCCGTGAGCAGTATTCCTGCCATGACACGGTGAGCCTCGCTCGCGCCCCTCTTCCCTTCCGCCTCTCCAAGTAGCGCCTTTACCACCTTCGCGTTGCTGCCTATATTTTTTGTGGCAAGTAACGTTGCCGAGTAGTATTCTGCTCTAAACGAATACATATTTGTCACATATCCCAGAAATGATGAAAACCATTTTTTCTGTGATTCAGAATATGTTGAATCCTTCTGTATTTTACTCGTCAGGCTTGCTATATCTGACGCTGCTTCTCTCGATTTGGATTCTGCCTTTACAAGAGCAGGAATTACAGAGCCAGAATAATAGGACTCCATCATTTGCTGTTGATGTGTAGGTGTGTTCTTTACAGCTTGAAAATATGCTTCGTGAGCAGTAGATATTTCAGTGTCTAGCGCGTATATAATGTTCTCGCATTCCGTTATTTGTTCCTTGAACGTCTTCCTAGTAGGCTCGTTCCCGCAAGCATAAAGAAATGCTAACACTAAAATTGTAATTGCAATAAAACGTGTCATACTACCTTGCCTCCCTACACCACCAGATTACGCGCCCCATTATAGACACGCCATCGGCGAGGTCTCCGCGCATGTCCACCTTCATCGGATCATACTTGAGATTGATGCTTTTGAGTTCCAAGCCATCCGGCAGGGCGTCCACAACCTTCAGATAGATCAACTCCCCGACGCGCACAGCGTAAATAATGCCCGGCCGTGGCTCGCACTGGCTCTTGTCTATTAGCACCACGTCGCCGTGCTTGATCTCGGGCTCCATGCTATCCCCGGAGACCCGCATGAGAACCATCTGTTTCGGCTGGCCCTTTCGGTTCAAGAAGTCCGACCGAAAAGCATACAGGCGCTCATTCCCGGCTTCCGTCTGAAAACTGCCTGTCCCAGCCGATATCCTTGCCTCAACCATCGGCACATAGACCATCTCCACGTCACAGGGCGGAAGTTGGGCAGTCACGACCACGTGAGAAAGCGGTTCGTCGCAGGGTGATTCACAGGTCGCCTCCACTACCTTCGTGCGAGTCGGATCATAGACTGGGCCGACTCCTCGTAGCAACCAATCCGAAGACACTCCCAACTGCTCAATGAGAGCAGAAAGAAATTCCGCATCGGGAGTTCTCTCCCCCCGTTCATATCGCCCGAGAGAGTTCTGGGCAACACCGAGTAGGGTAGAAAACTCCGATTGGGATTTTGAACCCCGGAGAGCTAGGATTCGTTTAGATAAGGTATTCATGGCATCTCAATACAAAGTTCGTTCTGTGGCACGTACTGTGACGGGGCAGAAGTTCTAACCGGCCAATCCCGTTCGGGAATATAATTTCAAAAAAAATCATTTGTGCAGCCCGATTGGGGTTTACATTCAAACCCGAATGGAGTTAAACAGAACCCGTGCCTGTCACGAAAAGAAGGCCACGGCATGACATTATCCCAGGCAAAAGCCGGGGTCAACGTCCGGCGAATTTGCAAGATTGGACGGTGGCCCCCAACCCGAGCGGACGGAAAGACGATGCTGAAGCAACACTCACTCTTCAAGGATGACCTCGGAGCCCTGGCCGGTCTGGTGCCTGCCCTGCGTGCGAGCATGAACCGCGCAGCTGGTGCGGACGCCGCAGGGCGCAAGCTCCTGGTGGATCGCATCAACGACATTGCTCATCAAGCTGGCCTGCGGCTCACCACGGGCAACGCACAATCCATCAGCAAAGACACCCTGGACAAGTGGCTGGCCCCTTCGGACCGCGACCACACCCCATCGCTCCTGGCCGTGGTGGTGTTCTGCGCGGCCACCGGAGACCACGCCCCGCTCCAGATGATGCTCCGCGCTATTGGCTTGGACGTGATGACCGCCGAAGACCGCAGGCACTGCGACTACGGCAAGGCCTGCCTCGCCGAACGCACAGCCCGCAGGAACAAGAAAATGCTGGAGGATGGCATATGAGTTACCGCATGGGCAGCGGCAAGGAGCGCCGGTCGTGGCGCATTGTCGAATGGATGAAGGGGCGCGGGCTGGCCAACGACAAAATAGCTCAGGACTTGGGCGTCGACCCCTCTCTTGTCTCCCACACTATCCACGGCAGACGGAATAGCCGCGTGGTGCTCGCCAAACTTCGGGATCTCGGCTGCCCCCTGGGCATCTTGAGCCTGCCGGAAGACATGGTGAGGGCCGCGTGATGGCCGTCGCGCAGAAAGCATACAGCACTATTGAGATCGCGCGAGTGCTGTCCTGTCCCCGCAAGTCGGTCTTGCGGCGTGCAGAGCGCGAGGGTTGGGTGTTTCAGGAAAGAATCGGCCGTGGCGGCGGGAATCTCTTCCCCCTCGCCACCCTGCCAGATGAAGTGCGCCTGGCCCTGGCCACCGCTGCCACCGCCGCCAGCGACCACGAGGCCGCCACGCGGAAGCTGCGCGAGGAGCTGGCCGCGCGCGCCGCCGAGGCCTGCCGCCAGACCGGCATGACCGCCTTTGCCGCCCTGCCCGAGCAGCGCAGGAACAGGGCCGAAGCGAGAGCCCTCATCGCCCGCCTGTGCAACGATTTTTTGGCCACCTCCGGCTTGTCGCGCCGCCGTGGCACGGCCCTTTTTGCGGCCGACTACAACGCCGGACGCGCCGCCGTGCCAGACTGGACGCGCGAAGAGGTCTCCAGCCTCTGCGCGGGCAGCATCCGCAACTGGCAGCTGGCCATGGAGCGCGACGGCATGGCCAGCCTGGCCGGAAAGCACGGCCGCCACCGCATCGGCACCGGCAAGATCGACGGCAACCCGGCGCTGGCCGAATTCTGCCTGGGCTTCATCAATGACCATCCGCACAGCACCGCCGCAGGCCTCTTTGAGGCCATGCTCACCCGGTTTGGCGTATCCTCCCTGCCCACCCTGCGGGCCGTGCAGCGCTGGTTCTCTGGCTGGAAGCTGCGCAACCCGCAATTGTTCTTGGCCATCAGCAACCCCGACGCCTGGCGCAACCGCTACATGTCCGCCGCTGGCGACGCCTCGGCTGGCATCCTGCGCCTGAACCAGCACTGGGAAATGGACTCCACCCCCGGCGACCTGCTGCTGGCCGACGGCACGCGCCACACCATCGTGGGTTGCATCGACGTGTTTAGCAGGCGTTTAACGCTACATGTTTCGCGCTCCAGCTCTTCCGCCGCCGTGGCCGCCACCCTGCGCAAGGCCCTGCTCAAGTGGGGCGTGCCGGAAATGGTGAAGACCGACAACGGCTCGGACTACGTGAGCCGCCACATCACGAGCCTTTTGCTCGGCCTGGACATCCGCCGCGAGACTTGCGCCCCATTCAGCCCCTGGCAAAAGCCCTTCATTGAGCGCGCCCTGGGCACCTTTTCTCACGATCTGCTGGAGTTTCTGTCCGGGTTCATCGGCCACAGCGTGGCCGACCGCAAGGACATCGAGGCCCGGCGCAGCTTTGCCCAGCGCCTGATGAAAAAGGGCGAGGAGCCAGCGGAGCTGCGCATGGGGCCGGAGGAGTTGCAGGAGTTCTGCGACCGCTGGGCCGAGGACGTGTATGGCCGCAAGGCGCACTCCGAGCTGAACGGCAAGAGCCCCTGGCAGATGGCCGTGGACTGGACCGGACCGCTGCGCAGCATCATGGACGAGCGCGCCCTGGACGTGCTGCTGCTGCCCGCGCCAGGCGAGGGCACGCGCCGCGTGACCAAGAAGGGCCTGCGCGTGGACGGCAACCTGTTCGCCCATGCCAACCTGGGCGGCCTGGAAGGCCAGGACGTGCAGGTGCGGCTCGACGACGCCGACATCGGCCACGTCTATGTGTTCGACCTGGACGGGGCCTTTGTGTGCAAGGCCGTGTGCCCGGAGATCCTGGGCATCTCCAGGCAGGAGGTGGCCGTGGCGCAGAAGCGGCACCAAAGCACCTGGCTGGCCGGGCAAAAGAAGATCGCCCGCGCGGCCTCGCGCAAGATGGGCACCAAGGACATCGCCGCCGAGATCATGGCCGCCCGCGCGGCCGAGGCCGCCAGCCTGGTGGCCCTGCCCAGATCCGGCGCGGCCTACGAGACCCCGGCGCTGCTGGAGGCCGGGCTGGCCGCCCGCTCCATAAATGGTCCCGCGCCGCTCTCGCGGCAGCAGGAAGACCGCCTGGACGAACAGACGGCGGCCCTGGCTGCGGAAATGGCTGTGGCCAAGCCCGCGCCGGAGACACCGGAGGTGCGCTTTGCCCGCGCCATCCACATGCAGGAGATGCTGGAAAAGGGAGAGATACTGCCCCCAGATTCGCAGGGGTGGCTCAACCTCTACATGAATACGGGGGAATATCTTGGCTGGCGCAGTGTCTATGACACCTTTGGCAAGGTTTACATGGAGGAGGTGAACCAGCTGCTGCGCAGACCAGGCTAAAAGGCGCGGCCCCGACCGGCGGAGCAACGCCAGACGGGGCCTGTGGGAGGGAATGATGAACCAAACGGAGGAGAGGATGACGAAACACGGC
>CAYMIP010000023.1:0-30045 GCA_964390575.1 uncultured Desulfocurvus sp. | reverse complement strand
ACTCGCGACTTCAACCTTGGCAAGGTTGCACTCTACCGCTGAGTTATTCCCGCTCATGCGTGAGCGCCCGGAGACATCCGGACGGATAAAAAGGGGACCGACCGTGCAGCCGGCCCCCTCACAAAAAGCCTGGAGCGGGAAACGAGATTTGAACTCGCGACTTCAACCTTGGCAAGGTTGCACTCTACCGCTGAGTTATTCCCGCTCGTATGGAGGCGGCATCCGGATTTGAACCGGAGGATGGAGGTTTTGCAGACCTCTGCCTTACCACTTGGCTATGCCGCCTTGTCTTTTGGAGCGGGAAACGAGATTTGAACTCGCGACTTCAACCTTGGCAAGGTTGCACTCTACCGCTGAGTTATTCCCGCCCAAAAGGGAGCTCCTTCTACCTTTGCCACCATGAAGTGTCAATCCTCGGGAGTCATCTTTTTAATATTCCAGCCGAACCCTCCTGCTTCCGGCCGGGGCTGCGCACCGTACACCGGCCTCCGCCCCCCTGCCTCCGGCAAGGGGCGACCAGAAAGCTAGGCCCAGAGCGGTATTCCAGCCCCTTTACAACGCCTTTGCTTTTGGTTTATCACGCGCACTCGCTTTGCACTCGGAGCGGCGCGGACCCGATGGATGGTCCTCCCGCTCCTCCTCATTCAGGAGATTGCGCATGGAAGCCAAAGACATCCAGTTCTTCCGAGATATGCTCAACGCCATGCTCGAGGATATCCTCCAGAAGGGCCAGGCCACCATCGACGATATGACCGATACCGTCGAGGTTTACGCCGACCCTGCGGACAGGGCCACGGCCGAGTCTGACCGCGCCTTCACGCTGCGCCTGCGCGACCGAGAGCGCAAGCTCATCAAGAAAATCCAGCAGGCCATCCAGCGCATCGAGGACGGCGAGTTCGGCGTCTGCGTCGAATGCGGCGACGAGATCGGCATCGCCCGGCTCAAGGCCCGGCCCATGACCACCCTGTGCATCAACTGCAAGAGCAAACAGGAAGAAGACGAGATGGTCCGGGGCGACTAGCCCGACGGCCTGAGTCCGACAACCGACCGCTCCGGGGAGGCCCACGGTGGAAGCCAACTTCTTCCGCTTCCTGGCAGACGAGCTGGCCACTGCCCTTTCCGGGCAGCGCCTCGAAAAGATCCACGGCCCGGCCGACGGGGTGCTGGTCTTCACGCTGCACGGCCAGGGCCGCACCTCCCACCTGATCTTCAGGCCCGCCAAGACGGTGGGCCTCCTTTTTTTCAGCGCCGACCGGCCCGCCAACCCGTTCACGGCCCCGGCGCGCGTCATGTGGCTGCGCAAACGCCTCACCGGGCGGCGGCTGCTCGAGGCCCGCGCGGACTGGCCTGCCTTGCGCCTGGCCTTTGCGCTCTCCCCGCGTGATGTGCCCGCAGCCGGGCAGTGGCTCGTGTTCGACCTGCGCGGCGAACTGTCCGGCGGACTGGCCCTGGCTACGGACTTCCCGGCCGTGCCGGAGCCCTCCTGGCCGCTTCTCCCGCGCATCCTGGACGATGCCGAGGTCTGGCGCGCGCACCCGCAGATCACCCCGCCCCTGCGCAAGCGCCTGGCCACCCTGGCGGCGGACAACCCCGCCCACGCCGCGCAGCTGCTGGAGCGCCTGCAACGCGGCCAGCCCGACAGCTTCTTCCTGCCCCTAGCGCCCCTGCGGCCCGAGGCCCCGCCCCGGCCACCCCTGGTCTGGGACGAAGGCGAGCCCGGCACCGAGCGCTTCGCCAGCGCAAGTGCGGCGGCAACTGTTTTCGGCCAGCGCACCCTGTTCCCGCAGCTCGCCCGGGCCGAGGATGCCGGGGCCGTGGACCAGGCCGCCAAGGGCCGCCAGCGGGTTGCCCGCCAGCTGGCCCTGCTGGACCAGGACGAGGCCCGGCACCACACGCTGGCGGAGCTGTCCGTGGCTGCCGAGGCCCTGCAAATCGCCCTCTCCGGACTGAAGATCACGCCGCAGCAGCCGAGCATTGTTCTGGAACATCCTGAGCGCGGCCCGGTCACTGTGCCGCTCAATTCACGCCTGACGCCCGCTGAAAACATGGCCCATTTGTTCCGGCAGGCGGCCAAGGGCCGACGCGGGCTGGCCCACGTGGAGCGCAGGCGCGCAGAGCTGGCCGCAGGCGCTGGCCCGGAGCTGCTCCCGGCTGCTGCGCGGCGGCCGCAGGATTCTGCCCCCCGCCCTGCGCCGGTGGTTGTGCCCAAGCGCTACCAGGGCCTGGCCGTGGCCTGTTTCCGCACCTCGGACGGCTTCCTGGCGCTGCGCGGCAAGAGCAGCCAGGCCAATCACGACATGCTCTCCCGCGCCGCCGCGCCGTTCGACCTCTGGTTCCACGTGGCGGGCGGCCCCAGCGCGCACCTGATCCTCAAGCGCGACTTTCCGGACCAGAAGGTGCCTGAGACAAGCCTGCTTGAGGCCGCCGGGCTCTGCGCCCTCAAGAGCTACCGCAAGGCTGACGCCAAGGCCGAAGTGCTCTGCGCTCTTGTGCGCGACGTGCGCAAGGTCAAGGGCGCGGCCATTGGCAGCGTGGCCGTGGACCAGGTGCAGCGCACCCTGCGGGTGGCCCTGGACCCCAGCCTGGAGGAGCGCCTGGCAGTGGGCGCGCCGAACTCCGGCCCGAACCCGGATAAATGAAAAGGCGCACCTAAGTGCGCCTTCCCTTCGACCAGGACGTGCGGTCTCCCCAGATCACACGATCCTGTTCATTCCCTTCTTGTCCAGCATGGCCAGGACCATGTCCTTCTCCTGCCTGAGCCGACCGCGCACGCTGGCGCGCACGGCCTCGGTGGAGCCGCCGAACTGGTTCTGACGCTTGCTGTAGACCTCGCTCACCAGGGCCTGCTCAAAGCTCCTGGCGCCTGGCACAGCCGTTTGCGCGGCCTCGGGCTTGTTCAGGAACTTGTCGATGGCCTCGTTGAAGATGCGCGCCGCGCCGCTCGCCCCGTGCTGCACTGCAGTGCTGAACAGGGCCTCGCGCAGGGCGGGCTTGCTGGCCTCGATGTCCACGCCGGTCTGCTCGCGGATTTTCTCCCGCGCGGGCTGGTAGTGGTCCTTCTTGATGAACTCCATCTGCAGGCGCTCGAAGCGCTCCGGGCTCTCGGCGGCGATCTTGGCCCATTCGGCCGGCATGCGGCCCTTGACCGAGCCCGTGTTGGCCGGGCCGGACGTGCGCAGGCGCTCGGCCCAGGCAGGCTCATGCTCCGCCACGAAGCTCAGGAAGCGGTTCATGGTGCCCGCGCGCGAGGAAATCTGGAATGTGCCGTAGCTGGTGCCGCCGGTGCGGTCATAGCCGATGGCCGCCGCGCCCTTGTCGCCGGACTCGAACTGCGCGGCCATGGAGCCCAGGCCCTTGGTGTCGGGATTGCGCGTCAGGGCCTTGTCCAGCGGGGCTGGGGCTGCCGCCTGCCGTGCGGGCAGTTCCTGACCCGTGAGTTTGGCGATGGTGCCAAGCGCGTCCATCATCAAACTGTCGGAGATCAGGCTCGCGTCAAAGGACATGGCAGTGGGCTCGTCGGGGTTCGTATTGGTGGCGTTGATGGCCTGCTGGGCCATGCGCATCTGGGCCTGGAAGGCCAGGGTGTTGGGGTCGACTGTCTTGGCGTCAAGGACCTTTGCGCCGCGCTGGGCCACGCCGCGCAGGTCTTCCATGGGGCCGGACTGGACCTCTTTCAGGACACGGATGGCTTCCGCAAGGCTCTTCGGATCACTGGACATCGCACTCCCTCCGCTGTCGGGAAATTGACCACGACACGGTCTTCGCTACCACGGTAAGCACGTTCCGTGCCGGGCACAAGTATTTCTTTGATGTCGGCGAGATACAGCGTCAGTCAAGGGCGGCGAGGAGACCAGTCAGGCGCACGTCCGTCAGAAGTCGGGCCAGAAGCCGGGCATGGCCCGAGGGGAAGGCGAAGGCGCTGAGCTCTCTGGGCCGCACCAGCCGGGCCTCCACGGCCTCGTGCAGGCGGTGCCCGCAGGCGGGGTCCTGGCCGGGCTCGGCCTGGCAGAAGAACCCGTGCAGGGTGATGCGGTAGCGGGTGTAGCTGGAGCGGACCACGGCGATCTTGCCCGCCGGGCGCACGAGAAGCTCGGTCTCCTCGCGGTATTCACGGACCATGGCCTGCTCCGGGCCTTCGCCGGGCTCCAGGACCCCGCCCGGAAACTCCCACAGGCCGGGCCAGACGTCGTCCGGCCTGCGCTTCTGGATGAACACCAGCCCGCCTGTGACGAGCACCCCGCAGGCCATGTCCACGCGGATGAGCTCCGGCCTGGGCCTGGGCACAGGGCGCTCGGCCACGGTGCCGCGCGCACGCGCCAGACAAAAGGCGGACACCGGGCAGCGCGGGCAGTCCGCCGCGCGCGGCGCGCAGACCAGCGCGCCCAGCTCCATCAGCCCCTGGTTGAAGGCTCGGGCCGAATCCAGGGGCAGCAGCTCCCAGGCCGCAGCCAGGATGCGCCGCTTCACGGCCGGCTCCGCAACAGGCCGGTCGATGTCCAGCACCCGGGCGAGCACGCGCTCCACGTTGGCGTCCACGGCCGGGCGCGGGTCGTTGTAGGCCACGCTCATGACGGCCCCGGCGGTGTATGGCCCGACGCCGGGCAGAGCACGGATGGCCTCATGCGTTGCGGGAAAGACGCCGCCATGCACGTCCAGGACGACCCGTGCGGCGCGCAGCAGGTTGCGCGCGCGGGAATAGTAGCCCAGGCCCTCCCAAAGCTTGAGCACCTCGTCCTCGTGGGCCAGGGCCAGGCTGTTGATGTCCGGAAAGCGCCGCAGGAAGCGCTCGAAATAGCCCACGGCGCGGTCCATCTGGGTCTGCTGAAGCATGACCTCCGAGAGCCAGACCTGATAGGGCTCAAGGGTCCTGCGCCAGGGCAGGTCGCGGGCGTTTGCCGCAAACCAGTCCAGCAGGCGCACGCGGAAGCCTGCAATGTCAAAGGCTCCGGCCAGGGGCGCCGGAGCCTCGCGGGGCGTCTCAGGCACCAGCGCTACCCCTTGGCCTCTTTGGCCTGGTCGGCCACGGCCTGGGCGGCTCTCGCCACGGCCTCGGGATCGCCCAGGTACTCGCGGCCCAGGGACTTCAGGTCCTTGTCCAGGCGGTAGACCAGGGGCACGCCGGTGGGGATGTTCAGCTCCGAGACCTCGGCGTCGCTCATGCCGTCCAGGTACTTCACCAGCCCGCGCAGGGAATTGCCGTGGGCCGCCACCAAGAGGCGCCGGCCGGAGCGGATCTGCGGGTCCAGGACGTTGTGCCAATAGGGCATGACGCGGTCGATGGTCAGCTTGAGGCTCTCGCAACGCGGCAGCTCGGCTGGGCTGAGTGCGGCGTAGCGCGGGTCATGGCCGGGGAAGCGCTCGTCTGCGATATCCAGGGCCGGGGGCGGCACATCAAAGCTGCGCCGCCACTGGAAGACCTGCTCCGGACTGTACTTGCTGGCGGTCTCTGCCTTGTTCAGCCCCTGCAGCGCGCCATAATGGCGCTCGTTGAGCCGCCAGGCGGTCGCCACGGGCAGCCACATGAAGTCCATGCGGTCCAGCACGATCCACAGGGTGCGGATGGCCCGGCGGAGATACGAGGTGTGGCAGGCGTCGAAGCCGAACCCGGCCTCCTTCAGCAGCCGCGCGCCTTCCTCGGCCTCGCGCACGCCCTGGTCCGAGAGGTCCACGTCGGTCCAGCCGGTGAAGCGGTTTTCCAGGTTCCACACGCTCTGTCCATGCCGGATGAGCACCAGGGTATGCATGCCTGCCTCCTGCCTTGCGGGCTGGTTCATTGTGCGCTGAGCTACTTCTTGACCGCTCCCTTGGCCGGGGCCTTGGCCCCTGGCTTGGCTGCGGGCTTGGCTCCAGGCTTGGCCTCGGTCTTGGCCTCGGTCTTGGCATCCGGGGCGGCCGCCTTGGCCTGGGCCTTGGGTGCAGGCTTCTTGCGCGTCGCGCGGCGTTCGGCATCCGCCTCGAAGAGCTCCTTCTTTTTGCTCTCAAAGGTCATGACGCTCCGGAGCGAGGCCAGGCCCAGGGAGAACACCGTCACCAGGAAGATAAGCCCCTTCTGGAAGGCCCATTTCTGGGCCAGGATGCCGTCCAGCAGCCAGTTGCTGGTGACCTTGGCAGAATAGAAGAGCAGCACCGGGATGGTCAAGAGAGCCAGGGCCAGGCCCACCACCTCCATCCAGATGAAATTCTTGCCAAGGAGCAGGGCGAAGAGCGTGCTGTCGCGCACGATGCGCAAGGAGACAAGACGTTTGGACAGACTCTGCAGGCGCTCCTCCAGCTCCGGCAGGTTGCGCCGGGCTGTGCGGAAATTCGCCGCCATGCGCAGGGGCTGGGTCATGATCCAGTTGATGCGCTTGACGCAGAAGTTGAAATCACGGTTGAAGTCGCGCAAAAGCTTGGGGAACGGGAACCAGCCCGCCTCGTACTGCACCTCGCGCAGGCGCTCGGCATACAGCACCACGCGGTCCTTGATGCGCTTGATCTCCTCGTCGATCTGCTGCTGCATCTGCTGGAAGAATCCGTCCATGCCGCGCACCACCTCGCGGTAGGCCACGTAGTTCTCCGTGCCCGCCAGGGCGTGCATGCGCTCCAGGTGGTCCAGCCCGCTGTCGCGGAAGTTGTGATCCTCATCGAACCACTGCGGCAGTTCCTTGAGCAGGGCCTCCACGCGCTTGTTCACGTCCTCGGCCTTGGCCTGGGCGTCGCGCCAGGGCTCGCGCAGGCCGGAAAGCACATGCACGCGGCCGCGTTCGATCTCCGTGTCCAGCAGGAGACGGTTGAAGAGCTGGGGGTCGCGCAGGACCAGATCCCCGAAAATCTCCAGGGCCTGCCCGGTGAAGCCCATCTTCACCATGCACACGCCCTCGCGGTAGGAGGGCTCCAGCCAGCGTGGCGAGCCCATGCGCACCTGGCGGTACAGGCTGAGCGCGTCCTTGTACTCCCCGGCCACCTCGCGCAGGCGCGCCTGGAGAAACAGGACATGGCCCTGCTGGATGGTCGAGGCGCCGATGCGTCCGGCCTCCTGCCAATAGAACTGCGCCATATGCGGGTCCAGGGACTCCAGGGAGATGAAGCCCTCCAGGCAGGCGGCCTCGAAACTGCGGCCCTGCTTGGCGCTCACTGCGCGCACGGCCTCCTTGGCCTTCTCCAGCTCCCCGGCAACCAAGAGGTTGTATGCGTCGAGGATGGGCCAGGGCTCATCGGGAGCGAGCTGCTCCGGCTCCACTGGCCATTCCCGGTTCTTGATGCGCGGCAGGATGGGCAGCATGCCAAGCTGGCAGGGGGCGATGGTGGAGAACATGCCCCGCACCAGGGTGGCCTCCACGCCGCCATTCCCGGCCATGAAGGCCTTGGCCTGTTGCACAAAGCGGGAGGACTCTGCGGGCTCGTCCAGGCCCTTGAAGGCCTTGGTCATGTCGTCCAGCGTCACCCGGCCCAGATCGCGCCAGACCTCGACCCGAAAAGGCGGCAGCGCGCGGCCCGGGCACTGTGCCGGGGCATGATTCTTGTGCCCGCAGTAATAGCACTCCTGGCCCGTACCGGCCAGCCAGCGGCGCGGCAGAGACACCTCGATGGAGGTCTGGCCGCCCTGCCCCTCTGCGCCACGGAAGCTCACGTTGCACCAGGAATCCAGGTTCTCCTGGTCGCCGCCGTAGCTGATCTCGTTGACCTTGAAGGAGTCGAGGAGCGAAAAGCCGTCGCGGTAGTGCATGTGCAGAAAATCCGGGGTCAGCCGGTTCCAGTCCAGGCCGAAGCGGTTCGGCAGGTCCATGGAAAAGGACATGCCTTTTTGTTCGATGATGGCGAAGACGCAAGGCCAGTAGGCACGCTGGGTGCTTTTCAGATCATTCAGGATTGTCGAGACCTCCACGCAGAACAGGCGCAACTGGCGGTAGTTCTCCAGCGGAAACAGGACAAAGCCCACGGCGTCGTCCGCCAGGTACCTGATGCCCAGGCGCTGGAACACGACCAGGACCTCGGAAAAGAAGGCGCGCCAGCCTGCGATGGCCTCGCGCTCGCCCAGCCGCCCCATGGGCCGGATGACCCCGAACCAGTCCGTGGGCGACTCGTAGTCCAGGCCCTGGTCAACCTCCAGGGGCATCCAGCCCGACGAGGACAACCCCTGCATGGTGGCCAGGGGTCCGAGGGACAGGCCCGGCACGCTCTTCACTGTTTCAAGCAACTTGGGGTGCACCAGCACCTCCAGGTCTTCGGAGACGTCCACCTGCTGGCTGGTGATATCGCGCGACACCGAGGTGGAGAGGCTCAGGTCGTAGCCCACCAGGGCGGTGATGGGCACCACCTGGCAGAACAGGGGCAGCGGGTTCAGCCTGGACCAGATGTGCAGCTTGGCCAGGGCGCGAAAGACCTCGGGCGTGAAGGAGACCCAGAAGCTCTGGCAGGGGTCCTCCACGAGCTGCACCAGGCCGTGGTCGCGCAGGGTGTGCCCCACGGCGTTGTTGAACGAGCCGGACCAGACCATCCACAGCCCGTAGCCGGAGCTGATGAGCCGCGCCTGAGCGACGTTCGGCAGTCTTTGCAACAGCGTCGAAAGCGTGTACATTTCCTCTCCAGATGCAATATCTACCGGAGGTCACACATGGACATAAGCCAGGCCATCGCGGAACTCAAGCAGACTCCGGGCTTCACCGAGAACGTGGGCATGATTCTCGTGCACAACGGCGTGGTGCGCGGCTGGTCGCGCAACGACCACGCGGCGGTCAGCGCCGTGGAGATCACCCCGGACCATGGGAAAATCCAGGCCCTTTGCGAGGAGTTCCAGAAGCGTCCTGGCATTTTCCGTGCCATCGCCCACGCCGAGGGCGGCGTCAAGCGCCCCGGGGATGACGTGCTGTTCATCATCGTGGCCGGAGACATCCGGGAAAACGTCAAGTCCGCCCTCTCCGACCTCCTTGACCGCATCAAGAAAGAGGCCGTCAGCAAGCGGGAAGTCTTTGCCTAGCCGGGCCATGCCGGCGGCAGTTCCGTCCCCCCGCGCCAGGGCTTGACCAATGGTCGTGTTCCAGGTCGTCAATGTCCGCTGGTTCAACGCCACCGCCTGGTATGGCCTGTACCTGAGCCGCCTGCTGCAAGAGGCCGGGCACAGGGTCGTGGTCCTGACGCTGGATGGCACCGAGAGCCACAAGAAGGCCCTGGAGTGGGGCCTCGACGCCCGGCCCGTGGACTTGAACAGCGCCAACCCGCTGCGCCTGGCAGCAGCCCTCTGCCACCTCATCCGCCTGCTGCGCGCAGAACGGCCACAGGTGGTCAACTGCCACCGGGGCGAGGGCTTCTTCCTCTGGGGGCTGCTCAAGGCCCTGGGCTTCGCCTTCCGCCTGGTGCGCACCCGCGGCGACCAGCGCCCGCCCAGGGCGGACTTCCTGAACCGCTGGCTGCACGCCCACGTGGCCGACGCCGTGGTGGTGACCAACTCGCACATGGCCCGGCATTTCCTCTCCACCATGCGCACCCCGGAGAACAAGGTCTGGCTCATCCACGGCGGGGTGGACCGCGAGCGCTTCCGCTTCGATGCGGCCGGACGGGAACGCCTGCGCGCCGAGTTTGGCTATGGCCCGCGCGAAACCGTGCTGGCCCTGGTGGGCCGCTTCGACCGGGTCAAGGGCCAGCGCGAGACCCTGGAGGCCGTGGCCAGCCTCGTCCACAAGCAGGGCTACCGCAGGCTCCGGCTGATGCTCCTGGGCTTTGGCAGCGCCACCGGCCAGAACGAGGTCGAAGGCTGGATCCGCGAGCTCAAGCTGGAGCGCTTCGTGCGCATCACCGGCCAGCGCGATGACGTGCCCGCCTGCCTGTCCGCCGCCGACCTGGGCATGGTGGCCTCCCTCTGGTCCGAGACCATCGCCCGCGCGGCGCTGGAGATCATGGCCGCAGAACGGCCGCTCATCTCCACTCATGTGGGGGTCATGCCCGACCTGCTCCCGCCGGAGGCCCTGTTCCCGCCAGGGGACGTGGACGCCATGACCCGGCTGCTCATCCGGGCCATCGACGAGCCTGGCTTCCGCCAGGACCTTCTGCGCGCCCAGGATCTCACCCTCTCGCAACTCTCAGGCCGCGACTTTTTGCAGCGCACCCTGACCCTGTACGAAGGTTTTCTGGACTAACCGTCCCTTTAGGCTCAGTCGGCGCTGGAGAAAACGGCGCTGTCCGGGTCGCGCAGCCGGTCAGCCACGGCCATGATGGTGCGCGCGTACGGGTGGGAATGGTTGTAGCGGTAGAGCACGGCCAGCTGCCGCTCACGCGGGAGCTGCGCGCGCCAGCCGTTGGCCTTGAGGAACCGGGCGGTGCTGAGCACGGCGTCCGAGGGCGTGAACAGGTCCACCCGGCCGTCGCCGTCCAGGTCGACGCCGTAGCGCACGGCGTTGGTGGGCATGAACTGACAGATCCCGATGGCCCCGTAAACCGAGCCCGGGATGCTGACCGGGTCGAAACCCGCGCTTTTGGCGTACACCAGGAGGGCCTTGAGCTCCTTGTAGGCCCAGGCGGCCTTCTGGGCCGTGCGCCAGCGCAACCACAGGGCCAGTTGCGGCGTGAGCTCGCGCTGCTCGATGAGCGGCGCCACCAGGGCGAAGTCCCCGGCCAGGGCCATGCTGGCCAGGGTCGTCAGCGCCCCCTTGGAGCCCACATTGCGGCCCAGCTTGGTCTCCACCAGGAGCAAGGCCACAAGAATCTCCTCCGGCACGTCATAGCGCTGCCGGGCCTCGCGCAGGGCGCTTTTCTGGGCCTCCAGAAAGCTCCTGGCCTGTAGCAGCAGCAAGGGGTTCAGGTAGCTCAGATAGAGTTCCGGGGCCTCGGCCTTGGGCTGGTCGCCTGCGCGCTTCACCTCAAGCAGGGTGTTCATCTTGCGCGCCATGACCTGGGGATCGAAGCGCACCTCGGGCCGGGCGAAGAGGGCTTCCATGCGGCCCCGGTCAAAGCCGTCGGCCTCCAGCCGCTGGACCAGGGGCGACCAGACGCCCTGGGCCTGGGCCAGCACAGGCGCCAGCGCCAGCACAACAAAAAGCGCGGCCCCGAAGGACCGCGCCCGAACAACACAATGCAGCCCCGGCCTGGCCGAGGGCGACGACACGCCTAGAACACGGCGGCTGCGAGTCTCACAGGCGGTCCAGGGGCACAAAGGCCAGCTCCTCCTCAAACGCCTCGTCGATCTGCCGGGAGAAGTCGCGCACAGGGTGCGTTGCGCCGCAGACCTTGCAGCGCAAGGAAACCTCGCGTCAGGCCCGGCTGACGGACAGAGCCCCCCCGCAGGACGGACAACGCACACCCTCCAGGGTCTGCGGCTCCGGCCGTCTGCGGTAGGAAGTCAAAAAACCCATGCCTGCCCTCTACTTGCTGGTGGAGAGTTCGGGGTTCTTGTCGCCCATGGCCACGTACAGGCTCGAAATGGCCGTCTGGTAGTCCGAAAGGGCCTGGGAGAGCTGGGCCTCGCTGTTGCTGACCTTGGCCTGGGCGTCCAGCACGTCGGTGTTGGTGCCCACCTGGGCCTGGTAGCGGGCCAGGGCCATGCGGTACGACTCACGCGAGGCGTCCACGCTCTTCTTGGCCACGCCGATGCGGTCTGCGGCCTCGCGCTGGCTCAGCATGTTCTGCTTGACCTCAAAGCCTGCGCCGAGCCGGGTGTTGTCCAGCTCCGCGCGCATCTTGTTCACGTTCTCGTCGGCGCTCTTGTACTTGTAGTAGGTGCTGCCCCACTGCCAGAAGGTCCAGGAGGCGGTGGCGCCAACGGTCCAGTAAGACTTGCCGGTGTCGGACAGGTTGTCGCTGCCGGTGAGCCCAGGATTGTCGCCCTTGCGGTAGAAGTCCAGGTCGGCGCCGACCTGGGGATAAAACTCGCTGGCCGTGATGCCCGCGTCCTTCTCGGCGATGCCCACGCTCTTGATGCCCACCAGAATGTCAGGACGGTTCTTGTAGGCCCGGTTCAGGCACTCGTTCAGATCCAGGCCAAGGGGCGTGTACATCAGGTCCCCGACATACTCCACCGGGGCCTCCAGGGGCAGGTTCAGCAGCGAATTGAGCTTGGCCCGGGTGGTGTCCAGGGAGTTCTTGGCCTTGAGCAGATTCTGCTCGGCCGTGGCCAGATCCACCTCGGCCTGGAGCACATCGAGCTTGGGCTTCAGCCCCACGTCAAAGAAGGCCTGGGTGACCTTGAGCTGCGACTTGAGGCGCTCCACCGCGTCCTGGGCGCTCTTCACATCCATCTTGGCCTTGAGGTGGGCCAGGAAATGGGTCTGGATGAGCCCGATGAGGGTCAGCTCGGCCTGGGTCAGCTTGCCTTCATTCTGCTCCTTGGTCAGCCGCGCCCTCTGATTCGTGGACAAAAGCCGGAAGCCCGTGAAGATGGGCTGGTGGATGTTCAGCCGCCCGGTCCAGGTGGTCTGGTCGCCGGAATTGGCGCCGCCGGCTGTCTTGGGCTGCGAGCCGTAGCGCAGGAAGCCATAGTAGGCCGTGGCCGTGGGGAAAAAGTCCGCCGTGGTCGAGTTGATCATGTAGTCCGAACCCAGAAGCTGCGCCCTGGCCCCGACCATGGTCGGGTTGGCGGCCAGGCCGCGCTCCACGCTCTGCTTGAGGTCCAGGCTCGTCGGCACGGGCATGTTCGCAGCCTGGGCCTGGGCCTGCGCCAGGACAGGCACCTCGGCCTTGGCCGGGGCCGGGGCCGGAGCCTCGGCTTTGACAGGGGCCGCGACAGGGGCCGCGACAGGGGCCGGGGCCGGTTCCGCAACCGGGGCCGGGTCGGGCGGCAAAAAGACCGTCGGCGCCTGCTCCTGGGCAAAGGCCGGGCAGGCAAGGCACAACGCCAGTCCAAGAACGGCGGCATGTATACGGGCTGTGGTACGCATGGTCGGTATCCTCATGGCAGTATAATAGTGTCAGGCGATATGCGCCTAGTGCTGTATCGGCAGCTTTCAAACATCTGTTTATAGCCCAGAGCCGCGAAAACCGCAAGAAACCGCAGGCTACCCGGCTGCGCAGTCCGAGGGGTCGCCCTGGAGCTTCTCGATGGTGTGCGCCAGAGCCGGGAGCAGCGCGCCCAGGCACTCGCGCACGGCCTTGGGGCTGCCCGGCAGGTTCACGATGACCGCGCCCCCCAGGACGCCGCATACCGCCCGCGAAACCGCAGCGTGCGGCGTCTTGGCCAGGCTGGTCAGGGTCATGGCCCGCTCAAATCCCGGCAGCCGCTTCTCGATGATGGCCAGAGTGGCCTCTGGCGTGACATCGCGCGGGGCCACGCCCGTGCCGCCCGTGGTGCAGATGAGGTCGAACCCGTCCACCAGGGCCAGCTGCGCAAGCAGCGCCCGCAGGCCGCGCTCCTCGTCCGGCAGCACAAACCCGCGCGCCAGGGACAGGGGCATGGCCCCGCGCACCAGCTCTTCCACCAGCGGGCCGGAGGCGTCCACGCGCTGCCCGGCCGCGCCCTTGTCGCTCAGGGTGATCCAGGCCAGGGCGAAGCCGACGCGCGAAATGCTGAGCAGGCGCGACTCGTCCAGACCCGGAGGCGCAGGCACCAGGGTCTCCAGCAGCCAGCAGGCGGCGGCGGGCAGCTGGGCCTGGCCCGGCCACCACAGCCGCCCCAGCACCCGGTGCTCCTCCTGCTCCCCGCGCAAGATGTGCCCCGGCTTGAGCGCCAGGGGCGCGTCCGCGTGGGCGCAGGCCAGGCCCGGCTGGGGCGCTGGCCCGGCGAACAGCAGAAAGCGCTGGCCCAGGGTCTGGCCTGGGGCCTGACCGATGGCCTGGCCGGACTGTTTCGAAAAATGCAGTGTCATCTCATTCATATGGGCACCATTTTCCTAGGCCAGAAGCACTGCGATAATTCCAGCAAGAAAGATGCCGTCAAAGGTGCCGGCCCCGCCGATGGACAAGAGCGGCGCATCGAGCGTGGCCCAGGTGCGGCGGTTCACCAGATGCATGACGTCCGCGCCGATGAGGGTGCCCAGGGTTCCGGCCATGTACGCCGCGCGCGGGGCCACGGACTCGTACCCAGGCAGGTCCGGGACCAGCAGGATGGCCGTGAGCGCGGCCACGGCGGGCGGCAACAGCACCGGCACGGCGATGCCCACGCCGGGCGTGGGCCGCGCCAGGAGGTAGCAGCACAGGGCCGAGATGAGCACGCACAGGGCCAGCCAGCCGCCCAGCTGGCCCGTGGCCTGCATCTGCCAGAGAAACCAGGCCGAGAGCAGGCAGGGCACGATGCAGCCGCCCACGTTCACGGCCACCACCTGCTCGCTGAGCAGCAGGCCGTCGTCCTGGGCCTGGCCGAAACTCCTCTGACCCAAATTCATCTGGCTGGGGCGCACGCGCTGCATCTGGAACAGGCGGCTGGCCGGGGCGGCGGTGCCGCGCACCAGGCGCGTGCCCCGGTGCAGCGGAATGTTCACGCTGCTGCCCAGGATGGTGGCCATGAACACCGCCAGCCCCTGGAAGCCCGTGAGGCCCAGCTTGCCGAAGGCCGTGGCGACCATGCTCACAGGCAGGAACACCAGCAGCCCGAACAGCGCCAGCACCACGAGGAACACGAGGATGAGCGGCGGCCCGGCCTGGAAGAACAACATGTCGGCTCCCCTGCGCTGCTGCGCGCGAAATCGCGGATGAAATTGCGGACAACATTGTGGACGAAATCGCGGACAACATTTCGGACCAAGCGCGCCCGGAACGGCCTTAAGCGGTTGCCAGGGCCGCAGGAATCAGGATATCGAGCCGTGAGAGTAGCAACCCAGGCGGGCGATGTAAACCGCGCCAGCTGTTTTAAACGCGGGAGAGAGACAGACATGAAGGGCATCATTCTGGCGGGCGGATCAGGCACGCGGCTGCACCCGCTGACACGGGTCATCAGCAAGCAGCTCTTGCCCGTGTACGACAAACCCATGATCTACTACCCGCTCTCCACCCTCATGCTGGCGGGCATCCGCGAGGTGCTCATCATCTCCACCCCGGTGGATTTGCCGCGCTTCCGCGACATGCTGGGCGACGGCTCCAGTTTAGGCATGCGCTTCTCCTACGTGGCCCAGCCGAGCCCGGACGGCCTGGCCCAGGCGTTCATTTTGGGCGCGGACTTCATCGGCAATGACACCGTGTGCCTGGTGCTGGGCGACAACATCTTCCACGCCCAGGGCCTGTCGGGCATCCTGCGCAAATGCGCCGCGCTGAAAAAGGGCGGCACCATCTTCGCCTATGCCGTGAAGGACCCGGAGCGCTTCGGCGTGGTGGAGTTCGACGAGGACCAGAAGGTGCTGAGCATCGAGGAGAAGCCGCGCCTGCCCAAGTCGCGCTATGCGGTGACGGGCCTGTATTTCTACGACAACGACGTGGTGGAGATTGCGCGGGGTCTGAAGCCGTCCTCGCGCGGGGAGCTGGAGATCACGGACGTGAACAACGCGTACCTGAAGCGCGGCGATCTGCGCGTGGAGCTCACCGGGCGCGGCTGGGCCTGGCTGGACATGGGCACGCATGAGTCGCTGCTGCGCGCGGCGAACTTTGTGCGCATGGTGCAGGAGAACCAGAGCCTGCGCATCGCCTGCGTGGAGGAGATCGCGTTTCGCATGGGCTACATCGACGCGGCGCAGCTGGAGCGGCTGGCGAGCGAGATGTTGAAGAACGATTATGGGCAGTATTTGATGGAGGTGTTGCGGGGGTAAGTAGTGGCACCAACTATTTTATGTGTGACAATAATGCAGAAATTTCAGTATGTATTTCAGATTTTCTCATTGAACGGGCAAGCTTGACAGCGTTAAGTGATACGCCAAATGTTTGCTGAGAGAATTCAGACAGTGTTGACAAAACATTTTTCCCCGGAAGTAATGAAGTTATTCCATCGTAATCAGTCCAAAATAATAAAAACCGCTCACGCGCATATCGGTTATAGCACTGAGGGTCTTCCCGTCGGTTAACCTGAGCATAACCTGTAGCAATATTATCGAGTATATCGTCTTTCATGCTATTTGCAATTTTTAAGATAGCATCACTTATTGTCTGTACATTTGGCGTCTCACCTTTGGTTTGCTCATTTTCAATAACCCTTGCAATTACACTTGGTACAAGCATATAGTTTTCAATTTCTTTCATAGACCAAACATGTAAATGAATACCATGCTTTTTGGCATCTGCCACACGTTTTGAAATCTCATCATCGGTGTGATAATCTCTATCAAAAATACAAAACAACTGAATCCTGTCTTCACCAGTTGCATTAATCATCTTCTGCGTGCCAATTGCATAAGGCCAACCAGACCACCCTCCCAACTCTGCATTTGGATATGTGTCAAGGGGTTCTTTAGCGTCCGGATACAACGTAGCAAATATATGTTTAAGAATTTTAATATCTTTCCCTTCCGTCAATAGGCATTTCTTAATACTCCACAACTTTGCAAGATGGATATTTTGAACACTCCCAAGATTTTCAACAATACTTTGGACTGATGGCAGGTTATTGGCGTATTTCGAGCTATTGTTCCGCTTGTCAACAACCAAGATATCTTCTGGTTCAACATCAGAAATGATTTCCAGAGAGTGCGTGGCTATTATTATCTGCCTTTTTAATCTTTTTGCCAACCTAATCAACTTGCGTTGCATATCTGCGTGCAAATACACATCCGGCTCATCAAGTATGAGTACATCATCACGTGCTGCTAATGTCAGAAACCATATCGTTTGTAACCAAATTTGTAATCCATGCCCCATCTCACCAATATCTGCGACAAAGTCACCATCACGAACAAGTAGCTTCAACTCATCGTCATGAAGCCCGTTCCGACCTTCAAGCTCTAGAATCCTTAACCCATCCCATGTTTCCTCTGCAAAATTTTTAAATCTTGAGAAATGAGTACTATAAAAAAGATTCAACTGGTTTCTGAAATGCTGTGAAACGAGATGCGAATTCATCGAAGCCCTTACATAATCTTTACTAAGTACTTTTTCATCTGTTTTTAACGGCCCAATTGATGGAAGTATGCCTACACTTGGGAACTTTACAGTCTGAGCATCAGACTTCGATTTAATTTGATTACCTTTTCTATCAGTAAATTTGCAAAATATTGTCTTTCTATCAACAAGAAATATTGTTGCTGTACCACCTGCCGAAAAGTTTGCTTCAATAACTGCTGGTGGCTCTCCATATCTATGGAAAATATTTTCAGAACGTAGCGTGACGCCCTTCATGGATGGCGCTATCCCTCTATCCCTACGTGTTAGCTCACCCTCATATGCATATTCAGAATTTCTATAGTTGATATTTTCATACACGCCGAGACAAATTGAGACAAATCTTAGAGCCTCAATCAATGATGATTTCCCTGCATTGTTCCTACCAACGGCAATCGTAAGTGGTTTAAGCACCATGTAATGATCTTCAAAACATTTATAGTTCCGAATTCTTACATTTGTTAGCATAGTCAACTTCCCTTGCTTGTCCTGGAATCAACCAGCCGTCTCGCCAAATCCAGCGCCGCCACAAAACTCCTGAGCCGGAGCTATCGCTTGGTGCTCTCAGCCTGCGCCTGGACAAGTTTTCTCAATCGGATCACTTCATCAAGCGTAATTTTCTTTTCATCAAAGACAGCTATCAGCTTGAAAAGATGCTTCTCACTGTAGACCAACGGCGCAGGAGAAATGCCAACAGAAGCACAGCCATTGTCCAGGCCGCTGACAGTAATCTCCAATTCTTTTCCTTTCGCACCGACAACCTTGAACGTGTACTCTTTTCCGATGGGGCGAAGCTGGCACATCCATTTGCCAAGCGCCTTGAATTCCTGCCTGCGGCTCACCATTCTGTTCTCCTCATCAATGCAAGTGCCCTCCTCTGGTTTCCCGCCCGGCACGCCCGCACCCCGTCCTCGCACTCCCGCTCGCAGTGCCGCGAGTACAGCCGGGCCGCGCAGCAGGGAGAGGCAAAGGGGTCGCGGCCCCCTCTTCTCACTCCTTGGCGCCCTTGATCCCCTTGCTGGTCGCCGTGAAGACGGAGTTCTCCTGCAGCCAAGTCTTGAAGGCCATGTCCGAGTGCAGGATGTGCTCAACCAGCCAGCTGCGCATGAACACAAGCACCTCATCGACCGTCAGCTTCTCCTTGGTGAAGATATCGTGTTGCCACTGCTTCACCTGCTTCTTGAGGCGCTCATGCTCGACATGGTGCGCCTCGCGGGTGGGGTAACGCAACGTGTCCATGTGTTCCTCTTCCGCCCGGAAATGGACCACCGTGTAGTCGCGCAACTCCTTCACGATCTCGTCAACCCCAAGCGTCCCGAGTTTTTCCTGCACGGCCTCAATGACCCGGTTGGCGATGTCGATGAGCTGCCTGTGCTGGGTGTCGATCTCCGCTATGCCGACTTCCAGCTTGCTGCTCCATGTCAGTCCCAGCATATTCCCTCCCTGGAATTTGGTCTTGGGCGCACGCTGCCACGCCAATGGCATTCACGTCTGACCGTGCCGCTGCGCGGCCCACAGGGCCCCTGCCCCCTACCCCACCAGCCGCCGCGCCAAATCCAGCGCCGCCACAAAACTCGTCAATTTCGCCCGGCCCGTGCCCACCAGGTCATAGCCCGTGCCGTGGTCCGGCGAGGTGCGGATGATGGGCAGGCCCAGGGTCACATTCACTGCCTCGCCAAAGTGCAGGAGCTTCAGCGGGGCCAAGCCCTGGTCGTGGTACATGGCCAGCACAGCGGCATAGCGCCCGCGCGCGGCAAAATGAAAGAGCGTGTCCGCCGGGATCGGGCCTTCGACGTTCAGGCCCAGGGCCTTGGCCTCGCGCACCGCCGGGCCCACCACCTCCTCGTCCTCCCGCCCGATGCGCCCACTCTCCCCGGCGTGCGGGTTCAAGCCGCAGACCCCGATGGGGCCATGCCCAGGACCGACGAGGCCCAGGCGCGCCACGAACTCCGCCGTGTGCTTCAGCGACCGCAGGATGCGCTCGCGCGTCACCAGCCGGGGCACCTCAGCCAGCGGCGGGTGCGTGGTCACCAGGCTCACGCGCAGCACCTGCCGGGGTTTTTCCCCAGGCAGCGCTTCGGGCGGCATGGGCCCGCAGAGGTGCATGGTGACATTGTAGCGGCCCACGCCCAGGCCCTCGGCCAAAAATTCCGTGTGGCCGGGGAAGGCGAAGCCCGCCTCTTGCAGGCTGGCCTTGTTCAGCGGGCAGGTCACAAGCCCCTGGATGAGGCCTGTTTTCGCCAGGCGCACGGCCAGCTCCAGGCTGCGGCCAGCGGCCAGCCCCCCGGCAGTGGCCGCAGCGCCGGGCGGATAGTCCAGTTCAGCCAGGCCCCTGGGCTCCGCGAAATAGGCCCCTGGCCCGCAGTCTGCCAGTTGCTCCGCCAACGGGGCCGGGCCGTCCAGCACCTTGAAGAAGCGCGGGCGGCCCTCCAGCGCGCGTACCAGGGCCGAGAGCGGTCCTATGATGAGCAGGCGTTCGCCGCGCTCCTGGTGGTGCTGCGGGGTGTCGGCCAGGGTGCGCACCACAAGCTCCGGCCCCAGCCCGCAGGGGTCGCCCAGGGTGATGGCCAGGGTGCGCGCACCCGTGCGTCCGCCCATATACTCCCTCCCTAGCCCGGCATGAAGGCCATGGCGGCCAGGGGCGGCAGGGTCAGGGTCAGGTGCGTGGCCCCGCCCTTGTCCCAGGCCTCGGCCCCGCCGTTGTTGCCCACGTTCGAGCCGCCGTAGATCCCGGCATCGGAGTTGAAGATCTCCCGCCAGGGGCCGCCGCCAGGGCAGCGCACCGCGTAGTCGTGGCGCACCACGGGCGTGAAGTTGAACACCCAGAGCACCGGCGCGCGGCCCGGAGCATGGCGCGCAAAGGCCAGCACCGAGTTGCTCCAGTCGTTGACGCCCATCCACTCAAAGCCCTTCCAGCTCGTGTCGGCCGCATGCATGGCCGGGGTCTCGCGCAGGATGCGGTTCAGGTCCCCCACCTGGCGCGCGATGCCCCGGTGCGTGTCAAAGCTGTGCAGGATCCAGTCCAGCTCGCGCTTGCAGTTCCACTCGTTCCACTGGCCGAACTCGCAGCCCATGAACAGGAGCTTCTTGCCCGGATGCGCCCACTGGTAGGCCAAGAGCAGGCGCAGGTTGGCGAACTGCTGCCACATGTCGCCGGGCATCTTGGACAACAGCGCGCCCTTGCCGTGCACCACCTCGTCGTGGGAGATGGGCAGCACGAAGTTCTCGCTGAAGGCATAGAGCATGGAGAAGGTCAGGCTGTTGTGGTGGTAGGCGCGGTGCACGGGATCGTTGGCGAAGTAGGCCAGGGTGTCGTTCATCCAGCCCATGTTCCACTTGAAGGTGAAGCCCAGGCCGCCGGTGTAGGTGGGCCGCGACACGCCGGGCCAGGCCGTGGACTCCTCGGCGATCATGAGCGCGCCGGGGTAGTGGGCGTGGACCAGGGTGTTCAGCTCCTTCAGCAGCTCAATGGCGGCCAGGTTCTCGCGGCCGCCGAACGTGTTGGGAATCCACTCCCCGGCCTCGCGCGAGTAGTCCAGGTAGAGCATGGAGGCCACGGCGTCGATGCGGATGCCGTCGATGTGAAACTCCTTGAACCAGTAGAGCGCGTTGGCCAGCAGGAAGTTCTTCACCTCGTGCCGGCCGTAGTTGAAGATGTAGGTGCCCCAGTCCGGGTGCTCGCCCAGGCGCGGGTCCTCGTGCTCGAACAGGGCCGTGCCGTCGAAGCGGCCCAGGCACCAGTCGTCCTTGGGGAAATGTCCGGGCACCCAGTCCAGGATGACCCCGACGCCCTCCTGGTGGCAGCGGTCCACAAAGAAGCGCAGATCGTCCGGTTCGCCAAAGCGCGACGTGGGCGCGAAATAGTGGCTGGTCTGGTAGCCCCAGGACTCGTCCAGCGGGTGCTCGGCCAGCGGCATGAACTCGATGTGCGTGAAGCCCAGGGACTTCACGTAAGGAATGAGCTCGTCGGCCAGCTGGCGGTAGCTGAGGAAGCGGCCCTCGCGCAGGCGCCAGGAGCCCGCGTGGACCTCGTACACCGACTGCGGCTGGTTCAGGGGCGGGTCATGGCGCCTGCGGGCCTCCAGCCATTCCGCGTCGGTCCAGTCGTAGCCGTCCAGGGTCCAGGTCCGGGCGGCGATGCCGGGCCGCATCTCGGCGAACAGGGCAAAGGGGTCGGTCTTGAAGGTGGTGTGCCCATGCTGGTTCTGGATGGCGTACTTGTACAGCTCGCCCTTGGGCAGGCCCGGCAGGTATCCGGCCCAGATGCCCGAGGAGCCCACGGGATAGAGCGGGTGATTCTTGCCCCACCAGTTGTTGAAGGGGCCGACGAGCCGGACCTTCCGGGCATTGGGCGCCCACACGGCGAAGCGGTAGCCCTGGCTGCCCTCCTGCTCGTGCGGGTGCGCGCCCAGGATGCGGTACAGGTCCCAGTGCTCGCCCTTGCCGAAGAGGTACAGGTCAAAGGGTTCGATGAAGACCGGCTGGGTGGCGTGTTGGCTCATGCTGGTGGCTCCGGGTTGGGCTACGACCTTCAGGACTGGGCGGCGCGGAACCCGCCCTATCCAGTCCCTACCCTATCTGCGCCCCGGAGACAACGCCCCCCGCGCCCGAGCCCATGGGCCGTGAGCGCGGCCTCAAAGCCCGAGCAGCTCCGCCAGGGGCGGCCAGGCCCGCAACAGCCCGGCCATTTCGGCGTAGCCCGCCGCGTCCGGGTGGATGCCGTCGCCTGCGGCCAGGGCGGCCAGGTAGCCCGGCGAGGCTGCCAGCGGGGTGAAGAGGTCGAAGCCGGGCACGGCCAGCTCGGCACAGACGTCCAGAAGCGCCAGGCCGAGGTCTCGGTTCCGGGCGGACCAGAGGGGCTCGCTGGACGGCGGCGGGGCCACGAACAGGGTTCGGCCCCTGCCTGAGACAGCGCTGGCCTGGCTGAGCATGCCCCGCGTGACGGCCACGGCCTCGGCCAGCGGCACCTGCTGGGGCCGGTCCGCAGCGCCAAAGCTGAACACAAAGGCCAGGTCCTGGCCGGGGCGCTGGCGGCGGGCGGTCTCCTCCTGCCAGCGCGCGGCCACGCGCAGGGAGGAGTCCCCGCGCAGGCCCAGGTTGCACAGGGTCAGCGCCGTGGCGCGCGCTGGGTCAAGGGCGTAGCTGGCCTGGGCCAGCCGCCCCACCCAGCCCAGGGCCAGGGTGTCGCCGATGCCCTGCACGATGGAGTCGCCGAGGAAGCAGACGACCATGGCTGGCCTCCTAGGAAAGCTTGAGCCGGGCCGTGGCCCGGTCCACGTCGATGGCCACCACCAGGGTCTTGTCCAGGATGCCCTGGTCAAAGGGAAAATCATCGCGCCCGGCGTGCTTGCGCATGAGGGCGTTCAGAACCGCGACCTTGTCGCCGCTCGGCTCGATGACGCGCACCAGGCCGGAGCCCAGCACGGAGCGGAACATGTAGCCCCACTGGCAGGCCAGCTCGCCGGTCTTGGGGGCCAGGTCCACGGCGGCGGAAAAGGCCACCCGCGCGCCCGCGTCCACGGCCCGGCGCAGGGCCTCGGCCTTGCGGCCCTTCCTGGACGAATGCAGATACAGCACCCCGTCCGCAAAGGCGGCGTTCACAGGCACGGAGTACGGCCCCTCGTCGTCCACCAGGGCCAGGGTCACATACTCCGCGCGGTTCAGAATCTCCGCCACCACGGCCTGGTCGTCTGTCACGTCCTTGCGCATGAATCCTCCGGATGCCGGTTGGCGATAGTGCTGGCCGCCTTCCTAAGCTTTTTGCCGCAGGGCTTCAAGACCTGGGCGAGCCCTGTCCTGGCGGGCTTGCCAGGCCGGGCCAGGGTGCTTACTGTCTGCGGGCCGCCGGGGCACAGACCGCCCGCGCCACAGGAGACTGCATGAAATCCGCCGTACTCATCTTCGCCAACCATCCCCTGCCCGTGCTGCCGACAGATACCGGGGCCGGGGCCAAACCCGACGCCCTGGCCCTGGCCCTCTTGAAAGACACCCTGCGCAACCTGGCCGACGTGGAGGCCGACGTGTTCCTGTTCCTGGAGCCCGGCCAGGACAAGGACCAGGCCAGGGCCGTGCTCGGCAAGGGGAAATTCAAGATTGCGAGCGCGCTGGGCCGCAACCGCACGGTGCAGCAGCGCAACGCCTTCCGGCTGGTGTTCACGCGCGCCTATGAGCGCGCCCTGCTCCTGGACAACGCCAGCCCGGACCTGCCCGCCCATGCTGTGCAGACGGCCCTGGAAACCCTGCGCTGGAAGGACGCCTGCCTCGGCCCGGTGCCTTCTTCAGGACAGGAGCTTGGCCAGGAGCCCGGCCAGGAACCGGGCCGCATCTACGCCCTGGGCTTCCATGCCGAGGGCTACATGACCGAGGCCTTTGACCAGGTGGACCGCGACCGGCCGGACCTGTTCCGCAGGCTGGAGACCCTGATTCTGTTCTACGCGCGCAACGTCCATGTCCTGCCGGAGTACAGCCCGGTCAGCGCCCTGGACCAGGCCCCGGCCCTGGCCGAGCGCTGCCGGGACACGCGCTTCGCGCTCTTGCCCTCGGTGCGCCTGGCTGCAACGCTCTCGGCTTGAGACGTCCGTCCGAGACGTCCGTCCGAGATCATGCCCCGGCCCTGACCCTGGACCTCGGCAGGCAGGGGGCGCAAATGGGGAGTACATGCGCGTCAGGGGCGCACGCCTGCGTGGGGCTGTGGCGGAAGTTCTAACGATCAGGCCCCTGGCCGGGGCTCAGCTGGCTATTTGCGGATGCTGGCCTCGCGCAGGGCGGTCTCCAGCTCGGCGTTGACCCCGGCCACGCCCTGGCGCAGGGCGCGCACCAGTTCCGCCGGGGTGCTGGCGGCCAGGGGCACGGTCCTGCGCAGCTCGCGGGTCAGGACCACGCTGCGCTCGCCCCCGGAGACCTTGAGCAGCAGGAACTGCATCTCCACCACGGCCTGGGCCGGCCTGACGGCAAAGTCCCCGTGCAGGGCGCTGACATTGCCCTCCAGCACATAGGCGGGCTGGACCAGACTGGCGGGGTCGACCACGTTGGCGAACAGGTTTGCGGCGCTGAGCCAGGCGCGCAGGTCCTGGGTCAGCATGTCCGCCGGGGCCACGAAGAACAGGTTGTAGTAATCCGCCGTCCAGGCCGACTCCCCCGTGCGGTAGACCAGTTCGCGTCCCGCCACGCGCGGCGAGACCTGCATCCGGCGCACCAGAAGCGTGGCCGGGGAACTTGGCATGGCCACGGCAGCGCCGGAACGCGCCACCTCCAGGGCATAGAAGCGCTTGTCCACAGGCTGCTGCTCCAGCTTCACGCAGGAGCCCAGCAGCAGGGCCGCCAACACCAGAACCAGGGCACTCGTCCGCTCTGCGCGCCGCATGCTCCCCCCCTACTGCCCGTCCAGGGGCGATTTGGTCGGCGGCGGCCCGAAGAGCATCCCCGAGGGGTAGCGCTTGGCCTCGCCGGTGAGTTCCCGCAAATTCTCGATAAGCTGGCGCGCGTTGTCCAGCACGGACTCCACATTGGCCTGCTGCGAGGCCGTGAGGTGCTCCACCCGGCCCAGCACGGCGTTCAGACGCACGGCGGCGGACTTGAGCTCGCCCACTGTCTCGCGCGCCTGCTGCATGGCCCCCGGCGTCTCGGCCAGCTGCCGCTTGGTCTCCGGGTTGGTCAGGAAGGTCTCCAGGACCTTGGCCGAGGCCTTGAGGCTGGTGGTGGTCTCGCGCGCCTCGCGCAGCAGGGTCGCGGCGTCGCTGCCGGAACCCTCCACCAGCTTGCGCGCCCCGGCCATGGTCCTGGCCGTGTCGGGCAGCAGACTGTCCACGGCTGGGTCGGCCACAAGGGTGTTGATGCGCACCAGCAGCTTGCGCGTCTGCTCCAGGGTGGCGGACAGGCGCGCGCCCACCTCGCGGGCGTCGGTGCCCTCCAGCACGGTGCTGGTGCTGTCGGCCAGGCGCCGGAAGCTCTTCACCGCCTCCGGCAGCTCGGCCTGCTCCAGGCCGCCCAGGGTGTTGCTGATGCTGAGCACGGCCTGCTCCACGCGGGACAGGGTGCTGGGGGCTGCGGGGATGTAAATGTTGGAGGGCTCCCAGTGGATGGGCAAGAGCAGGTTGCTCCCCGGGTCCACATAGTCCAGGCCCAGGTAGAGCTGGCCGGTAAGGCCCTGGGAGATGGGCCGGGCGCGCAGTCCGCGCGCGACCTCGTCAGCGGCCTGCTCCACGGTCGACTTGCCGCCCAGCCCGGCGAAGAGGTTCCGCTCCAGGGTGCATTCCACGTAGACGTAGCGCAAGCCCTCGGCCTTATCCCCGTATTTCGAGCCCACAAAGTCGATGGCCGTGACGCTGCCCACGCGCACCCCACGGTACTTCACCGCCGAGCCCATCTCCAGGCCGTTCACGGACTCGTTGACGTAGGTCTCGATGATGTAGGTCTTCTTGAAGAACCGGCCCAGGCCCAGGGCGAAGAGGACCACGAACAGGAGCAGCACCCCGCCCAGGACGAACAGGCCAAGCTTGAAATAATCGCCGCCTCGGATCATGGCCGGGCCTCCTGCTGACTTACTAACGGATGCGCATCCAGGGGGACCACCTCGCGGTCGAAGAAGCGGCGCACCTCGGGCACAGTGCTTGTGGCGTTCAGCTCGCGTGGGTCGCCCTCGGCAATGATGCCCTTGACCCCGTCATCCAGAAGGATGACCCGGTCGGCGATGGACAGGATGCTCGGCAACTCGTGGGAGACGATGACAAAGGTGATGCCCAGGGTCGCGGCCAGGCTGCGCACCATGTGGTCCAGCCCGGCCGAGGTCACGGGATCGAGGCCCGCCGAGGGCTCGTCCAGAAACAGGATGGCCGGGTCCAGCGCCATGGCCCGGGCGATGGCCGCGCGCTTGACCATGCCGCCGGAGAGCTCCGTGGGCATGTAGTGGGCAAAGCGCTCCAGCCCCACCAGGGTGAGCTTCAGCCGGGCGATGGACTCCACGGCCTCGACCGGCAGGTCCGTATACTCCTCCAGGGGCAGGCCCACGTTGCGCAGCACGGACATGGAGCCGAACAGCGCGCCCATCTGGTACATGACGCCGAAGCCTTTCAAAATATCCAGGCGTCGCGCGCCCCTGGCCAGGACGATATCGCACCCGTCAATCTCGATGCTTCCGTGCACGGGCTGAAGCAGGCCGATCATGTGCTTGAGCAGGGTGCTCTTGCCGCAGCCGGAGCGGCCGATGACCACAAAGACCTCGCCCTGGCGCACGTCAAAGGAGACGTCCTTGAGCACGGTGTCCGAGCCATAGGCGCAAGAAAGGTCGCGCACGCTGATGATGTGATTGCCGCTGATCATTGAGGTGTTCCCGGAACTCCCGTATCAGATCTTCAGGTAATAAAACAGCACGGCAAACAGCCCGTCGGCGATGGTGATGAGGATGAGCCCGCTGACCACGGCGTTGGTGGTGCTGCGGCCCACGGCGCTGGCCCCGCCGCCGGTGCGCAGGCCGCGCAGGCAGCTCACCCCAGACACCAGCAGGCTGAAGACCACGATCTTGGCCAGGCTGCCCAGCAGATCCGTGGCCGTCACGTTGGCGAAGATCCGGGAGGTGAAGGTCACCAGCGGGAAGCCGATGGAGAGCATGACCAGGGCTCCGCCCACGAGGCTTGCGAAATTGAAGAAAAGCGTCATGAACGGCGTCATGACCAGGGAGGAGAGGATGCGCGGCCCCACCAGAAAGCGCACCGGGCTGATGCCCATGGTGGTCATGGCGTCGAGCTCCTCGTTGACGCGCATGGTGCCTATCTCCGCCGCGAAGGCCGAGCCGGAGCGCGCGGCCAGCAGGATGGCCGTGACCAGCGGGCCCATCTCGCGGAACATGACCAGGCCCAGCATGTTCGGCACGAAGATCTCCCCGCCGAAGCGCTGCAGGGTGACCACCGACTGGAAGCTCATGATGAGCCCCATGAGGAAGCCCACCAGCAGCA
This sequence comes from uncultured Desulfocurvus sp., assembly GCA_964390575.1. Classification (GTDB taxonomy): domain Bacteria; phylum Desulfobacterota; class Desulfovibrionia; order Desulfovibrionales; family Desulfovibrionaceae; genus Humidesulfovibrio. The sequence goes on along the minus strand of CAYMIP010000023.1, from coordinate 3,175 downwards.
GGATGGGCATGGACTCCACGCCCACGGCCAGGGCCGAGAGCAGCACGTCCTTCCAGCGCACGCGCTCCGGGTGGCGCGCCGACTCCCAGACCACCAGGGCGCACTCGCCCACAAAGGACACGACCCCGTGCATGGTGGCCAGCAGGTCGCCGACCCCGGTCAGGATGAGGGTCTTGAGGCCGCGGCGCTCCTTGGGCTTCAGGATGGCCTCGCGCTCGGCCTTGCCAGCCAGGCTGAGCAGGTGCGTGAGGTTTTCGGACAGGCCGAGCATCTCCACCTGCGCCCCTCGCCTCTGGGTCTCGAAGCGGATCTTCACCAGGAGGGCCATGCCGGCCCCGTCGATGTAGCCCGCCTGCGCGAGCTCCAGGCGCACCTGCCCTGCCTCGCGCCCGCGCACCCGCGCCAGAACCGGGTTCCAGAGCCGGGCCACGGTGCTGCTGTTCAGGTCGCAGGAAAAGCTGAGCGTCAGGACGCCGGAAGCGTCCTCGCTGATGTCCAGCCCCTCGGGCAGTTTTTCAGGCGGTGCGACGGGCTTGGGGGCATGTTGCATGATGCAAGAGGATTAGCCCAAAGCAGCGCGAAAGGCAAAGGGTGCAGCGCAGCCGACGCCCGTCCGTCCAAACCGCGAACCAGGCCCTGGACACGGCCCGCTGGGCGTTCCCGGCCCTTCTTTTCCGCCCCTTGCCAGATGCGGCGAAACCGGGGACAATGCGCCCCGGCCATGCCAACACCATTGATCCGAGACATTGACCAGAGGAACCCATGCGCAAGCCCAAGCCTTACGACCATTCCGACCCCCGGCCGCCCAGCCGGTCCCAGAAGAAGCGCGACAGCCACGCCTTGCAGGACCTGGGCGACAAGCTGGCCGAGCTGCCCGAGTCGACCCTGAAACGGCTGGACCTGCCCCCGCAGCTGCTGGAGGCCATCAAGGACTACAAGGGCCTCACCAAGCACGAGGCCAAGCGCAGGCAGCTCCAGTTCATCGGCGCGCTCATGCGCGAGACCGACTCCGACCCGCTGGCGCGCGCGGTGGAGGACATTGAGGCGGGCAACCGCAGCCAGGCCCGGGAATTCCACGTGGTGGAGGCCTGGCGCACGGCCCTGCTGGCCGGAGACGAATCCGGCCTGGAGGACATCGTGGCCCTGGCCCCGGAAGCCGACCAGATCCAGGTGCGCAGCCAGATCCGCCAACTGGCGCGCAATGCCCGCGCCGAGCAGGAGAAGAACAAGCCGCCGCGCACAAGCCGGGCCCTGTTCCGCCTGCTGCGCGAGCTGCGGCAGTCCGGCGGCGTTGCCATCCCTGCGGAGGCGCCGGCGGAAACGACGGAGGAGGCGACGGCTGTCGCAACCACAGCCGCGGCCGAGGATGCGGAGGAAAAACGCGAGGAAAGCCCAGCCTTGGACGAGCCCTCCCGCAAGGCCGCCTTCTGACGCCCCCCTTGACGCGGCGCAGCGAAGACTTACCTTTGCCGCGTTTGACCACACCTGCACCAATGAAGGAGCGCACCCACGTGATCCATGAATATGCCGGCATCATAACCGAACTGGAAGACCGCATCTGCCCGCACTGCGACAAGCCCATGGAGGCCTGGCTGGGCCCCCCGGACAGCGGCTGGGGCGTCATCGTGGTCTGCTTCAACGACGAGTGCGAACACTACGTCGGCTCGGACAAGGACATCATCAACAAGCGCGGCGCCTCGCGCATGGGTTGCCGCTACGCCGAGAACCCGGACAACAAGTACACCCCCTTCAACCTGGTGGCCGTCTGCCGCTAGGCCCCCTGACACCGAAATCGCCCTGCGGGCGTCCAGGGCCTGCCCTGGACGCCCGTTTTTCTGTTTTCCCCGCACAGACCACAGGCCGCACCCAGAAGACACGGAACGTCCACCCTTGACCGGAAGTGCCGAGATCCCTATTCTTGCTGTGAGCACTTGCCCGCCTGCGCACCGCAGGCACGACGACACGAGAGCGAGATGACCCAGCATTTCTACAAGAATCTCATCGACAGCCTGTACGACGGAGTCTACTTCGTCGACGCCAACCGCACCATCACCTACTGGAACCGTGGCGCGGAGCGGATTTCCGGCTTCAGCGCCGAGGAGGTCAGCGGCCGCAGCTGCGCCGACAACCTGCTCATGCACGTGGACCAGGCAGGCACGCAGCTCTGCCTTTGTGGCTGCCCGCTCATGCGCACTCTCAACGATGGCGTCCAGCGCGAGGCCGAGGTGTTCCTGCACCACAAGGCCGGGCACCGGGTGCCGGTGAGTGTGCGCATCGCGCCCATGCACGACGAGTCCGGCCGCATCATCGGCGCTGTGGAGATATTCACCGACAACTCCTCCAGGCGCGACATTCTGAAAGAACTCAGGGAGCTGAAGCACATGGCCCTGGCGGACCCGCTCACCGAGCTGGGCAACAGGCGCTTCGCCGGCCTGGAGTTCGAACGCATGAGCAATGCCCTGTGCCGCTACAACGTGCCTTTCGGCCTGCTCTTCGCGGACATCGACAACTTCAAGGACGTGAACGACACCTTCGGCCATGAGGTCGGCGACCAGGTGCTCGTCATGGTGGCCAAGACCCTCGCCAGCGCCCTGCGCGGGACGGACAAGGTCAGCCGCTGGGGCGGCGAGGAGTTCGTTGTGCTGGTGCCCGAGGTTGATGCGGACCTGTTCTGGACCATCGCCGAGCGCATGCGCCAGTTGGTGGAGGCCTCCTCCCTGCCTGTGCCGGGCGGCATGCTCCGGGTCACGGTGTCCGTGGGCGGCAGCCTGGCAGTGGCCGCCGACACCCTGGAATCCCTGGCCGAGCGGGCCGACGCCATGATGTACCGGTCCAAGGACTTGGGCCGCAACCGCACGACGCTTGACTGCGCATAGGCCCAGCACCCCCCTGACCCCCGCATCCTCCCGGACGCACCCACGCGAAGTGCTCCTTCCTGCGGCTTTGCGCAGAAAGGAGCACTTCGCGTGCTGGGGGGGGTCTGGGGGGCCCCCTTCGATAAATATGGGCCCCCCAGAAAATCCCCTATTCTAGTAGCGGTAGTGGTCCGGCTTGTAGGGGCCGTCCGGGGAAACGCCCAGATAGTCGGCCTGGAACTTGCTCAGCTTGTCCAGCTGCACACCCAGGCGCTCCAGGTGCAGGCGCGCCACTTCCTCGTCCAGCTTCTTGGGCAGGA
>CAYMIP010000022.1:0-32380 GCA_964390575.1 uncultured Desulfocurvus sp. | reverse complement strand
CCCAGGCGCTCCAGGTGCAGGCGCGCCACTTCCTCGTCCAGCTTCTTGGGCAGGATCATGACCTTGGGCTCGTACTTATTGGCGGCCAGGTCCAGCTGGGCCAGCACCTGGTTGGTGAAGCTGTTGCTCATGACAAAGCTGGGGTGGCCGGTGGCGCAGCCCAGGTTCACCAGCCGCCCTTCGGCCAGAACGATGAGGGACTTGCCGCCGGGCAGGGTCCACTTGTCCACCTGGGGCTTGATCTCCAGCTTGATGCACTTGGGGTTGTTCTCCAGGAAGCTCATCTCGATCTCGGAATCGAAGTGGCCGATGTTGCAGAGAATGGCCTCGTCCTTCATCTTGGTCATGTGCTTGCCGTTGATGACGTGGTAGTTGCCCGTGGCGGTGATGAAGATGTCGCCCAGCTCGCAGGCCTTGTCCATGGGCAGCACTTCGTAGCCTTCCATGGCCGCCTGGAGCGCGCAGATGGGGTCGATCTCGGTGACCAGGACGCGCGCGCCGAAGCCGCGCATGGACTGGGCGCAGCCCTTGCCCACATCGCCGTAGCCCACCACCACGCAGACCTTGCCCGCGATCATGATGTCCGTGGCGCGCTTGATGCCGTCGGCCAGGGACTCGCGGCAGCCGTACAGGTTGTCGAACTTGCTCTTGGTCACGGAGTCGTTGACGTTGATGGCCGGGAAGAGCAGCTCGCCCTTCTTCTCCATGTCGTACAGGCGGTGCACGCCGGTGGTGGTCTCCTCCGACACGCCGCGCATCTTGGCGGCGATCTTGGTCCACTTCTGGGGATTTTTCTTGTGCTCATGGGCCAGGCGGTCCACGATGATCTGGAACTCCTTGTTGTCGCTCTTCTTCTTGAGCAGCGCAGGGGTCTTCTCACACTTCACGCCGTGGTGGATCATGAGGGTGGCGTCGCCGCCGTCGTCCACGATGAGGTCCGGACCGGAGCCGTCGGGCCAGGTCAGGGCCTGCTCGGTGCACCACCAATATTCCTCCAGGCTCTCGCCTTTCCAGGCGAAGACCTTGGCCGTGCCGGCCTTGGCGATGGCCGCTGCGGCGTGGTCCTGGGTGCTGAAGATGTTGCAGGAGGCCCAGCGCAGGTCCGCGCCCAGGGCGGAGAGCGTCTCGATGAGCATGGCGGTCTGGATGGTCATGTGCAGGCTGCCCATGATCTTCAGGCCCTTCAGGGGCTTCTTCTTGCCGTGCTTCTTGCGCAGGGCCATGAGGCCGGGCATCTCGTTCTCGGAGAGCTGCAGCTCCTTGCGGCCCCAATCGGCCAGGGCCAGGTCGGCAACGCGGTAGTCCATTTTGAGATCAAGTTCCATCATCTCTGGTTCCTCCAAATGTGTTTGGGAAATTGGTTGGGTTAAGGGCTCGGCTGTTGAGGGCTCGGCTCCTGTCTCGCCGCCTCGGCGATGAGCACCGTGAGCCCCTGGTTGACAGGGTACAGGTCCGTCTGGCCGGGCCTAAACCCGGCCTCCTTGAGCCAAACGCAAAGGGTCTGCTGGTCCAGGCCCAGGCGCGTGTCGCCGTACTGCACGCGCATGGCGTCCACGTCGTGGCGGTCAAAGTCCGCTATGAGCAGCACCCCGCCGGGACAGAGCACGCGCCGGGCCTCGGCCAGCGCGGCCACGGGATCGGGCAGGTGGTGCAGAACCATGGAGAACACGCAGGCCTGCACCTCGCCCTCGCGCAGGGGCAGGTGCGTCAGGTCGCCCAGGCGCAGGCTGATGCCAGCACGGCCGTTCGGGGCACGGCCCGGTAAAGCGCCCTTGCCGTTGCCGTTCAGGCGCAGGCCCGCCAGCTCCAGCATGCGCGGCGAGTTGTCCACGCCGATGACCAGGCAGGCGCGCGCGCTCAGGCGCTCCAAGAGCTCCCCCGGCCCGCAGCCCAGGTCGGCCACGGCAGCGCCCTCGGGCACGCGCCGGGCGATCTCGCCGGGCAGGTCGAGCGGCCCCAGGACCTCGCGCGCGAGGTCGCGCCACTGTCCGGCCACGGCGTCGAAGAAGCGGCGCGTGGCCTGCACGCGTTCGCGCACGGCGGCGCTGGCGCGGCCCAAGTCGGACTCGAAGTCCGGGGCGTCCATGAACACGGCGGAGGTGTCCAGCACCTGCCGGCCCGGCCCGCTTGCGGCGGCGCTGTAGAAGGCCCACAGGCCCTCGCGGCGGCAGTCCACCAGGCCGGCCTCCACCAGGATCTTGAGATGCCGGGAGATGCGCGGCTGGGCCATGCCGAGCACGGCCACCAGCTCGCCCACGTTGAGCTCAAAGCGGCGCAGGATTCCGGCGATCCGCAGGCGGGTTTCGTCGGCCAGGGCCTTGTGTATGCGCAGGAGGTCGGTCATGAGCCTCTGATTGTAACCGGCGTTGGGCTATATCAATATATCTTGATGCAGCGTTTCTACGCACCAGCGCAGGCTCCGTCAAGGGAAGATTTGCTGCGCCGGGCACACTGCCCTACAGATTATTTGGCGCAGGCCGATGAGAACAGCGCAACGCACTCTCCTGGCGTTGCGAAATGCCATACGCTCTGCTATGTCGGGGGAATCATCCCAAACCCGTTGCCGTGACGAGGTGACCTCATGAAGAATCTCCGCCTGTCCATGAAACTGGGGCTAGGCTATGCCGCCGTGCTCGTGCTGACCGCGCTGCTGGCCGCGCTCGCCTGGCAGGGCTTCTCGTCCACCCTGGACCGCGTGGACAAGGCCGACGCCATGACCGAGATCATCAAGATGGTGCTGGAAAGCAGGCGGCACGAGAAAAACTTCCAGATCCGGCGCGACCAGAAGAGCGTCGAGGAAGTGGGCAAAAACGTTGCGGGCATCCAGGCCAAGGCCAAGACCTACAAGGATCTGTTCAAGGATCCGGCCAACCGCGAGCAGATGGACCAGGTGATCAAGGCCACGCAGGGGTATGATGCGGCCTTCAAGGGCTATGTGGAGAGCGAACTCACGCGCATGAGGATCCAGAAGGCCATGGGCGAGGCCGCGCTGCGCGCCACCAAGGAGGCCCAGGCCCTGAATGCTGACCAGAGCGCCGAGATGATCCGCGAAGTCCGCGCCAAGACGGGCGGAGCAGCGGTGGAGGCCCGGTTCGCCAATGCCAACGACGCCAGCAAGCTCGAGGCCCAGATCATCTTCACGCGCCTCACGGTCATGTACTTCATCCAGACCGGCGACCCGGCCCATGCCCAGAAGGCGCAGGAGATCGGCCAGGCCATCGCCACCATGGCCCAGGGGGTCAAGGCGCGCCTCAAGAAGCAGGAGAACATCGCCCAGGCCGAGAAGATCCTGGCCGAGACCGCCGCGTACATGAAATACCTGGGGGAATACGCCCAGGCCAGCGCGCGCCAGAAGGACATGGACAGCCAGCTCATCAGCACCGCGCGCGACATGCAGAAGATCTGCGAGACCGCGCGCGACAGCCAGAAAGCCAAGATGTACGGCGAGATCGCCCTGGCGCGGACCATGCTGGCCGGTGGCGCGGCCCTGGCCATCCTGCTGGGCGCCCTGGCCGCCGTGCTCATCACCCGCGCCATCACCGGCCCGGTGCACAAGGGCCTAGTCTTCGCCAAGGAGCTGGCCGAGGGCAACCTCGCGGCGCGCATCGACGTGGACCAGAAGGACGAGATCGGCGCGCTGGCGGCGGCCCTGACGAACATGGCCGGGCGGCTGCGCTCGGTGGTCATTCAGGTCAACGCCTCGGCCGAGGCCGTGGCCTCCGGGTCAGAGGAGCTCTCGGCCTCCAGCGAGTCCCTGTCGCAGGGGGCCACGGAGCAGGCCGCCAGCGTGGAGGAGATCTCCTCCAGCGTGGAGCAGATGGCCGCAAACATCCGCCAGACTGCGGACAACGCCCAGCAGACCGAGTCCCTGGCCAAGAAGAACGCCGGGGACGCGCGCGAGGGCGGCGCGGCCGTGGACCAGACCGTGCAGGCCATGCGCCAGATCGTGGACAAGATCGGGTTCATTGAGGAGATCGCCCGGCAGACGAACCTGCTGGCGCTGAACGCGGCCATCGAGGCGGCGCGCGCGGGCGAGCACGGCAAGGGCTTTGCCGTGGTGGCGGCGGAGGTGCGCAAGCTGGCCGAGCGCAGCGGCGCGGCGGCGGGCGAGATCGGGAAGCTCTCCACAGACAGCCTGGCCGTGGCCGAGAGGGCCGGGGCCATGCTGGCGCACATCGTGCCGGACATCGAGCGCACCAGCGAACTGGTGCAGGAGATCAGCTCGGCCAGCCGCGAGCAGAGCACGGGCGCGGACCAGATGAACAAGGCCATCCAGCAGCTGGACCAGGTGATCCAGCAGAACGCCTCGGCCTCGGAGGAGACGGCCAGCACGAGCGAGGAGCTGTCGAGCCAGGCGCAGCGGCTGACGCAGGTGATGCAGTTCTTCAAGCTCGGCAGCGACACGGTGCAGCGCGGCAAGCCGCTGGCGCTCGAGGCTGCCCCGGCCAAGGCTGGTGCGGACGCGGAGCGCGAGGACGAGAGCGGTTTCGAGAAGTTTTAGGGCTTCGGCTCTGGCGAGAGGATAAGGAAGGCCCCAGAGCGGAAGCTCCGGGGCCGTTTATCTTTGCGGTGAACCTAGACAATCATGCTTGGGGATGGATATGAGGGCCGCTCCTCAACATGCGGGATATAGCGTCCACAGTCTGGCCCCCAGTCGAAACATAAGCCAGCTCCAGGTTCTTCCAATAATGTAGAGATGTTCCGTGTAATCTCTAAGGATTGAGAGAACAGGAGGGTTTGCTCTCGATCACCTAACAAACGCGCGAAGACATCAACTTGGTAGTGCCCCTCGATAAAGCGAAAAGAGCACCCATCCTTGGGAGTGAGAAAGTGGTGGTTTGCCGCAACACCGGATTCACCAACAAACAACCCACTCCCCCTGACAAGCTTCTCGTCTCCGTAGACCCAAATACTGAAGTTTTGGTGGGTTTCATTCCGCGAGAGTGCCACATGCATGCTTTCGATGACACGGCCACGCTTTGATGTAGAAAAGAGCAAAGTACGCAAGAAGACTTTTGGCAACGACATATCAGCCTTCGAACGCGGAGAATCTGGACCGAAAAATATGACCGTAGGTTGCGTCATCTTGACCGTGCCACGACGGAACAACGTCAACCACGCCGTCATAGCCGACACGAATAGCGCAAGAACAGAAACTGTGACCGCGAGTGATTCTGCCACAACGATCTCCATTATTGTTCGCCATCAAAACATAACCAACCTCTCTCACCCATCCCAGTCCTTCACCTGCAACTCAATCTTCGGCACCCCGTCAAATCGATCAATCCTCGGCGTAAAGGCAAAGCGCATCAGCGTGCCCTGCACCTCGCGGGTCAGCTCTCTGGCCTTGCGCCAGGCCTTGGCGGGCAGGAGAACCCCTGGCCGCCCGCCCCTGCTCTCGTCCGTGCCCTGCTCCGCCAGCCCAAGCTTCACGTGGTCCTTGCCAAAGACCCGGTAGCTGCGCACCTGCACCGGCGGCGAGACGAACAGCGGCTCCGGGTTGCCCATGCCAAAGGGCTGCAACATCTCCAGCTCTTTCAGAAGCGTGAACGTGATGTCGCCAAAGGCCAGCTCGCGGTCCAGCTTCAGCGAGGGCTTGAGCGGCACCGGGCCAAGCGCCGCCTCCACAGCCAGGTGGAACCCCTCGCGCAGGGCCTCCAGATTCTCCAGCGGCATGGACAGCCCGGCCGCCTGCTTGTGCCCGCCAAAACCCAGGAACAGATGCGCCAGGCCGCTTAGGCCCTCGTGCAGGTCGAACTCCGCCACGCTGCGGCCCGAGCCCTTCCAGTGCGCGCCGCCCTTGGTGCTGCCCGTCGTATCATTCGCCTCGCCGCCCTCGCGGCAGAGCATGAGCACCGGCTTGTAATAGCGCTCCACCACGCGCGAGGCCACAATGCCGATGACCCCGGCGTGCCAGTCCTCGCCCGCCAGCACCAGCCCCAGGCGCTCCTTCTGCTCCTCGGCCTGCGCGAGCGCCTGCTCCAAAATCTCCTGCTCCTGGCTGCGGCGCTTGGCGTTCAGCCCGTCGAGCTTGGACGCCAGCGGGTTGGCCGTGTCCATGTCCGGGGCCAGCAGCAGGTCCAGCGCAATCTGCGGGTCAGCCATGCGCCCGGCGGCGTTGATGCGCGGGGCCAGCCCAAAGCCGATCTGCCCGGCCCCCAGCTCGGCCAAACGGTCAAACCCGCTGTACACTTTCAGCGACGCGATGCCCGGCCGCGCGGCCTCCTTGATGAGCAAAAGCCCGTTCTTGACCAGGATGCGGTTCTGGCCCTTCAGGTCCACCACGTCGGCCACGGTGCCCAGGGCCACGAGGTCCAGGAACTGGCGCATGTCCACGGCCTCGCCGGGCAGCAGGCGGTTCAGGCTGGCCATGAGCATGAAGGCCACGCCCACGCCCGCCAGCCCGCACATGCCCGTGCATGCCCCGCCGCAGGACTGGCCCAGGCACAGCTGCGGGTCGCAGATGGCCGCAGCCGCTGGCAGCTCGCCCGGCGGCAGGTGGTGGTCGCTGATGACCACGGTCATCCCCAGCTCGCCTGCCCGCGCCACCTCGGCCACGGCGCTGATGCCGCAGTCCACGGTCAAGAGCAGGGTCACGCCCTCGGCAGCCAGGCGCTCGATGCCCGCCACGTTCAGGCCGTAGCCGTGCTCCTTGCGGTTGGGCAGAAAGTGGCGCACCTGCCCGGAATTGTCCAACGGGGCAACCTCCGGCCCCAGGCGCTGGGCCAGGAAATCCTTGACCAGGGCCGTGGCCGTGATGCCGTCCACATCGTAGTCGCCCCAGACGCAGAACTGCGCCCCGCGCGTAAGCTCCCGCGCCAGCACATTGGCCGCGTCGGTCAGGCCGGGGATGCTGTCCGGGCTGGCCAAATGCCGCAGGCCGGGCGAGAGGAAGCGGTCCATGTCCTGGCTTGAGGTGAAGCCGCGCCGCCAGAGCACCTCGGCGATGACCCGGGTGATGCCCAGGTCCTCGGCCAGGGCGCCGATGCTTGCTGGCACGGGCGCGTCGGACAAAAGCTTCCAGTTGCAGGGCATGACGGGCCGTTATTTCCGCACGCGGGACGCCTGGGCCATGCGACAGCCCATGCGATGCAGGATATCGCGGGCAACGGCGGCTGGATCAGCAGCGCGGGTGATGGGCCGACCCAGCACCAGGAAGTCCGAACCTGCGGCCACGGCGGCCTCCGGGGTCATGACGCGGCGCTGGTCGTCTTGTGGGGCATTGGTATCCGGAAGGCGGATGCCCGGCGTGAGGCACAAGAACGCAGGCCCGCAGGCGGCCTTGATGCTGGCCGCCTCCTGGCCGGAGCAGACCACCCCGTCCAGCCCGGCCTCGCAAGAGGCTTTGGCCAGCTCCAGCACCACGCTGGCTGGTTCGCGGCCGTTCAGGATGGGCAGCGCAGGGTCCATCATGCTGGTCAGCACGGTCACGGCCAGGAGCAGCGGCTTGCTGGTCAGGCCCAACTCGCCCCCATATTCGAGGAAGGCCTCGTCGCGGGCCTGGACAGCCACGCGGGCCATGTCCGTGCCGCCCATGGCGTGGATGTTCAGCATGTCCGCCCCGGATTTGACCGCCGAGCGCACGGCCCCGCGCACGGTGTTGGGGATGTCCAGGAACTTGAGGTCCAGGAACACGCGGAAGCCCTTGGCTTTCAGATCGCGCACGATTCGCGGGCCTTCAGCGACATAGAGTTCCAGACCGACCTTGACCCAGGGCACGACCCCCCGCAGGCGATTCGCCATCAGCAAGGCTCTGCGCCCGGTCTGGAAGTCGAGAGCGACAACGAGCTGCGGGTCACGCTCGGCCATCACGCCCCCCACTGCGCCAGCAGCGCGTCCAGCAGGCCCGGCCGGTTGCTGGTGCGGGCGCGCCCGGCCACGTACACGGCGCGCAGCTCGTCGGCTGCTGTGTCCAGGTCGTCGTTGACGATGAGGGAGTCGAACTGCCCGGCCTGGCGCAGCTCGCCCAGGGCGTTGCCCAGGCGGCGGGCGATGGTCTCCTCGGAGTCCGTGCCGCGCCCGCGCAGACGGCGCTCCAGTTCCTCCCGCGAGGGCGGCAGGATGAACACGAACAGCCCCTGCGGGAACACGTTCTTCACCTGCAGCGCGCCCTGCACGTCGATGTCAAAGAGCACGTCGCGCCCTGCGCGAAGGTGCTCCTCCACCGGGGCCCTGGGCGTGCCGTAGAGGTTGCCGTGGACCTCGGCCCACTCGGCGAAGCGTCCGGCCTCGCGGCGGGCCACAAACTCCTCGCGGCTGAGGAAATGGTAGTGCACCCCGTCCTCTTCGCCCGTTCGTGGGCCGCGGGTGGTGCAGGACACGGAGTAGGCGAAGTGCGGGAACTCCGCGCGCAGGCGCTCCACCAGGGTGCTCTTGCCCGCGCCGGAGGGCGCGGAGATGACCAGGCACAGGCCCAGGCGGCGGGTCTCATTGATGCTGTCGCTGTTCACGGGCTGCTACTCCTCCTCGCGCCTGCTGCCTGCTTCCTCGGCCTGGAAGCGCTGGCCGATTGTCTCGGCCTGGATGGCCGAAAGGATGACGTGGTTGGAGTCCGTGACAACGATGGCGCGCGTCTTGCGCCCCTGGGTGGCGTCGATGAGCCGGTTCTCCTGTCTTGCATCTTCACGTAATCTGCGCATGGGCGCGGATGCCGGGTCCACAATGGCGACAACCCGGGCGGCAACCACAAAGTTGCCGAAACCCAGGCTCACCAGCCGCTGGCGCTGCCTCTGCGGGATCTTTTCCATCACCCACCTACTCCAGGTTCTGCACCTGTTCGCGGCTCTTTTCCAGCTCCACCTTGCAGTCCACGATCAGGCGGCTGACCTCCACATCCTGGGCCTTGGTGCCGCAGGTATTGATCTCGCGGAAGGCCTCCTGGATGAGGAAGTCCAGGCGCTTGCCGGCCTCGCCCTCCGCAGCCACGGCCTCGTCCAGGCGGTCCAGGTGCGCGGCCAGCCGGGTGATCTCCTCGCTCACGTCCAGGCGGTCGGCCAGAATGGCCACTTCCTGGGCCAGGCGCTCCTCGGTGAAGGTCATGCCCGCCTGGGCCACCAGGGCCGTCAGGCGCTCGGCCGTGGCGGCCTGCTTGTCCTGCAAAACCACGGGCACGCGCGCGGCCACCAGGGCGACCAGTTCACGCAGCCGCGCGAAACGGGCCTTGAGGTCGCGCGCCAGCTCCTGGCCCTCCACGCGGCGCGAGTTGTTCCAGTCGGCCAGGGCCTTGGCCAGGCCCTGCTCCAGGCTGGCGGCCAGGCCGGGGTCCGGCTCGGCGGAGTCGTCGCGCCAGAGGTGCGAGGCGGACAAAAGACGGTTCATGTCCGGCACGAAAGGCACGCCCTGGGCCTTGGCCAGGGCCCGCAACTGGTCGAACATGGCCTCGGCCTGGACGCTGTTCAGGCTGACGCCCAAAAGCGCCGCCGAGCGCGTCTCCACGCTCAAGGACACGTCCACGCGGCCGCGCGCGGCGTTCTTGCGCAGGATCTTCTCAAAACGCGTCTCCAGGCTGCGCAGCACAGAGGGCATGCGCCACTTCATGTCCAGAAAGCGGTTGTTGACGCTCCTGATTTCCCAGACGTGGCTGAAGTCTTCGGCGATGGTCTCGAACCGGCCAAAACCGGTCATGCTTACGGGCATTCGGGTGCTCCTTCGGGTGCGGCCAGGGCCGCAGTCTCAACGGTTGTTTTGTACAGCGCGCGCAGTTCCGTCAAGCGCCGTTTCATATCTTCCGTGGCATAATCGGGAAAGGTCCAGGGCAGCACGACCCAGCCCGTTTTCTTGTTGTAGATGAGCGTCAGGTCGGCCCAGATGCCGCGCCCCAGGTAGACGCGGTGCGTGAAATTCTTGCCCGAGGCCAGGACCAGCCGCTCCAGGGTGATCAGGCCGGGATCCAGGTTCACCCGGCGGGTGCCGTCGGGCCGGGCGTGGTCACGCTCGTCGGCGTTGGTGGCCAGCTTCACGGCCACCAGGGCGTCCAGGGGCGCCAGCCGCGCAAAGCCCAGGAGGCGCCGGAAGAGCGGCGCGCCCAGTTCCGAATCATAGTACGCGGTGTGCCCAAAGGGCACAGGCGGCGTCTCGTAGTCCACAGGGCCGTAGCGCCCCACGAGCTCGGCGCGATAGTCCGGCCAGGAGATCTCCCACCAGTCGGCGGCGGCCAGCACCGAGAGCACCAGCTTGCCCGGCTGGGGCTCGCGCGGGGTGCTCACGCGTTCTCCCGGCTCAGCAACTGGCCCACGACCTTGCCGTTCTCCACGCCCTCGGGCCGCATGGCCACGAGGCTGCCGGGTGCGAAATCCTGGCCGCGCACCACGCAGGGCGCATAATACTCGCACACGCCGTGGCCCTCGCCGTCTTTTGGGGGATCCTTTTCCAGGAGCACGGTGAGCTGCGGCAGGACGGCCAGGGCCCTGGCAAAGGCGCGCTTCCTGGACTCGGCCAGGCCGCGCAGCCGGGCCGCGCGCGCGGTGCGCTCGGCCTTGGGCAGGGCGTCGGGCCACTCGGCCGCCGGGGTGCCGGGCCGGGCCGAGTACGGGAACACGTGGGCATAGGTCAGGGGCAGCTCGCGGCAATAGCTGTAGCTGGCCTCGAACTGGGCTTCGGTCTCGCCGGGAAAGCCGGTCAGCAGGTCCGCGCCCAGGCCCAGGCGCGGCCAGATCTGCCGGAGCCCGGCCAGAAACTCCAGCACCTGCTCCGGCCGGTAGTGCCCGCGCCCCATGCGCCTCAGCACCTGCCGGTCGCCGCTTTGCAGGGACAGGTGCAGGTGCGGGGCCACCAGCCGTGACGCGCCCAGCACGTCCAGGGCCTTGGCGTCCAGCTGGCCCGGCTCCACGGAGCTCAGGCGCAGGCGCGCCCGGCCCGCCCATTCCGGGGCCAGCTCGCGCTCCACGTGGGCCAGCAGATCCCAAAAGTCCATTTGTGTTGCGGACTCGGCCAGAGCAAAGCCATACTGCCGCAGGTTCACGCCGGAGAGCACCAGCTCGCGGTGCCCGGCGGCCAGCAGGCGGCGCATCTCAGACAAAACCTCGCCAGGGTCGCGGCTGACGCTCTGGCCCCGGGTCAGGGGCACGATGCAGTAGGTGCAGCCGTGCGAGCAGCCGTCCTGCACCTTGACCACGGCCCTGGCCCGGCGGAAGGCGCCGATCTCGAAAGGCGGGAAGGGATGAGCCGAAGCGTTAGGCTGCGTCGATCCACCCTTGGAAGTCCCGAAGGGACCGAAGGGTCCGAAGGGGCCGAAGGGGCCGAAGGGTCCGGACAGGAGTTCGGCCTTGCGGGCCTGGGACACCACCTCATCCACCTCGGGCATGGCCAAAAGCTCCTCGCCGAGCACCTGGGCCGCGCAGCCCGTGACCACCATATGCGCGCCGGGGTTCTGCTGACGCAGGCGGCGCAGCAGGGCGCGCAGACCGCGCACGGCCCGGCTGGTGACGGCGCAGGAATTCACAAGCAGGACCTGGGCGTCCTCCGGGGCCTCGGCCTCGGCCAGGCCGCCCGCGCGCCAGGCCTCGGTCAGCGCCTCGGACTCGTACTGGTTGATCTTGCAACCAAGCGTTGACACATGAAATTTCTGCATGACCCCAATCTTTTCGTGGAATATTTCCGGCGCACGGGCCATACTGCCTGAAATCCTCATTCAAGGAGGCCGTATGCGCACCTTCGCCGCTCTCCTCTGTGTCTGGTCAGCGCTCCTGCTCTCGGGCTGCGTTGCGGGCGTAAACGTGATCCTGTCCGACGCGGACCAGGAGCAGGCCATCACGCGCTACAAGCAGCAACTGGCCAAGGAGCCGGACTCCTGGCTCCTGCACAGGCGCATCGGCCTGGCCCATTTCGACCTGAAGCAATATGCCCAGGCCGAGCAGAGCCTCATGGAGGTCCAGGCCCGCTCGCCCGGCGAGGCGGTGAGCCTGTTGTACCTGGGCCTGTCGCGCATTGGCAAGGGCGAGCGCGAGGCCGGGCTGGACCTGCTCACGACCTTCCGCTGGCCGGGCAAATTCTATCAGCAGAAGTTCGTGCAGGAGGAGGCCATGCGCCTGCGCAAGCACCCGGAGGCCCCGGCCAAGGAGGTCATTGCAGACATCCTGAAGGCCCTGGAGGCGGGCAGGCGCGAGCAGGACGAGCTGGAGCGCGACATGTCCGGGGGGGGGATGTCGCGCTGAAACGAGCGCGCCGCCACTCCAGCGTTGACCAAACCCGGTCCAGCGGGCAACCAGGCGTGGACCCGCACAATCGCCACGCGCAGGAAACCGTTGCCCTTGATTCTTTCCGCCACTGTGCGAGTATGCTCTGAACCTGCGAGGAGGCCCCATGCGCACCATCGCCCTTGTTCTTCTGCTGCTCTCAGCCGTCCTGGCCTCGGCCTGCGCCACAACCAGGCCCGGCGATCAGGCCCTGGCCCAGGGCGACCACGCTCAGGCCCTGGCCCTGTACCGCGAGGCCCTGGCCAAGGAGCCGGGCTCCGTTGCCCTGCGCCAACGCATCGGCATGGCCTACTTCGCCATGCCGGACTACGCCCAGGCCGAGGCCAGCTTCCTGAACGTCCTGGAGATTGCCCCCAGCGAGCCCGACGCGATCTTCTACCTGGGCCTGTCGCGCCTTGGCAAGGGCGAGCGCGAGGCCGGGCTGGACCTGCTCACAACCTTCCGCTTGCCGGGCAAGCACGCACGGCAGAAATTCGTGCAGGAGGAGATCACACGCCTGCGCAACCACCCCGAGGTACCGGCCAAGGAAGCCATCCGCAGCCTGCGGGACGCCCTGAACAAGGACCGGATCGAGCAGAGCGAACGGGAGCGCGAAACGTTCCAGGGCCTGGGCGTGGGCGTGGGCGTAGGCGGGGGCGGAGGCTGGGGCTGGGGCGGGATGTGGTGGTAGCAGCGGGACTAGCCTGAGACCACCGCGCCAGCCAGCACCACGCCGCCGGAGTCGTACACTGCGGCCACCTGCCCCGGCGCGGGCCGCAGCTCGGGCTCATTGAAGCGCACGCGCAGCGCTGCGCCGCCGGTAAGCTCCACCCGGGCGGGCTTGGCCGCCTCGCGGTAGCGCGTCTGCACCAGCACGGACTCGGGCCACAGGGCCGGGTCCACCAGCAGGTTCACCTCGCCCGCCGCGAACCCGTCCGCCATGAGCGCCGCGAGAGGGGCCACCACCAGCACGTTGCGCTCCATGTCCTTGTCCAGCACGTACAGCGGCTCGCCATAGCTGATGCCCAGGCCCCGGCGCTGGCCGATGGTGCTGCGCCAGAGGCCCTGGTGCGCGCCCACCACGGTGCCGTCGGGCAGTTCGGCTGGCCCGCCGCCCGGCAATTCGGCACAGCGCCCGGCCAGAAAGGCGCGGTAGTCGTCGCCAGGCACGAAGCAGACCTCCTGGCTCTCCACGGGCAGGGGCACAGCGATCCCGCGCGCGTCCAGGTCCGCGCGGACCTCGGCCTTGCGCAGCAGGGCCAGCGGAAACAGCGCGCGCCGGAGGCGCTCCTGCGGCGTCAGGGACAGGAAATAGCTCTGGTCCTTCACCGGGTCCGCCCCGCGCGCGAGGGCCCAGCCATAGGCCGGGTGCGGGCCGCTTTGCGCAAAATGTCCGGTGGCCAGGGCATCCGCGCCCAGGTCCAGGGCGCGGTCCAGCAGCAGGCCGAACTTCATGGCCGCGTTGCAGCGCGCGCAGGGGTTGGGCGTGCGGCCCGCCAGATACTCGCTGGCAAAGGGCGCAGCCACCAGGCGCTCGAACTCCGCGCGCAGGTCCAGCAGATGCAGGGGCACGCCGAGGCGCGCGCAGGCCTCGGCCAGGCCCTTGGCCGCGGTTTCGTCTGGCTGGGGCAGAAAGAGCCCGTGCAGGGCCAGGACTTCGTGGCCCGCACCCCGCAGGGCCAGCAGGGAGGCCAGGCTGTCGCCGCCGCCGCTCACGGCCACGGCGATGCTCAAGGCTTCGGTCCCCAGTCCTCGCGCTCACACGCGCGCACATGCTTGAGGAAGGCGTAGAACGCGCCGTGCGCGGCGTTGATGAACCCGGCGCGGCCATCCAGCAGGCCCAGCTTGAGCAGGTACAGCTTGGCGAAGCGCCCCAGCCCGTGAAGGACGCCGGCCAGCACGCCGCCGGGCCGGCCCTTGGCCTTGAGGTCCTCCGCGCCCTGCTGGGCGTAGGAGTTGATTTTGTCCAGGTGCTCGCGGAAGTTGCGGTAGGGGTAGTGGATGATGTCGCCGTCCAGCCTGCCGGTGTCGCCCTGGGGGCGGAAGCTGTAGTGCGCGCCGCTCACGTGGACGTCCATGCCCGTGGGCCGGAACAGGCGCAGCAGGCGGTCCGGGTACCAGCCGCTGTGGCGCATGAAGCGGTCGAAATAAAAGGATGAGCGAGGAATCCAGTAGCCCGCGAGGTCGCGGTTCTCGGCCACGGCAAGGCGGATGTTCGCGGCCAGCTCATCCGTCAGGTACTCGTCCTGGTCCAGGCTCAGCACCCAGTCCACCCCTGGCTGCATGGCCCGGATGTGTTCCAGCGCAAAGCGGAACTGCGGCCCCGGCCCCTCCCAGCGGCGCTCCAGCACCTGCGCCCCGGCGGCGCGGGCGATGTCGCAAGTAGCGTCCGTGCTCAGCGAGTCCACCACCATGACCTCGTCGCAAAAGGCCAGGGACGCCAGGCAACGCGCCAGCAGGCGTTCGCCGTTGAAGGTCAGGATGAGTCCGATGGTTCGTGGGGCCATGTGCGCTCGCGAGGTTGCCAGGCCAATGGTGCCGGGCCAGTGGTGCAGGGCCAGTGGTGCAAGGTCGTTGCGCCCGCCTTGTACGACGCGCTCCCCGGAGGGTCAAGCCGGGGCCGGGCAGGAGGTTGACAGGGGATTGGCCGGGAGAGGGCCAGGCGCGATTTGTGCTTTTGCCCTGGCCGGGCTATACAGACGCATATGCATGACACCCAAGACACCCTGCACCACGAGCGCACCGTCACCCCGCAAGACACCGGAACACGCCTGGACCAGTTCTGGGCACGCGAGATGGCCAGCGCCGGGGCCTCCCGCGAGCGGGTCAAGGAATGGATCCAGGCCGGGCACGCCGCCATTGGCGGCACAACCTGCCGCAAACCCGGCCAGCGCCTGGAGGGCGACGAGCGGCTGACCCTCACCACCCCGGTCCTGACCTCCCTGGACGCCCCCCAGGCCGAGGACGGCCGCCTCACGGTAGTCCACCGCGACCACGACCTCGTGGTCATCGACAAGCCCGCCGGACTGACCACGCACCCCGCGCCCACCCAGCCCGACGGCACCCTGGTCAACCGCCTGCTGCACCACTTCCCCGAGCTGGCGCCCGAAATCTCCGGCATGGCGGGCGAGCGGCCGGGCATCGTGCACCGGCTGGACAGGGACACCACGGGCCTCATCGCCGTGGCCCTGAACGAGGGCACGCGCCTGGCCGTTTCCGCCGCCTTTGCCGCGCGCCGCGTGAGCAAGACGTATCTCGCCGTGGTGCACGGCCGCCCGCAGTCCGCCCAGGGCGACCAGAACGCGGACGAGATCACCCTGCCCATGGGCCGCCACCCCAGCATCCGCACCAAGATGGCCGTGCTGCAAAAGGGCGGGCGCGAGGCGCGCACCTCCTGGCGCCGGCTGTGGACCGACCGCCTGGGCCGCGCCAGCCTCGTGGCCGTGCGGCTGCACACGGGCCGCACGCACCAGATCCGCGTGCATCTGGCGCACATCGGCCACCCCCTCCTGGGCGACCCGGTCTACGGCCCGGCACAGAATGCGCGCTGGCTGGCCCAGCCCGGCCAGCTGGCCGGACTCGCGCCCCGGCAGATGCTGCACGCCTTCCGCCTGGTGCTGCGCCACCCGGAGTCCGGCCAGGTGCTGGACCTGCGCAGCGACCCGCCCGAGGATTTCCTGGCCCTGCTGCGCGCCCTGGCGGCCGACTGCCAGCGGGTGGTGCTCACGGGCCTGCCCGGCAGCGGCAAGTCCGCCTTGCTGCGCGCCCTGGCGGCTGCGCCCGAGGCCCCGCCCGCCTTCAGCGCCGATGCCTGCGTGGCCGAACTCTACGCCCCAGGCAGCGACGGCGCGGCCCTCATCGCCCGGAGCTTCGGCCGCGACACCCTGGACGCCGCCGGCGCAGTGGACCGGCCCCGTCTCCTGGCCCTGCTGCTGGACAAGCCCTCCTTGCGCCGCGAGCTGGAGGAGATCATCCATCCCCTTGTGGAGCACGCGCTCAAGGAGTTCTGGACCACCCACGCGGCCCTGCCCCTGGCCGTGGCCGAGATTCCGCTGTTCCTGGAGGCGGGCGGGCGCTCAGGCCCAAACCGTCTGGCCGACGTCCTGGTCGGGGTGCGCTGCCCGGAGGACCGACGCCAGGGCGTCATGCGCGAGAGCCGGGGGCTTGCGCCCGAGGTGCTGGCGGTCTTCGATTCCTGGCAGTGGCCTGCGGAGCGCAAGCTGGCCGCCTGCGATCTGGTGGTGGACAACGACGGCGGGCTGGACGCCCTGGCCACGCGGGCCAGGGGGCTTCTGGACGCCCTGGCGGCCTTGCGCCGGGAGCGCACGACGCGCTTCGAGGCGCGGCTGGCCGGACTGCTGGACGCTGTGGCCAGCGAACCGGTGGACCTGCCCGAAGACGAGGCCGATGTCGACGCCTATGACTGGGAGGAGGACGAAGCGTGATCCCCCTGCGCGACGACATCCCGCGCGTGCACACGCCCTATGCCGTCATCCTCGTCATCCTGGCCAACGTGGCCATGCACCTGTACCAAGGCGGGCTGGACCCGCGCGCCCAGGAGCACCTCTACACCCTGTTCGGGGTTGTGCCCGCGCGCTACATGTTCCCGGACTGGGCCGCCTTCGCGGGCTTCCCGGCCATGGGCGTGCTGCCCTTCTTCACCTACATGTTCCTGCACGGGGGCTGGTGGCACCTGCTCATGAACATGTGGATGCTCTGGATCTTCGCGGACAACATCGAGGACGTCATGGGGCCGGGCCGGTTCCTGGGCTTCTACCTGCTCTGCGGGTTGTCCGCCCTGGCCCTGCACCTGTTCTTCAACAGCACGACCACCGCGCCCATCATCGGGGCCTCCGGGGCTGTGGCCGGGGTCATGGGCGCGTATGTCCTGCTCTATCCGCGCGGCCGCGTGCTGACCTTCATCCCCATCCTCATCATCCCCTACATCGTGCGCCTGCCCGCCTGGCTGTTTCTGGGCTTCTGGTTCCTGACCCAGATCCTGTCCGGCCTGTTCGAGGAGTTGAGCGGCATGGCCCAGGGCATCGCCTGGTGGGCGCATGTGGGCGGATTCGTGGCGGGCCTGGTCCTGGTGCGCCTGTTCATGAAGCCCGAACGCTGCTACTACTGTGAGTACAAGGGCACGCGGCAGGACTTTCACTTCCAGTAGCCTTCCCCGCCCCTGGCCGGGTTTGCGCCAGCCTGTGGAAAACTCCCTTGACTTACCGAAAGCACACATTATTTTAGCAAGCTGGAACGGCACAGCGCACCCCCTGGCGCGCAAGGAGCAGAACCCGTCATGAGCGTCGAATTCAAGGACTACTACAAGATTCTCGGGGTGCCGCGCACGGCCACCCAGGACGAGATCTCCAAGGCCTTCAAAAAGCTGGCCCGCAAGTACCACCCTGACCTGAACCCCGGAAACCCAGAGGCCGAGGCCAAGTTCAAGGAGATGGGCGAGGCCAACGAGGTGCTCAAGGACCCGGAGAAGCGCAAGCTCTACGACACCCTTGGCCCGAACTGGCAGCAGGGCCAGAACTTCCAGCCCCCGCCGGGCTTTGAGAACATGCACTTCCAGTTCACCGGCGGCGGCCCCGGCGGAGGGATGGGCGGCGGTTTCGGCGCGGGCGGGTTCAGCGACTTCTTCGAGACCCTGTTCGGCGGAAGCCAGGGCGGCCCGCGCGGCGGCTTCGGCGGCCATGCCGGTTTCGGGGGCGGGCAGCACCCGCGCGCCCGGCGCGGCCAGGACGCCGAGGTCAGCTACGAGATCGGCCTGGAGCAGGCCTATGCCGGGGGGCCGCAGTCCTTAAGCCTGCAGGAGCAGGTCCACGGCCCGGACGGACGGCCGACGCTCCAGACCAAGACCCTCAAGGTCAACATCCCGCCCGGCGTCAAGGACGGGCAGAAGATCCGCCTGTCCGGCCAGGGCAGCCCGGGCCTGGGCAACGGCGAGGCCGGGGACCTGTACCTCAAGATCAAGCTGGCCCCGCATCCTGAGTTCAAGGTCAAGGACGACAACGTCATCTTTGACCTGCGCCTGGCGCCCTGGGAGGCTGCGCTGGGCGCAACCGTCCGCGTGCCCACCCTGGACGGGGCCGTGGAGATGAAGATTCCGCCGGGCATCAGCTCCGGGGCCAAGCTGCGCGTGCGCGGCAAGGGCCTGGGCGCCACCGGCAGGCGCGGCGACCAGATGGTGCGCATCATGATCCAGTCGCCCAAGGAGCTGACGCCCGAGGAGCGCCAGCTCTGGGAGCAACTGGCCAAGACCTCCGGCTTCGCGCCCAGGGGCTGATCCGAACCGTTATTTTCGAACCGACGAGGGACTCCCATGACGCTCAAAGTCAATGATCCAAACAGCCTGCCCATCCGCTCGGAACTCATCGCCTGGACGCAGCTGGTGGAGCTGACCTGCGTGGAGCCCGCCACTGTGGCCGAACTGCTCGACATGGGCTGGATCGACCCGGTGCACACCCGCGCCGACGAGTATCTGTTCCGCGCCCGCGACGTGCTGCGCATCAAGAAGCTCATGCGCCTGTGCCGGGACCTGGAAATCTCCCTGGCCGGCGGCTCGATCATCGTGGACCTGCTGGAGCGCGTGGAGCGCCTGGAGCAGGAGCTCACCGAACTCCGCCGTCTCCTCTAACCCCAGACAGACCATACAAGCTCGCTGGGCGCTACGGCCCGGCGGAAACAGCGGGAGGACACGCCGTGGACCCGAGCAGACTGACCCAGAAATCCCAGGCCGCCCTGGCCGAGGCCCAGAACCTGGCCGTGCGCCACGGCCACCAGCAGATCGACACCCTGCACCTGCTCTCGGCCCTGGTCACCCAGGATGGCGGGCTGGTGCCGCAGATCATCAACAAGTGCGGCCTGGACGCAGGGACATACGCCCAGGCCGCGCTTGCCGAGCTGGGCAGGCTGCCATCCGTGTCCGGCCCGGGCGCGCAGCCCGGCCAGGTCCACGTGACCCAGGCCGTGAACGCCGTGCTCGTGCGCGCCGACGACTCCGCCCGGCGCATGCAGGACGAGTTCGTCAGTGTGGAGCATATCTTCCTGGCCCTCATCGACGAATCGCCCTCCACCGGGCCGGGCAAGGTCAACCGCCAGTTCGGGCTCACCCGCGACAAGGTGCTGAGCGCGCTCACCGAGGTGCGCGGCAACCAGCGCGTGACCAGCGACAACCCCGAGGCCACCTACGATTCCCTCAAGAAGTACGGCCGCGACCTGGTGGACGAGGCCAAGAGCGGCAAGCTCGACCCGGTCATCGGCCGCGACGCCGAAATCCGCCGCGTCATCCGCATCCTCTCGCGCCGCACCAAGAACAACCCGGTGCTCATCGGCGAGGCGGGCGTGGGCAAGACGGCCATCGCCGAAGGCCTGGCCCAGCGCATCGTCAAGCAGGACGTGCCCGAGGGCCTGAAGGACAAGACCATCTTCGCGCTCGACATGGGCGCGCTCATCGCCGGGGCCAAGTACCGGGGCGAGTTCGAGGAGCGCCTGAAGGCCGTGCTGAAGGACGTGCAGAAGTCCGAAGGCCGCATCATCCTGTTCATCGACGAGCTGCACACCATCGTGGGCGCAGGGAAGGCCGAAGGCGCCATGGACGCGGGCAACATGCTCAAACCCATGCTGGCGCGCGGCGAGCTGCACTGCATCGGCGCCACCACCACAGACGAGTACCGCAAGTACATCGAAAAAGACCCGGCCCTGGAGCGCCGCTTCCAGCCGGTGATGGTGGACGAGCCGAGCCTGGAGGACACCATCTCCATCCTGCGCGGGCTGAAGGAGCGCTTCGAGGTGCACCACGGCGTGCGCATCAGCGACTCGGCCATCGTGGAGGCGGCCACCCTCTCCAGCCGCTACATCACCGACCGCCAGCTGCCGGACAAGGCCATTGACTTGATCGACGAGGCTGCGGCCATGATCCGCACGGACATCGACTCCCTGCCCACGGACCTGGACGAGACCAACCGCCGCGTGCTGCAACTGGAGATCGAGCGCGAGGCTTTGCGCCGCGAAACCGACGCCGCCAGCCGCGACCGCCTGGAGAAGCTGGAGGAGGAGCTGGGCGGGCTGAAGGACAAGCAGGCCGAGCTGCTGGGCCAGTGGGAGCGCGAGAAGAGCGCCATTGAGGTGGTGCGGCGCATCAAGGCCGACATCGAGCAGACCAAACTGGAGATCGAGGAGGCCGAGCGCGCCCTGGACTACAACCGCGCGGCCGAGCTGCGCTATTCCAAGCTGCACGGCCTGGAGAAGCGGCTGGTGGAGAGCGCCCCGGCGGAAGATGCTCCCGGCGACGAGGGCAAGCCGCGCCTGCTGAAAGAGGAGGTCGGGCCGGACGACATCGCGGGCATCATCGCGCGCTGGACCGGCATCCCGGTGACGCGCCTCTTGGAAGGCGAACGCGAGAAGCTGCTGCGCCTGCCGGAGCAGCTGCACGAGCGCGTGGTGGGCCAGGAA
Source organism: uncultured Desulfocurvus sp. (assembly GCA_964390575.1). Classification (GTDB taxonomy): domain Bacteria; phylum Desulfobacterota; class Desulfovibrionia; order Desulfovibrionales; family Desulfovibrionaceae; genus Humidesulfovibrio. Next base: position 11,750 of record CAYMIP010000022.1, on the reverse strand, counting down.
CAGGCCGTGCAGGCCGTGGCCGACGCGGTGCTGCGCGCCCGGGCCGGTTTGAAGGACCCGCGCCGGCCCATCGGCTCGTTTTTGTTCCTCGGCCCCACGGGCGTGGGCAAGACCGAGCTGTGCAAGACGCTCGCCAGCGCGCTGTTCGACACCGAGGAGAACATGGTGCGCCTGGACATGAGCGAGTACATGGAGAAGCATGCAGTAAGTCGGCTCATCGGCGCGCCTCCGGGCTATGTGGGCTACGACGAGGGCGGCCAGCTCACCGAGGCCGTGCGCCGCAAGCCCTACTCCGTGGTCCTGTTCGACGAGATCGAGAAGGCCCACCCGGATGTCTTCAACGCGCTGCTGCAAATCCTCGATGACGGGCGGCTGACGGACAGCCACGGCCGCACCGTGGACTTCAAGAACACGATTCTCATCATGACCTCGAACATCGGCTCGCAGCACATGCTGGCGGGCATCCGGCCGGACGGCACCTTTGCGCCGGGCGTGGAGAGCCAAGTCATGGAGGCTTTGCGCACGCACTTCAGGCCGGAGTTTTTGAACCGCGTGGACGAGACCGTGCTGTTCAAGCCGCTCTTGCAGGAGCAGCTCATGGCCATCATCGAGCTCTTGGCTGGCAGCCTGCGCGCGCGCCTGGCGCACCGCAAGATGGGCCTGACGATCACCGACGCGGCCAAGGCCTTCATGGCTGGCGCGGCCTATGACCCGATCTATGGCGCGCGGCCCCTGCGCCGCTACCTGCAAACGCACCTGGAAACCCCGCTGGCCAAGGAGATCATCTCCGGCAGGCTGGAGGATGGGGCGGAGGTGGTGGTGGATGTGCAGGGCGGCCGCATCGCGTTTGGCCGCAAGGACGAGGACGGGAAGGTGGTGTTTGACGCCGAGGTGACGGAGGTGGCGAAGGTGGACGGGGGCGGCAGGGTGCAGTAGGCAAAAGAGTTGAGTGTGGGCGCGCCGGTTGGCGCGCCCACACCCTTCTAATGTTACATTTGTCTCCACATTAGTCGTTACACACATTAACCATTGCTGACAATTTGATATGACGTGTAAACGCCGGAGTAAGGCATGGCCTTCTACCACTATGTTGCAATTTTCCGTTGCCGATCTCTAAAATTCCCATTTCAAAAAGTTATTGTAAAGCCAGTAACAATTGAATTATTGTCAGGACCTATCGAGTTTGATATTCCAAATCAAGTGAGTCGTGTAATTGTTAGCGGAAAAGGTGGACATATTGCCGCTTCAGAAAAAATGCATCTCCCTTCTGGTGAAAATTATCTCGTTATTAAGGCTCAAATTAAGGATGTAGACATTGGGAAAGTCGAAAGACTCTTAGATGAAACAATCACGACAATTTCAGTTCTTCACCAGCCTCATTTTTTTTCGAGCAAATATACCGTGGGCCATTGATAGGGCCAAAGATGACAATTTCTGCCTACATCCGCTTAGCTGAAGAGATTGAGATTAATCCAACTAGGTTGGAGACTGAGATATTACAAGCACGAGCTTGCGTGTCGAAAAATAGTGATCTTTTAGAAAGATTTACTCTAATGTCTCGATTCTATACACGATCTCTTGAATATGACCCGAGTGAAGAGAAATTTATGATGCTATGGACTTCTCTGGAAATACACCCCATGCACAATACATCCAACATAAAACCGTTGCGAGAACTGATATCGCAGATAGTGGGGAGGCCCGATAAAGTTGTAAATGAGGCAATCGGTATTGGGCGTCTGTATGGCATTCGTTCAAGTCTTGTACATGACGGACATTTAGATAAGAACCAATACAAGGATGTGTTCGGGAGATTGGAGACGCTTGTTCACGAGGTTTTGAGGTCGATGATAGGACTTCCATATTCTGGTGCTCTGGAGAAGTATTTTGAGCAATAAGGGGGTCGTCTAAAATTCTCAGGTTGTGCCCGCCCAGCGAGGATTTCACGTGCCCCTCCTCTCCCCCACCCACCTCACCTCCTACGCCGAGGGCCTCCTCTGGGCGCTGCGCACCTCCCCCGCCCTGCTCTTCACAAACGGCGGGCAGATGCCCGCGCAGCACAATCCCGCCCCCACGCCCCTAGCCCAACGCCGTCGAATGGTGTAGCATCCCTGAGGCCGCGCCTGCATAAGCAAGCGAACCCGCCCGGAGAGCCGCGCAGACCTGTGCGGACTGCCTCAGCGCGGCGTTTCGTGCAGCGCCCCAGAAGGACCACCCCATGCCGCCAGACCGCCAGCAGCTCATCCGCGCCCTGTTCGATGAATACATCGAGCTGTACGCCGCGCGCGACGACCAGCTGACCGCGCACTTCAGCGACAATTTCAGCGGCTTCACCGGCGGCGGCGACTTCCTGGTCAAGGACCGGGAGGCCTGGGTGAAGATCACCCGGCAGGACTTCTCGCAGGTGCCCAGCCGCATCCGCATCGACCTGCTGGACCTCTCGCTGCAAGACATCAGCGCCGAGGTTGTCATGGCCACGGCCTTTTTCCACATCCACCTGCCCTTCAACGACAATATCCTGTCCCAGGAGACGGCCCGCCTGGTCCTGACCTTCCGCCTTGAGGGCGCGGACTGGAAGATCGTGAGCAGCACCATCTCCATTCCCTACCACCTGGTCCAGGACGGCGAGGTCTACCCGCTCAGAGGCTTGTACGAACGCAACCGCGAGCTGGAAGCCCTGGTCGCGGAACGCACCCAGGCGCTGGAGGAAATCAACGTCCGGCTGGAGGCCCTGAGCAACACGGACGGGCTGACCGGCATAGCCAACCGCCGGAACTTCGACCACCTGCTCACCCAGGAATGGAACCGCGCCAAACGCTCAAACGCGCCCCTGTCGCTGATCCTGCTCGATGTCGACCACTTCAAGCATTTCAACGACCAGTACGGGCACCTGGCCGGGGACGTCTGCCTGAAGGCGCTGGCCCAGGCCCTGGTCCGGGCGGAGCGCCGCTCGGGACATCTTGTGGCACGCTATGGCGGCGAGGAATTCGTGGTGCTTTTGCCGAGCACAAGCCTGGATGGCGCGCTGGAAACGGTCCGGCGCATCCAGCAGGAGATTTGGGCGCTGGCCCTGCCCCACGAGGAAACAGACCCCGGCATCATCACCGTCAGCCTTGGCGTGGCCAGCATGATTCCGGCCAACCCGTACGTTCCGGAAGACCTGCTGCAGCAGGCCGACTCGGCGCTCTACCAGGCCAAGAAATTGGGGCGCAACTGCGTGCAGATGGCCACAATCTGACCCGGCCCAGCGCCAATGGCAGCGCCAGCGGACGCGCCAGGGATGCGCCAGTGGCAGGCGCAGGCGCGTCCAGCGGCTTGCGTTGCGCCCGCCCGGAGGACTTCGTGCCGCTCTACAGCCCTGACCACCTCGCCTCCTACGCCGACGTGCTCCTCTGGGCGCTCCGCACCTCCCGAAGCGTGCCCTTCAAGCATGGCGAGCTGGTGCTCCTGCGCTTTGATGTCGACGCCCTGCCCCTGGCCGAGGCCGTGTACGCCGCGCTCCTGCACGCGCACCTGCACCCCCTGCCCCTGGCCCTGCCCACGAGCTTCATGCAGGCCGAGCACTTCGGCAACTCCAGCTTCGGCCAGCTCACCTTCAGCCAGCCCGGCCTGGACGAGCTGTACCGCGCCACCGCTGGCGTCATCACCATCCTGGCCCCAAGCGACCTGCTCCACCTGGGCCACATCGACCCGCGCACCATCGCCGCAGGGGAGCTGACCGAGATCCAGGCCAACGGCGTGCTGGACCGCCGCCGCCGCGCGGGGCTCCTCGGCTCCACCATCTGCCTGTATCCCACGCAAGCCCTGGCCGAGGCCAGCGGCATGCCACTCCCCGAATACGCCGAGCGCCTGGCCCGGGCCTGCCTGCTGCTCACGCCCGACCCCGTGGCCGAGTGGAAGCGCACCAGGAGCGAGCTGGCCGCCATCGGCGCCTGGCTGGACGGCCTCAAGATCTCGCGCCTGCACATCGAGAGCGCGCGCCTGGACTTGCAGCTCTCGCCCGGCGCCAAGCGCCGCTTCGTGGGCGTCACGGGCCGCAACATTCCGGGCTTTGAGCTGTATCTGGCCCCGGACTGGCGCAGCGTGGAGGGCGTGTACTTCGCGGACCAGCCCTGCCTGCGCTGGGGGCGGCTTGTGCAGGGCGTGCGCCTGGAGTTCCACAACGGCGTGGCCGTGAACACCGAGGCCGGGCGCGGGCAGCAGTTCCTGGCCGGGCGGCTGGCCTCGGACGGCGGGGCGCGGCGGGTGGGCGAGTTCTCGCTCACGGACAAGCGCTTCTCCAAGGTCGACCGCTTCATGGCCCACACGCTCTTGGACGAGAACTACGGCGGGGAGTCCGGCAACTGCCACATCGCCCTGGGCGGGGCCTCGGCCGCCAGCTTCAGCGGCCCGGCCAGCGAGCTCACCCAAAAACTGGAGGCCGCGCTCGGCTTCAATGCCTCGGCCATGCACTGGGATCTGGTGAACACGGAAGCCAAGCGCGTCACTGCCGTCATCCCCAGTAGCAGGCCCAGCGGCAAAGGGGCCGAGGGGCGGCGCACCATCTACGAAAACGGCCAGTTCCTCGTCTGAGCTCCCACCATCTTTTCGCCATTGCCCAAGCCAAATCCGCACCCCGGCCTGTTGACATCCCCCAGGCCATGCTTACTCATTGCAAGGACGCGACGCCGGGACAGCTTGTGTTTGAGCCGCCCGGCGTCCTCGCACGTTCAGAGCAACACGCACACGACGGAGCCATGATGCCGGAAATCGACGAGAAGGACCAAAACCAGGAGCTGGACGCCAGCGCCCCGGATCCCAAGGGAGAGCCCAAGGTGGATATCAGCGAGGAGGAACTCGCCGCCCTGTGCAAGGCCCATGTCTGCACCACGTGCACGGTCATGGCCGAGGCCGAGGACATCAAGCTGCGCGCCCTGGCCGACAACGAGAACTTCAAGCGCCGCATCCACCGCGAAACCGAGGAGCTGCGCCGCTACTCCACCGAGTCCGTGCTGGCGGACTTGCTGCCCGTGCTGGACAACCTGACTCTGGCCATCGAGCACGCGCGCGGCAGCGAGGCCTGCAAAGACATCGTCATGGGCGTGGACATGACCCGCAAGATCTTTCTGGACACGCTCAAGCGCCACGGCCTGGAATGCGTGGGCGCCTGCGGCGAGGCCTTTGACCCGGCCAAGCACGAGGCCATCGGCACCGTGTGCGAGGCCGGACACGAAGCGGGCTGCGTGGCCAAGGTGGCCCAGAGCGGCTACGTGCTCAAGGGACGCGTCATCCGCCCGGCCAAGGTCCTGGTGAACAAGCTGCCGGAAGTGTAAGCTCCCGGTCTTTACAACGGAAAATGCGGACTTACTAAGTCCTCAACCAAAGAACACTCTTCCTCACACGGAGGTTCATCGCATGGGCAAGATTATCGGCATCGACCTGGGAACCACAAACTCCTGCGTCTACGTCATGGAAGGCAAAGACCCCAAGTGCATCACCAGCCCCGAGGGCGGCCGCACCACCCCGTCCATCGTGGCCTTCACGGACAAGGAGCGCTTGATCGGCGAGATCGCCAAGCGCCAAAGCGTGACCAACCCCGAGAAGACCATCTCCGCCATCAAGCGCCTCATGGGCCGCCAGTACGACGCGCCCGAGGTCAAGAAGTGGCGCGAGCACTGCCCGTACAAGATCGTGCCCGGCAAAAACAACGACGCCTGGGTCGAGATCAACGGCAAAAAGTACAGCCCGCCCGAGGTCTCCGCCTTCATCCTGCAAAAGCTCAAGAAGGACGCCGAGATATACCTGGGCGAGGCCGTCACCGAGGCCGTCATCACCGTGCCCGCCTACTTCAACGACTCCCAGCGCCAGGCCACCAAGGACGCGGGCAAGATCGCCGGGCTGGAGGTCAAGCGCATCATCAACGAGCCCACCGCGGCCTCCCTGGCCTATGGCATGGACCGCAAGAAGAACGAGAAGATCGCCGTGTTCGACCTGGGCGGCGGCACCTTTGACATCTCCATCCTCGAAGTCGGCGACAACGTCGTGGAAGTGCGCGCCACCAACGGCGACACCTTCCTGGGCGGCGAGGACTTCGACCAGAAGGTCATCCAGTTCCTCGTGGAGGAGTTCAAGCGCGACAACGGCATCGACCTGTCCAAGGACCGCATGGCCTTGCAGCGCCTGAAGGAAGCCTCCGAGAAGGCCAAGCAGGAGCTCTCCACCACCATGGAGACCGAGATCAACTTGCCCTTCATCACCGCCGACCAGAACGGCCCCAAGCACATGATGGTCAAGCTCTCCCGCGCCAAGCTTGAGTCCCTGGTCATGGACCTGGTGGACCGCACCATCGGCCCCTGCAAGAAGGCCCTGGCCGATGCCAACCTCTCGGCCAGCGACATCGACGAAGTTGTGCTGGTCGGCGGCATGACCCGCATGCCCCTGGTGCAGCAGAAAGTGGGCGAGTTCTTCGGCAAGGAGCCCAACCGTTCCGTGAACCCGGACGAGGTCGTGGCCATGGGCGCGGCCATCCAGGGCGGCATCCTGGCCGGTGACGTGAAGGACGTGCTGCTGCTCGACGTAAGCCCGCTCTCCCTCGGCATCGAGACCATGGGCAGCGTGTTCACCAAGCTCATTGAGCGCAACACCACCATCCCCACCCGCAAGAGCCAGGTCTTCACCACCGCGGCCGACTCCCAGCCCTCGGTGTCCATCCACGTGCTCCAGGGCGAGCGCCCCATGGCCGGGGACAACATGACCCTGGGCCGCTTCGAGCTCACCGGCATCCTGCCCGCGCCGCGCGGCGTGCCGCAGATCGAGGTCACCTTCGACATCGACGCCAACGGCATCGTCAACGTCTCGGCCAAGGACACCGGCAGCGGCAAGGAGCAGTCCATCCGCATCACCGCCAGTAGCGGCCTGTCCGAGACGGACATCGACCGCATGGTCAAGGACGCCGAGGCCCACGCCGAAGAGGACAAGAAGAAGCAGGCCTTGATCGAGGCCCGCAACCAGGCCGACTCCCTGGTCTACAACACCGAGAAGTCCCTGCGCGAGATCGGCGACAACATCGACCCCGTGGTCAAGGCCGACATCGAGACCAAGATCGAGAACGTGAAGAAGCTGCTGGAAAGCGATGACGCCGAGGCCATCAAGGCTGGCGCGGACGAGCTGACCCAGGCCTCGCACAAGCTGGCCGAACAGCTGTACTCCCAGAAGCAGGGCGAAGGCGCTGGCGGCGCCGCTGGCGCGGGCGGCTGCGCGGGCGGAACCTGCGGCGGGCAGGGCGGACCGCAGGGCGCAAAGCCCGGCGCAAAGCCCGCCGACGACAACGTGGTGGACGCGGACTACACCGAGGTCAAATAGCGCGCCAGCCCGCGAGCGCTTGCCTTGCTGGGCAAGAGTGAGTACCCTCATCCCGGCCTGCGGACCTCCGTGGGCCGGGATTTTTTGCACCCAGGCCGGGGGAGACAGACATGAAACGCACACTGCGCCTGCTCGGCGTCCGCGCTTGCACAGCCAAGCTCCTGGCCGCCCTGGCCCTCCTCCTGTCCTTCCTGGCCGCAGGCTGCGTGGAGCTGAGCCTGCCCGATCCCAGCGCAGCCCCGGTGGAAGCCCTGCGGGAGCAGACCAGCGAGGATCTGAGCAGGGAGGCCGAGGGCTTCTGGACCGCTGGCAACCACCCCCAGAGCGAGCTGCTCTACTCCCGGCTGCTGGAGCGCGAGCTGACCCGGGAGGCGCGCCTGCAGGCCCTGGACCGCCTGGCCGCCAGCGCCTTCCAGTCCCGCCACTTCTACCAGGCCAAGTCAGCCCTGGACCGCCGGGCCGCTGCCGACGGTTCGGCCCTGACCACCTGGCCCTGGCACGAGCTGTACATCAAGACCCTGAACGCGCTGAACCGGCCGGATCTGGTGGAAAACCACCGGGCTTGGCTGGCGGCGCACACGGAGCTGCCCTTTGAGGTGCGCTCCCGCGCAGCCATGTCCTTTGCCGAACTCTACGCCCGCAACGGCGAGATGCTCCGCGCCGTGGACGTTCTGGCGCACACCCACAGCCAGGCCCCGGACCGCAAGGCCAAGGCCGCCATGGAGGCCGAGTACGCCGGACTCCTGCGCGACCTGCCCGAGGCGCAGCTCCAGGGACTGGCGCGCATGGTGGGCCGGGACAACGCAAAAACATTCCCCCACGCCCTCATCCAGCACGAAATGAAGCGCCGCGCCCTGTCGCCCCGCGCCGAGGCCCCGGCGGCGGCCCCGGTCCTGTCGGAGCTTGCGGCCCTGCCCGTGCTGCTGGCCCAGGCCGCCGGGCGCACCCGCTCCGACCAGCCCGCAGCCCTCATCCCCGCAGGGGTGGGCGGCCCGGTGCGGGTGGCCCTGGTGCTGCCCCTGACCGGCCGCTTCGCGTCCACCGCCGCAAAGGTCCTGGGCGGGGCGGCCTTGGCCCAGGCCAGCCTCGCGGCCCAGGGCCGCAGCGTGGAGCTGAAGGCCATCAACACCGAGGCCCCGGACTGGCGCGAGCAGATCAAGGCCCTACCCCCGGGCTTCTCCGTGGTGGGCGGCCCCATGCAACCGGATCGCTTCCAGGAGATGCAGGCCTCGGGCGTCATGGCCGCACGAGCGGTTTTCGCCTTCCTGCCGGTTCTGAAGACAGTCCAGGAGGGCGCCCAGGCCTGGCGTTTCTTCCCCAGCCCCAGAGACCAGGTGCGCGCCCTTGTGAATCTCGCGGCCGATCAGCTGGGCATCCGCTCCGTGGCCGTGCTGGCCCCCAAGAACCCCTTTGGCCAGGGCATGGCCGAGGTGTTCCAGGCCGAGGCCAAGGCCAAGGGCCTGCGCCTGGCCGCGAGCGAGACCTACCCCCCGGACGACCACCCCCGCTGGGGCCACAGCGTGGGCCGCCTGCTCAAGATTCCCGAGGGCTTCCGCCGCAACAAGAACGTGCCCCTGCCCATGCCGGACTTCGGGGCCGTGTTCGTGCCCGTGGACTGGGACAAGGCCGAGCTGCTCGTGTCCAACTTCCACTTCTTCGAGGGCCAGCACCTGGTGTTCCTCGGCACAGAACTGTGGAGCGTGGCCCTGGACAGCGCCAAGGACATCGACGACACCTATTTCCAGCTGGCCGCCTGCCCCGGCGCGTGGTGGCCCGAGGCCCCGGCGGCCAGGGCGCTGCAGGCCCGCCTCGCCGGGCAATCCGCAGGCCAGGCCGAGGAGGCTGCGGACTTCTGGGTGGCCCTGGGCCACGACTTCATTCAGTTCGCCGCACGCCTGAACCTGCCTGTGGACTGGACGCCGACCGTGGTCAACCAGCGCCTGGCGGCCGTGCGCGGCATGGAGTTCAGCATGGCGCCCATCACCTGGGACGCCGAGGGCCGCGCCCGCCAGGATCTCTACCTGTTCAGCCCGCGCAAGGAGGGCAAGGCCCTGCTGGACCCGGAAGCCCTGCGCGTTGCCGCTGCCAAGGCCAAGGAGCGGCGCGAGAAGCGCCTGGCCTATTCGCGCGAACTGCAAAAGGCCAAGAAGCTGGACGGCCCCTCCGGGAGCCTGACCAGAGAGTCCAAGGACTAGAGGAGCATCCGCAGATGAAAATCAGCCCAGAGGAAGTGGCCAAGGTGGCCAGGCTGGCCCGCCTGGACCTGACGCCGGAAAAGATCAACCAGTACGCCGGGCAGCTGGACGGCATCCTGGCCTATATGGACAAGCTCGCAGAGCTGGACACCAGCTCTGTTGAGCCCATGTACACGCCCGTGGACCAGGTGAGCGTCATGCGCGACGATGTGGCGCGCAAGGACTACACCCGCGAGGACATCCTCAAAAATGCGCCCGAGACCGACGGCAGCTTCTTCATCGTGCCGCGCATCGTCTAGGTCTCCATTAGCAAACCAGCACAGCCACGGAAACGAAAGCATGCCTGATCTGACACAACTGACCCTGTCCCAGGTCCGCCAGCAGTTGGCGGACAAGTCCCTGTCCGCCGCCGAGGTCACCGAGGCCGCGCTGGGGCGCATTGAGGCCACAGAGCCCCGGGTCCAGGCCCTGCTCTCGGTCCAGGCCGAAGAGGCCAGAGCCCAGGCCAAGGCCCTGGACGCGAGCGGTCCGGACCCGGCCGCGCCGCTCTGGGGCGTGCCCCTGGTGGTCAAGGACGTGCTCGCCACCAAGGGCACAGCCACCACCTGCGGCTCCAAGATCCTGGAGAACTTCCGGCCCGTGTACGACGCCACAGCCGTGGCGCGGCTGAAACAGGCCGGGGCCATCATCCTGGCCAAGGCCAACATGGACGAGTTCGCCATGGGCTCCACCACCGAGAACTCGGCCTATTTCGCCACCCGCAACCCCTGGGGCCTGGACCGCGTGCCCGGCGGCTCCAGCGGCGGCTCCGGGGCCACGGTGGCCGCCTGCCAGTGCTACGGGGCGCTCGGCACGGACACTGGCGGCTCCATCCGCCTGCCCGCCAGCTTCTGCGGCATCGTGGGCCTGAAACCGACCTACGGCCGCGTGTCGCGCTTCGGCATGGTGGCCTACGGCTCGTCCTTGGACCAGATCGGCCCCATGACCCGCACTGTGGAGGACGCCGCGCGCCTGCTGCAGGTCATCGCCGGGCATGACGAGCGCGACTCCACCTCGGTCAACACGCCCGTGCCGGACTATGTTGGCGCCCTGTCAGGAAACGGCAATGCGAACGACCTGAACGGTCTGAAAGACCTGACCATCGGCCTGCCCGCCGAATACTGGGACAAGGGGCTCTCGCCCGAGGTGGCCGAGGCCTGCTCTGCTGCCGTGAAGCAGGCCGAGGCCCTGGGCGCCAGGACCGTGCCCGTGAACCTCAAGCTTTCGCAGTACGCCATCGCCACCTATTACATCATCGCCGTGGCCGAGGCCAGCTCCAACCTGGCGCGCTTCGACGGCGTGCGCTACGGCCTGCGCGACAAGAGCGCCGAGAACCTCATGGAGATGTACGTCAAGAGCCGCACCCAGGGCTTTGGCGAGGAGGTCCAGCGGCGGATCATCCTGGGCACCTACGTGCTCTCCTCCGGCTACTATGACGCTTACTACCGCAAGGCCGCGCAGGTGCGCAGGCTGATCCGCCAGGACTTCGAGGCCGCGCTGACGCAGTGCGACCTCATTGCCGGGCCGGTGTGCCCCACCACGGCCTTCAAGGTCGGCGCCATGACCAGCGATCCCTTGCAGATGTACCTCATGGACATCTTCACCATCAGCACCAACCTGGCCGGACTGCCGGGCCTGAGCCTGCCTGTGGGCCTGGGCCGCGACACGGGCCTGCCCGTGGGCCTGCAGCTCACCGGCCGGGCCTTTGACGAGGCGCGCCTGCTCCAGGTGGCCGGGCTGCTGGAGAAACACGTGCCCGCCACCGGGCTGCCCAGCCTGTAATTCTGCAAGGAGTCCTGCAAGGAGCCCTGTAAGGAGGTCGTCCCCATGCCCGTGACCCTGGTCAGCATCCTGGAAGGCCGCAGCGGGCCTGAGAAGCGCAGCCTCATGGAAGCCGTGCAAGCGGCCATCGCGAACGCGCTCAAGCTGCCGCCCCAGGACCGCAACCTGCGCCTGGCGGTGCACGGCCAGGACGAGTGGCTTCTGCCCGAGGGCAAGAGCGAACGCTACGTGCTGGTGGAGACCGCGCTCTTTGCGGGCCGCACGCCGGAGACCAAGGGCACGCTGTACGCGGCCATTGTCCAGGCCTTGGAAGGCCTGGGCGTGGACAAGGGCGACGTGTTCATCCGGGTCATCGACCAGCCGCGCGAGAACTTCGGCATCCGGGGCGGCCAG
>CAYMIP010000021.1:0-34920 GCA_964390575.1 uncultured Desulfocurvus sp. | reverse complement strand
GTGAACATCGGGGCGTACCAGAAGGGCGCCAGCGCCGAGGTGGACCGCGCCATCGCCATGGTGGCGCCGATCAACGCCTATTTGCAGCAGTACGTGGGCGACAACGAGTCGCTGGAGTCCTGCTTCGCCAAGCTGGGTGAGCTGGCTGCGGCGGGGGGATAAGGACAGACTTACTGAATTGCCAACGCCAACCTGTCCGCTTAGCAACTCTTCCGTCTTATTATTCTATACGATCCCGCTTCATCAGATTATGCCGCGCGCATAATATTTGGACATTCCCCGCAGTCAGTGAAGTGCCGCCTTTTGAGAAAGGAAGGATGTGGTCAAAATGAAGCTCATCAGCCGCTCCACAAACAGCGCACTTTCCCCCATCGCGTCTCCATACTTCTAGTTTTACATGAGTTGGGATGACACGACGACGTTCCGCATCCGTACGCGTCGGAATTGAAAAATCTTCATTTCCTTCTATTGCAATTAATTTGAATTTATACACGGAACGCATTTCGTCTTTCTCCGTCCAGGAATCAACAAGAAGAAATATTCCATTATATGACCATATCCCTGGGCGAATTTTTTCATATGCACGGACTCTTTCAGGAAGCTTTAGGCCATTTTTGTAGTCTTGAGCAGCATTATTGAATTTTCCATTTTGCGTTAGACTTCCCGACGGAAATTTTCCTGGCTGGTCCACGCTTTTCGGAATAGGGCACGACGCCGACCGCGGTTGATCATGTCCCTCATATACAAGTGTTGTTCCACCATCTTCAATCCGATCACGGTACGGGGAGTTTGACCTTACTGACATCAAAATAACAGAATGACTCCCGCCTAGTCCATAATTCATCCCTTGCTGCAGGCTAACGCCCTCGCGCCTGCACATCTCGAGATATGAAATAATGTTATCACTCAAAACAAACCTCTCAACAAGAATCTGTTGAAAACATTAAGGATACTTACCTCTCTGGCACGCAATCTGTCTACCCCCTCACCCTCACCACTCGCCGCGCCACAAACGTCAGCCCCAGCCCTACCAGATACAGCACCAGGAACGCCCGCTTGTCGAAATCGTCGCAGAGGGTACACCCAGCCAACCATGGGGCCAACGGATCGGCCAGTCCTGCGCATCACCGCCCGCCTGATGTGAGCCGCTGGGCCTCCATGCAGGCTGAGCGTGGGTCTCCCCCGATCAACCGCGACACAACGGCAACGTCCGCTTCCCTCGCCTTCTCCCTGGCCTTCAAAGCCATCAGCCAATTGGCCTCAAGCTCCTGCAAGCCGACCCCGAACACCTCCTGCCACGGCCGCTGCTTCTCCTGGGAGCGCCGGTGGAGCTGCACTATTTTTTCAATGCCATAGACCTGGAACAGAGAGCTGCCGAAGGACCCGGCTTCTGCGTAGGCCCTGTGCTGCCTGGCCCTGTCCAGAACCATGAGCTTGCCGCCCCCGGCGTCCGTCATGCCCCAGGATTCATGGTCCGGCCCCAGTTCGCTCAGGGGGATGTATGATCCCGCTGTGACAAAGGCCAGGACCCAGTCGTCACTGCCGAAGCCGCACCTGGGGAATGTCAGCGGATTTCCCAGCTGCACCTCTGCAAGAATGCCCATCATGTTGCGGATCAGTTTGTCCTTCTGGGGAAACACAGCGCTTGTGAGCTTGTGCGCCAGCATGTGCGGCGAACCGTCGAAACCGAAGACCCGGACAATGCGCACACGTTCAGAACCCCTGCCATCCCAGTAGAAGACGCAGGAATAGTTGCCCCTGCGCGGCACATCGAAGATGACCCGTATCTTTCCGAATCGGTCTGCGCCGGAATCGGCAGACCAAAATGCGAGAACGCGCTCCAGCATTGCCTGCGCTTGATCGGCCAGGCCCTTGAGCTTCTCCTCCGGCATGCTGCCGGTGGCGTCGCTTACGCTGAGGTGCTGCGTTTCTATACTCGCGCTGGATGCTTGCGACACCCCAGCGGTCAAGAGTCCGGCCACAAGGATGGACACAGCAATCACCCTTTGGATCATCCGCTTCCTCCTCCTCCGGTTGCCCCAACAGCCGCCCTTACGGAGAGTGGCGATTTCCGCGCAAAACTACAGGTCGAACTCCCCGCTCTTATAGATGACCCGCCTGCTGCCGTCCTTCAGGGTGGCGGTGACGGTCTTGTCCTCGGTGTTCACCAGGTCCCAGTGCAGGGCCGAGTCGTTGAAGCCCAGGCTCTTCTTGAGCTCCGCGTCAAGCTGCGACTGGTCGCCGCCGTAGGTGTCGGCGTAGCTCGCGCCCACGGCCACGTGGCAGTTGCCGAAGACGCCCCCGTAGTTCTCGTCGAACAGGGTGTTGGCCATGAAGGTGTCGATGCGCGAATGCCGCCGGTCGGTGAGGGAGAACTCGCCCAGCTGCGCCGCGCCCTCGTCCATGGCCAGCTGCTTCTGCACGAACTCCTGGCCCTCCCGCGCGCTGACGGACACGGCGCGGCCCGCCTTGAACTCCAGGCGCACGCCCTCCACCCGGTTGCCCGAGCGGTAGGACGGCTGGTCCGCAAAATACACGCCCTCGGTGCCGCGCCAGTCGGGCGAGAGGAAGATCTCGAAGCTCGGGATGTTGTGGCCCGAGACCCCCAGCCAGCGGCGTTCAGCCCCGGGCGTCAGCGTGAGGTCGCAGTGCGCGGACTCCACCCGCAAGGAGCGGATGTCAAGGGCGGAGAGGGTCTGCTTCACGCGCTGCACCTCGGCGTAGACCTCGGCCCAGCGCGCGGCCGGGTCAGCGTCGTAGAGGAAACAGGCGCGCTTGATCACCCGGGCGTACTCCTCCACGCTGATGCCCGCGCAGCGGGCCTGCTCCGGGGTGGGATAGGCGCACAGGGTCCAGCCGAAGTCGCCGCTCTGCTCGCGGCCTTCCATGATCTCGCGCAGGAACTTGCGGGCCACTGCGCCTTGGCCGATCTTGGCCGAATCCGTGCCCGCGAGGTGCGTCAGGGAAGCCGGCGCGATGAGCGAGATCAGGCCCGAAAGGTGCGCCGTGAGCTCGCGGTCGCCGGGGGGCACGGTGGTGATCTGGGCGTCGGAGCCTTTCCCGTAGAAGGAAAGCTCCATGCTGCTGGTGAGGTTCTGGCGCACCACGGGCACCATCCCCTCGTCCATGAGCAGGTCGAACACGGCCTCGGCCAGGGGCGTGGCCAGCTGGTCGAAGCGCAGCAGAATCAGGTCGCCGGGGCGAAAGGGGCTGGTGCGGGCGGTGCCGAGCCCCCACCAGAGGGTGCGGGCGTATTTTTTGAGTTCGTCGGTGCTGAACATGGGTGGGCTGCCTTGGAACGGATTTCCGGCCAGGCCGGATGCCGGTGAGCATAGCCCAGGCCGCCGCGAACCTCAACCAGCGCAGATTTCACGCTGACCCGCAGCATTCTGCGCTTTGGCTTGACACGCAGCGCGAGGTGCATATATCAGCAACCCCGGAGCCTGCGCGCTCGGTTGCTTGCCTACAGTGTGCGAGAAAAACGGCGCCTGGCCCACCGGAACCGCCTCCCCACGGGGAACGGGCCGGACGGGGCTGACGAGAATTCCTATTTTTACACACCTGGAGGGTACAATGGGCTACAAGGTAACTGTCGACAACGACAAGTGCATCGGCGACGGCGAGTGCGTGGACGTTTGCCCGGTGGAAGTTTACGAGCTGCAGGACGGCAAGGCCGTTGCCGTGAACATGGAAGAATGCCTGGGCTGCGAGTCCTGCGTGGAAGTCTGCGAGCAGGACGCCATCGTCATCGAGGAAGAATAGCACCAAAGCAGCTTTGGCTGAAGGCGACGGGGGCGGCACACGCCGCTCCCGTCCTTTTGCACGCCGCGCCGCCCTGGGCCCTGGGCCTGGCGGTGCGGTGCAGAGCGTCCGCCTGCTGGTGGCGGCCCTGGCGCCGGGGGAACCCGGCTTTTTTGTATGCGCCGGACCCCTTTACAGAGGCCCGGCGCGGACGCATATTCCCCTGACGCCGCCCCTCTGCCCGGAGGCTGGCCCTTCAACACGGCGAATTCTGGTGAGGAGTCCCGCATGGCCCTGGAGTTCAGCGAATTTTTCAAGAGATACGAAGCCATCATCACCGAGGCCGACCAGGTCTTCAACACCGTGCGCGCGCGCTTTGCCGAGAATGTGCGCTGCGAAAAAGGCTGCAGCGACTGCTGCCACGCCCTGTTCGACCTGACCCTGGTGGAGGCGCTGTTCCTGAACACGGCCTTCAACGCCCGGTTCAAGGGCAAGGAGCGCAACAGCGTGCTGGAGCGCGCCGACGAGGCCGACCGCATGGTGCACCGCCTGAAGCGCGACGCCTACAAGGCCGTGCAGGACGGCAAGAATGCCCAGGAGATCCTGCTTGAGATGTCCAAGATCAAGGTGCGCTGCCCGCTGCTCGACGACCAGGGCCTGTGCCTGATGTACGACTTGCGCCCCGTGACCTGCCGCATTTACGGCGTGCCCACGGCCATCGGCGGCGAGGCCCACACCTGCGGCAAGTCCGCCTTTGAGAAGGGCACGGCGTATCCCACGGTGTACCTGGACCGCATCCAGGACCGCCTCTACTCCTTAAGCCACGAGTTGGCCGCGAGCCTGGACACGCGCTACAAGGGCCTGGGCGAAATCCTGGTGCCCGCCTCCCTGGCGCTTCTGACCGAGTATTCCGAGGACTACCTGGGCATCAAGAAACCCAAGGATGCCGCAGCCCCGGCCAAGGCCCCGGCCGCCAAGCCCGCCCCGGCGGGCAAGGGGCTGGCCGAGTGCTCCGGCTGTTCGCCAGAGGTCAAGCAGGGCGGCTGCGCGGGCTGCGCGCCCAAGAGCTTCACCATCGGCCAGGCCCCGGCCAGGCCCGCCAAGAAAGCCCCGGCCAAAAAGCCTGCGGCCAAATCAGCGGCGAAGCCAACGGCCAAGAAAACGGCGAAGCCGGACAAGGGCTAGCCATGGAGCAGATGTACACCCCGGAGCAGATCGAGGAGCAGAAGCGCGCCATGTACGAGCGCATGGCGCCCCGGCGGCGGCGCTTTGTGGACCGCATCGGCTACGCGAACTGGGACCCGTTCCAGGCCCCCTTCGACCCCATCGACATCCGCAAGGACCGCATGGGGTACACCAACCACGAGCTTTTGCACAAGTACTTCAAGACGCTGCCCTCCATCCCGGACCCGGACTACATGCAGTCCCTGTCCGAGTTCATGGTCCTGCTCGTGATGAACATCGAGAAGGTCCGGCCCATCCTGGAGTTCAGCGACTGGTACAACGCCATGCTCAAAGAGCGCGGCATCACCCTGAAATAACTGCGCCCCGGCGCCTGCGGAGAATCACGCCATGAGCGAAGAAGCGAAGTACAACAACGTCGACGAATACATCCAGCACCTGAAAGAGCAGCTCATGGCCAACTCGGAGTGCGGCAACACGCACTACAACCTGGGCGTGGCCTACCTGTCCAAGCGCGAGTTCAGGGACGCCGAGCACTGCTTCCGCGAGGCCGTGGCCAATTCGCCCAAGATGGCCGAGGCCTACGTGCAGATGGGCGGCATCAGCCTGGAGCGCGGCGACCTGGAAGGCTGCCTGAACTTCAACCGCCTGGCCACGCAGCAGCGCCCGTTCTTCGCCGTGCCCTGGGGCAACATCGGCTTCGTGCTCATGCAGCTGGGCGATTCCGAGAAGGCCATCCCGGCCTTGCAGAAGGCCATCAAGTACGACCCCGGGTTTGTGCAGGCCCTGGCCACCCTGGGCAGCGCCCACTTCTCCCGTGGGGAGCTGGACGACGCCGTGACCGCCCTGGAGAAGGCCGTGGCCCTGCAGCCCATGTTCGGCCCGGCCTGGAACAACCTGGCCCTGGTGCAGGCCGAGAAGGGCGACTGGGCCAAGGCCGCCGAGTGCGCGCAGAAGGCCCAGGCCTCCGGGTACGATGTGCCCCAGGCTTTCCTGGACGAGATCGCCAAGCACGCCAAATAGGGCCGACTCCAGGTAGGGCCAACGCCAAACAGGGCGGCCATTCGGAGGGCTTGTGGCCCACTTTCGCGACCTCAAGCGTCTGGTGCGAGAACTCCTGTCCGCTGACGGCTGGTCCGGGCGGCTGCCCGAGCTGGACGCCATCCCTGCGCGCAGGCTCACCGGCCCGCTGTTCGCCCTGCTCCTGGACCCCTCCGAAACCGTGCGCTGGCGCGCGGTCACGGCCTTTGGCCGGACCATGGCCCGCATGGCCGACAGTCGCCCCTCTGATCGGACTGGGGGCGAAGGTCTGGAGGCCGCCCGGGTGGTGCTGCGCCAGTGCCTGTGGCGCTTGAACGAGGAGTCCGGCGGCGTGGGCTGGGGCGTGCCCGAGGCCCTGGGCGAGACGCTCTCCCGGCACCGGCGGCTGGCCACGGAATACCACCGCGTGCTGGCCTCCTACGTACGCGAGGAGACCTCCGGCGAGGGCAACTCGCTGGACCACGTGCCCCTGCGCCGGGGCGTGTACTGGGCGCTGGGCCGCCTGGCCCAGGTCCATCCGGATCTTCTGGAGCGCGAGACGCCCACCCTCCTGGCCGGGCTGGCCGAGGCCGACGGGGCCTGCCGGGGCCTGGCCGCCTGGACCCTGGGCCTGCTCAAGGCCAGGGACGCCGCGCCCGCCCTGGAAGCGTTGCTAGGCGACGGGGCCGAGGTGGAGCTCTTCCGCGACGGGGAGGTCTGCACAACCACGGTTGGCGCCCTGGCGAACGAAGCCTTGCAGCGCCTGGCACGCGCCTGAAGCTTGGGCCAATTCCCTGTTGACAACCAGGGTCGCTTGGCATAAACGAATCTTCCGTTTACACAAAATAGGCGCGTAGCTCAGTTGGTTAGAGCACTTGCTCGACACGCAAGGGGTCAGGAGTTCAAGTCTCCTCGTGCCTACCATATTCAGCGAAAAGGGAGGCCTGGCGCCTCCCCTTTCTTTTTGCAGTCACAGGGCCCGGGTCGCCCCCCTCACCGAAGGGAGCGCCGGGCCGGGCCCATAAGGAGCGAATGCCGTGCACCATGCCAGACAGATTGAAGTCGCCGGCCAGCAGATTTCCGTCGAGGCTGGCTCCACCTGCGCCGACGCCCTGAAGCAGGCGCTCTCGGGCAAGCAGTTCAAGAACCTCGTGGTGGCCCGCTGCGGCGAGGCGCTCCTCGACCTCTCCGCGCCCATCCCGGCGGACTGCGCCGAGTTGATCCCCGTGCCCGCCGACACCCCCGAAGGCCTGGTGGTCATCCGCCACTCCACCGCCCACCTCATGGCCGAGGCGGTCAAAAAGCTGTTTCCTTCGGCCAAGCCGACCATCGGCCCGGCAGTGGAGAACGGCTTCTACTATGATTTCGACTTCGAGCGCCCCTTCACGCCCGAGGACCTGGAGGCCATCGAGGCCGAGATGGTGCGGAGCGTAGGCGCGGACAAGCCCTTTTCCTGCGAGGTGACCAGCAGCGCCGAGGCGCGGGCGCGCTTCGCCAAAGAGGGCGAGACCTACAAGGTGGAGCTCATCGACGATCTCGGCGTGCCCACCGTGTCGGTGTACACCCACGGCACATTCTCCGACCTCTGCCGCGGCCCCCACGTGGCGCGCACCGGCCTGCTCAAAGCATTCAAGCTGACCAGCGTGGCCGGCGCGTACTGGCGCGGGGACGAGAAGAACCCGCAGCTCCAGCGCATCTACGGCACGGCCTGGGCCAATCCCAAGGACTTGAAGCAGTACCTGGACCGCCTGGAAGAGGCCAAGAAGCGCGACCACCGCAAGCTCGGCGTCGCCCTCGACCTGTTCAGCTTCCACGAGGACGTGGGCGGCGGCATGGTGCTCTGGCACCCGAACGGAGCGCTGGTGCGCGCCATTCTGGAGGACTTTGAGCGCAAGGAGCACCTGAAGCGCGGCTACCAGTTCGTCCAGGGCCCGCTGATCCTGAAGCGCGAGTTGTGGGAGAAGAGCGGCCACTACGACAACTACCGCGAGAACATGTATTTCACGGAGATCGACGAGCAGGCCTATGGCATCAAGCCCATGAACTGCCTGTCGCACATGCTCATCTACAAGAGCCGCCTGAAGAGCTACCGCGACCTGCCCCAGCGCTACTTCGAGCTGGGCGTGGTGCACCGCCACGAAAAGAGCGGCGTGCTGCACGGGCTGCTCCGCGTGCGCTCCTTCACCCAGGACGACGCCCACATCCTCTGCCGGCCGGACCAGCTGCGCGAGGAGATCATCGGCGTGGTGAAGTTCGTGCGCGACGTCATGGCCATCTTCGGCTTTGACTTCGAGGCCGAGATCAGCACCCGGCCCGAGAAGAGCATCGGCTCTGATGCGGACTGGGAGCGCGCCACGGATGCGCTGAAGGACGCGCTTGAGCACATGGGCATGCCCTACGCCATCAACGCGGGCGACGGCGCGTTCTATGGCCCCAAGATCGACATCAAGATCAAGGACGCCCTGGAGCGCCGCTGGCAGTGCGCCACGGTGCAGTGCGACTTCACCCTGCCCGAGCGCTTCGACCTCTCCTACGTGGGCGAAGACGGCAACAAGCACCGCCCGGTGATGCTGCACCGCGTCATCCTGGGCTCCATCGAGCGCTTCATGGGCGTGCTCATCGAGCATTTTGCCGGGGCCTTCCCGATCTGGCTGGCTCCGGTGCAGGCGCGGATACTCACCGTCACCGACGCCCAGCACGGGCACGCCGAAAAAGCCTTGCGGTTTTTGCAGGAACAGGGCATACGCGCCGAAGCGGATCTGCGGAATGAGAAGCTCGGGTACAAGGTACGCGAGGCTCAGCTTGAGCGGATCCCCTACATGCTTATAGTCGGAGACAAGGAAGTGGAAGCCGACGGCGTCAACGTGCGTGTGCGCGGAGGGGCTGATGTCGGACTTGTGCCGCTTGCCGAGGCTGCCCGGATTGTCCGCGAGGCGGCCATGGAACCTTTCAAGCGCGGAGGGATGAGCTATAGCTTTTCCTAGACGGCAGGACCAGCATCCCAAGGATGATGGCGTCCGCCGAAACGAGCGGATACGTATTCCCCAGGTGCGCGTCGTCGATGACGAAAGCACGCAGCTCGGGATCATGGCGACTTCGGAGGCCTTGGCGCTGGCGCAGAGCAAGGGGTTTGACCTCGTAGAGGTCTCGCCCAACGCCGACCCGCCCGTCTGTCGCATCATGGACTACGGTAAGTTCAAGTACGAGCAGCAGAAGCGTCAGCAGGAAGCCAAGAAAAAACAAACGGTCATTCAGATCAAGGAAGTCAAGTTCCGGCCCAAGACCGACGAACACGACTACCAGACCAAACTGAAGCACATCCGCCGCTTTTTGGAGGAGGGTGACCGCTGCAAGGTGGCCGTGTTCTTCCGGGGACGCGAAATCGTGCACAAGGACCGCGGGCAGATCATGCTCGACCGGGTCGTGCTGGACACCCAGGACATCGCCAAGGTGGAGCAGCCCTCCATCTCCGAGGGGCGCACCCTGGTGATGATGCTGACCCCGGTCAGGAAATAACGCGAGACACCGCGCCGGAGACACCAGCGCGAGTTGATTTGAGGAGGAACCCATGCCCAAGATGAAGACCAACCGCAGCGCCGCCAAGCGCTTCACCAGCATCGGCAACGGCAAGTTCAAGCGCCGCCGCCAGAACCTGCGCCACATCCTGACCAAGAAGAGCGCCAAGCGCAAGCGCCGCCTGGGTCAGGGCGCCCTGGTGGACGACTCCAACGTGCGCGCCGTCAGGCGTCTTTTGCCCTACGGCTAAACTGTTTACACCAACGAACGTGCCGTCCGGGCTTTGAACCGGGCGTGCCTGAAACGCATTCGGAGGAATTGCAATGAGAGTCAAGCGCGGAGTTGCCGGACACCGTCGGCACAAGAAGTTTCTCAAGCTGGCCAAGGGCTATATCGGTTCGGGCAGCCGCCTGTACCGCACCGCTCGCGAACGCGTCGAGCGCGCCATGTGCTTCGCCTTCCGCGACCGCAAGGTCAAGAAGCGCGACTTCCGCCGCCTCTGGATCGTGCGCATCAACGCCGCCGCCCGTTTGAACGGCCTGTCGTACAGCAAGTTCATCAACGGCCTGTCCAAGGCTGGCATTGGCATCAACCGCAAAATGCTGGCTGACCTGGCCGTGCGCGACGCCGCCGTGTTCGCCCAGATCGCCCAGGCGGCCAAGGCGTAGAGCCCGTGAACGAGACACTGAAGTCCTTCCTGGAAGGACTCGATGGCCTGACCCTGGAGTGCGCAGCGCGCCGGGGTCAGGTTTTCAGTTTGCCGGAGCTGGAGGCCCTGCGCGTGGAGCTCCTGGGCCGCAAGGGCCGCCTGGCCGAGGCCATGACCCTGCTGGCCCGGATGGGACCAGAGGACAAGCCCGCCGCTGGCCGCAAGGCCAACGAGGTCAAGGCCGCGCTCACGGCGCTCTTGGAGTCCCGCCAGGAGGAGCTTACGGCCGAGAGCGCCCAGGACGCCCTGGCCGGCTTCGACCCCAGTCTGCCCGGCCGCCGTCCTGCGCCCGGCTCGCTGCACCCCGTGACCCTGGCCATGCAGGAGATCTGCGAGGTCTTGACCGGCCTGGGCTTTGAGGTCGTGGCCGGGCCGGAGGTGGAGAACGACTGGTTCAACTTCGAGGCCCTGAACATGCCCCCGGACCACCCGGCCCGGGACATGCAGGACACCCTCTACGTCTCCGAGAACATCCTGCTGCGCACGCACACCTCGCCCTTGCAGGTGCGCACCATGATGAGCCGCAAGCCCCCGGTGGCAGTCATCGCGCCGGGCAAGGTCTACCGCCGCGACTCGGACATCACCCACACGCCCATGTTCCACCAGATCGAGGGCCTGCTGGTGGACCGACACGTCAGCATGGCCGACTTGCGCGGCACGCTCACCGCCTTTGTGCGCCAGCTCTTCAGCGCCGACACCAAGGTCCGCTTCCGGCCCAGCTTCTTCCCGTTCACCGAGCCCAGCGCCGAGGTGGACATCTCCTGCATGCTCTGCGGCGGCGCGGGCTTTATTGCGAACGAGCCCTGCCGCGTGTGCAAGAAGACCGGCTGGGTGGAGATCCTGGGCTGCGGCATGGTCGATCCCAATGTCTTTGCTTCCGTGGGCTACGACCCCGAGGCCGTCACCGGCTTCGCCTTTGGCCTGGGCGTGGAGCGCGTGGCCATGCTGAAATACGGCATCGGCGACCTGCGCATGTTCTTTGAGAACGACGTGCGCTTCCTCGAACAGTTTTCGTAGCCTGCCGCGCCGCTACCCAGGTCCCAAGGCCCGAGCGGCAGCCGCCGACAGCCGGAAAGGACCAGGGAACCGGCGCGTTTTTCTTCCACCGGGGCTCCCCATCCCTACCCAAGGGCCCCGCAAGCCTTGGACGAGGCGGATATGTACATCAGCTTGCAGTGGCTCCGTGAATTCGTGCCCTACCAGGGCACCGTGCAGGACCTGGCCGAGCGCCTGACCATGCAGGGCCTGGAGGTCGAGGCCATCCTCGACCCCTTCGAGTCCATCGCCACAATCGTGGTGGGCCATGTGCTGGACTGCGCGCGCCACCCCGAGGCCGAGAAGCTCTCCATCTGCACCGTGGACGTGGGCGGGACCTCCGGACAGGAGGGGCCCCTGACCATCGTCTGCGGCGCGCCCAACGTGGCCAAAGGCCAGAAGGTGCCTGTGGCGCTGATCGGCGCCACCATGCCCGGTGGAATGGAAATTAAAAGAGCGAAACTCCGCGGCGTGGAGTCGCGCGGCATGATCTGCTCCGAGCGCGAGCTGGGCCTCAGCGAAGAACACGCTGGCATCATGGTTTTGCCCGCCGGGCTTCGCCCCGGCCAGCTGCTGACCGAGGCGCTCGGCCTGGAGCGCGAAGTCATCGAGGTCTCCATCACCCCGAACCGCGCCGACTGCCTGTCTGTGCTCGGCATCGCGCGGGAGGTGGCCCTGGGCTTCGGGCTCACGCTTTCCATGCCGCAGCTGAACCTCATCGAGGACGCTCGCGCCGGGGATGCCAGCACGCTCGTGCGCATCGACATCAATGACGGCGAGCTGTGCCCGGTGTACCGCGCCCGCGTGCTGACCGGGGCCGCCATCGGCCCGAGCCCGGACTGGCTGCGCTACCGTCTGCTGGCCATCGGCCAGCGGCCCATCAGCAACATCGTGGACGTGACCAACTACATTTTGATGGAGCTGGGCCAGCCCCTGCACGCCTTTGACCGCTCCCTGCTGAAAGGCGACGTCATCCGCGTGGCCCCGGCCCAGCCCTACCTGATGGACATGCCGTCCATCACCACCCTGGACGGGGCGGAGCGCAAGCTGCTGGGCTCGGACCTGCTCATCTGGGACGCCGAGCGGGCCGTGGCCCTGGCCGGGGTCATGGGCGGCGCGGATTCGAGCATCAGCGACGCCTCCACCGAGGTGCTGCTGGAATGCGCCATCTTCCGGCCCGGCACCATCCGCAAGACCGCCCGCCGCCTGGCTTTGCCCAGTGAGGCGTCCTACCGTTTCGAGCGCGGCGTGGACCAGGTCGGCTCGCTCTTCGCGCTCAACCGCGCGGCGCAGCTCATGGCCGAGGTCTCCGGCGCCAAGGTCATGGCCGGCATCGCCGTCAGCGAGCCCAAGCCCTGGGCCGCGCGCGAGCACATGTTCCGCCTGGACCGCTGCAACGCCCTGCTGGGCCTGGCGCTCACGCCCGAGTTCTGCCGCACCACGCTGCTTGGCCTGGGCTGCACGGTGAACGACAGCGACCCGGCCAGCTGGCTCGTGGGCTCGCCCCCGCACCGGCTGGACCTGGAGCGCGAGGTGGACCTGTTCGAGGAATGCGGCCGCGTGCATGGCCTGGACCGCATCCCGGCGGTGCTGCCGAAGATTTCGAAGGCGCTGGATTCCGTGCAGGTGTCGGACACCGAGTTCGGCTTCCTCCAGGCGCTCAAGGCCTGGGCCGTGGGCGCGGGCCTGCGCGAGGCCGTCAACTACAGCTTTGTGGGCACGGACGACCTGGACCGCCTGAACCTGCCTGTGGAGGGCCGCATCCACATCGCCAATCCCTTGAGCGAGGACCAGAACGTCCTGCGCACCGAGATCGCGCCGGGCCTGCTGAACAACGTGCGCCACAATCTGGCCCAGGGCAACGCGAGCCTGCGCCTGTTCGAGGTGGCCAAGGCCTTCCACGCCGATGCCAGCTCCGACACCAGCGCGCGCGAGAACTCGCGCCTGGGCCTGCTGGTGCACGGCCTGCGCCACGCCCAGGAATGGCCGTGGGAACAGGGCGAGGCCGACTACCTGGACGTCAAGGGCCTAGTTGAGAACCTGCTCACGCACTACCGCCTTGGGGTTGCGGACTATGTTCTGGAGCTTGGCCACGCCTATTTGGAGCCCTGCGTGCGCGTGGAGGTATCCGGCGAGAATGGGGGCAAGTCGGGCCGCACCCTGATTGGCCGCATAGGCCGCGTGCAGCCGAAGATCGCGGACGCCTACCACGCCCGCAAGGACATCTGGCTGGCGGATATGGACGCGGACCTGCTGCGCACGCTCTCCCGCGCGCTCACGCCCGTGTTCCGCAGCCTGCCCAAGTTCCCGCCCGTGCGCCGCGACGTGACCGTGATCTGCCCGGCCAGCTTGAAGACCCAGGAGGTGGAGGCGGCCATCCGCGAGATCAGGCCCAAGCAGCTGGAAAGCCTGGCCCTGGTGGCGGTGTACGCGCCGGACTCCAACGACTCCGTTGCCGCCGAGCGCAACCTGACCTTCCGCCTGACCTACCGCCATGCCGAGCGCACGCTGGTGGACAAGGAAGTGGACAAGGAGCACGGCAAGGTGCTCTCTGGGCTGCCGCAGAAGCTGCCGGTCAGGATCTAGAACGCTTCGCGCAGAGAATTCCGAAGAGGGAAATGCAAGGGGAGTCCGTGAGGGCTCCCTTTTTTTGTCGGCTGCCTGCGCTGCGGTATTGACGTATACCAAAATCAAGTATATTTCTTGCGCATGACCTGGGTGGTGGAGAACTCGAAGAAAGTGGCCAAGGCGCTGCCTCGGCTCCCCAAATCCATTGTCTGCGCGCTTGTCCTGCTGGAGCGCGAGCTGGAGTCAAGCGGCCCGGTGCGCGGGAACTGGAGCAATTACAGCAAGCTCGGTGACGGCAGGCACCATTGCCATCTGAAGAAAGGAAAACCGACCTATGTTGCCGTGTGGCTGGAAGTCCGGGGCAAGATCAAGGTCATTGAGGTGACATATGTTGGAACGCACGAAGGCGCGCCCTACTGAGTCCGTGGAACTGCGCTTCATTGTGCCCGCGTCCGAGGCGGACGCCGTGCGTCGGGCGGTGGCTCCGTTCCTCACGCAGGAGACCTCGGCCATGCCCTGGCGCGAGGCTGCCGGGGTTCTGGACGATGGGGAACTGCCGGGGCTGTGCGTCCGGGGCGGGCGCGTGAAGGAAGGCCTGACCCAGGCGCAGTTGGCCCAACTGGTGGGCATCCCGCAGCGCCATGTCTCGGAAATGGAGCACGGCAAGCGGCCCATTGGCAAGGAGATGGCCAAGCGCCTCGGCGCGGCGCTGAAGGTGAGCTACAAGGTGTTTTTGTAGCCACGGCTCTCCAATCGATCATTGACCCACGGCCACGAACATACAAGGCGGAGCATGAGCAAAATCGACGAGATTTTGAACAAGATCGAGGCCCTGGAAAAGGAGCTGGTGGAGGAGCTGCGCGCCATCGAGCCCAAGCTGCTGTACACCATCCAGGACAAGAAGGTCCGCTTCAACGCCGAGGTCAAGAAGCAGCACAAGCTGCTGGTCAGGAAGTGGTTCAACTACGTCTACGACTCCGGGTTCATGATCGTCCTGACCATCCCGCTCGTCTGGGCGGCCCTGATCCCTGTGCTGATCCTGGACGCGGTGATCTGCCTGTACCAGCTCATCTGCTTTCCGGTGTACGGCATCCCCTTTGTCAAGCGCGGGGAGTACATCGTCCTGGACCGCCAGTCCCTGCGCTACCTCAACGTGCTGGAGAAGGTGAATTGCAGCTACTGCGCCTATTTCAACGGCGTCATGGGCTATGTGCGCGAGGTCGCGGCCAGGACGGAGCAGTACTGGTGCCCCATCCGCCACGCCCGGCCCATAAAGCCCGTGCACAGCCGCTACCGGCACTTCGTCCCCTTTGGGGACGCGGAAGCCTACCGCAAGGAGCTGGCGGAGGTGCGCAAACGCTTTGAGGACGTGAGGCCGCGCGAAGAGGACTGACGTCCTGAAAGGACGCGCCAGCCGCCTGCCGGCCCGAACCAGATTTGCAGGCGGCAGGGAGCCCCCCTTCCCCCCAGAAAATTCCTCTGCTATAGCTTTAAGAATGGACGCAGGCAGTCGAGGCAAAACATACAAAATCGGGCAGGCCGCCAAGCTGCTCGACGTGAAGCCCTTTGTCCTGCGCTACTGGGAGAGCGAGTTCAAGAGCGTGCTCAAGCCCGTGCGCACCCCCGCCGGGCAGCGCGCCTACACCGAAGCCAACGTGGCCACCGTGCGCGAGATCAAGCGCCTGCTCTACGACGAGGGCCTGACCATCGAGGGCGCGAAAAAGCGCCTCGTCCAATTCCACGAGCCTGCCGACAGCCAGGAACCCGACAGCGCGCCGGACGCACTCGCCGACACCCTGCGCGACATCCAGCGCGAACTCCTGGCCATCCGCGACCTGCTGGGCGACTGACGCCCGGCCACCCCACCCACAGAGGAGGCACCCATGCGCTATCTGGTCATCATCGGCGGGATCGTCGCCAGCCTCTTCGTCCTCGCCGCCGTGCTCCTGGCGGTCATGGTGGACCCCAACAAGTACAAGGGCGACGTCACCAGGCTGGTGAAGGAAAAGACCGGGCGCGAGCTGGTCTTTGACGGCGACGTGCGCCTGGCCTTTTTCCCGCGCCTGGGCGTGCAGACCGGCGGCGTGCGCCTGAGCAACGCCCCCGGCTTCGGCGACAAGCCCTTCACGAGCGTGCAGGCCGCCAGCGTCAGCATCAAGATCCTGCCGCTGCTGGCCCGCCGGGTGGAGGTGGGCAAGGTCTCGCTGGAGGGCCTGGAGGTGCATCTGGTCAAGGACGAGAAGGGCCGCGCCAGCTGGACCGATTTCTTCGGGCCGGAGCCCCAAACGCCCGAGGACAAGAAGCCCGACAGCGGCGGCGCGCTGGACGGCCTGGACCTGGACGGCCTGCACATCAAGGACGCCAGCCTGACCTGGGACGACCTCCAGACGGGCAAGCACTATGCCCTGTCCGGCGCGCACGTGGAGGTGAAGGCCATCCGGCCCGGCAAGCCCTTTGACTTCGAGGCCGGGTTCAGCGTGGACTCCAAGGCCCCGGAAATCCAGGCCAAGGCCGAGATCAGCGGCACAGCCACCCTGAACCTGCCGGACCAGCGGCACCTCCTGTCGAATTTCCATGTGAAGGTGGCGGCCACGGGCAAGGGCGTGCCCGGCGGCAAGGGCGAGGTCGCCCTGGGCCTGGCGGAGCTGAAAGTGGACATGCATCAGCAGACCGCCCAGGGCGCCGGGCTCACCCTCGACGCCTACGGGGCCAAGGGCACGGGCCAGTTCCAGGCCACGAACCTGAAGGACGGGCCGGACATCAAGGGCCGCATCGAGTTCGCGGACTTCAACGGCCGGGAGCTTTCCGCCGCGCTCACGGGCAAGGCCCCGGACACCGCCGACGCCGGCGCCTACCAGCGCATCAGCGCGGCCGTGGAGTTCAAGACCGGCAAGGGCTACACCGAGATCCCGTCGCTCAAGGTCAGCCTGGACGAGGCCCGGGTGGAGGGCCGCCTGCGCCTCACGGGCATTGACAAGACCTCCTGCAATTTCAACATCCGCATCGACGGCCTGGACGCCGACCGCTTCCTGCCCGCCAAGAAGGACGGCGAGGCGGCGAGGGATGCGACAAAGGACGCGGGCAAGGACGGCGCCAAGGATGGAGCCGGGGGCGACGCCAGGAAGGACGAGCTCTTCCCGGTGCAAGCCCTGCGCTCTTTAAGCCTGGACGGCCAGCTCAGCGCGGAGCGCTTCAAGATCAAGGGCCTGCGCTTCCAGTCCCTGAAGGTGCCCATGAGCGCGCAGAACGGCGTGCTGGAGGTGGGCCAGGTGGACGCACGGCTGTACGAGGGCTCGCTCAAGGGTTCCTTGCGGGTGGACGTGCAGGGCGAGCACCCGGTTGTGACCGTGTCCTGCGTGCTGGCGGGCGTGCAGCAAAAGCCCCTGTTCAGCGACCTGGCGGGCAAGGAGAGCCAGTTTGCGGGCACCATGCACGTGGACACGGTGTCACCCCTGGTGGGCCAGGGCAACACCACCCTTGCGCTCAAGCGCAGCCTGAATGGCCGGGTGCGCTTCAACGTGAAGGACGGCGTGTTCCCCGGCGTGAACATGATCGCCGTGGTGGGCGAGGCCGCGCGCAAGGCCAAGCAGACCGTCGGCGGCGCGGATGCCGGGCCGGAGAGGTCCACCAAATTCGGCAGCATCGACGGCACGGCGGTCATCATGGACGGCGTGGCGGCCATCAACGATCTGGAGCTGAAGGCCCCGTTCCTGCGGGCCGAGGGCAAGGGCACGGTGAACCTGGTCAGCAAGGAGGTGGACTACACCCTGCGGGCCAAGGTGGTGCCGAGCACCGAGGGCCAGGGCGGCAGCGCCACGGCGGACCTCATCGGCCTGGTGGTGCCCATCCGCGTCACCGGCCCCTACGACAACCCCTCCTTTGGCACGGACTATCTGCGCGCCATCGGCAAGGGCGCTCTTGACGCCGTGGGCGGAGTGATGCAGGGCATCGGCAACGTGCTCACCGGCAAGAAAACCCCGAGCCCGGGCGCCACGCCGGAGAAGAAGCCCGGCCTGCTGGACGGGGTCAAGAAGCTGTTCTAGCCGACGCAATCATCACAGGAGAATCCATGCAGCGTTTCGCATTATTCGTCGACGGCTCGAACCTCTACGGTTCGTTGCGCACCATGAACCTGGAGATCAACAACTACGCGCAGCTCTATGGCTACATGTACCGCGAGGCGGTCAAAACCTGGCACGAGGTGACCTTGCAGGACGCCCCGGCCCAGGCGCAGCTCCGGCGCGTGTACTGGTACGCCGTGGGCGGCATCGACGACTGGGATTTGCAGAACCCGCAGTCGCGGACCGCGCTGCGCTCGGCCTTTGTGCGCGATCAGGAGATCCGCGCCCTGTGGATGGCCCGGGTGGCCACGGCCAACCCCGAGGCCTCGGAACAGAAGCTGGAGGAGACGGCCTGGCAGGCCTGCTCGGCCGACTTTCGCGACTGGTACCAGCAGAAAATCCGGGCCCTGGACGGCATGCGGCGGTTCTACGCCGGGGTGCGCGCCTCCTCGGACCTGATCGACATCCGCGAGGCCGGGCACTGGAAGGTCAACTTCCTGCACAAGTGGGTGGAGGAAAAGGGCCTGGACACCGCGCTGGCCGTGGACATGGTGGCCCTTCAGGACAACTACGACGTGGCCATCGTGGTCTCCGGCGATGCGGACGCCATCCCGTCCATCCGGCACCTGAAGGAGCGCGGCAAGCACATCGCGGCGGTGGAGTTCGTGGGCGGCGGCGCGTCGGATTCGCGCGGACGGGCCTTTTCCTCGCGGCTCAAGGTCCACGCGGACTTCGTGCTGCGCATCCATGAGGCGGACATCGTGCACCTGGACCACCGCAACAAGGGCATGACCAACGGTGGCGCTGGCTAGGGGGAGCGAGAAAACGGGGCGCTGCCCCGGACCCCCTTCCTTTGCCGGAGGCATCCCATGCTGACGGACCCTGCGACCCTGCTGATCCTGGCCGACGCCGTGCTGGTAGCGCATACGGCCCTGGCCCTGTTCCTGACCTTTGGCCTCGCCGCCATCCTGCTCGGCGGCTGCCTGGGCTGGCCCTGTGTGCGCAACCGTACCTTCCGCATCACGCACCTCATCGGCCTGGCCGTGGTGGCGCTAGAGTCCCTGCTGGGCCTCACCTGCCCGCTGACGGACTGGGAAGCGCTCCTGCGCGCCGCAGCCGGAGCAACCGCAGACGGAGGCTACCGGGGCGGGTTCATGGCCCACTGGCTCGGGCGGCTGCTGTACTACGATTTCGACGAGCGGGTGTTTCTGGCGCTGTATGTGGCGGCCCTGGGTGCGACCCTTGCGGCGTGGCGGGTGGTGAGGCCAAGGGGCCGACCAGCGTGAGGACTCGTGCGGAACACTTCGCAGCGCTCGGTTTGAAAGCGAAACAGTGGAAATCCCCGGCCACCTGCCCTGCCAATAAAAGAATCCCGGCGCCCTGAACGGGAACCGGGACTCTCCAATCTACCGATATTGTGATGCGAGAGGCCTAGGCTGCGGGGGCGGCCTTCTTGTTGCGGCGCGCCTTGCCAATGCCGAACAGCCCCAGCAGCCCGCTGCCCAGAAGGAGGCCAGCGGCCGGGATCGGGGTTGTGGCGGTCTTCACGTCAAGGGTGGCCTTGGTCATGGTCCACGCGGCAGTGTCGTACGAGTTGCTCAAAATATAGGCCGTGAAGGCATAAATCCCTGAAGGATTGTGGACCACGTCAAAACTCAGGGTTCCAGACCCCGATAAGGGGGCAAAAGACTCACTTGTCGTGCCAATGCCTGTCGAGCCAAGGCCTTTTGTCCCGCCAACTAGAAATATGTTGTCGCTGCCGAGACCCGTGGCGGTGAATTGCAGGGTAAGCTGTAACGGGGTAGTGCTCGGGATAGACAAGGGATCCGTCGTGCTGCCGCTCCAAAACTGACCCGTATAGTCACCATCTCCACGCACTGTTGAATCCGGCAGCGCAGTCCACAGCGGCGCAGCAAAGCCGCTGGTCGCGCCGACCAGCAGAACAGCCATGCAGATTGCCAGTATCGTTGTCTTTTTCATGTCATCCCCCAACTGCGATGTTCACAATCGAAGCGTGCCTGCGCACACCTGAAAATTTCACCCACTCAACTCCGCAACGGCTCAGTCCTTCCTGCGGCGCGCCTTGCCGATGCCGAACAGTCCCAGCAGCCCGCTGCCCAGAAGGAGGCCAGCAGCCGGGATCGGGGTCGTTGCAGGCTTCGTGTCCGAAAGGGTGGCGCTTTTGAACGCCCAGGTGCCTGCGGCGTTGGCCGGGTTAAAAGATTCAACATATGCGCTGAAGGCATAGACACCCGAGGACTTGTAGTCCACGATGAAGTTTTTCTTCCAACTCGCGCTTCCGGCTGTGAGCAGGTATGACTCCCCGCCCGAAGAAGCACCTTTAGCAAACATTCTAGGAGCAGTGGCGAAACCCGAGGTTGCAAACTCCAAGGTAAGCGTGAGCGGGAAACTCGCCGAGGTTCCGGACAAAACCGGCGTCGTGGCAGACCACAACGCAAGCTTATTAGTGGCGTGGTTCGCATAGCTAATCGGTGCGGCCGGTGTCTCCGACCAGATCACTGCGGCAAAGCTGCTGGTCGCGCTGACCAGCAAAACCGTCAAACAGATTGCCAGTACCCTTGCTTTCTTCATGCTCTCCCCCGTCAGCGCTGTGCACATTCGAAGCTCAATGAGCTTACCTTAAAGAGAAATCCATCACTCGGCAACGGCTCAGTCCTTCTTGAGGCGCGCCTTGCCGATGCCGAACAGTCCCAGCAGCCCGCTGCCCAGAAGGAGGCCAGCGGCCGGGATCGGGGTCGTGGCAGGCTTCGAGTCAGAGAGGGTGGCCGATGTCAAAGTCCACGTGGTGGCGGACGAAGGCCCCGACAAGAAAGCTGTGAAGTATATCCCCGCCGGATCGTAACCAACAACATCATACGTCTTGGTCCAAGACGATGTCCCCACGGGGAGAAGGAGGTCAGCGACATAGGGGCTGCTGGTGGTCGTCCCTCCCACAGAGAAGGAGGAGTTGGGCACAAGGTTCTTCGTGGTGAACGACAAGGTAAGGGTCAGGGGTGCAAGATACCCTGGAGCCAGTTTAGTCAGATCAATCTGCCCGGAACTCCAAGCGTCATCAACGAAATCATTATTGCCGTACTCGACAGAGCTCGTCGCTGGCCCCCAGATCGTTGCCGCAGAGGCGCTGGTCGCGCCGACCAGCAGAAGGGCCATGCAGATTGCCAGTATCGTTGTTTTTTTCATGTCATCCCCCAACTACGATGTTCACACTCGAAGCGTGCCTGAGCACACCAAAAATATTTCACCCAATCAACAACGGCTCAGTCCTTCTTGCGACGCGCCTTGCCGATGCCGAACAGTCCCAGCAGCCCGCTGCCCAAAAGGAGCCCGGCAGCCGGGATCGGGGTTGTTGGCTGCGAGTTCGAAAGGGTGGCGCCTGTCAACGTCCATGTGGCGGCCGGTGAACCGGACATGGTGAAATATGCGCTGAGCGAATAAACTCCCTTGGAGTTGAAGGCGACATCGACGGGCTGTGTAAAGACCATGTCTGTCTTGCCATAGACCCAACTTGCCGCCCTTCCGTCGACACGCGTCCCGTCGACATAAAGCTTCGTTTTCCCCAAAACATCGTCGGTAGTGAACGACAAGGTAAGGGTCAGCGGACCCGCAGCCCCCTGCACCTTCGACAAGTCCAACACGCCGGAAGCCCATTTGGAGCTCGGGTTTATGTAATTATTCTGGTAGACGGAAGGAGTCCCCGTTGCAGTCCAGATCACTGCGGCAAAGCTGCTGGTCGCGCTGACCAGCAAAACCGTCAAACAGATTGCCAGTACCCTTGCTTTCTTCATGCTCTCCCCCGTCAGCTCTGCGCTCTCGCGTAATACATTGAATTCATTTACGCTTACATTTGTGCTCATTCCGTGGGCCAAGTAATACGTAATTTCGAAGATTCTGTCAATGCCGCTGATGCGACTATTTGAACGATAAATGAGCGTGAAGCCAGAAAAATTGCGAACACACTGCAACAATTGAATATATCCATGCGCTGCCCAGCCCATGGCAGTCGACATTCCCTTTGCCTTCGTGGACGAGCGTTGTGGCCGGATCGTTTTCAGCCAATAACGGGCTTGCTCTCCCAGCCATGCAAGAACTTTGCCCCACCACCGCCCAGACAGCTCGGGCTGCGTCCCGGCTGGAACAGAACACCTCGGCCCGCGCCCACAGCCAGGCCAAAACGACAAGACGGGCGGCCCGCTTCAGGCCGTCCCCTTTGGCAGAAACCTCTCGTATGCCGGACGGCACGCGCGTTATACGCTGACAGAATAGGGGAAGGCCAAACCAAAACGCAAGGGGAGGGGTCACGCCTGCGCCCGCAATCGGGGCACAGATTGGGGGGCACACTCAGGCACAATGGAAAAAGGGGCTACGGCCTTTCGACTGTAACCCCTTGATCTATCGTGGTGGGCCCGGCAAGATTCGAACTTGCGACCTACGGATTCGTAGTCCGGCACTCTATCCAACTGAGCTACGAGCCCTTGCGAGGAACGAACAATTAGGCGTTCCGGCCGAAATCGTCAAGGCTTTTCTGCGAGGGTCCAGACGAATACCTCGGTAAGCCCGCTCAGAAGCTGGTAGCGCAGCCCCACCAGGCGCAGCAAGACAACCCCGCGCAGGGCCAGGAAGCCTTCCAGTGCCGGGTGCCGGGCCAAGAGCGCCCGGCGCGCCGTGGCCTCGTGCGCAGCGCTGGCAAAGGGCAACAACTCCGCCTCCACGGTGAGGGCCAGCCCCGGCTGCCCGCCATGGCTCTCCCCCGGCCTGTCGCTGTTTCTATCGTCAAGGAGCAGGCTGGCCTGCGGGTTGGCCCGCAGGTTGGCGTATTTGCGTGTGTCGGCCAGGGTGGCCAGCCAGAATTCGCTGCCGTCCGGCGCGGGGCAACAGGACATGAGCGAGGCGTGGGGCGCGCAACCAGC
Source organism: uncultured Desulfocurvus sp. (assembly GCA_964390575.1). Lineage (GTDB taxonomy): Bacteria > Desulfobacterota > Desulfovibrionia > Desulfovibrionales > Desulfovibrionaceae > Humidesulfovibrio. The sequence continues at coordinate 12,160 of CAYMIP010000021.1, read as the reverse complement.
GCTCGCAGGGCCGCAGGTGGCCAGCACGCAGTGGCCCTGGGCCTGGACAAGTGCCGTGATTTTCTTCAGCATCAGCTCTCCGGGGTGTGGTTCCTGCAGAGAGCCTACGCAAACCAGCCCGCCCCGGCAAGCCGCGCCCGCTCGCGGAAAGGAGCCCAGCCGTGTCCCTCGCCCGATTGAACGACCTGCCGCCCCTGCTGCCCGCCGCTCCGCTGGGGGGGCCGCTGGCGGACAAGCTCGCCCGCAGCCGCGCACTCCTCGACGCCGTGCTGGCGGAATTTGAGCCCGTCCGCGTGGCCGTGGCCTACACCGGGGGCAAGGACTCCGGGGTGGCGCTCTTTCTCTGGCGCGAGGCCCTGGCGCGACAAGGACTATTCCCGCTGAACGCCATCAGCATCGACACGGGCTGCAAGTTCCCGCAGGTCATGGCCTTCCGCGACCGGCTCAGCAAAGACTGGGGGGTGGCCCTGACCATCGCCCGGCCCGGGAAGGACCTGGCCAGCTCCCCCCTGGCCCAGGACAAGGTGGCCTGCTGCCGCGACCGTAAAATCATCCCGCTCTGCACGGCCCTGCGCGAGACGAACACCGCCGTGCTTTTGACCGGCATCCGGCGCGACGAGCACCCCTCGCGTTTGCTGCGGCCCTACGCGGAACTGCGGCCCGCCACAGAGACATGCCCCGAGCACTGGCAGGTGAACCCCATCCTGGACTGGACGGAAATGGACATCTGGGCGCACGTCACGGGTGAGGGGCTGGCCTACTGCGAGCTGTACCATGAGGGCTACCGGTCCCTGGGCTGCATGCCCTGCACCCGGCCCGCCGGAGCGGATTCAGACGAACGCGCGGGCCGCGACCCGGACAAGGAGCGGCAGTTGGAGACGCTGAAGAGTTTGGGGTATTTCTAGGACCGGCCCAGCACGCCTAGCACCGCGGCCTTGATCCCGGTCTTGTCGATGCCCACGCGGACGCGCAGCTCCTTGGTCGTGCCGTGCTCCACAAACCCGTCCGGGATGCCTACCCGCTTCACGGTGCGGCCCCCTGATGGGCCAGACAACAGACCCCGGTCGGCCAGGAGCTCCAGCACCGCCGAGCCGAAACCTCCGGCCAGGCAGCCCTCCTCGGCCGTGATGATGCAGCCGAAGCGCGTTGCCAGCTCCAGAATCTGCGCCTCGGGCAAAGGCTTCACGAACCGGGCGTTGAACACCGCCACGGACAGGCCATGCTCGGCCTCCAGCTCCTGCGCGCCCTCCAGGGCCGGGTAGACCCGCGAGCCCAGGGCGATGACCACGGCATCCGCGCCATCGCGCAAAAGCTCGCCCTGGCCCAGGGGCAGCAGGTCCAGGGTCTCTGGGGCTTCCGGCACCGCCGCGCCGGGGCCGACCCCGCGCGGGAAGCGCACCGCCACCGGGCCGGGCGTGGCCAGGGCCGTGGCCGCCATCTGGACCAGCTCGGCCTCGTCCTTGGGCGCCATGAGCACCAGGTTCGGCACGTGGCGCAGGTAGGCGATGTCGAACACGCCATGGTGCGTGGCCCCGTCCTCGCCCACCAGCCCGGCGCGGTCCAGGAAGAACGTCACGTCCAGGTTCTGCAAGCACACGTCGTGGACGATCTGGTCGTAGGAGCGCTGCAAAAAGGTCGAATAGATGCACACTGCGGGCTTGAAGCCCTGGGTGGCCAACCCGGCGGCAAAGGTCACGGCGTGGGGCTCGCAGATGCCCACGTCCACAAAGCGCTCCGGGTGGCGCTTCAAAAAGCAGTCCGTGCCCGTGCCCTCGGGCATGGCCGCAGTGATGGCCACAATCTTGTCATCGTGGTCGGCCAGGCGGCACAGGGTCTCGCCAAAGACCTCGGTGTAGGACTTGGACCCGCCGCCGAGCTTGGCCTGGGCCAGGCCGGTTTCGGGCTCGAAGCGCCCCACCCCGTGGAAATACGTGGGATTGGTCTCCGCAGGCTTGTAGCCCATGCCCTTCTTGGTCAGCACGTGCACCAGGGCCGGGCGGTCCATGCCCTTGGTCTGCTCGAACACGTCGATGAGGCTGGCGAGGTCGTGGCCGTCGATGGGGCCGACGTAGGTGAAGCGGAAGGCCTCGAAAAGCATGCCCGGCGTGAAGAAGCTCTTGAGCGAGTCCTCGCTGCGGCGGGCATACATGGCCAGGTCCTTGCCGATGCGCGGAATGGCGGCCAGCCAGGACTCGAACTCGCGCTTGAAGCGCTGGGGCGCGGGCCGGGAGAGCCGGCGCGAAAGGAAGCGCGACAGCGCGCCCACATTTTTCGAAATGGACATCTCGTTGTCGTTTAAGACCACGACCATCTTGCGGCCCATGTCGCCCGCCTGGTTCAGGCCCTCGTAGGCCAGCCCGGCGGTCATGGAGCCGTCGCCGATGACCGAGACCACGCGGTGGTCCAGCCCGGCCAGGTCGCGGCCCATGGCCATGCCCAAGGCGGCGGAGATGGACGTGCTGGAATGGCCCACGCCGAAATGGTCATACGGGCTCTCGCTCCTGCGCGGGAACCCGCTCAGGCCCTCCAGGCGGCGCAGGGTGTGGAAGCGCGGCGCGCGGCCCGTGAGCAGCTTGTGGGCATAGGCCTGGTGCCCCACGTCCCAGATGAGCTTGTCGCGCTCGAAGTCAAAGGCTTTAAAAAGAGCCAGGGTCAGCTCCACCACGCCCAGCGACGGGGCCAGGTGCCCGCCGCCCTCGGAGCACTGGTCGATGATGACCCGGCGCAGGTCCACGGCCAGGTGCGCCAGGTCGTCCAGGCTCATGCCAGCCACGTCGGACGGGCGGGCCACCCGCGCCAGGTGCGAAGTCAGGGCGATGTCGGTCATGTGCTGGGTCCTCGAAACAGTGCAGCAGGGGTCACCGGGGTCATCTCCCCGGCAATCAATTGACCCGCTCCACGATATACCGGGCCAGGGCGCGCAGAAAATCGGCCTCCTCGCCCGTGTAGGGTTCCAGGCTCTCCACCGCCACGGCGGCGCGCTCGGCTGCCAGGCGGCGGCTCTCGGAAAGGCCCAGCAGGGAAGGATAGGTGGTCTTGCCCTGACGCTCGTCGCTGCCCACGGGCTTGCCCAGGGTCTTGGTGTCGCCCACCACGTCCAGAATGTCGTCGGCGATCTGGAAAGCCTGGCCCACGGCGTGGCCGTACTCGCTGGCGCGGTGCACGTCGGGCAGCTTGGCCCCGGCCAGAACGGCCCCGGCCACGCAGGACACGGTGATGAGCGCGCCGGTCTTCATGGCATGCATGGCGCGCAGCTCCTCGAAGCTGACGTCAGCCCTGACGGTGTATTCCATATCCTGGGCCTGGCCGCCCACCATGCCGCCCGCGCCAGCAGCCACGGCCACGGCCTGGGCTGCGCGGGCCACGCGCTCGGCCGGGATGCCGCCCTCCTCCATACAGGAGAGCATCAGGCTGAAGGCCTCGGTGAGCAGGCCGTCGCCCGCCAGGATGGCCGTGGCCTCGTCGAACTGCTTGTGGTTGCTGGGCTTGCCCCGGCGCAGGTCGTCGTTGTCCATGGCCGGCAGGTCATCGTGGATGAGCGAATAGGTGTGGATGAGCTCTAGCGCGGCCGCAAAGGGCATGATCCGCTTGCCCAGGCCCGTGCCCGGTCCGGCCATAAGCCGCGCGAAGCTGAGCGCCAGCACCGGGCGCAGCCGCTTGCCCCCGGCGTGCAGGCTGTACTCCATGCTGGCCAGCAGGCGCTCCGGGATGTCCCGGTCGCGCAGGCAGTCGGCGAGATAGGCCTCCACCTCGGCCGCGCGCAGGCCCAGGGCCGCCTTGACGCTGGCAGGGGCCGCGCTCATGCGCTGTCGCCTCCGGGCACCCCGGCAGACTCCAGGGCGGCGAACTCCTTGAGCAGGCCGTCCTGCACGAGCTTGACCTCGTTCTTGGCGGACTCCAGCTGGCGGCCGCAGTCCCCGGCCAGGGCCAGCCCCTCCTTGTACAAGGCCAGGCCCTGCTCCAGGGGCAGCTCGCCGCGCTCCAGGGCCTCCACGATGCCGCGCAGGCGCTCCAGGCGCTTCTCGAAACGTTCTTTTTCCTTGGGCTTGTCCTTGGCCATCATCGCTCCTGCGGCGCGCGCCGCACTCTATGGAAGGGGATCATACAGAAAGAGCGGCTCGGGGTCCACAGGCCGCCCCAAGGCCCAGACGCCGAAGTGCAGGTGCGAGCGCGTGCTGCGCCCCGTATCTCCGGCCAGGCCGACAAGCTGCCCGCGCGCCACGCGCAGGCCCGTCTGCGTGCGGATTCCGGACAGGTGGAAATATGCGGTCACCAGCCCCTGGCCGTGGTCCAGATAGACCGCGTTCCCGGCATAATACAGCTCCCCGGCGAAGAGCACCACCCCGTCGGCCGCAGCCAGCACGGGCTCGCCCGTGGCGGCCTCCAGGTCCAGCCCGCGGTGCGGCGCGTGGGGCTGGCCGTTCAAAATACGCCCGATGCCGTAGATGCTCGAAATTTCCCCCGGCACGGGCCGTAACAGGGGCAACGTCCACAGGCGCCCGTCCGTGCCCACCAGGGCCGGGCGCGACAGGGCGCCCAGCAACAGCATCTGCGTCAGCTTGCGCTCGGCCAGGATACGCGCATGGGCCTCCCTGGGCGGGGTGACCATGGCCTCGTCCAGGGTCAAGCGCTCCACGGGCCGCTCCACGGGCAGCACCTCGATGACCGCCCGCTGCGTCACAATGCGGCCCTGGCGGCCCTTGCGGCCATCAGATCCGTGCCTCAGCACCAGCTCGTGGCGGCCGAGCGCGGTGTTGCCCACGTCCGAGCCGAGGAGCACCACGGCCTCCCAGCCGCCCTGGCCGCCGGGGATTTTCCGGCCCGAAAGGCGCGCCGTGCGCGTGAGCCAGGTCACGCTGAGCCCGGTGAGCGGCTGGCGCGAACGCACGCGCAGGAGAAAGGGCTCGCCCAGGCCCACGCTCTGCGGGCTGATGGTTTCCACCCACTGCTGCGGCGGCTGTTTCTGGTCCTGTTTGTGGTTCGTCTTCTGTCTGTGTTTCTGGTTCTGAGCCTGGGCCGAGGGTTCCGCCGCAGCAAAGGCGGTCGCCAACAGGCACAACGCCAAAAGAACAAGGGGAAATCTGCGCATCAGGGCTGGCCCCCCGGATCGTCACTGGCTCCGGCCACCACGGCCGCCACCTCGCCGTTTGCCGTGCGCACGCCCAGGCGGTCGCCCGGGGCCACGTCCGTCGCAGAGCGCAGGAAGCGGCCCGTGCGCTCGATGCGCACCAGGCTGTACCCGCGCGTGAGCGGCCCCTCGGGGTCCAGCCCGGCCAGACGCGCGCCAAGGACTTCCACCTGGCGCGCGGCCCCGCTCAGGGCCAGGCCTGCGGCCAGACTGGCGCGCCCGCTGAGCGCCCCCAGCTGCGCCTGGCGCGCGGCGACATCCGCCGGGCCAAAGGCGCGGGCCAGGCCGCGCACGGCCCCGGCCAAGCGCTCCTGGCGGGCCGCCAGCAGCCGCCCGCCCGCAGCGGTCAGCCGTTGCGAGGCGTCAACCCAGGCCTCCTCCAGGCGCGTGAGCCGCCTGGCGGGCGAGAGCCAGGCCAGGGCGCGGCGCAGTTCCGCAAGCTGCGCGCCCTGGCGCTCCATGTGCGCCGCAAAGGCCCGGGTCAGGCCGGTCTCCAGGCCGTCCACCAGCTGCATCAGGTCCGCGCGCAGGGGCCACAGGCCCGCAGCCACGGCCGAGGGCGTGGCAAAGCGCTTGTCCGCCACAAAGTCGGCGATGCTTACGTCCGGCTCATGGCCCACGCCCGTGACCACGGGAATGCGCGAGCGGAACATGGCCTCAGCCACGATTTCGGTGTTAAAGGCCCAGAGGTCCTCCAGGCTGCCGCCGCCCCGGATGAGCGCGATGACGTCAGCCTTGCCGCCGCCCCTCCCCCCGGCCTTGGCCTCGGCGTTCACGGCGTCCAGCGCCGCCGCGATCTGGGCCGGGGCTGCCTCGCCCTGCACCAGGGTGGGGTAGATGCGGATTTGCGCGCCCGTGCCGCGTCCTTGCGCCAGGCGCAGGAAGTCGCGCACCGCCGCGCCCTGGGGCGAGGTGATGAGCGCCACGCGGGCCGGGCTCGGCGGAATGGGCTTTTTGCGCGCCTCGTCGAAATAGCCCTGGGCCTCCAGCCTGCGCTTCAGGGCCTCAAAGGCCAGGGCCAGGTCTGAGACGCCGCTGAGCTGCACCAGTTCGGCCACCAGCTGGTACGCGCCGCGCGCGGCGTAGACCGTGACGCGCCCGGCCACCAGCACCTCCTGGCCGTCGGCCAGTTCCGAGGCCACGTCCCGGCCGGGCTCCAGCACCTCGCCGGTGAGCGGGTCGATGGTCTCGCCGCCGGGTCTGCCGCCACCCGGCTTGCCGCGCCCCTGGCTGTTGCGGAACCAGACCACTGGAAGCGCCGCGCCGGAGTCGGACAGGGTGAAATAGAGGTGGCCGGAAGCGGGCCGGGCGAGATTCGTCACCTGGCCGCGCACCCAGACGAAGGGGAACTCGGCCTCGAGCACGTCCTTGAGGGCCTGGGTCAGGTCGGTGACGCTTAAGATGTGCGACATGGCGCTCTGTGGTTGCAGTGAACCGGGTGGGGCGGAGCCCCTGATTGCCTACTCTATGCCCAACCCCCAGCCCTGGCGCACGGTGCGCCGCCAGTCGGCGAACTCGCGCGCGAAGTCGGCCAGCTTGAGCTCGCGCTTCTCGCCGGTGCGGCGGTCCTTGGCCTCGATGATGCCGTTTTTCAGCCCCTTGCCGCCCAGCACCAGCTGCATGGGCATGCCCATGAGGTCGGCGTCCTTGAACTTGCTGCCGGGCCGCTCGTCGCGGTCGTCATACAGCACCTCGATGCCCTGCTGGACCAGCTCGGCGTAGAGCGCGGCGGCGGCGGCGACGACCTCCTGGTCCTTGCCGCCCAGGGACAAGAGCGCCACCTCAAAAGGCGCGATGGACGGCGGGAACTTGATGCCCTCGGCGTCGTGGTTCTGCTCAATGGCCGAGGCCACGATGCGCGACACGCCGATGCCATAGCAGCCCATGACCATGGTCTGCTCCTTCCCGTTCTCGTCCAGGAACACGGCGTTCATGGCCTGGGAATACTTGAGCCCCAGCTTGAACACGTGGCCCACCTCGATGCCGCGCCTAAAGCCGATGGCCCCGCCGCAGCGCGGGCACTTGTCGCCCTCGGTGATGTTGCGCAGGTCGGTGTAGGCCTCGATGGTGGCGTCGCGCCGCAGGTCCACGCTCTTCAGGTGCGCATCGGCCTTGTTGGCCCCCACCACCCAGCCGCAGTCGAAATCCAGCTCGCGGTCGGCGATGATCTTGAGGCCGGGGACGTTCAGCCCCACAGGCCCGGCAAAGCCCACAGGGGCATTGGTCCAGGCCACGACCTGCTCCGGGGTGGCCAGCTTGACCTCAGTGGCGCCGAGGTGGTTCTTGAGCTTGACCTCGTTCAGGTCGCGGTCACCGCGCACAAGACCGGCCACGGGCGCCCCGTCCACGTCGAAGAGCAGGGTCTTGACCAGGGTGTTGGGCTCGATCTCCAGATACGCGCAGACCTCCTCCACCGTGTGCTGGCCAGGGGTGGGGATCAGGACCGCCGGGCCGCAGTCCCCGCCGCAGTTGCACTTGTCCACGGGCGCGACGACCTCGGCCTTCTCCAGGTTGGCGGCGTATTCGCAGGCCTGGCACACGGCGATGGTGTCCTCGCCGGTGTCGGCCAGGACCATGAACTCGTGGCTGAAGTTGCCGCCGATGGAGCCGGAGTCGGCCTCCACGGGCCGGAACTCCAGGCCCAGGCGGCGGAAGATGGCCTTGTAGGCGTCGTACATGGCGCGGTAGCTGGCGTCGGCCCCGGCCTCGTCGCGGTCAAAGGAATAGGCGTCCTTCATGACGAACTCGCGGCCGCGCATGAGCCCGAAGCGCGGGCGGATCTCGTCGCGGAACTTGGTCTGGATCTGATACAGATTCAGCGGCAGCTGGCGGTAGGAGCGCACCTCGCCGCGCACCAGGTCCGTGACCACCTCCTCGTGGGTGGGTCCGAGGCAATAGTCGCGGTCGTGGCGGTCGCGGAAGCGCTGCAGCTCCTTGCCGTAGAAGTCCCAGCGCCCGGTCTCGCGCCAGAGGTCGCCGGGCTGGACCATGGGCATGAGGATCTCCTGCGCGCCCGCGCGGTCCATTTCCTGGCGCACGATGTCCGCCACCTTATTCAATGTTTTCAGGCCCAGGGGCAGGTAGGTGTAGATGCCTGCGGTGAGCTTGCGGATGAACCCGGCGCGCAAAAGCAGGCGGTGGCTGACCACCTCGGCCTCGGCCGGGACTTCCTTCAGGGTGGGGACATAGGTGCGGGACAGACGCATGTGGTATTCTCCATGGTTTTGCTTGTGATGTCTCTGGTGAGGCTCCGCCTCCTCAGGCCCCTGGACCCCGCCGGGGGAAATGATTTCCCCCGGACCCCCTCATTTGGCGTCGGGCTCTGCGACGGTCCCCGTCGCAGAGCCCGACGCGAACAAATGGGGAGTCCAGAGGGCCTCAGGCCCTTTGGCCGCCGGAGGCTCTCTTCTCTTTCAAAAACAGCTCCAGTTCCTTCAGGAACTCGGGCAGCAGGTTCTCCTCGCCGCGTATCTTGCGGATGACTTCGCCCTTGCGGAACACGATCCCTAAGCCCCGGCCCCCGGCAATGCCGATGTCGGCCTCACGCGCCTCGCCCGGCCCGTTGACCACGCAGCCCATGACCGCCACCTTGAAGACCTCGGGCACGTCGCGCAAACGTTTTTGGACCTCTTCGGCCAGACTGATGAGCCCGATCTCGGTGCGGCCGCAGGTGGGGCAGCTTATGACCTCCGGCCCGCGCTCGCGCAGGCCAAGCGCCCGCAAAATATCATAGGCCACGCCGATCTCGGCCACCGGGTCGTGGGTCAGGGACACGCGCAGGGTGTCGCCTATTCCATTGAAGAGCAACACGCCCAGGCCCACGGCGGACTTCACCGCGCCGGGCAGCAGCGTTCCGGCCTCGGTGACGCCGATGTGCAGGGGATAGTCCACCCGGGCCGAGAGCAGCTGGTAGGCCTCAATGGTGTTGAGCACGCTGGAGGACTTGAGCGAGATCTTGATGGCGTGGAAGTTCCGGCGCTCCAAGAGGGCCACGTGGCCCAGGGCGCTCTCGACCATGGCCGCAGGCGTGGGCCCGCCAAAGCGTTCGAGCAGTTTTTTCTCCACCGAGCCGCTGTTCACCCCGATGCGGATGGGCACCGAGCGCTCGGCCGCTGCGCTGACCACGGCGTCCACCTTGGCCTTGCCGCCGATGTTGCCGGGGTTGATGCGCAGGCCGTCGACGCCCGCCTCCAGGGCCAGGAGCGCCAGGCGGTGGTCGAAGTGGATGTCCGCGATGAGCGGCACCGGGCTGCCCCGGCGGATGTGCGCCAGGGCTTGCGCTGCGGCCTCGTCGGGCACGGCCAGGCGCACGATCTCGCACCCGGCCCGGGCCAGCTCGCGCACCTGGGCCAAGGCGGCATCGATGTCGCGCGTGTCCACGTTGGTCATGCTCTGAACGCGGACGGGGTTGTCCCCGCCCACGCCAACCGAGCCGACGCGGACCTCGCGGGTTTTCTTGCGCACAATCATGGTCGATACGACTAGCGCAATTCCCGCCTCAAGCCAAGTGGCGGCTTACAGCTGTCCCAACCGGGCCAGGCAGATGGCTCCGGCCTGGACCACGTTGAGGGAGTCGAAGCTGCGGCGCAGGGGGATGGCCAGCTTCTTCTGGCAGTGCTTGCCCACGCCGTGGCGCACGCCCTTCTCCTCCCCGCCCAGCACGAGCACGGCGGGCAGGTCGATGGCGGCCTTGTAGAGGTTCTCGCCCTCGGCGTCGGCGCAGAGGATGGACAGCCCGGCCTCGGCGCAGGCGTCCAGGGCCTGGGACATGTTGGTCACCCGGGCCACGGGCAGGTGGTGCAGGGCGCCCGCGCTGGCGCGCATGGCCCCGGCCCCGATGTAGGCCCCGCCGTGGCGCGGCACGATGATGCCAGCGGCGCCCAGCGCCCAGGCCGTGCGGGCCATGGCCCCGAGGTTGCCGGGGTCCTGCACCTGGTCCAGCGCCAGGAGCACCGGCAGGGGCGCGCTGGCCACGGAGGCGATGAGGGTGTCCAGGTCGGCGTATTCCACGGCTGCGGTGATGGCCACCACGCCCTGGTGGCTGCCGGAATACAGGCGGCGCAGGGCCAGGTCGTCCACGAACTGGACCTTGATGCCGTTTTCGTCGGCCAGGGCCACGATCTCCTGCACCTTGGCGTCGCGCTGGCCCTTGCGCACCAGGATGCCGTCGATGCGCCGGGGTCCGGACTCCAGCAGCTCGCGCACGGGGTTTCTGCCCGCAGTGATGCTCTTGCCGTCCTCGGGCTCAGCGTCGACGTTGTGGGCCGAACGCGGAGCGGCCGGGCGGCCCTGGGGCGCGGGCTTGCCGAACGAGCCGGGCTTGCCGAATGTGTCAGGCCGGCCCGACTTCTCGAAGCGCGGGCGCGCGGGCCGGGAGTCGCGGTCGCCAGAGGGGCCGGACGGCCGGTCAGAGGACCCCTTGGCCGGGCGCGCAGGCTTGGGGAAGGCGGCGGGGGCGTCGCCGGGATCGCGGTCAAAGTCGATGTCCGGGCCGAAATTGAAGTCGTCGTTCACCTTCTTGGCCGGGGCCTTGGCCGGGCGCTGGTCCGGGCGTTGGTCTGGGCGTTGGCCCGGGCGGCTGTCCTGGCGTGCGGGGCGGCGGTCATCAGGGCGCTCATCGCGCCGGGGCGGCTTCCCGCTGTGCTCGTCGCGGCCTTTCTCGCCGGGCTTGCCGCTGTATTTCCCTGCGGGCTTGCCAGCGGGCTTGGCCGGACCATGCCCGGAGCCAGCTGGTTTCGGGCCGCCGGAACGCTTCGGGCCGTCCGAGGATTTCGAGCCGCCGTAAGGCTTCGGGCCGCCGGAGCGCTTGGGGCCGCTGCTGCTCCAGTCGCTGTCCTCGCGTTTGCCCTGGCCGGGGCGGGGCTTCCTGGCCGGGCCGGGCTTGCGGGGAGTCTTGGGGCGCGCTGGTTTCTTGGAATCTGCCATGGTGTACCTCGGGGTTGGTCCGGCGGGGGTTGTCAGGCTTGCCAGACGAAAAAAACAGGTGTATTGTGTGGTGTCTTATTGCGTATCCAACAATCGGCGCACGGGGTTCCTACAAATGTAAGCGGCCCCAATCTCAGGAGCCTTTCTCCACCCGCGCCGCCGACCGGAGGAAACCATACCGATGACGATGACCGTTCGAAAAACACTGACCGCGCTGGGGTTGCTCACCCTGCTCTCGGCCCTCTGGTCGTGCTCGACCATGAATAGCGACATCACAGCCCCTGTCAAGGCCCAGCCCACTGAAAACCTTCGCTCCACTGGTCCGGCCCAGCCAAGCCTGGCCGCAGCCAAGACCCGCGCCCCCGCCAAACCCCTGGCCAAGCCCGCCACCCTCGACGACAACGCCGACCTTGAACCCGACATGTCCGGCCCCCTGACCCCCGGCCAGATCGGCGCCATGCTCGAGCCCGAGGTTTTGTCCCCGGCCCTGGTCATGGAGCCCCTGCTCACGCCCGAGCAGCGCCGCATCCTGAGCGAACGCTCGGGCCTGGACTTCGACCTCGACCTCTTCGACTCCAAGGAAGTGGAGCGCTACTTCGCCTACTACACCGGCCCAGCGCGCGAGACCTTCGCCCGCTGGCTCAAGCGCGCCGAGGCCCATCTGCCCCACGTGCGTGATTCGCTGATGCGAAACGGCCTGCCCCAGGACCTGGCCATGCTGCCCTTCGCCGAGTCCGGCTACAACTGCAACGTCTACTCCTGGGCCGGAGCGGGCGGCATGTGGCAGTTCATGCCCTACACCGGCCGCAAGTACGGCCTCACCGTGGACTGGTGGATCGACGAGCGCCGCGACCCCAAGCTCTCCACCGAGGCGGCGGGCAAGTACCTGGCCTTCCTGAACGACATGTTCGGCGACTGGTACCTGGCCCTGGCCGCGTACAACGCGGGCGAAGGCAAGATCTCCCGCGCCCTGGCCGGCACGGACACCGACGACTTCCTGGATCTGGTGAGCCGCAACAACCGGCTCAGCCACCGCGCGCGCCTCAAGCCCGAGACCCAGCACTATGTGCCCAAGTTCATCGCCATCACCAAGATCTTCCAGAACCT
>CAYMIP010000020.1:0-37197 GCA_964390575.1 uncultured Desulfocurvus sp. | reverse complement strand
GCGCGGGTGTCAGGTCAGCCGGGTCGCTGATGTCCAGCCAGATTTGCAGCCTGTCGTCGCTGCTCATGGCGCTGGTGTCCACGCCAGCGGGCAGGGTCAGGACGTTGCCCGCGAGCGTGCTGCCCGCGCAGGCCGGGTCCGCGAAGTTGTACAGGATCACGTTGTCGGTCACGTTGGTGATGACCAGCACCTGCTCCAGCACAATCTGTGAGGACAGGTCGCTGAACGTGATGGTGCGTGTGGCGGGGTCGAACAGGTAGGCTTGCACGAGTGTTTTCATGGCTACCCCAGGGCCACGGCCATTGCCGCAGCGAATGCTTTGGTCGCTGTGCCGGGAGGGGCCACGCCCTGCGGCCCGGTCAAATGCGGGCCGTCCGCCACGCCATCCACGGCAAGCTGGTCGCCAGCCCAGGACAGGGCCGGGCTGTGGCCTGCCGGGCCTTGATCTCCAGTGTCGCCTTTGGCCCCCTGGCTGCCCTGCGCTCCCGTGTCACCCTTGGGGCCGGTCAGGCCCGTGTCGCCTTGTGGGCCTTGGCTCCCGGTATCGCCCTTGAGTCCCTGGACGCCCTGCAAGCCTTGGTCGCCCGTGTCGCCCTTGATGACCCGGCTGTCCGGGCTCACGATGCCCAGGTTGCCCAGGGACACGCCGATTTTGATGTGCGTGATCTCGTCCGGCACGGAGATCTGCTGCACGCTCGGCGCAGGGCCGGAGTCCGTGATGACAATGCGCTTAATGTATTCCATCAGTCTGTCACCCCCGGAATAATGAGCGCCGAGCCCCGGAGCATCCGCGTGCGTGTCCCGTCCGGGGACGTCAACACCAAGTCCCAAAAGTACTTTCCTCCAAAATTCTGCGCCGCCGATGCCGAGGCCAGGACCTCCATTACGACCACTCCCGTGGTGGGGTTTGGGATGGTGCAGGTGATTGTGATCAGCGGCGCTGCGTCCGTGGCATGGGTCTTGATCATGGCGCTGGCCGTGTACCCGGTCAGATTGGCGGGGACCAGGGCCTCATCGTCCTGGTAGAACCCAACAGACCGCCGCCAGTCGGCCTTGGCCTCGATGACCAGGTCATAGGTTGCTGCGGACATGGCTAGATCCTAGAGCGCGGGCAGCAGCAGCGCCCGGTTCTCCACCGAGGCCACAAACGAGGCCACAGCGTCCCAGCTCGCGGGCAGGCGCAGCGCCTCCTGGTTCGCAGGCACATTGACGCGGGCCATACCCAGGAACTCGCCCTGCTCGCCGAAGAGCGGGCGGTCCTCGGCGTAGGCTGGCACGTCCGCAATGACCGTGGGAAAGGCCGAGGGCGAGGGGCCGCCCAGGGCGGCGTACTCCGCGCGCTGGGCCACGCTCGTCCAGTCCACGCAACCGCAGCCAGCAGGGAGAGTCGCCAGCAATTCACGCGAAAGCTCCACTTCGGGATGATGCAAAAGAATCATGTCGGCCTCCTATGCTGCCTCAAAGATGTTGACCGAGCCAGCGCCGCCAGGGCCGCCGCAGTGGTTGCCGGACGCGCCAGTGACGTTTCCGCCAGCCCCGCCGTTGGACCGGACTGTGCCGTTGTTCGTGTATCCGCCGGGCCGGGTGACGATGCCCACGGGACCGCCTCCAGCGCCGCCCCCACCCTGGCTGTACCCGCCGCCCACGCCCACGCAGTCCCCACCACGGGAGCCGTCAGACTGCACGACGGTGCCGGAAGCGACGCTCACGATGGGCGAGAGCAGGAACAGGGGAGCCCCGCCCGCGCCAGGAGCATCGGAGACGCTGCCGCACTGCGGGGCCTCCTTGGTGCCGATGGGGTCACCAGCGCCCCCCGCGTTGTTGCAGTTGGACTGCTGCCCGGTCCTGGCATTGCCGCCAGGGCCGTAATCCGGGGCGTTTCCGCCCGCGCCGACTGGATAGCCGTTGCCGCCACCCCCACCGCCACCACAGCATGGACCACCCTTGCCGCCGTTGCCGCCCTGGGTGGCTCCATAGGTGCCGCCAGACCCGCCGCCGCCCGCCTGGAGGGGCAGGGTTGCAGCGGAGCCGGAGCCGAAAGCCCCCGTGGTTGTGCTGCCCGGCCCGCCCGCCGCGCCCTCGCCCATAAGGACATATGCGGAGAGCGCGGCCTGCTTGAGCTTGCTCTGGAGTCTGGCGGGGATGAGCGACCAGAGCGCGCAGTTGCCGAAGTTTCCGGCCTTGCCCAGCCACGAGGCGCTGATGGTCCCGCCGTTGATGGTGTAGATGCCTGTCTTGGCGATGATGAAGAGGCCCGTGGTGTTGGTGCTGGGCTTGAGCGAGGCCCCTGCGCCATCCACGATGAGCGTGTTGCACAGGACCACGCAGGAGAACGTGAGCAGGTCAGGGGCAACCGTTGCCGCTCCGGTGATGGTCAGCACCCCGCCCACGGGCTGGAGCACGCTGCCGCCCTGGATGACGTTCTGGCTGTAGGTGCCATCCCCGAACATGGACCTGGCCCCAAACGGGCCGGGAGGCAGACCCCCGACCCCGCCGGGCCAGCCCCCGCCGCCTTCATGGGACGAGAGGCGCATGGCTAGTACTTCCCGCCGCGCGCAAAGACCCACATCTTCTTGCCGCTGGTGGGGGCCGCAGCTTCCTGGGCGCGGATTTTCCAGCCCGGCGGCAGGTTCAGGAACTTGTTGCCAGCAGCATCTGTGCAGACATGCGGGGCCATCTGCGCCGAGGTGAGCAGGTTCACCGGGGCCAGGGCGTTGGTCAGGCCGCTGTTCAGCGGAATCTTCACAATGCTGGCCTTCTTGCTGGCCGTGCCGTCGTGGAACAGGAGGATCAGGTCGCGGTCAGCGGTGTCGTCTGTGCTGACCGCCAGCACGTCCACGCGGGTGGCCTCCACGCTGTCGCCAACGAAAACATCGGTCTCGGTGGTGTCGGACAGTTCCGTGATCTTGCCGCTGATGCTGCCGATGAAGAGGGGTTCCTTGTTCGCTGCCATGACTTATGCTCCTCCGAATAAAATATGGTTGAGGGTTCTGGACGTGTTCAGCATCACGCTCAGTTGGGCGGGGGTTGGCAGCGCATCAATGCCCAGGATTACCTTGACCTCGGCCAAGGTTTTCTTGGCGGCAGCGCCATTGCCGGTGCCCACAATGAAGTCATTCACAGCTGTGAAATTGGACAAATTGACCGCGCCCGAAAACGCCAAGGTGAGGGCGACAGGGTCCAGCGTGAACAGCAGGATGTCTGCCTCTCCGGTCCAAAGGTACTTGCGCCACTCGGTTTCGCTGACTTCCTGCGTCCATATCTCCCCGGCCACGGTGTCCGTGGGCCTGGTCGCGCCCTTGCGTCCGCTGGCCAGGCTCTGGACCATCTGCTCCGTGAGGGTCAGGGCTGCGTCGCCGCCCACTTGTCCAGTCGGAAAGGTTAATGTCGCCTGCATGAGAACCTCCTAGTACCCCTGGGCAATCCAGTTGATGAGGCGGGCCGCATAGGCCCCGCCTGATTTGACACGCACAAAGAATCCCGTGGCGTCATCGTCGGTGACCTCCACGTCCTCGCCGCCAAGAGCGCTCAGTATCTGGCAGAGCACCTTGGGGTTGTCGTGGAAGGGCGTGGCGTAGATGATGCGCAAACCCTCTACAGGCACAGGCACCCGGCCCGTGTCCACGCGGTCCGGCACATCGACGGAGAAGCTCAGGCTGGTGAGCACGGGGTAGACGTCCCCGCGCAGGCTGCTCAGAACCAAGCGGAAGTCATACTCTTGTCCGGCGTACTGGCCGGGCAGGAAGTCGCGCCAATTGCTCCAGGCCGCGCCGAGGAAGGTGCGGATCTGCGGGCGAGCTGCCACAGAGGAGGAGAAGTCGCCGCGCACGTCGGTCAGGGCGCGCACATCCGGAACCATGCGGAAGTCATCCAGGGAGCTGACTGCCTGCACGGCATAGTCCAAGAGCACGTTGCACAAGGTCTCGCCGGACAGGACGATGCGCCGCGCCTCAGCGATCTGATACACACCCTCCGAGGCGATGCAGCCCAGGCTGCGAAGGTCATGCACAGAGCGGATGTCCGTCACCTGGCGCAGGTCTCCAGTGCCCACCAAGCGCACAGCGCCGCCGATGATGCGTGCGCCTCCGGTGCAGTCGCCTGTCCAGCCTTCAGCAGCCTCATCACGGGTGGCGATGACGTTGGCCACAACCTCGGACCCCGTCACCACGATGACCGCCGCATTGACTGATTCCGCCGGGCCGGAGGAGGCCTTGACCAGCCATGTACCGTTTCCCGGCACCTGGAACTGGGTGAGCGGTGTGCTGCCCATGGGCTGAGCCGCTCCCCAGCGGGGGCCGCACCGGAAGACATACTGCACGGGCCGGGGATCGGCGGCAGGGTCATACACCAGGATGCGCTGGCCGCTCTGCACCACGCAGGCCAGGCCCGTCACGTCCGGCAGAGGTTGGGATAGCCCTGTGACGTTCACTGTCGCCAGCGTGGCCCAGGGGCTGGTTGACCCGAGGCGCGAGACCCAGCGCACGCGGAAGGAATGCGGCCCTGGCGACAGTTCACGGATGTCCAGAGAGCACTGACTGGTGGTTTTGGGGTCGCTGTATTCTTCGCCAGGCCGCTGAACCTGCACTTCGGCGAGCAGGGCTCGGGCATCGCTCGCCTGCGCCCAGGAGAACAGCACCCCGGCGGCCATGCCCGTGCCCTGCGTGTACAGATACTCCGCCATGCTCAAACCGGTGGGCGCGGCCAGCGGCCCGGTGGGCACCCGGCTCGTGGTCGGCGCGTCGAAGGCGAAGTTTTCCTCCACGCGGGCGTACTTGTTCGGATCGTGCTCCACGGCGCTGATCTCATAGAGGTGCGGCTTGGTCTCGCGGTTGGCCAGAACCCGGAAATATCGCGCCTCTGCCTCACCATAGGACAGGGTCCACATGGCGTTCGGCAGGGGCGCGGCGGAGAGCGGCGCGGCCAGGTCAAGGGTGTCGGTCTCGCCGGGCGCGTTCACCACGCTGGCGTCGGCCACCGTGCCTTCCGGCAACACCACGGAGAGCAGGTACGCCTCGCCCGCCTCAATGGTCACCGGGGCATCGAGCACCACCTGGTCGACCAACGCCGACTTCACGGCCCCGGAATGGCGCACGTCGGCGATCTCCGGGTCCAGAACCTTGAGGATGGAGCCGGGCATGGCGTCGGCGTACTGCAAGCCGCCCACAAAGGTGAGCGTGTCCGTCTCGTTCAGCTCGGTCTCCAGCACCCACTTGCCGCAACGGCGCGCCTGGCCACGGCTGCGGCAGCCCACGGAGACCTTGTCCGTCTGCCGCCAGCCATAGCGCCGGATGCCTGCGGCGTCCTCAACCACCTCCACGGCTGTCTTGCCGCCGTCCGAGGGGTCATTCCAGGTGACAAGGCAAACGGTGTGGCGGCTCTTGAGATCCGTTCCGCCATAGGAAAGCGCCCCGTCCACCACATGGGCGGGCGTGACCAGGTGCGAGGCCCCCTCGGGCCGGTCCTGGGAACAGGCCACAGAGCCGCTGGCCCAATAGGCCATGCCCCGAAAGATGGAGGCCAGGGAGGAAATGACCTGGTAGGCGTCCTCCTGGGTATTCAGCACCAGGTTGCAGGTGAAGCGGGGCTCCAGGCCGCCGTAGCCGTCCGGCACCATGCCGTCGCAGTACTGCGCGATCTCGTACAGGTACCATTTGAGGCCGGAGTCGGCGATGCCCAGCCCATACCTGGGGTTGAGGATCATGTCGTAGAAGCACCAGGCGGCGTTGTCGCTCCAGGCCAGCTTGAAGGTGCCGTCCCAGATGCCCGTGTAGGCGCGGGTTGCCGGGTCGTAGTTGGCGGGCACCAGAAGGATGCGCCCGTAGATCTCGGCGGAAAGCGTGGGCACGCTGGAGCCGAACTTCTGCCCGTCCACGGCGACGCCTAGAAGCGCTGTGTTCGGGTAGGTGCATTTGCGGTCGATGATCTCGGTGTAGGAGGACCAGCGGGTGGCGTTGCGCAGGTAGGCGGTTTCAGAATCCGCCGTGAGGCGCACCACGCGCAGATCCCAGGGCGCGCTGCCGGTCAGATCCACGCGGTACGTCTTCTCATAGGCGCTGGTGGTCTTGCCGGTGATGGTGTCCTCCACCAGGCGCGTGAACACGCCGCCCGAGGGCCGGACCTCAATGGCCACGCTCACGGAAGAGGCGTTCAGATCGCCGGTGCTGGAGTTCTGGCTCATGAGGCCCTGGGTCAACTGCACACGCACGCGCGCCGCGTTGGCCGAGGCGTTGTCGATGCGGCGCGTGATGGCGCCCGTGAAGGTGACATCAGCCTCCACGCTCACATCGTTCTCCACCGCCGGGAAACCCGCCAGATACGTCTGATCCGGCGTGCCGTTCCGGGTCTCCACCGTCACGCCCTGAAAATTGTATGTGCCATCCGAGGCCTGAAGCGGCGTGTCGCCGAAGTAGACGGACTTGTGGCCGTCGACCAGGCCCCCTATCTCGCCTTCGCACATGGCGATGACCACACGGGAGGTGGCCGAGCTGCGCAGGGTGTTGGCGGTCTCGCTCATATCTGCTCCACCTCAAGCCCTGCGGAAATGATGGTGCCGCCCACGCGCACGCGGCCATAGGCCACGGCCACGGGGTTGCCCTGCTCCACCGTGTTGCGCACGCCGCTGATCAGGAAGCTCGGGCGGTCCTCGGCTGCCTCGCGGCTGCTGTAGCTGCTGGTCTGCTGCGGCGTGGAGGTGAGCATCTGCGACAGCCCGCCCAGGGACATGATGAGCCCGCTCATGGCCAGGTTGCCGTAGGTCATGGACATGCCCGCGACCGAGAACGCCGTTGACCCCATGCCGCCCAAGGAACCCGCGATGGGTCCTGTGCCGGTGACCAGGGGCGGAGCAAAGTAGAATGCGGCTGCCAGTATGGCCACGCCGAGCACGGCCTTGAAAAAGCCGCCGCCACCGGAGCCCGCGATGGCCGGGCACAGGTGCAGATCACGCGCGCCCAGGCCGAAACCCAGCAGATCCGGGTCGCCGAAGTCCTCGCCGCGCTCCAGTTCCGAGCCCGCCACCACGTGCCACTCGCCCTCGCGCAGAACCTCTGCAAAGCGTTTGCCCAGCACCACGGTGAGGGCCAGTACAGCCTCCGCCGCGCTGGCCACGTCCAGGCGGTACTGCGGGCCGAACTCCTCGGCCAGCGGGCCATACAGGTGGATGGTCCTCACGGCTGGCCCCCTGCTTCGGCGGACGCCAGGCGCACGCGGTACAGCACATGCGAGCGCCAGCGATGCACCGGCTCCGTGCGTGAAAGCCGATTCGCCAAGTGGTGCAGGATGAGCCCGCCGCCCAGGTAGACGGCGCAGTGGTTGGGCACCTGCGACTGGATCTGCATGATGAAGCCGTCGCCGACCTGTTCGGGCTCATCGGTGCGGGCAAAACCGGCAGAGGCCAGCTGCTCCACCAGCAGATTGCCGCCCTTTTCCCACCAGGCGTCCGGGCGGGCGAAGTCCGGCAGGATGATCCCGCGCTCGATGCGGTACCAGTCGCGTGCGCAGGCGTAGCAGTCGGCCAGGCCGTGGACGAACTCCCGCTCCAGAAGCGGGGCCACGGGCACGCCAGGCCCCCACCAAAGGGGCCGCAGGGAGTGGCCAACACCCTCCAAGGTCTTGAGCACCGGCACGATGGCCCAGGGCAGGCTCAAAGCAAGCTGCCCGGCCATGTCCGATTCGCTGGGATGCGCCGGACAATCCGGGTGCGAATGCGCCACGGCCAGAATCCGGCCCTGGCGGGCGGCCCCGGCATAGGCCTGGGGCGAGATGCGGAAGTCCGCCTCCGGGTCTTCAGCGCTGTTCACGCGCGGCAGATAGCAGACGCCGCTCGCCGTCTCGATGACCAGGCCGCAGGATTCACGCGGGAACTCGGCCTCAGCGTGGGCCTGCATGTCCTGAATCACAGCCGTGGTGATGAAGCTGGGCGGAGTGTTCATGATGCCCTCGCGCGGGAGACGCCGGGGAAAGCGCTGGTGGGAAGGGGTGCATCGCCGAAGCGCAACACGCAATCCGAGAGCCGCTTGCCGCAAAAGTCCTGGGCGGCTGCGCAGGCCTGGCCAGCGCGGTCGAAATACGCCGTGCCAGTGTAGGGACAGGCCGCCACCGTGTAGTCAAAGGCCGCAGTCTCGGCGTTCCAATGGCGGTAGCTCCACAGGCAGGTGTCGCGCAGGATCTGGCGGGCGGGCAGCTTCTTGCCCTGCTGGTCCATGGCCGCTGCCAGCTCCCACTCCGTGAACACCTTGTTCTGGCTGACCTTGCGGCTGATGAGAAACACGTCCGGCACGTAGTGGGCATTGGGATCGGCCTGGGCCTGGCCGTCCAGGTATTTTGAGAACGTCCTCCAGCGCGTGACCTCGACGCCCACGCAGTCGCCGAACCGCCGCAAAAGCGCCGTGAGCTGGCGCGAGGAGCCGATGCGCAGGGTGGGAGTGGGCAGGGCGCTGCGCCCGGATGTTTCATAGCCGCTGGCCTCAAAAGGCGCGGGCATGTAGGTGTTGCCGCGCCAGCGCACGGGCTGGTACTCGCCGGGGTTCGCGCCCGGCAGTGTGCCGCCCACGAAGCGCAGCACCTCGCCGCCCAGGGGCGACAGGTCCACATCGAACAGGGCCACAAGCGTGCCCGGCGTGGGGGACTGGACGTCTGCCTGAATGGTCATAGGTCGAAGCTCTCTTTGAACGTGGCGGAAAGGGCAAACCAGCCGCCCCCCAGGTCCTGACGCCTCCAGGTCTTGCACTTCCACTGGCGGGCGGCGGCGTCCCTGGGCGGGGTCCACAGAAAGGCCAGGCAGCCCCCGTGGGCTTTCAAGAAGTTAACAAAGGCATCCAGCTCCGCCTTGGTGAGCAGGCCCCAGGCCACGCTGTAGCTGTCCGAGATGGCGTTCAAGCCATCACCCGTGGTCTGGGTGTAGCCGTCGCCAAGTTGCGCCTCGTTTACACGGACCGTGGTGTCCGGGTCGGCCTTGGACGGGCCGGGGCTGGCCGGGAAGGTTTGCAGGCTCACAGCTTCACCCCCCCGTTGGCGATGGCTCCGGGCCGGTGCGCCTGGCGGTAGCGGTCCTCCCACCAGGTGTTCAGGCCGCTCTGCATGGCGTCGCCCACGTCGTCGGCAAAGGACTTGTCCTGGGCCTGGTTGCCGGAGGACGCGGGCATGGTGAGGTGGATGTGGGCGATGAACGTATCCCCGCCGCCCTGTGCGCGCACGCTCAAGTTGCCGCTGCTGTCGCGGGTGAGCGGCATGACCGCTTCCGGCCCGGCCTCGCCCAGCACGCCGCCCCGCGCAAAGGCGGTGACGTGCCGGTCAAAGCCGAAGAACGTGGGCTGCGAGTAGATGCCGTTCGACAGGGCGGAAATGCCATCGCCGCCGAGCACGTTGCCCTGCGCGCTGCCGAAGATATTGAGGCCGCCCAGGAAATTTGAGAGCGGCCCGGTCATGCTCGACCGGATCTGGATCTTCACCAGGTCCATGAGGATGGTGTCCACCAGGCCGGACCAGCTGGCCTTGCCCTTGACCGCGAAGCTGGCCAGGAAGTCTTCCATGCCGCCAAAGGCGTTCTTAACCGCGTTCTCAGCTTGGCTGGCATAATTGCTGGCCGCGTCGGCATAGTCCTGGAAGCCCTTGCGCGCGCCGCTGCCCCAGTCGTGGGAGGACTGGATCTCGCGCTGCTTGGCAAAGGACAGGGCGTCGGTCACCGCCAACAGAGCGTTGAGGAGCGCCAGCTCCTTCTGCCGGGCGTCCATCTCCTCCTGATCCTTGGGGCCGAGATCGTCGCCCGTGCGGCGGCGCACCTCGTAGATGGCTTCCTCGGTCTGGCGCAGCTTTTCATTCAAGCCGAGCAAGCGCTGTTGGCGCTCGATCTCCACTGCCTGAGCCTGCTCCCGAAGCGCCCCACCCACGCTGTGGCTGGACTGCGTGGCGTACAGCTCGGAGAGCCCCTTATTCAGGTCGGACTCAAGCCCCAGGCCGCGCTCGGCGTTGCCCTGGCGCTGCTCACGGGTGCGTTTGTTTCTCTCGGCGGCTTCCATGACCCCGGCCCACTTTGCGTCCGGAGAATCGGGTTTGAGTCTGGCGGCGGCGTACTTCCTCTGGATGGCCTCCAGGTCGGCGTAGTAGGTGTCCACGCCCTCCAGGCTAGCCAGCTGGACTTCACGTTCGGCGTTCAGCTTGTCCTGATTCAGCGCGACACCTTTCTGAATGAACTCCTTCTGAATGCGGAACTTCTCGTTCTCATAGGACATGGCCTGCTCAAGCTCGGCCTTGGCGGCTCCTGGAAGGCCCTTGTCCTTCAACTTCGCGGCGATGTTGTCCCTGAATTTGTCATAGGCCGTCTGGAGCTTGGTCATCTCAATCAGCAGTTCATCGCCGCCCTGGTCCGCACGGACCTGAGCCAGGGCGTCACGAGCGGCGTTCTTGTGGCCGATAGTCTCTTGGATCTTCTTCGCCTGCTCCTCGGCAATGCGCTGCTTGGCGGCCCTCTCCTCTTCCTCGCGACGCTTGATCCCTGCGGCTATCCTGGCCGCCTCCGCCGGATCTTCGGGTGTTCCTGCGGCAGACTTCGAACGAAGCGCGTCAATCTGGGACATGAGACCCAGCTCGGTCTTAAGCAGCTCATTGTGGCGCTTCTGGTTCTCGTCCGCGTAGAAAGACACTCCGGACCCGCTGTTGAGCTCCTTCCTGACGGAGGCAAGGCGCTGCTCAAGCCCGGTCATCGTGTTCTGCTGTTTGAGCCATTCCTCGTACTTGTCCGAATCGAAAAGCGGGATGTCGGCATAGCTGGCCTGCCCGGAACGCGCCAGGTCCATGCCTTGCTTGACCTTGGCGATCCGCTCCATGTACCCGGCGACAAGGGCCAATTCGGCTATGAGCAACCGACCAGTGGTGCCTCCGAAAATAGCACCGACGATGCCCACCTTCTGGATGATCTCCGGCAGGGAATTCCAGCCGTCCAGGGCGCTCCTGAACAGGTCGCCGATCTGCTTTGCCGCCCAAACAGCCATCTCGACGGCGTTGCCTACGGCTTTCCCAATGCCCAAGAGCGCCTTTTGAACATCTTCCCGTTTGACGTACTCCGTCAGCTCCTTCATGCGCTCGGTCATTGTCCTTACCATTTCCGTAACCGCAGGCAGGTTCGAATCACCAAGCTCCTTCATCAAGTTCTGCCAGTAGCGCTGAAAACTTGTGACCTGCTTCCCCGCAGTATCCATCGCGGCGATATATGCTCCCTGTGTATTCTCACCGAACTTGAGCACGGAATTCATTCGTATTTGCAATTTTTCATGCTCGGATAATGAGGCGGACGTTTTCCCAACAGCGCGCGCGGCCTTCTGATACTCTTCCTCAAAATTCACCATTATGCCCATGTGGTGCAATATTTCCGAGCGCCCGCTTACAATGCCCTGAACAAGAGTTTCAAACGCGTCTGAGGAGTTGATATTGGCGATTACCGCAGCGTCCTGGGCAACGCGGGCCAGCTCTGACGCTTTCCCCAGGTCGAGTTGCGCTGCGGCCATTCTAACGACCGAATCTCGTGACTCGACCAAGGATATCCCCTGTTCGGCGACCCCTCGGCTAAGAGCCTCCATTTGTTGCCCGGTGTATCCGGCGTTGTTTCCGACTACCTTCATAACCACGCCCAAGGTTTCGTAGCGCGCGGCTGCCATAGCGGAATCCTTGGAAAATTCCGCCGCTTTATAAAGGCCGACTGCGGCGACGAGGGTTTGAACGGCTTGAGAAAGGCCTGCGATGGACGGGACTGTGCTCTGTGCGGACTGGCCCAGCTTCGAGGTGGAGGCGTCCGCATCCTTCAGGGACTTGGACGCCTTCTCACCTTGCGTGGAAAGGTCCAGGAGCACCTTGCCGGTGCTCGTGATGGCCACCTGCGCGCTTCTGGCGTCGCCCTCGATGACGATCTGGACCCTGTTCTCGCTCATCGCCGATCCCGCTGGTTAAAGGAGCCGTTTTCCGCTTGATGCGGCCAACACCTGCATGAGCAGCAGCTGGCGCTTGTCTTCAAGGTAATGGTGCAGTTCGCCCAGGTCGCGCCAGGTCTCCGGGGGCAGGTCGTTGGCGCGGAAGGGGTAGCCGCCGCTCTTCAGCAGGTGCAGGTCCAGCAGATGCTGCACCCAGGGGTCCGGCTCGGCGTCCTTGAATGGGCAGGCCTTGCAGGCCGCCTCCAGCCAGTCGCCGTTGTCCCGCGCGCAGCCCTGGCGGCGCTCCGGGGTGCAGCCCTCGAAGGTGGCTGCTAGCCTTTGGCCAAAGGGGCTTCGTCGCTGCCCCCGCTGCCGCCAGGAACGCTTGCCCCCGTGGAGGCTGCTGCCTCGGGCAGGTCGGATACGATCTCCATCTCCTGGGCCTGGCCGCCCATGCTGACGCCCTCAAAGGCCGCCATGCCCACAGCGCCCACCAGCTGGGGGGCGGCCTGAACGAGCAGCTCCTTCCAGTCCTTGCGGTAGTTCTTCTTGTCCGCCGGATCGCTGGAGATGGCCTTGCCGTCGAAGCCTATGGTCCCGGTCTTGAAGCCGATGAGCACCAGCGCACCGAACTTGATGCGCGCCTGCACCAGGCGGTTGATGATCTTGCCGCCCTTGCGCTGGAGGCCTTCAGCCTGGAAACCGACCACATCGTCGGTGAGAGGCGTGCGATAGTAGAACTCATGGGTGGTGCCGTGCTGGGTTATCTCGGCCACGTTATGTTTGGCGTTCAGGTCAAGCATGTCGTTGTCTCCCTTGGATTTTGAGGTGTGGGCTACTTGTAGATGAGCCGGAATTCATCGTCGCCCGCGTCGATGGTGCAGGCAAAGCCCAGGGTGTACAGGGCCACGCCGTCGCGGTCGCCGTACTTGATCTCGCTGTACTGGGCCTTGGGCACCAGCAGAACCACGCTGTTCCCGGAATTCTGGCCGATGCGCCCGGAGATGGACGCCGTGGCGGCGCTCTTCCAGGCCGTCCAGGGGTTGAAGTTCGCCAGGGTGTCCACCTCGGGGTCCAGGCTGCCCGTGGGATTGCGGCCCTTGATGACCATGCCGGTGACGCCATCACTGGAGTTCAGGTCCACACGCTTGGCCACCTCTGCCGCCAGGTTGAGCGAGAGCGCGGAAATGCCCACAGGCGTGTACGCGCCGATGGCGAGCCCCATGCCCACGCATACCGGCGGCACCAGGGCCGAAACCTGCGGGCTGGGCGCGGCCTGGTCCACCGGGTCGGCCCACAGGCCATGCATGGTGAACTTGAGGGTGCCGTACTTGCCGCTGGGCGCGTTCAAGTCGAAGCTGCCCCGGCAGCCCAGGGCCTTGTGCAGAACGCCGTCCTTGTGGAAGCACACGGTGCAGCTGGCCACCAGGGCCGGGTCCGAGACGGGCGCATAGGTAAGCACCGTTGCCGGAGCGGCGGAGATGGTGGCGGCGTTGGTGTTGATCTTGTGGCCGCTGGCGAAGACTCCTCCCGTGACGTTCACCAGGCCCACCACCAGGCCCATGATGTAGACCACGGTGCCGGTGGCGCTTGAGGTGTCGTCGGTAACGGTGCTGCCAGCCACGAGCCCGGAGGGGATGGTCGAGAGGGTCAGCTCGACCACTGTTTTTTTCGCCATGCCGCAAGACTGGAGCAGCGGGTCGTATTCCGGGGCCTGCACCACCAGGGTCACAAGTCCGCCGCCCTTCAGCTCCACGGGGAATTCGAAGTCGATGGTCTTGGCCCCGATGACGTGGCCCGAGGGGGACAAGGTGTCGCGCAGCACGTCGCGCTTCAGCACCTCGCCCTGGGGCTTCACATCCACGGCGCTGTTGCACAAGATGGCGTTCGCCCCGGTGGGCGCGGCGTCCACGCCATAGGTGGTCTCCAGCTTGGCCAGGATGACGGTTCTGCGGGTGAGTTTCATTTTCCTTCTCCTGTGCGGTGGCCTGTTATGGGATCAGGTAGGCCTGACCGATGGTGTAGGTGGCGGCGTACATGGCCACGCCCTCTGTGATGGCCACAACGGCCACGGACTTGGGCATGGCGGGCAAGAGGTCCGGCAGCAGAATTTTCCCGGCCAGGGCCTGGCGCACGCCGATGAGGAGCGCATAGGCCCCGCCCACGGTGTTGCCGCCGCGCCGGGCCTCGCCCTTGCGCAGGGAGCGGTCGGCCAGGCCCAGCTGGAAGCGGTGCGTCTCGATCTGCCGCTGGCCCAGGTCCGTGGTCTCCATGCCCGCATACGCCACGAAAATGGCCGGAAACTGGATGGCCAGCTTCTTCCATTGCTCCGGGTCTTCCAGGCGCTGGTCGTAGCTTTCCAGGGTCCGCACGCCATGCGCGGCCTTGAATGGCCGGAGGGCGTCCAATATGGCGTCCTCGATTTGGGCCAGGCTGTATTCTGGCATCAGAAGTCCCCCATGCGCTCGCGCCCGAAGACATTGCCCGCACCGGCCATGCGTGGGGCCTCGGACGGCTTTGGCGTGCCGTCCGGATCGCCCGCGCCGAGGCTGATGGCCCCGCTGGCCACCTTGTTCAGGAAAGACACAGAGCTGTCGTAACGCTTGGTCCGCTCCTCTGGTGCGCCCAGGATGCGCGAGAACAGGTTGTAGATGGTGATGTCGACCGCGCACTTGCGGACAATGGCCGGGACCGTGGACAGAGGCACGGGGTGGCGCGAGCCCAGGTAGCCGTCGATCTCGCCGCAGGCGTCCGCTATGGCCTTGTCCACGCGGGCGTCGTTGACCACGCCCGCGCCCTCATCGTCCGTGAGCTGGATGAGCAGCTGCTCCTCCAGCATGTCCAGGATGTCCGCCTTGGCGCAGTACATGGCCTAACCCTCGCTGCTCTTGGCCAGCGCCTCATCCAGCAGGGCCTGGAGTTCGGGCTTGTTCTTCACGCCTGAGGGGATCTCCACGTTCATCTCGGCCAGCTTGGCCTTGATCTGCGGGACGGTCAGGTCGCTGGCAGCCGCGACTTCCTCCACCTGGAGCATGGGCTCGGCCTTCAGGATCTCGATCTGCTCGGGCGTGAACATGCCGTCCGGGTGTTCGGTCCACTCGGAGGGGTGGCGCACGCCGCAGCGCATGAAGCCGTCGGATTTGGATCTGATGCGGATCATGGGGACTCCTTTGGTTGGGCCGGGCGTTGCACACAAGATGAGAACGCCCGGCCCGGTTACGTCAGCGGATTACAGCCAGGGCACCACGACCAGCTCGGCGGAGTTGTACCAGGTGTTGGTCGCTCCGTTGGCCAGCCGCTCGTTGATCAGGAGCGCGCGGCTGGCGCTCTCCAGGCTCTGGGGCACCACCAGGTGCGTGCCGCGCAGGCCCATGGGCTGGCCTTCGTCGTTCTTCATATTGCCCAGGCCGTTGCGGGCGGCCTCGTAGCCCGTGGCGTCCAGAGTCACCTTGGAGCCGAAGGCCAGCTGCCACAGGCCGAAGCCCACGTTCTTGCGGTCGTCCACCCCGTACTGGAACTTCTTCCGGCGGAAGACGTTCTCGTCGGTCAGGCTGTCCATGGCCACAAACTGCGGCTCTTTGCGGATTTGGAGGATGAAGGGCTTGATGGGCCGGGACAGGTCCATGAGGAACCACGGGGTGCTCGCGCCGCCGCCGTAGTTGGACACGACCCCGGTACCCACCGGGTGGTCGACGTCGAAGAAGTACTGGCCGTCGTAGCACAGGGTGGTGAATCCGGCGGCCAGCAGCGCGAACACCAGGCGGTCGCGGTGCTCGGCGGCGGCATAGGCCAGCTGCTGGAAGTTCGGGGTGTAGGTGCCGACCTGGTCATCCTCGATGCTGTTGCGGTCCACCTCCACCGTGGACTCGAAGTCCTTGTTGCGGATGATGAACCCAAAGGCCGAGAGATCCTTGACGACGCGGTCGCCCACCCATTCCCGCATGGTGGGCATGGCCCCGAGCCAGTTGTACTCGGTGCTTGCTCCCAGGCCCTGGGTGCGCATGGCCACCTTGTCCCACATGCTCTTGGCCATGGCCTGGAACAGGGCGTCCTTGAAAATGGTGCTGAAGGCTTTGAAACAGCCTTGCATGGAGGTCTGATTGATGATCATCGGTGCGCTCCTTGGTTGTTCCGGCGGTTACTGGATCTCGACCCAGACGCCGTCCGACTCGACGCCAAGGTTCTTGCCCGCCACGATGCTGTTGCTGGTGGTGGTGGCCACGGTCTCGGCGTCCTCCACCATCACGTTGCTGCCGACGCTGGCGGCGGTGACGGGGCTGGTGCCGCTGTTCTTGAACTTGAAGGTGCGGCGGCGCAGCACCTCCACAGTGAGGTCGCCCGCCGCGCCGAGGCTGTTGTCCACGTGCTGCTCGGCCCGGCCCATAACCCTCAGCCCGACGGTGTTGGCGGCGGGCACGCTGTTGCCAGCGGCGTTCACCGCCGTCATTTTGCCTGCTTCGATGATGGTGGCTGCGGCCACGGGCAGAACAACCTGCACCCCGTCGCGCACGGCGGTTTTACGGTCAGCCATGATCTTTCTCCTTGTTTCCGGGCCGGGCTACTGCGCGGTCTCGGGGTTGTGCTTCTTCCAGGTCTCCACGCTGATGCCCATCAGCTCGTTGATTTTGCGCTGGTCGTCCGTCAGCGCGCCGCCCTGGATCTGGTCAGGGGCGGTTTTGGTGTCCTTGAGCGGCACCACGCTGCCCTCCTGGCGCGAGAGCACCACGGACCTGAACAACTCCGGCTGATCTGTGGCCATGGTGCGGCCCCAAACATCCAGCTCCGCCGGGCTGGTCTTGCCGCTCTTCAGGGCCTCGTGGATGAGCCCCTCGGCCTTGATGCCGCCCAGCTCGCCCTTGAGCGTCTCCAGCTGCTTGGCCAGCTCGCCGGAGGCACCGGCAGGGGCCTTGAGCGCCTCCACAGCGCCAAGCACCTTGGCCTTGTCACCGCCCTCGGCCAGGCCCAGGGCGGTGAGCACCTCTTTGCAGGCGACTACGTCCGTGGCCTTGTCAGCAGCGCCCTTGGCGGGCGGGGCTTTCTTGAGGGCTTCCAGGTCGCCCTCGGCCTTGACCTTTCCGGCCTTGAGGTCGGCAATGGCCTTGAGCACTGCGGCTTCGTCGGCAGAAGCCTCCAGACCAAGCTCCTTCTTCAACACTTCGAGATTCTTCATGTCCTCGTCTCCTTCGTGCAGGTTCAGGGTGTATTTCGCGGCCAATGGCACCGCGTCTTTCATGCGCGGCTGATTGGTAAGCGCCACGTTGTGCAGCTGGGCGATGCGGTTGTCTGTCCGACGCACCAGCACCGGCGAGTGGTAGCGGTATTCCTTGAGGCGGATGTGCTCCGCCGCCTTGGCGGTCCAGTCGGCCCTGGCCCACAGGCCCGGCTTCTCGCCGCCGGTGCGCCAGGCAAGCTCCTTGATCCACCCGGCAGCCGGGGCCACGCCCTGGCCCAGGGTCTGGTGCTCGTAGTCAATGACCATGTCGTGGGAGACGCCTGCGAACTGCTCCAGCACCAGTCGGGCGGCCTCGTCGTCCATGAGCGCCGAGGGGCCGTCTTCGACGCGCACCTCGCCGCGCGGAAGCACCAAAAACCACTCCGGCGGCTCCGGGCTCCCAGGGCCGGAACCCTGGCCCGAGGAAAGGGCGAAGGTCCGCCCCAGAATCAGAATGTCGAGCTGCATGGCTTTTGCCCCTTCTTCCCGCGCACAGGGATGCCCCTGGTTCGCGTTTTGGACGCGTTTTGGACTAGTCCAAACCCCCTGGCCCGCATGACCTATCGCGCGCGCCCCCCGGAAGCGCCCAGGACGAATTTTGCCAGGACGTCCGGGATGGCCTCCCGGTCTTCCTGCTGAAGCATCAAAAATGGCCGGGCCGGGATGTCCCCCCAGGGCAAGGCGCGGCTCTTGCCGCCCTTGGTGAGGAAGGAGCCGAAGCTGCCCTTCTTGGCCCCGAACTGGTGGACGGCTCCGTAGATTTTGTCTGTGCCCACGGTTGCAGTAGTGGCGTCGGACTCGGCATGAACCGAACCCAGCAACCCGCCGCCGAAGCCCTTCACCACCAGCGGGCCGCCGCCGGACTTGCGATTCCTGAGAGTGGAAGGCTTGAGCGCTGCCCACTTGGAGGGCCTGCCGCCCGTCTCGAAGTTGCGCTGCACAGAGGCCAGCACCAGCGCGGCGATGATCTTCATGCCGGGCGACAGGCTGCCAGCGCGGGTGGCCATGCCGCTCAACATGGCCTGGACCTGTGCGTCGATGATGGTGAATTTCGTGCCGGACATGGAGGCGAGACTAGCCCGCTCAGAGGCGGAAATCCTGACGGGGTGGGGGCTATGGACGGTTCTGCGGGGGTTGACTTGGACGCGGAAACCCGTATTCTATACGTGCGATGGTGACGTCGTGGGCCGCAGCCCGACACGTCGTCGCCGGGAGCCCAAGCCACTGCGGAGACTTGAGGCCCCTTTTCTTATCTCCCCCACAAGAGCTTCCCCACGCGCTGCTGCTGCATGTAGTTCAGTTTGGACGTCGGTATGGCCGTCCAGGCCTCCAGCACGCCCTTGTTGACCTGGGCCATCAGGGTGATTGCCTTGCCGCCCTCAATGTCCAGATTCTTGATGAACCGCGTGGCCAGGCGCACCTTGCCCGTCAGCCGGTGCCGCTCGAAAGCCATCCAGACCTCAAAGGGGTCTTCGATGGTCTCGCGCAGAAAGGGCAGGTAGGCGGCGCGGTCGGGGTCAATGTGCGCCCCGAGCACCTCGGCGTTCACCACCAGGTCATAGCTCAACCCAGGCGATGCTGCGGACGGCGCAAAGCGGAACACCTCCTGCTCCCCGCCGAATATCTCCTTCAGCTGCGCCACCACTTCGGCCTCGCTGGCGGCACCTGGGCCAAAGCGCGCCTTGGGCGCATCCGGCGGTATCTCGCGCGGGCGGCCAACGCTTTCCCAGCCGCCACCGCTCAGGCCATCCGCCAGCCGCTCCCAGTCCTTCTCGCCGCTGGCCTGCCAAGCCTCCCAAGCCTCCCTGCTCTGCTCCTCGCCCCAGGCGGCCTGGCCGGGGTTGTAGGCCCAGCCGGGGTCTATCCCTTTCGGCACCTGGCGCACCTCGCCCGTGCGTCTGTCGGTCCAGTCAAAGGTGCTCTCCGGCGGGGCCTCGGTCTTGATGGGACTCTGGCCGTCCTTTTCCTCCACCGTAAGACGCGCCAGCTCCGACTCGGAACAGGACGCCACGCCGCATTTGCAGCCCCAGCCATTGGGCGGATAGTGCGTGTCCCACCAGGGGTCATCCCAGGGCAGCACTGTGCCCGCCCAGGCCAGGTGCGCCAGCCTCGGGTGCTCCGAGCTGCTGCGCACATAGCGCCAGTAGGGCCGGGCCTCGCGCACGTCCGGGTCGGTCATGGCCTTGTAGTGGCCCGCCGCATAAGCGGTGGAGAGGTTGGTGTCGTAGATGACCTGCGCGCGCCAGGCTTGGCCGCCCTTGGGGCTCCAGCCCGTGCGCTCGCAGATGCTGGCGAAGTCGCGGCGGAACTCGGCCAGGGTGGTGCCCTTGCTGATGGCCTTGTCCACGGCCTGGCGGATATCCGTCAGCAGGCCCTCGCGCGTGGCCCCGGCCACAGTGAAGGCACGGGCGTGCTGGCCCTGCCACAGGTCGTTCCAGCGGCTGGTCTCTATGGAGAGCTTGCCCCGAAAGAACGCGATGGCGTCCGTGAAGGGCAGGCTGGCGTACTGCGCGCTTGCGGGCATGCTCTATCCCTCGGCTCCGTCAAACCGGCCCGCAAGCTCGGCCACGGTCAGGGCCTGCTGCATGGCCTCGGCCACGTCCGCCGGGTTCATGCCCGCAAAGGCGTCGAGCAGCCGGTCGCGGAATTCCTCCAGGCTGGAGCACTGCCCGAGCAGCGCCTCCAGGCTGTTCACCCAGGAAGCATGCCCAGCGGCCATGGCCACGCGCTGCGTGAGTAGGGCGACAACCGGCGCACCGGTCGGGTCGGCGCGTGGATCTGCCTGGCCGACATCCGGCACCGCGCCCTTGAGCACCAGCTTGAGCCCTTCCGGCGTGGGCGGCTGTTCGCCTTCGGGAGGCTTAAGCCCTTCCGGCGTGGGCGGCTGTTCGCCCTGGGCCGGGGGCGGCGCGGGCGGAGGCGCACCTTTGAGAGGCGGCGGCACGGCCTTGGCCTTGAGCGGCGTTTCCTTCTCCTGGCGCATGGGGATGCCGAAGCGCTCGGAGACGTGCTCCTGGGATACATCGAAGCCCCGGTCGATGAACGAGCCATACACCTCGGCCAGGGCCTTCAGATCCTCCGGCTCCTGGACCTGGAAGCGGAACTGCGGCACCGGCGCATCGACGCCGAAGTTGAACAGCACAATGGGGCGCAGCAACAGTTGGGTGATGGTCTTGGCCAGGGCCGAGGCGTCGGCCTTGACCAGGTCCAGGCGCACCTCGTTATGCACCTTGCCAAGGCCGTAGGAGCCCTGGCCCTTGCTGCCCCCCGCCTCGCTGGTCAGGGTCTGGCCCAGGATGGCCTTGCTCATCTGGGCGTCGCAAAAGCCCGCCAGGGCCTCGTATATGTTCAGACTGCCCGTGCGCTGGGCCTCAATAAACTCGATCTCCGTGTTGCGGCTGATGATGCCCGCCGCCTCCACGCCGATGGAGCGCACGGCCTGGAGCAGGGCCTCCTTGTCCGCCTCGTTGGCGCTGGGGCTGTACTTGCCCAGGCGCAGGGGCTGGCCGTAGGTTTCACTGAAACTCACCCAGTCCTTAAGTGTATAATTTTTAAACAAATACATCCACGTGCAGGTGCGCATGATCCCCGCCCGCGTGTCGTAGCCGCTGCGCGCCTTGTGACGGTGGTAGATCCACTTGAAGGGCTGAAGATCCACGCCATGCGCGGGCTCCTCCTCGGTCAGCACGCGCGGGGTCAGGCTGTCCCAGAAGGTCAGCTTCTTGGGGTGAATCCATTTCAGGTCGCGCGGCATGGCTTGGCCGGAGGACTGGTCCCACAGGATCTCGTGCAGACTGTACCCTTTGGCCAGGGCGTCGAGCATGTCGAGCAGGTTCTCGGCCCAGTTCGGCAGGCTCTCGATGCTCTGGCGGCAGAACTCGGCCACCTCCTCGCCCCTGGGGTCATCCGCATGGGGCAAGATTTCGAAATCCAGGCCGGTGACGGCCTGCTTGCGGATGGCGAACTGGCTGCCCAGGTGGGCGTCCTTTTCCTCCATTTCCTCCATCAACTCGGCCTGGCGCATCACGTCGCCGCCGTCGGCCTGGGTCAATATCTCCGCCAGCCTGGCCGGGGTGAGGCCCTTGGACGGGTAGGTGCTCCAGCGGTCGCGCAGCTGGGCCACGGCGATCTCTCGCGTCTCGGGCCGCCTGGTCTGGCCCAGCTCAATCTCGCGCCCGAATTGGTCAAACAGCTTGGTCATGGTGCCCCGCCTTTAGTATGCTTCCCGGCGGCCACTGGTGCCAAAGCGCCCACGGCCCGCCGTTGTGATCTCCACCTTGCCCGAGGGCGCAAACTTCCGCACCGCGAACCGCGCCAGCACCAGGGCCACCGCCGCGTCGCCGTGGCGCTTCTTGCCGTCCGAGCCCTTGGCGCGCACGTCCGGTATCTTGGGAATGCCCTTCACCTTGCGCACGGCGCGCAGATCCTCGCCCACGTCGGCGTCCCTGGGCAGCAGCAGGGTCTGGTCCTCCAGGTCGGCCTTGACCACCGGCCAGTTCTCCAGGTTCCAGCCCTCGGTGAATTTGACCTGCTCGATGATGTCCGCGCCGTAGCGCTGCCGGGCGCGCTCCGCCAGGAATGCCCCGTTTCCGCCAGCGTCCAGGGCCGCGCCGGAAAAGCGTGGCAGCCGGTCGCAGATGAAGTAGAATATCTGCTCCTGCTGGGTGAAGGGGCAGTCGCGCAGCTCCAGCAGAAACGGCGTGGCCAGGGACAAGTCCTGCATCTGTTGCAACGGCCACTGCACGGACAAGTCCAGTGTGCGGCCAAAGTCCTCGCCCAGCCAGCTGGGCCGGTCCGGCAGGCCGTTCAGAATGGGCAGCAGCTCGGCCTTGCACCAGTCCGCCACCTCGCGCTGGCGCAGCTCGTCCGGCCAGTCCACGAAGTCGCGGGCGGGGGGGCTCCAGCGGATGACGGGCACGGGGCGCATGGCCGCCTCCACCACGGTGCGCAGCAGGTATGCGCCGCTCCCGCGCGAGGGCACGCAGTCCAGCTCCTCCTCGGCGTCATCGCCGTAGTAGGCGCGGATCTCCTCGCGCCAGGCCGCCTCGCCCTCGGGTGTCCACTTCCTGCCGGTCTTAAGGCAGATGCGCTTGTAGAGGCCGTCAGCCAGCGCCTGGTCGAAGGTGATCCGGTGCAGGCTGTATGGCTTGCGGCCCGCACGGATCTCCTCGCACAGCTGGTTGAATGGGTTTTCCTCACCGTCATGGGTGGACAGGATGACCACCTGGCCGCCCCACATAAGCAGGGCCAGCGCGGCCTTGAGCACGGCCTGGAGATCCTTGTGGAAAGCGGCCTCATCGATGACGACTCGCCCTTGCCTGCCGCGCAGGTTGGTGGGGCTGGAGGACAGCGCCACGATCTCCTTGCCGGAGGCGAACTTGATGCGAAAGGCCAGGATGCTCTTGTCGCCCTCGCGGTCGTCGTCCTCAAAAAGGAACTCCTCCACCTCGCTGCACATGTAGTTGAACTGGCGCGCCCACTGGCCGCAGGTGTCGATATACTCCCGCGTCATCTCGCGGTTATAGCCCAGGTAGAGGACATCCATCCCGGCCTGGCCGCCTGCGGCCAGAACGTCCTGGGCCGCTTGGCCCTCGGTGGAGGCCACAAGCACATCATCCGCCGACTCGCACCAGGTGAGTCCGATGCGGCGGCTTTTTTCGCAGACCTTCACCGGGTTTCTGTCAGCCACCCAGCGCTGCTGGTAGGGCAGGAGGACGGATGTCTCGCTCACCTGCCCACCCCAAGGAACTGGTTGCGCATGGCCTCCGCCATCTCGGGCGAGAGGCCTTTCTTGCGCTGCTCGCCCTTGGCCGCGCCCTTGCGCATGCCCTGCACCAGGTCAATGGCCTGTTGCAGCTCACGCACGGTCTTGAGATCCACACGGGCAGGGTCGGCGAGGATCTGGTTCAGGCGGATGCTCAGGGCCTCCTCCAGGGCGGCCACGGCATCGGCATCGGTCTTGATCTCGCGCAGGGGCCGGGCTGCGGCGGCTGCGGCGTTCTCAACTTGCCTGCCCTGGCGGATGGCATCGGCCTGCTTCATGGCCAGGCCTTCCAGGCTGGCCACGGCGAAGCCAACCTGCGCATCCTGACCCTTGATGAGGGCCTTGAGCATCTTGGACCGGGCCAAAAGGAAATCGGCGCGGATGGCCGCCTCGGCCTGGGCGATTTCGTCGCGCATGGCCTGCCAGCCATAGGTCTCGCTCCAGCGCTTGAGGCTGCTCTCCGCCACGCCCACGGCACTCGCCACTTGGGCGAAGGTCAAGCGGTCCACGCAGTACAGCTCCTGCGCGCGGAAGACCATCTCCGGCGGGTGTTCCTTGCCCACAGCGGCCTCCTTAGTCCCCAAGGATATCGGCCAGCTTGGCCAGCATGCCGTCCTGGGCCTTCAGCTCCTCCAAGCGCTGGGCCAGGCTCATGGCCTGATCCAGAATGACGTCGCCGTCGAGGGCGCCCACTTCGGTGATGGGGTTCAGCAGGCCGCGCAGGCGGTCGCGCTGGGCCTCGATGTCTCCCGCCAGCATCTTGCGTTTCTGGCGCAGCTCCACGCGCTGGCCCATGTACTGTGTCCTCTCGCTCATGCGGTCCTCCTAGCCCTGCCCGCGCGCGCGCTCCCGCGCCACGGGGCAAAACATATTGTTCTCGATCTTGCCCGCCAGGCGCTCCAGCACCTGGACTGTCGTCGCTACCAGGTCGGAGAGGTCGTCGGCCACGCGCTCGTAGGCCTTCACCAACTCCACGTTGTCGCGGTAAAATTGCGCGGTCTGGCGTTGGTTCTCGCCCAATTCACGCACGATGGCCTGGGTGTCCGCCCGGTAGGTCTCAAGCTGTTTGGCCGATTCGATCCGCGCCTCCGCCACCACCTTGGCCATGTCGGTGCGGTAGGCGGCCAGGGTGTCTGCCTGCTTGCGCGCGGCGCGGTCGTTCAGCACCAGCACGGTGATGAGCACGACGGCAGGCCCCCCCAGCATGAGACCCACAAGGCCCGGCACGCCGAGCTGCTGGAGGATACCGGCGATGATGCCGAGCACGCGCACCAGGTTGGTGATGTCTGCGGGGTTCACTTGGCCTCCACGGTCAACAGCTTGGTCGCGTTCTTGTCCGCGTTGGCCGCGCGCAGCGCGTCCTGGTGCTCGCCATAGCAGCGCAGGAGGTCGCCGTTGGTGCGCATGCCATTACGGCAGGACGGCTCCGGCGTCGGCTCCATGAACAGTGCTGGCGGGCTGACGCGGATCACCTCCGGTGCCGACACGACCTGTGTTCTCAAGCAGCCGACGCACAGACTCAGGCAAAGGCTCATCAGCCCAAACACGAGCTTTCGGGTCATTGCGCATCACCCCTTCAATCTGTTGGCGCAGCGCCTCACGCTGCGCGGTGATATCCTTCAACGCCTGGTCGCGTTGTGTCAGGGCCTTATCCGTGTCCTTGGCGAAGTTCCGCAGGCCCTCGATAACCTTGGCCTTGGCACGGTTTGCGCCTTGAAGCGTGGCGACATTGGCCTCGGCCTGGACAAGGTCGGCCTTCAAATTTGCCCTGGACCAGAACAGCCAGCCCAGCAGCACGGACAGCACCAGCGCCGCGCCCAGGCCAATGGCGACCTTGCGCGCGGTGGACGTGGGGTCGAGGAGCGAGGTGAGGTTCATTGTGCGGCCTCCTTCACAGGCCTCGGGGCTTTGCAATGAGGGCACACAGGAGTGCCCGAGCCAGCGCCGCAACGGCAGGTCCAGGAGTCGGCCTGCTGGCCTTCCGGAATCTTTCGCGTCTGCCTCAAGTCAATGGCCGCAGCAGCCAAGGCCCCACCCTTCACCATGTCGCGCACAGTCGGATACGGGAAGCTGGCGCGCTTGAACTGCACGGGAGCCCAGGGCCAGCGGAGCCGGACAAGAGGCTCCGGGTCCACCATGAGATAGCAGGCTGCTGCCTGCGCCAGGTCGTTGGACGAATGCTGGGCATCATGCTCCGGCGTGTATCCTTCGTCCTCTTTCTGCCGCCTGCGCTCGACGCCGATCTGTTCCGCGCCTTCCTTCATCGTGCCTCCTCACAAAATATGCCCGGCCCCCAGGCCAGGTACTTGGGCTGCCGCTTGAGCAGAATCGCGCGCGGATAGTCCGTGTTCTCGCGCTTGGCGGCGATGGACCGCCCGGCGTTGACCGTCTCCACGTTGCCCCACCAGGTGGCGGGATCGAGGCCCTGGCTGCGAGCCAGCGCCTGATCCTTCCACACCCAGCCGAGGCCGCCGTTGTAGGCGGAAAGGCCCATGGCCCAGAGGTCGCACGGAGTGGCGGCGCGCAGGCGACGCAGGTTGGCCAGGTCGTAGACCACCAGCGCGCGGATGGCCCAGCCGGGGTTGGTGGGTGCGGCAGGGCCGAGGTCCGGTCTGGTGCGCCCCAGATCCTGGGCCGTGCCGGGCATGAACTGGCCCAGCCCGCGCGCGCCCACAGGGGACACTGCCTGCGGGTTCCACCCGCTCTCCTGCTCAACCTGGGCCGCAAACACGGCAACGGGAGCGGACAGGCCAGCCTCGCAACGCGCCGCCCTGATCACCTCGGAGCGGTAGCGCTGAGCGGCTGCGGGGATGGGCTCGGCGTGCGCGGAGGCGAAAAACATGAAAACGACGAGCACGGCGGCCAGCGTCATGCCGACGCCGAACCAGAAGCCGATCAAAAACCACTGCACGATGAACGTCACAGCGTCGCCGAGGGAGAACAATGCCCCGTCGGGGATGCGCCGGAGGAGATTTGCCAGCCGCTTGCGCATGGCTACCACCCGCCGCCGATGAACCTGGCGGCGCGGAAGAGGGGAGAGACGTACGCGCACGCAAGAGCGACGAAGGCAACCAGGACCAGCACGTTGACGAGAAGCCGGTTCCTCATGCCGCCCCCTACAGTGCCAGCGCCACGGCCAGCATGGCCGCGCACACGATGAGCGCCCTGCGGGCACAGGCCACCGTAAAGGACCACTCCTCACCATCCGCCACGGCATGGTCAGGCGCGTCCTCCTTGAAGGTCGTCTCCGCACGCCAGGGCTTGGCCAGGTAGCCGCTGGGGTGGGCATAGGGGAACAGGCTCACGTCGAGCATGTAGCCGCCGCAGCCGCCCATGAGCACGGCGGCCAGCTTGTACATGAGCACCGGGGCCTGGTGCGGGGCCACGCAGGCCACCACGACGACGAGCACGTTGGCCAGGATGTTGGGCAGGGCCATGCGCGGGCCGTGCAGGCGCAGCCAGGCGATGAGGGCCGAGAACTTCTTGCGCAAGGTGTTCATGGGGGCGCTTCCTTCCAGTTTGTCCCTGCCCGGCACGGGCCAGCACCGGGCAGGGACGTCCAAGGGGGGTGGACAGACCTCGCCAGGGGGAGCCAAGCGAGGTCACGACAGCGCGGAGACTACCGGGGGAAGCGCGGGAATTCTTGAGGGTGTGGGGCTTGTGGACGGTTCAAGGCAGGAAACAAGACGGGCGGCGCTCCTGGTGTGGAGGGCCGCCCGTGGGGACTCAGAGTCGAAGGGGTGTCAGGGGAACGTTCTGGAGCTTACGACATTCCCCTCACTGTCGAGGTAGAACATCTTCTGCTCGACCACATACCCTCCGAAGGAGTTCTTCGCGCGGTACTTGCAGCGCACGATGAACTTGTGGGGCAAGGCAGAACCTGGTGGCACTTCTGTCACAGGGGACCACTCCATAGCCTTGAAGGAGTCAGGGTCTTTGAGGTTGCCCTTGAGCCAGCGCTCCACCTGGTATACCGAGCCGTCCCAGGCGCTGTTGGATACCACCGGAGCTGGCTTTGTGGGCGTTGAAACGACATCGGTGGCTGGCTTATTCTCACACTTTGAGCTGAACATGCTAAAGAGGACCAGTATGGCGATGACCATTCCACAGCCCAATTTCGTCTTGGCGTCGACCGGCTTCTTCGGTTTCGACTTGGGCGGAATGGAAAGAGATTTCCCGCACCAGGGGCAACGCTCAACGCCCGGAGTGAGAGCCTTCGCGCAATGGGGGCAGGGAGGGAATTGGTGTCCGCATTGAGGGCACGACGAAGCAGCTGGGGATACATCACGCCCACAGTCCGGACAGGGGAAAAGCGACATACGGGCCTCCTTTTATCGAGGTTCTGTAGAAGAGTATAGAGTCGGGCCAATTCACGCAAGTGGGGCGCAGCCCTCACTCCATCACCCGGCCCATCTCCGCCAGCACGCTCTCGCTGGTCACGCGTATGGGTTCGTCCACGTGGCGGGTCAGCTTGCCCTCGGCGATCATCTGGTACACCTGGGAGCGGCTCACCCCCAGGGCGAAGCCCGCTTCATCCACACGCAGCAGCGACTTCGTCTTCACCAGATCGCGGGCGCTGACCGAAGGCAGCATGGCGAATGCCACATGAAACCCGCGCCGCACCCCCGGCAATACGAGCTGGAAGCCCTCGCCGTGCGTCTGGGAGCAGCGCCGGGCGCAGCCCAGGCAGACATGCTGCTCCCCGCGCGTAAACCAGGCCGACTTTTCCGACCTGGGACAACGCAGCCGCGCGTACACGCAGCCCTCCACCTCGCCCCGGTAGGGCGCGTAGCCTCGTTCCAACAGCGTGAGCAGATCTTCAATGGCCCGTTTGGACATGCTCCCCCCCCTTCGATTTTGACCGAAATGTTGCAGCTAACCTGAGAACACCCGCGCCACCGCTGCGGCCTGCGCCCTGAAAAGGCCATCGCACCGTTCACAGGGCCGGGCCTTCACCTCACAGCGCCCACAGGCCACTTCCTTGATGGCCGCCAGCGCCTGTTCCTTCTGGCTCTTGGCCAGGCCCAGGGCCTCGGCGATGCGCAGCGCCTGGGCCACCCGTGAGCCGGTGTAGGTTTCGTTCAGCGTCATGTACACCGCGCTTCGGCACAGCCTGCCCTTGTGGAGCTTGCAGAACCGATGCACCGTCCCGAAACGCGCGCGGATCTTGGCGTGCAGCTCCGGAATGGACGGCAGCTCCTGTACCCCTTCTTCCGTCACGCCGCCCCCATGCCAGCGGGGCTGGGGTCAATGCCCTTCTTGCGGCAGCGGTTGACCATGTCCTTGATGAGCGTCTGCAAGGCCCCCTGGTCATTCAGCCACAGGATGTTCTCCACCCCGAACTGCTGCTTGATGCGCTTTTGCAGGCCCACCAGGTTCCAGCCCAGGGCCTTGGCCAGGGCCAGGGCGTAGCGCTTCTGCCGGGCGTGGGGCGATGAGTCCGGGACGGCGATGTGCTCGGCGTTGATGCGCGGCTTGGCCTGCTTGGGCGTGCTCACCCAGCCCAGCCGCTCAAAGTGCGTGAGCAGCTTCTCCATGCCCTTCACGTCCAAGTCCTTGGAGGACTCCACGCCGTGCCTGGCCAGGACGGCGCGGTAGGCCGCATCGTCCAGGCCCAAGTCTTTCTTGGCGATGTGGACCTTGGCCAGCAGGGAGCGGCGGGTGTCAAAGGTCATGGCTTCATCCCCTTCACTATTTCGGCCAGCCGCCGCTCGATCTCAGAAAGCGGCAGGAGCAAAGAGTTCGCGACGGCAAGCGTTGCCCAGGCGGCGCTTTCGCCCCACGTGCGGTAAACGAACGAGGCAAGCGTGAGCACCCCGAAAAGAACCAAGACGCGCCACATCATGGCTGCGCCTCCTTCGGCTCCCAGCAGATAAGCCCAGCAGCGCTCATGGACGTGCGGCAGGGCCAGCTTTCCAAGCCCTTGCCCTCGTGCATGCAGGTGCCGCACTCCGGCGCGGGCGGGGGCATGTGCGGATGCACCGGGTGCTGGATCTCAGCCACGGGGCACCTCCCGTCCGAATTGGTCCACAAGCGTCAGCTCGTCGCAGCACAGCATCCTCTGCCCGAGCCGCAAATCTGCGACCCACACCCGCCACTGCCCGTCGAGCCAGAGGAAGGGATCACTCCCGAGCCGGAGCTGGCGCGTGCTGAAATTCGGTGCGTGCCAGCGCACCCACTGGCCCTTGTGCAGCTTTGGCTTGGGGCGCTCCAGCGCCTCCAGCGCGCCGGGCGCGGTCAGCTCCTCGGCCAGCAGCGTGGCCAGGGCCTCGGGCGTGAAGAATGTGTGGCTCTGCCCGCCAACGCGCACCCAGCGCTCATTGATGCGCACACGGAACAGTCCGGAGTCGGCTTCGGGCTGGTCCGGCCACTGCTCGGAGGGATAGATCTCGACGATCCGGCCCTTGCGGTCCTTGCTCCCAATTCGGAGCAAAACGGACCCTATTTTTGTGCGACGTTCTGCCATGTTTCCGGGGCAAACTACCCGCCCCCCTCCTGTGTCTGCGATTGCTGCTCCCACTTAATGAGCACGCCCGCAAAGGGCAGGCCGCGCCGCTCGAAGTACCTGAGGAAATCGACGGTTGAGGCAAAGCCGTCGGCCAGGGCCAAGTCCCGCACATGAATCGAGATCAGCCGTTCCCCGTCGAGCTCCACAGATGTCCAGTTCGTGACCGGATTGCGGAAGATGCGGATGCGTTGCACCGAGGTACACACAGGCTCGCGGTCATGGAGAATCCGGGCGTCACCATTCGCCAGCCGCCGGAACAGCTCCAGGCGGTCGCCGACCTTGGGCGGCTGGCGGCGCAGGCTGCGGATGGTCTGCGTCTTGACGCCGGACTCCACCAGGTCGGCGAAACGATCCCCGAAGAGGTAGCTGTGCGTCATTCCTCGCCCCTCCTCTCCACACGGAATACCTTCAGATCGTTCTTGCCCCGCTCATACCCGCCGCAGTCCAGGATTTCGCGCTCGTCGAAATACTCAATGTGGGTCACTCCGACGTACGGCTTCTTGCTCTCGCCCTCGTCGTATCTGAAGTATGAAATATCCGGGGATCTGAGCTTCCATGACTCCGGCATATTCTCGGGCACTGGGAACTGGCAGTTGATGTCCGTGGTCCTGCCGTCGGAGTCGTCGCCGTCGCTTTTGGCCCACCGGCACGTGAGGCAATTCCTCGTCTTGCTTCTCATGATCCACTCCTTGTTGACCTGGCCTCTTGCGCCTTCGCCTGTTCCCACTCGCTCGGCTGCTTCTTGGCCCTGGTCTTGGCCTTCATCGCCGCCCGCCACTGGCGCTTGCGCTCAATGCGGCAAGCGGCTGAGCGGCACCCCGGCTGTTGGCATGCAGAGCAAAGGAACATGGGCTACCTGCCCCCTTCCCGCTGTCTCCGGCTTTGCTGGACTTCCTCATGCGACCGGTTGAGCGCCCGCGCGAGAAACTGAGCCATGCGCATGGCCGCCACGTCGGCTGCGTCGGCGGGCATCCCCGTATCGCGCAGGAGCACCAGCACGGCGCGGGGGCCGTCGTTGTCGCGGATGATGGGCGAGCCGAGCCGCGCGCGGGAGACCTCGAAGCGTAGGGTGCTCATTGCCTACCTCGGCTTGCTGAAGCTGATGGTGATGGAGGTGCCTTTCTTGCCATGGCGCTTGCGGATCGTGACCTTCGTAGCCCGCTGCATGCACCGCTCGATGAGGGCCTCGACGCTCGGGGCGGCTTCTGCGGCCTGGGGCACGAGGGTTTGTTCGGGCTTCT
Organism: uncultured Desulfocurvus sp.; assembly: GCA_964390575.1. GTDB lineage: Bacteria > Desulfobacterota > Desulfovibrionia > Desulfovibrionales > Desulfovibrionaceae > Humidesulfovibrio. The sequence goes on along the minus strand of CAYMIP010000020.1, from coordinate 6,572 downwards.
CGTTGGTCGGCATAAGGGCTCCTCCAGGCTGCTCGTCAGGCCCAGGCAACCACGCCTGGGCGACCGCCCCGCAGGGCGGTTTCGCATGGGGTTACTTCAGGGCGTCCTTGAGGGCCTTGGCCACGGTGAACGTCACGGCGCGCTTGGCCGGGATGTCGATGGCCTTGCCGGTGCGCGGGTTGCGGCCCGTGCGGGCCTTACGGTCGCTGACCTTCAGCTTGCCGATGCCCGGAAAGGGCACCTCGCCGCCGTTCACCACCAGCTCGCAGCTGGCCACGGTGCCGAGGGTGTTCAGCACGCGCTCCACATCCGCCTTCTTCATGCCTTCCATCTCCGCGATCTTCGCCACCAGGTCTGCCTTGATCATGGTCATGCTCCTTGGGGTTGGGGTTAGGCCGCCTTCACGGCGATCTCTTCCTGCTTCAACTCGACGAAGAACTCGTCGGTGGTCTCGCGCTTCACGCCCACACTCTCCAGGCGCTCATCCGGCCAGGTGCGAAGGATCTCCTTGTCCACTTCCAGCTTGGTGCGGATGGCGTCGGTGAATCCCAGATCCTGGGCGCGCTGGAGCACAAGAACCCAGGTCTTCTTGGCCAACAGGCGCAAGGAGGTGGCCTTGCGGAAGCCAATGACGCCGAAGGTCAGCTCCTGGCTGCGCTTGCGGTCGGGGAAAAGCTCGGCCTTCTTCTGAATGCCGAACACGCCGAGCGCGTCCTCCAGGCGCTTGCGCGAGGCTTCCAGGGGCTCGGTCTGCGCCTTGGCAGTGGCCTTGACCTGGTCGATCTGCGCGTTCATGCCGGACTCGATCTGCGCCTTCTCGCGGGCTATCTCCGCCAGCTGGCGCAGGGCCTCGTCGGCCTGGTTCAGGTCGCCGATGATAAGGGGCTGGGGCTTGGTTCTTGTGGCCATTGTCTCTCCTACGCCTGCGCCGCTGCGGCGGCGGGCTCCGGGCTCTGCGGGACGGCCTGCGGCACGTCCCAGTTGGACTCCATTTCCTCGGCCATGTTCCCCGCGTCATCCAGCTCGCTCTGGATGCACTTGATGGTGGCCCACACGTCCTCGTTCACTTGTCCGCCCAGGGCGGACAGCGCCTTGCGCGCGTTGCGGATTTTCTCGGTGATCATGCTGTTCCCTCCTTGGGAATGTGGTCAAACCGGTCCAGGATGGCCCGGCAGTTCTCGACGATCAGGCGCTTCTGCCCGTTGGGGTCGCGCTCCATGAGCAGGCGCACCAGGCGGCAGGCGGCGTTGCGCTCGCCCTCCCAGGGGTCATTGATGCCCAGGGGCGGGTACGGGATCTCCCGGCGCTCGCGCGCGGTGCCTGTGGCGGCATAGAGCACGGTGTTGCCGTCCTTGCCGTGGCGGCGCAGGTAGCCCTGCCCCACCAGCCAATGCACGTACCTCTGCACGTGGTTCAGCCCGGCGGCGGCCACCACGGCCAGATCGCGGCACGCGAAGCCGGGCTGCTTGGCGCGGATGGCCCGCCAAATGCGCTGGTAGAGTTCCCCATGCCGCGCGCTCGCGGCCTGGGGCTCGTAGCGCATCTCGCCCCGGCCCACGCGCACCAGCTCGCCCCGGTTCACCATGTCCTGAAGCTGCCGCAGCAGGCGGCTTTTCCCGGCGGCGTCCTTGCGCTCCAGGGTCTGGAACAGCAGAGCGTTGCTGATGGTCCGCTCGCCGCCCTCGGTCAGACCCAGAATCACGTCGCGCAGGCGGTTCATGTCAAAGGTCTTCACCGCTGCACCCTCCGCACCAGCTCCGCGTCCACTTCCACGGTCTCGGCAGCCGCCGCCGCCTGCTCCAAGCTCAAGAGCATGTTGTGGATGCGCCGGAAGTTGCCCTTGGTGCTCTTGGCCACCAAGGCGCAGGCTTCGGGGGTCAGGGAAAGGCCCGCCGCCTCCTGGGCGTACAGCAGCACGTCCGTCGAGGTGATGGGGCCGAACTCCACCCTGTACTCGTTGGGGATGCGGTCATCCACGCGGGAGCGGGCCGAGAGCATCGTGGGCAGGCCCGGCTCGCCGATGAGCACGATGGGCACGCCGGTGTAGACGTAAATGTCGCGCAGGTCTTCGATCCGCTTGATGTTCAGGCGGTCGGCCTCGTCCACGTAAATCACCCGGCGGTTGTCCATCAGGGCATTGCAGATGGCCCACTTGCAGCGGTCGGCCCCGTGCGGCCTGGTGCCCGCCAGCTCGAAGCAGATGGCCTGGAGGAGGGCCTGCTGGGTCCAGTCCTCCCACACCCGCACATAGGCCCCGCCATGCTGCGCGTAGTGCTGCTCTGCGGCCAGGGTTTTGCCCAGGCCCGCCGGGCTGGACACGCAAACCATGCCCGGCCTGCCGCGCTCCGTGTCCAGGGCCTGGCGCATCACCCTTCCAAACTTGCTCACATTCTCAGTTTCAATGAAAATCCCCTTGTGCATCCGTGGTCCCCCTTTGCTTATGCGGTCTTGCGGAGTATGCGGCGAAGAGGCTCGTAGCGCTTCGACGCAACTTCGCGGTACTCTTCGCCTTGCTCGTATTTTCTGGCCCAGGCGGCGTCCTCTTCCGTGAGGGCGATGCCCTGGACCACTTCGACTTCAAACAGGTAGGCGTAGCGCTCCAGCGGGCTGCCGAAACGCTCCCGGCGCTCGTAGGCCGGGCGGCTCTTCGCGGCCTCCAGGCTCATTACGCGTGCGGACTCGAGCGCCGCGCGCTCCTCGACGGAGATCTCCGGCACGGCCTCCAGCATGGGCCGCGCGGAGGTCTTGGAGATGAACGTGGTGCGCCGCTCGCTCACGGGCTGCATATGCGGCAGCGCGTTCAGCGGACCAGCTGCCGCCGGTCCGAACTGCTGGTTCATCTGCGTGGCCAGCTTCACCGTGTCGCGGCGCAGGGCCGTGTGCTCCTTCTGCTTGGCGCGCAGCTGGGCCATGTCGAAATCCGTACCGAGTAAGGCCGCCAGCGGATGCACCGTGGTGATGGGCTTCGCCGCGCCCAGGAGGCGGCCCTCGTCGTAGATCCAGACCTGCGACAGGTCACTGTAGGAGTAGTAGGCCGTGAGCTTCTTGTTGATGCCCATGAGGAACCCGGCCTCAAACTCGCAGGAGAGCATGCGGAACCGGCAACGCGCAGGGGTAATCTCCCTGCGGTAGAGGAATTGCCGGGAAAGATCGGCCAGCTCGGCCTCGCCAAAGCCAGGGCCGCGCCCGGCGTTGAACACCTCAAGCGGCGTGGTGCGCGGGCGTGTGGGGTGCGGCTGGTTGGCCTTCCAGAGGGCAAAGGCCGCCACCACCTGCTTGGCTTCTTCAAGGGTCGGCACCCGGTTCTCGTGGCGGTCCTTGTGCCAGCGCTCGTTGCGGTGCATGTGGGCTGGCTTGTCGTCGATGTTCGCGCCCACGTAGCTGTCCATGAGGCGCGAGCATTGGCGGTCAAAGTCTCCCCACCAGCGCTCGATGATCTTGGTGCGGGCCACATACGGGGCGGAGTGCATCACGTGGATGCCCAGGCGCAGGTACAGCCCATCATGCTCGTGCAGATCGGCCTGGGCGGAGAAGAATTCGTTGTCAAAAGCCTTGCCGTTGTCCAGATACACGGCCCCCGGCGTGCTCCCCAGATTCTGGAAGGCCCGGAACAGCGAGCTGGAGATGGCCTGGGTGTTCTCCTCGGGCATGATCTCGAAGCTGACAAACATGCGGCTCGCCCAGTCCTGCCAACCCACCAGCGTCATGCGCTGGGGCTTGCCCGTCTCTGGGTTGATGACCGTGAAGTTCATGCGGTGCCCGTCGGAAACCAGCACATCGCCCACCTGGAGGATCTTGTCGTCGCGGCTGAGAAACGGCCCGACCTTGTCATCCAGAGCCTTCAGGCCCTCGCGCTGGAACACCACCAGGTCATGGTTGTAGGAGTCGAAGCGCTCCAGAAACCGGCGCACGCTGCTATAGGTGGGAACGGGCGCGCCCAGGCGCTCCAGCACCAGCGCCATGGCGCGGTGGGCCAGGGTCAGGCTGGGCTTGTTCGGGCGCAGGTAGGCGGCCAGGAAGGCCTGCTGGGCGTCCTCGCCAATCTGCCCCAGGCCCTGCTTGCGTCCGTTGGCCCAGCCGCCGCGCTTATCCGCCAAGGCTTCCAGGTCGCGGGCATTCTCGCGCAGCGCCTTATCCCAGCGGTACAGGGTGGGCATGCTCACCTGGCCAAGCACCTGGCGCAGTTGGGGCAGCAGCTGCCCGGCCTCGTATGCCAGCATGAAGGCCCCTGTGGCGTCCTTCATGTTCCGTCCGAGCTGGGCCTGCTGCGCGGTGTGGCTGCGCCACTCGGCCACCAGCCGGAACTTCGCCTTGGCCTTGTTGTAGGACCAGTCCGGCACCACCACGTCTGCGGCCCTGGCCCGCACCTCTGGGGCGCATGTGGCCTCCACGGCCTTGGCCTGGGCCAGGCAGATGGCCGCGCGCACGTCCTCGGGCAGGGTGGCGTGGGGGTACTCCTTGCCGCCGCCGCGCCCGGCGCGGGGCTGCGAGGTCCAGGAGTCGCGCTCGGCGCGCCGCAAAACAGCCTTGCGAGGTCTCTGGAGAATTTCAGCAAGCTCTATTGTTGAATAGGCGTCTTTGGCTGCGTTCATGGGTTGTCCTGCGGCGAAAGAGGGAAGCCTCTATGCCGCCCGGCTGGCTCTTTCTTCAGGGATGAACAGGTACTTCTCCGGCACTCCAACCGCGCGCAGCTCCTCCAGCACCCGGCGGTTGTTCCGCCCGCCGCCGATGGTCTCCACCACCACGTTTTTGTTCAGGCCAATCCGCCGGGCGATCTCCAGCATGCTCAACCCCTCGCGATCCAAGTGCTCGCGGATGCGAAACCGCGCCTTCTGCCGTTCCATCCTGCATTCCAGTGGCTTCATATGTGTTCCTCCAGCATCTTCTTGAGTTTGAGGGCCTCGCGCGCGGCCAGGCAGGCCTTGCCGTAGTCCCGGTGTTTCCTGTCCTCCGGCGTCATCACATCCAGCCCCACGGCCTGGAGCAGCACGCGCAGCGCGCCCGCGTCCTTCGTCGCCGCGCAGAATACGGCCACGGCCAGGATGCCCGGCGTGTGGTCGCGGTCATTGGGATTCAGCCATTTGTCGAGGGTGTCTTTGGAGATGACGTGGGCGTTGCCCGTGGTGAGCCGCACGCCCGCGTCCCTGGCCACCGCGTTCAGGCGGTCGACCAACAACTTCCGCCCTGCCTCATCCTCACCTGCGGCGCGGTTCATCGCCGCGCGCATGGCCGGAATCAGGCCCGCCAGCCTGCCGTGATCGTCGTCAAGGAGTGATGCCTGCCGCATATCGCCGTCCGCCTTGAGGTGGAGGTCACGTCCAATCGTTATTGACGTGTGGACGTTGACCCTGATCTGCGCGGCGTGTAGAAGTGGTTTTGAGGGAACCACCTTTCCAGTGCCCGCAAGACAGGTTTAGATCATTTTTGAAGTCAGAGTCAACTACAAAAAGTGTCAATGTTAAAAATTAGGCATCTTTCGTATCCAGCCTAGTGCTTCCAGCGCTTTTCGTGTTCGAATAATGTCACAGTTGTTGTCACAGAAGCGAGCCGCCAACCATGTCACCAAGGCACTTATGACCATCGGGGATAGGATCAAAACTGTTCGCGGTTCAGAGTCCCAAGACTCCTTCGCCGCGAGGATCGCCATAAACAAGGCGAGTCTTGGTTTTTATGAAAGAAATGAGCGCGCCCCGAAGGCTGCTACCATTGGCCGGATAGCTGAGGTCTGCGGCGTAAGCACACGCTGGCTGATTTTGGGCGAAGGCCTGATGCGGAAAGGTGAGGATTCGGCCGTTTGTGAGGAAAAGACCCCGCATGGCGCGGAGCCTCGGGCCTTGCCAATCGCGGACGGTGCGGATTCCTATCAAATCCCTCTCGTTGACGACATGCCCTCCGCCGGGAACGGCAACGACCTCCTCGAAACCGAGCCACGGTGCTACTATCCCTTCCCGGCGAGCTGGCTGCGCAAGAAAGGGAACCCGAAGGACATGCTGCTGATGGAGGTTTCCGGCGATTCAATGGAGCCGGAGATCAAGCACGGCGACCTGGTTATGCTCGACCGGGGCAAGACGCGACCAATGGGTGGCCGGTTCTTCGTGGTCAGGCTAGAGGGCTCGCTTTATGTGAAGAGGATGGAAGTGTTGCCACGCAAGTTGCTGCTGGTGAGCCTCAACAAATCCTACACGCCCATAGAAGTGGATATGACCAAAGACGTGAGTGACAGCGTGCAGATCGTCGGTCAGATCATCTGGCTCAGTCGAGAAATGCGCTAGATTCAGGGCAATTCAAATAAAATTTCACGTCTTGTTTTGCCTATTTTTCAGGGCAATATGACTAATTTTATTCTTATGTTGATTGCAAAATTCGGCCATTTATTGCCGCGCCATTCTTATTTTGACTTTTGGCCTTTCCCTTCGCCGTATTTCCTCTACAACCCACGTCAGTCCTACATTCGTCCCGCATTCGTCCTGTTCAACCCTGGCACCACGGGCATTCTCATCTCGCCTGACCCCCCACAAAGGGAACCTGCGCGGCCACCTCATCGTGTCCGTGAACAGCCTGGTCTTGCGCAA
>CAYMIP010000019.1:0-37214 GCA_964390575.1 uncultured Desulfocurvus sp. | reverse complement strand
CAACACTGCGGCCTGCTGGCCCGACCCGTGCGGCGAACGGGCTTTCTAGGAGAACTCAGAGAAGGAGTCAACCACAATTTCGGTTAATCCTGCCATTTACATTTCATCGAACAACCCAAGACCGTTACGCAAGCATCCTCGCGGCTCAGCGCAGGGATGACGGAGGAGGATACCTATTGTATGACCTCCCCGGAGGCCGCCATGTCCGCCAAGAAATACGGCCCTTGATCAGGCGCTCCGCCGGGGGCGGCCTTGGGGCTAAAACTCCAGGTTGCGCGGGGTGCGCGGGAAGGCGATCACATCGCGGATGTTGGCGATGCCCGTGACCAGCATAAGCAGGCGCTCAAAGCCCAGGCCAAAGCCCGCGTGCGGCGCGCTGCCATAGCGCCGGGAATCCAGGTACCACCAGTAGGGCTCAGCTGGCAGGCCCGCCTCGGCCATGCGCCGGGCGAGCACGTCCAGGCGCTCCTCGCGCTGGCTGCCGCCCACCAGCTCGCCGATGCGCGGCACGAGCAGATCCATGGCCGCCACCGTGGCCCCGTCGTCGTTGAGCCGCATGTAGAAGGCCTTGATATCCTTGGGGTAGTCGTAGACCATGACCGGGCGCTTGAAGTGCTCCTCGCACAAAAAGCGCTCGTGCTCGGTCTGCAGGTCTGAGCCGAAATCCACGGGAAACTCGAAGCTTTTGCCCGAGGCCTGGAGCACGCGGATGGCCTCGGCGTGCGGCAGGCGCACAAAGGGCTGGTCCAGTATGCCCGCGAGCGTGGCCAGGAGCGTCTTGTCCACGAAGTTCCCGAACAGGGCCAGATCCTCGGCGCAGTGGTCCAGGGCATGGCGCACCAGCCCGCAGACCAGCTCCTCGGCCAGGTCCATGTCCTCGGCCAGGTCGGCAAAGGCCATCTCCGGCTCCACCATCCAGAACTCGGCCGCATGCTTGGGCGTGTTGGAGTTCTCGGCCCGGAAGGTGGGGCCAAAGGTGTATACATCGCCCAGGGCCAGGGCCAGCATCTCGGCCTCCAGCTGGCCGGACACAGTGAGGCTGGCCGGGCGGCCAAAGAACTCCCCGTCCTGCCGAGCCTGGGAACCAACATCACCCAATCGGGCCGCCTCGGCGGCCTCCAGGTTGCTCACGCGGAACATCTCACCCGCGCCCTCGCAGTCCGAACCGGTCAGGATAGGCGCATGGATGTGCGCAAAGCCGCGCTCACGGAAGAACCCGTGCACGGCCAGGGCCATCTCCGAGCGGATGCGCAGCATGGCCCCGTACTTGTTGGTGCGCGGCCTGAGGTGCGCGATGGTGCGCAGGAACTCGTCGGAGTGGCGCTTCTTCTGAAGCGGATAGCGCTCCGGGTCGGCCTCGCCATAGACCGTGAGGCCGCTTGCGCGCACCTCCCACTTCTGCCCGGCCGCAGGCGAGACCACCAGATCGCCCGCCACGGCGCAGGCCGCGCCCGTGTCCAGACGCTGCAAGAGCGGCAGCAGGTCCGGGGTGTGGTCCACCAGCACCTGCACGTTGGCCAGGCAGGAGCCGTCGTTCAGCTCCAGGAACGAAAAGCCCTTGGAGTCACGCCGGGTGCGCACCCAGCCCTTGAGCAGAACCGGCCCGCCAGCCTCGCCCGCCAGAACATCCTTGACCCGTGCTCGCCGCATGTGCGCCTCCTGTGTCGGCCTGTTCTAGTGCCGATCAGCCCGGATTTCAACCGTGTTGCGTCACACCCGCTCCTGGGGTAGAACCGCCGCCACACAGCACACAACGGGAGAGCGCATGGGATTTTTCAGCACAGTCAAAAAACTCTGGGGCGCAGACGCCGCCGCCCAGGCTGCGCCTGGAGCAGCCCAGGCCCAGCCCAAAGCCGTTGCCCAGCCCCAGGCCTGGCGCGAGGCCCTGGCCGCGTCCCTGTCCCCCACCTTGTCCCCCACCCTGCCCGCCAACCGCGCCAGGATCTCCGAATGGCTGGGCATCCTGCTCACAGGCATTGACGGCGTCGGCCCGGAACTCTGGGAGCGCCTGCGTTTTCTCTTTTCCACCCTGGGCGCGCCCGAGGCCGAGGGCCAGGCCTTCATCAATGAATTCGAGGCCTGGGCCCAGGCCATGAACCTGCAAACCCCCGAAGACATCCGCTCCGAACTGCGCTACCGCCTCATCCTGGCCCTGGACCTGGAGCAGGAGGAGGAGGAGCGCAGCAGCATCTTCCAGAAGCTCACCCAGGGCCTGGCCAAGACCAAGGCCCGCTTCGCCGACGGCCTGGGCGCGCTCTTCGGCCGCTCCGGCGGGCTGGACGAGGCGTTCTGGGAGCAGCTGGAGGAAATCTTCATCCTGGCCGACGTGGGCTCCGAGGCCACCCAGAAGTTGCTCGGCAACCTCAAGCAGCGCGCCCGCAGCATGGGCGTCAGCGAGGCTGCGCAGTTCAAGGAGGTGCTCGGCCGCGAACTGGAGGAGCTCTTCCCGCTGCCCAGGAAGTCCAAGGTGGCCGCCCCGCCCGAGGTGGTCATGATGGTCGGCGTGAACGGGGTGGGCAAGACCACCACCATCGCCAAGCTGGCCTACCGCGCCAGGCTCCAGGGCCGCCGCGTGCTCATCGCCGCAGGCGACACCTTCCGCGCCGCCGCCATCGGGCAGCTGGAAATCTGGGCCGGGCGCGTGGGCGCAGGCATCTTCGCCAAGGCCGAAGGCTCTGATCCGGCCGCCGTGGCCTTCGAGGCCGTGGACATGGCCCAGCGCGAGGGTTTTGATCTGGTGCTGCTGGACACCGCAGGCCGCCTGCACACCAAGGTCAACCTGATGGAGGAACTGCGCAAAATCAAGCGCGTGCTGGACAAGAAGCTCCCCGGCGCGCCGCACAAGGTCATGCTCGTCATCGACGCCACCACGGGCCAGAACGCCCTGTCGCAGACCAAGCTGTTCCACGAGGCCGTGGGCGTGGACGAGATCGTGCTGACCAAACTGGACGGCACGGCCAAGGGCGGGGTCATGGTGGCCGTGGCCATCACCCACAAGCTGCCCATCAGCTTTGTCGGTCTGGGCGAAAAGATGGAAGACCTGCGGCCCTTTGTGGGCGAGGATTTCGCCAAGGCCCTGCTTCAGGACTGAGGTCTGCTCAAGATTTTTGCGGCGCTCCCGGTTCCGCCCAGTTGGCGGGCGCCTCGGCCTCGAAGCGCGGAAACGCGATGCGCCGGTGGTGCAAATACAGCCGCGCCGCGTCCGCATTGCCCTCGCCATAGAGCGGATCGCCCAGGATGGGCAGCATGGCCGCCGCCAGGTGCGCGCGGATCTGGTGCCGCGCCCCGGCAAAGATCTGCACCCGCACCCGCGTCAGAGGGCCGAACAGCCCTCCGGCCAGCTGGGCCTCGGGCCAGACAAAGGTCCAGTTCTTGCGGTCCGCATCCAGGCGCGCCAGCACCCGCGTGCGTCTGCGGTCATCTGCGTCCAGCGAGCGCCGGAGCTCCAGCGGCTCTTCCAACACCCCCACCACCACGGCCACGTATTCCTTGACCACCTTCAGGGTGTCCAGGGCCATGTAGTCCTTAACCGCAGTGGGCTTGAGCGCCACCAGCAGGAGGCCCGAGGTGAGATAGTCCAGGCGGTTCAGGAGCACGGGCTGGGCCTCAGGGAAGAGTCCCGGCAGCAGGGCCTCCACACAGGGCTCGGTGCGCCCGCTGATGGCCGCGCTGTGCATCCCGGCTGGTTTCAGCAGGGCCGCATAGCTCATGGTGCGCTTGACCACAGGGATCTTGGGCGCTGGCGCCTGCGAAACATCCCCTGGCAGCAGGTCGAGCCGCTGGCCCTGCCGGACCTTGAGCGCCGCCGTGGCGGGCCGACCCTCCACATGCACCCGGCCGGACTCGATGAGCCGCCGCCGCAGGCGCAGGCCGGACCCAGGCAGGAGCTGCTCCAGCGCCTTGTCCAGTCTCTGGCCGTGCCTTTCCGCATCCACCTGGGCGCTCTGCGCCGCATTGTCTTCCATGTGCTGATGATCCATGCCCCCACCCTACGCCCTGCGTGCGGCATCTGCAACCTTCAAGCGGGCGGCCGCTTTTGACGCGCGGCTCAAAACATCCTAGAAGCTTGAGGGCGCACCCAACCCCGCAACAGCAGGAGCAGCAAGCCCATGCCCTTTGACGTTCTCTGGCTGTCCCAGGCGGACATCGACTCCCTCGACCCCACCATGCTGGAGATCATGGACGAGGTGGAGCGCTGCTTTGTGGCTCAAGGCCTGGGCGAACTCTGCGCGGGCCAAAAGGCCGGGCTGCGCACAGAACGGCGCGCCGCCGTGCTCATGGGCATCGCGCTGGACGACGTCATGACCGGGCGCCTCGTCTCCCAGAAGGCCCTGGCTCGCAAAGTCGGCACCTGGGTCCAGCTGTAGCGGCCCATGAAGGTTCGCGGCTATCTCTACGTGCTCTGCGCCACCCTGGGCGGTTCCGGCAGACAGGAAGCGGCTCAGCCTGAGTCCGTGGCCGAGGCCAGCGCATGAACGCGCGCACAAGTGCGCGCCCAGGTGCGCCCTTCCGGCAAGTGAAGGCCTCGGCAGGCTCGGGCAAGACCTTTGCCCTGACCCGACGCTTCCTGGAGCTGCTGGCCGGGTCGACAAACGAGGGGGATGAGGGCGACGAAGGCGGGCGTTTTGCCTGCGCCGGGGCAGCCGCGCATCCCGGCGGCTATTCCTGGCCCGAGATCCTGGCCGTGACCTTCACCAACAAGGCTGCGGCGGAGATGAAGGAGCGCGTGCTCCAGGCCCTCAAGCTCTGCGCCCTGAACCTGCCGGAGACTACCGACCAGCACATGGACCCGGCCCACGCCGAGGCCCTGCTTGAGGACATCCTGCGCCACGCCCAGCACCTGGGCATCCGCACCATCGACAGCCTGCTGAACCTGCTCGTGCGGCTCTTCGCCCTGGACCTTGGCATGCGCCCGGACTTTGAGACCGTGTTTGACGAACGCCCGGCCATGGAGGCCCTGCTGGAGCGCTTCCTGGCCCGCTGCGAGGAGGGTGGCGACAAGGTCAGCGCGGAGGAAGCGCTGTACGAACAGGCCGTGCGCACCCTGATCGAGCACGAGAACAAGGACGGCTTCTGGCTTCAGGACACCCTGCGCGAGCGCCTGCTGGAGCTGGCCAGCGTCATGAAAGGCCTGCCCGGCCCCTTCAGCACAGACCAGAAGCGCCTGGCCGACCTGCTCACCCTGTCCTATGCTGGCATGCAGCAGGCCACGCAGGCCCTGGCCGACACCCTGGAGGCCGAGGGACTGGCGGTGAGCGCGAATTTCACCAAACTCCTGACCCGTTGTGCTGAGGCAAAGCTTTTCGACGGCCTGCCGGAGTCGGCCTACCTCGACAAGAACGAGCTGGACGAATGCCTGCTGGCCAAAGCCAAAGGCAGGTGCTCGACCACGGCCCAGGCTCTTTTTGCCGCCTTCCGCGCAGCCAGCGCCGAGTATGTCCACGACCAGGCCGTGCTCTCCCCGGCCTATGCCCTGGCCCCCTGCGCGGCCATTGGCCTGCGCCTGCTGGCAGACCTGCACGCCCTCCAGCGCGAGCAGGGCTTCCTGTTCGGAGGCGAGCTGGCGGGCAAGGTCTGCGCCTTGCTCGACGAAGGCCTTGGCGTGCCCGACGCCTTCTGTCGTTTAGGAGACCGCCTGCACCATCTGCTGGTGGACGAATTCCAGGACACCAGCCGCGACCAGTGGAGCGCCGCCCTGCCCCTGGCCTCGGAATGCCTGGCCAAGGGCGGCAGCCTGTTCTGCGTGGGCGACGTGAAACAGGCCATCTACGGCTGGCGCGGCGGTGACGCCCGGCTCTTCGACGAGGTTGCGGCCGACCCGGAGCTCAACGCCATGGCCGGGGGCGTGGCTCGCGGCAGCCTGCCGCACAACTGGCGCAGCGCCCCCATGATCGTGGCCTTCAACAACCGCGTCTTCGGCGCGCTGGAAGACCCGGACACGGCCCGCGACATCGCCGCTGCCCACCTGTCCGGCGCTCCAGTGGAGACCGCCGCAGACTTCCAACGCGACCTGTGCGCCGCCTTTGCCGGAGCCCAGCAGGACGTCCCACCGCCCAAGCCTGACGCTCGGCCCGGCGACCCGCCCAGCGGACTCCCCAGAGAACCAGGGCTGGTCCAGGTGCGGCTGCTGCCCCCTGGCAGGGCCGAGGACATCGAGGCCCAGAGCATGGACGCCCTGGTGCAGACCCTTTGCGAGCAGATCCTGCCGCGCCGCCCCTTCAGCGACATCGCGGTGCTGGTGCGCACGGCCAAGCACGCGGACCTGGTCTGCGATCGGCTTGTGCGCGAGGGCCTGCCCATCATCACCGAGAACAGCCTGCTGCTCGCCCGGCACCCTGTGGTGCGCCAGCTCACGGCCCTCTTGCGCGTGCTCGACTGCCCCTCGGACGACACGGCGTTTTTCGAGTTTATCAGCGGACGCGAGCTGTTCCTGGCGGAGAGCGGCCTCGACCTGCAAGCCGTGCACGACTGGGCCAGCAGGGATGCACGGCACGGCCTGCTGTCGCGCTTCCGGCGGGACTTCCCGCAGGTCCACGCCCGGCTCCTGGCGCCGTTCATGAAGCGCGCCGGGCTCATGCGGCCCTATGACCTGGCCCAGGCGGCGCTCGAAACCTTCCAGGTCCTGGCACGGCACCCCAGGGCCGAACTCTACGTGCGCCGCTTCCTGGAGGTCATCCACCTGGCCGAGAGCAAGGGCCTGGGCTCGCTCGCCCGGTTCCTGGAATTCTGGGCCGAGGCTGGCGCAGAGGAAAAGGTGCCCCTGCCCGAGGCGGCCAACGCCATCCGCATCCTGACCATCCACAAGGCCAAGGGCCTGCAGTTCCCGGTGACCATCGTGCCCCTGCACAACTGGTCCGCCGGGCGCAGGCCCGAATACCGCGCCGTGGAGCTGCACGGCCACCGCGTGCTGACCCGGCTGACCAAGGCCCTGGGCCGCCCGTACCACCAGCGCAACGCCGCGCTCCTGCTGGAGCAGATCAACCTGCTGTACGTGGCCTGGACCCGCGCCCAGGAGGAACTGTACGTCTTTGTGCCGGGCACAGGCGGCCGGAGCAATCATGGCCCAATACCGGGCATCCTCACGCTGCTGCTGGGAATTCCGGCCGAGGAGGACGGACTGACCCTGGGCCGGCCACCGACGGCCCAAAGGGGCTCTGAAGCCTCCGGCATTTCTGGACCTGGGCGAGAGGCCCCGGCGCAGGCATCCGGGATTGAGATTCCGCCCCTGGCCGAGCCGCCGGAGTTCCAGGCCTGGCTGCCGCGTTTGCGCGTGTTCCGCCATGCTGTGGAGGACGCCGCCTTTGACGGCCGCGCGCGCGGCAAGGTGGCGCACAAGGCCGTGGAGCTGCTGCGTTTAACTGGTCTCGACGAGACCGACGCCGAGCGCGCCGCTGTCCTGGCCCTGGAGGAATTTCCGGAGCTGCGCGCCCTGTCGGACATTGAGCGCCAGACCCTGGCGCACGAGGTCGCGGACATGCTGCGCTGGCTCCTGTCCCGGCCTGAGGCCCGGCCGCATCTCGGCCACAGCGAAGGCGAACTGACCATCCTCACGCTTGAGGGCGCGTTCCAGCGGCCCGACCTGCTCCATTTCACCCCGGACGGCCCCGTGGTGCTGGAATTCAAGACCGGCCAGGCCGAGCCGGACCACGCCAAGCAGCTGCGCACCTACCTGTCCCTGGCGCGCCAGCTGCCCCAGGCCCTGGGCAAGGCCCCGCGCGGCCTGCTCGTGTACCTGGACCGCCGGGTCACGGAACCGGTGGACCTGCCCGCCCAGGCCGAAGTCCAGGTTGAGGTCCTGTCATGAACCCCGTGCGCATCGTGCCCTGGTCGGCGGACTTCATCGAGGCCCTGGCCAGCCGCCTCGCGGCCGAGGCCGCCACCCTGGACCTGTCCCGCACGCGCATCGTGTTTCCGCACAATCGCCCGGCCCGGCACCTGCGCGCCGCCCTGGCCGCGCGCCCGGACCTGCCCCGGCCCCTGCTTTTGCCGCGCATGCAGGCTCTGGACGAGTTCCTGCGCTCCTTGCGCCAGGACCTCTGTGAGCGCCCGCCCAGGCGCGCCGGGCAGCTCGACCGCATCGGCCTGCTGCACGGCGTGGTGCGCCGCCTGGGCCTTGGCGGCGGTCCGCTGGAACGCCTGGACGATCCCTTTGACGGCTCGGCCCGGGCCTTCTTCCCCTGGGGCGCGCGGCTGGCCTCGCTCCTGGAGGAGCTGACCCGCCACGGCATAACGCCCCAGGACATCAGCCACCTGGAGGGCACGGTGCTGCCCTGGGCCGAGGCTCTGCTCGGCCAGCTCGGCCACATTAACGCGGCCTACAAGGCCGAGATGGAGCAGCGCGGCTGGACCACGCCGGGCCTGGACTGCCTGTGGCTGTCCGCACGGCTGGACGAAATCCAGGCCCGCCTGGCCGGTGAGCGCCTGGTCTTCGCGGGCTTCAACGCCCTCTCCCCCACCGAGGACGCCGTGCTGCGCAGGCTCTGGGAACGGTCCGGGGCGCTGGTGCTCTGGCACACGGACCCGGCCCTGGCCCAATCTGGAAACAACAGCGAGGCGGCCTGGCCCGCCAAAGAACACGCCAAGATCCTGCGCTCCTGGCGCGCCAAGGCCGTGCTGGAGCCCGTGCCCAAACCCGTTCTGGAAATCAACCCGCCCGCCAAGCCTGCACCCCAGGTGCGGCGCTTTTACGAGGGCTATGACCTGCATTCACAGCTCTACGCCCTTCAGCGCGAGCTGGCTGCACTGCCGGACACGCACTCCACGGCCATCGTGCTGCCCGACCCCGGCGCCCTGGTGCCGGTGATGCACCATCTGCCCGCGGCTGAGGTCAACATCAGCATGGGCTACCCGCTCCTGCGCTCGGCCCTGGCCCAGCTGGTGGAGACCATCCTCGTCTTACACGAAAACGGGGTGCTGCACGAGAACAGCGACGGCGCGGACCGCTACCGCTGGCGCGATCTGGTGGCCCTGGCCCGGCAGCCGCTCTTGCGCATGCTCCGCGTACGCGACGAAACCCCGCTCAAAAGCGCCTACCAGTCCTGGGAGCGCCACATCCGCTCGTCCAGCGCGCTCCAGTCGCCCTTTGAATGGGCGCTGGCCTTCAATCCCGAGGAGACCAGCGGCCCGGAGGAGACAGGCGTTCCGGAAGAGGACACCCGCGCCCTGCACCAGGAGGTGCTCACGGCCTGCTTCACCCGCTTCCAGGGGCTGACCACCCTGCGCCAGCTTGGCCAGGCCCTGGCCGGGCTCTGCGACCTGCTGCGCCGCCGGGGCGGCGACGCCTGGCAGCACCTGCTCATCGATGCCGAATGCCTGTTGCGCCTCTGGCAGTCCGTGGTGCCGGAACTCACAGGCAGCATCCTGGCCGACGAAGAGTACGACCAGTCCCTGCTCTTCCTCATCCTGCGGCATCTGCTCGAGGCCGAGCGCGTGTCCTTTGAGCCCGAGCCCCTGGCCGGGATGCAGGTGCTGGGCATGCTGGAGACGCGGCTCTTGCGCTTCCGGCGGCTGTTCATCCTGGACGCCACAGAGGAGAACCTGCCCGGCGCCAGCGCACCGGACCCGCTCCTGCCCGATCCCCTGCGCAGGGCCCTGGGCCTGCCCGGCCCGCGCGAGCGCGACAACGTGGCGGCCCACAACTTCTTCCGCCTGCTCATGGGCGCAGAGGAGGTCTGCGTGCTGTATCAGGCCGGGGTGCGGCCCGGCGCGCTGGAGGGCAAGAGCGTGCGCAGCCGCTACGTGGAGCAGCTGCTCTGGGACCTGGAGCGCGCCACGGGTGCCCTGGTCAAGGCGCAGCCCATGCACGTGGCCGACGCGCCCTTGAAAGCCGTGAGTTTCCCGGTGGCGGCCATAGTGCCCAGCAGACCGGCCGTGGCCGTGACCGCGCAGATCCGCCAAAGGCTGGCCGAGCGCCTGCGCGACAAGGGCATCACCCCCTCGGCCCTGGAGGACTGGCTGACCTGCCCCAAGCAGGCCTTCTACCGCCGCGTGGTGTGCCTGCGCCCCATGCAGGAGGTGGCCGAGGACGGCGACCGCGCCCTGTTCGGAGAGACCGTGCACCGCGTGCTGCGCGATTTTTTTGCGCCTCTGCGCAGCAGGTCCATCACTGCGGCTGCGCTGGACAGCAAGACCCTGTGGGCCCTGATGGAAACGGCCCTGGCGGACAGCGCCGAGGCCCTGAACCTGCCCTATGACGGCCGGGTGGCCCTGGCTGCGGCCACGCGCGAGCGTTTGCTGCGCTTCCTCAGCGCCACGCCGGACACCACAGTGGCCGAGCTGGAGCACCGCGTGGAGACCCAGGTGCGCGCGGCTGGCCTGGACATCCGCCTGCACGGCCAGATCGACCGTATTGACCTGCGAGACGGCCTGCGCGGGGCCGGGCACATGGTGCTGGACTACAAGACCGGCACGGTCAAGAGCGGCGGCAGCGACGCCTGGCTGGACGCGGCCGTGTTCGAGCGCCTGGCCGCCTGTGCGCCGGGATCGTCCGAAGCCGCAGACCTGCTAGCAGAACTGGCCGAGTCCGGCCTGGACCTGCAGTTGCCCCTGTACCTGCACCTGCTGGACGCCAGCGGGCCGTGGCGGCCGGACAACGCCGCCTGGGTGGCCCTCAAGAGCGACGGCACGGAGCGCCCGTTCTTTCCGGACGAGGCCGGGCCGGAGGAACGCGCGCAGGTCATCCGCCAGCGCGTCCCGGCCCTGCTCGCCTTCCTGCTGGAGCACATCCTGGCCGCGCCGGAGTTTCCCGCCAGAAGCGGACGCCACTGCCAGTGGTGCGACTACCAGGGCCCCTGCTGCGCCTAGTGTAGACAGAGCGTTGAAGGATCTGACATGATTGAAGGATATGACATGGGTGACAAGGCCAAGGGCATCAACGTCTGGACCATCGGCGAATTCGATAGTAGAGAGTTCCTGGGCCTGGGCCTGACGCGCAGGCGCGATCCTGCCACCGGCTTTGAACTTCTCTCCGATTCCTGAACCCCAAGGCAGGCACATGGTCACAGCGAGCATTCTCATCTGCGGCGCAGGCATCGTGGGGCTCACCGTGGCCCGCGATCTGGTGGCCGCAGGCTACGACGACATCCTCATCATCGACAAGGAGCCCGAGGCCGGCCGCCACGCCTCGGGCCGCAACAGCGGCGTGCTGCATGCCGGCATCTATTACGCCCCGGGCAGCCTGCGCGCCCAGTCCTGCCTGCAAGGCAACTTCCGCATGAAGCAGTACTGCGAGGAGCGCAAGCTGCCCCTGCTCAAGACCGGCAAAGTCATCGTAGCCAGAGACGAGTCCGAGCTGCCCACCCTGCGTGAGCTTTACAGCCGCGCCACCCAGAACGGGGCCAAGGTCGAACTCATCGACGACGCCCAGCTCTCGGAGATCGAGCCCAACGCCAAGAGCGCCGGACAGGCCCTGTTCTCGCACTACACCGCCGTGGTGGACCCCAAGGCCATCCTGAAGAGCATCCAGCAGGAACTGCTCGACTCCGGCAAGGTGCGCATCCGCTTCGACACGCGCTTTCTGGGCCTGGGCGCGCCAGACGGCAAGCGCCTGCGCGTGCGCACCACGGGTGGCGACATCTCCTGCGCCTTTTTTCTCAACGCCGCCGGGGCCTACGGCGATGTGGTGGCCCACGCCTTCGGGCTGGGCCAGGACTACCAGCTCATCCCCTTCAAGGGCATCTACAAGAAGCTCACGCGCGAGAAGGCCCACACCATCCGGGGCAGCATCTACCCGGTGCCGAACATCAAGAACCCGTTTCTGGGCGTGCACTTCACGCGCGGGGTGCATGGCGACGTGTACCTCGGCCCCACGGCCATCCCGGCCCTGGGCCGCGAGAACTACGGCATCCTTGCAGGCATCGACGCCGAGGCCCCAAGGATCCTCCTGCGCGACGCCCTGCTCTTCCTGCGCAACAAGAAGTTCCGCGAGGTGGCGCTGGAGGAACCGCGCAAATATTCCTTCAAGTACTTCTTCAATGACGCCCGCAAGCTGGTGAAGGAACTTGCTCCAGAGGACATCGAGTCCTCTCCCAAAGTGGGCATCCGGCCTCAGCTTGTGGATGTGAAAAAGAACGAATTGGTCATGGACTTCATCATCGAAGGCACGGACACGAGCGTGCACGTGCTCAACTCCATTTCCCCGGCCTTCACCAGTTCCCTGTTCTTCTCCAGCATGCTCCTCGACAAGTACGTAACACCCAGGCTTTTAAAGCTTTAGAGCTGAGCCACTTCCCAGCTTCTTGACAAGAGCGGAAAAAAGCGGAACAAGGCCTCCAACACAAGCGAGGACCAAGACGATGATGAAGCTCCCTGAACTGCATTTTGGCGACAGTATCGCGCAGATCCCCATCATCCAGGGGGGCATGGGCGTTGGCATCTCCCTTTCCGGCCTGGCCGCCGCCGTGGCCAACGAAGGCGGGGTCGGGGTCATCGCTGCGGCCATGATCGGCATGGACGAACCCGATGTGGGCAAAAACCCCACTGAGGCCAACATCCGGGCCCTGCGCAACGAAATCCGCAAGGCCAAGGAAAAGATGACCCAAGGCCTGCTGGGCGTGAACATCATGGTCGCCCTGACCAACTTCGCGGACCTGGTCAAGACCTCCATCCGCGAAGGCGCAGACATCATCTTCTCCGGCGCGGGCCTGCCGCTCGATCTGCCCAAGTACCTGAGCGAGGAGTTTCCCGGCGAACTGGCCGAAAAGGCGCGCACGAAGCTGGTGCCCATTGTGTCCTCTGGCCGCGCCGCCGCCGTGCTTTGCAAGAAGTGGCTGGCCAGGTACGACTACCTGCCCGACGGCTTCGTGGTGGAGGGGCCCAAGGCGGGCGGGCACCTGGGCTTCAAGCCCGAGGAGTTGGACGACCCAAATTTCGCCCTGGAAAAGATCCTGCCCGAGGTGGTGGCGGCCGTGAAGCCCTTCGAGGCCGAGAGCGGACGCCGCATCCCGGTCATCGCCGCAGGCGGCATCTACACCGGCGCGGACATCGCCAAGTACCTGGAGCTGGGCGCCTCGGGCGTGCAGATGGGCACCCGCTTCGTGGCCACCTACGAGTGCGACGCCGACCAGGCCTTCAAGGACGCCTTTGTGGCGGCCCGCAAGCAGGACATCACAGTCATCAAAAGCCCTGTGGGCATGCCTGGCCGCGCCATCTTGAACGACTTCCTCCTGGCCGTGCGCGAGGGCCGCAAGAAGCCCTTCAAGTGCCCGTTCCACTGCATCAAGACCTGCGATGTCGTCCATGCCCCCTACTGCATCTCCCAGGCCCTGGCGAACGCCAAGAAGGGCATCCTGAAGCACGGCTTCGCCTTCTGCGGCGAGAACGTCTGGCGTGTGGACAAGATCGTCAGCGTCAAGGAGCTCATCAACAGCCTGCGCCAGGAGTTCGAAGACTTCTGGGCCCAGAAGACGGCCCTGGCAGCCGAAAAATAGAGACTACACCCCGCCAGCCGAAACATCGCGCGGCGGACAAGGAGCGAGAATGTCCAATCCGATTGTACTCATCAACACCTCCATGGGCGAGATGCTCGTGGAACTCTACGCCGACAAGGCCCCGGACACCGTGGCCAACTTCCTGTCCTACGTGGATGAGGAGTTCTACGACGGCCTCATCTTCCACCGCGTCATCAAGAACTTCATGATCCAATGCGGCGGCATGGACATGATGATGCGCGAGAAGAAGAACAAGAGCCCCATCAAGAACGAGGCCAGGGCCGACCTGCCCAACGAGGCCTTCACCCTGGCCATGGCCCGCACCACGGACCCGCACAGCGCCACCAGCCAGTTCTTCATCAGCGTGAAGGACAACGAGTTCCTGAACTTCACCGCGCCGAACCCCCAGGGCTACGGCTATGCAGTGTTCGGGAAGGTCACCGAGGGCCAGGACGTGGCCACCAAGATCAGCACCGTGCGCACCAAGAACCACATGGGCCACGGCGACGTGCCCCAGGATCCCATCTCCATCATCAGCATCCGCCGCTTCGAAGTCTAACCAAGCCGATTACTGAAACAAAAAACGGCGCGTCCAGATGGGCGCGCCGCTTTTTGTTGTTGGAAGAACCAGGGCTCCGGCGCCTACAGCTCCTCCTCGCTCACCACCGCAAAGCCGCTGGCCTTGAGCAGGGCCGCCAGCACGCCATCGCCGGGCACCAGGCGGCCGCTGAAGGTCCCGTCGTAGACGCGCCCCGCCCCGCAGGACGGCGAACGGGCCTTGAGGATGGCCCGGCGGCAGCCCCGCTCCAGGCCCAGGGCCAGCGCCCTCTGCGCGCCCGCCTGGATGGCCTCGGTGCAGTCTGCGCCGGACCTGGACACGGCCCTGCCATGACTGAGCTCCACCGGCTCGCGCGGCACGGACAATCCGCCCAGCACCTCCGGGCACACCGGCACCGCGCGCCCCTCTTGCGCCAGGCGCAGAACCTCAGGATGCGGCGTGGAGCCGCCGTCAAAGCGGCAGGCCTCGCCAGCCAGACAGGCGCTGACCAGGACCGGGAACACCCCGGGCTCATCGAACATCGCCATGTCTGCTCCAAGGCATGTCTGCTCCAAGCCGTGCTTTCAATCCGAATCCACCGGGTCGCCCTGGCCAGGCTTCTTCCCCGTGTGCCCGGCACGCGGATGGGCCTTGTCGTAGACCTCCATGATGTGCCGCAAATCCAGGTGCGTGTAGCGCTCCGTGGTGGACAGGCGTGAATGGCCGAGCAGTTCCTGCACGCTGCGCAAATCGGCCCCGGCCTGGAGCAGGTGCGTGGCAAAGCTGTGGCGCAGGGTGTGCGGGTGCACGTTCTGCCCGATGCCCGCGCCCGCCGCCAGCCGGGCCACGATGCGCTGGGCCTCGCGCCGGGACAGCGGGCCGCCGCGCTGCCCCAGGAACAGCGCCGGTTCCGCCGGGTCCGCAGCGAGCTCAAGGCGCAGGCCCAGGTATTCCACCAAGCGCTCCTTGGCGGCCTCGCTCAAGGGGGCCAGGCGCTCCTTGTTGCCCTTGCCGCGCACGCGCACAAAGCCACGGTCCGTGCGCACGTCGTCCACCGTGAGGGACAGGGCCTCGCTCACGCGCAGGCCGGAACCGTAGAGCACCTCGGCCAGGGCCAAATCGCGCAGGCCAAGGGCGCCGGGCGGGGCCTGGGACTCCATCACCGCCACGGCCTGGTCCACGTTCAGGGCGCGCAGCTGGCGCTGCTCCTGCTTGGGATTGCGCAGGCCCGCCAGCGGATTCTTGTGCAGCAGCTGGTTTTTCAGGAGATAACGGAACAGGGAGCGCAGGGTGGAGAGCTTGCGCGCCATGCTCGACTTTTTCTGGCGCAGGCGGTGCAGCTCGGCCAGGAAGGCCGTGGCGTCCTCGCGGGTGATGGCCTCAAAGGCTCCAAGGCTGCGGGAGCGGCGGGACAGCAGGTAGGCCTCGAACTGGGCCAGGTCAGCGGCGTAGGCGCGCACCGTGGCCAGGGAGTAGCCCTTCTCGATCTCCAGAAACGAGAGGAAGCCCTGGCAGACCTCCGGCAGGTCCGCGCCCGGGCTAATCCTGGGCGCGCCTGTCAAGGACATAGCAGCTCTTCACGTTTTCCTTGGCCTTCTTCTTCAGGCCCATGGCGATGGCCGAAGCCTCGCCATAGTGCTTGAGCCTCCCGCGGGTGTTGAAGACCACGGCAATGGACAGGGCCATGAGCGGAAAGGTGCGCACCTCGCCCTGGCGGTCCGTGGAGAGGATGGACCCCCGGTCGCGGTCCTCCTCATCATAGAAATTCGGCACGATGCCGTCAAAGGCCTCCAGCACGCGCTTGCAGGCCTCCTCGGCCAGGCTGGCGGGCACGATGAACACGAAGTCGTCGCCGCCCACGTGGCCCACGAAGCTCTTGATGCCAGTGAAGCTGCGGATGGTGTTGACGATGACCCGGGCGGTCATCATGAGCACCTCGTCGCCGCGCGAGAACCCGTACTTGTCGTTGAAGGACTTGAAATAGTCCAGGTCGCAGTAAGCCAGGGCGAAGTTGTCCTGGCGCTCGATCAAGTCCTGGATGTGCTGGATGATGGAGGTGTTGCCCGGGAGTTTGGAGAGGGGGTTGGCATCCATGGCCCGCGAGGCCCGGCACAGGGTCAGGTGCACGCGCTCGCGGGCCTGGGTGGGCGAGAAGGGCCGCACCAGGAAGTCGTCGGCCTCGATCTCGTTCCAGTTCCAGGGCTGCTCCAGGTCGTCCGGGTCCAGGCAGAGTATCACCGGCAGCTGGCGGTAGACGTTCTCGCTCTTGACGATGGTGGCCACCTCGGAGCTTTTGATGTCGGCCAGACGGTTGTCCACCACGAGCACGTCCGGGGGCTCGTTGAAGATGATCTCCATGGCCCGCCGCCCGCGCTCGATGACCGTCCACTCCACCTCGGCCGGGTCCCAGAGGCTGCGGAACAGCTCCGCCAGCTCCGGGTCCGGGGAGAGCAGAATGCCACGCTGCTGGCGGGGAAAGAGACTTGCTGCCACGGAGTTCTCCGTCAGTTGCAGGCCTAGCCCTTGGGCGGCGCGGCTTCCTCAGGCGCAAAGGTGACGCCGGAAACCTCGGCCAGGTTCTCGGCAAAGCCGTCCAGCACGGAGTCCAGGTCCGAAAGCTTGAGGTTCAGGATCTTCCAGACCTGCGGGGACAGGGGCACGGCCTGGTCGTCGCCGCCGGAGCCGTACTCGAAGACCCGGACCACGAAATCGCCCAGGTGCACGGCCGCTGCGTGCTGGGGATAGATCTGCGCGCGCTCCGGGAAGTGGTGCGAGCCCATGGCCTCCTTGATGGTGGCCGGCAGGCGCCAGTGCTCGGCCAGCCAGGCATTGATGCGGTCGTGCCCGAAGCCCAGCACGGCCTTCTCGGCCTCCAGCCAGCGCAGGTCCTGGGTGCGCACGGTCTCGCCCACGGCCTTGTGCAGCTCCGGCAGCTGCACGGCAGCCACAACCTTGCCCAGGTCGTGCAACAGTCCGCAAACGCTGAACTCCTCCGGGTCCTTGAGTCCGGCCTTGCGCGCGATGAGTCCCGTGGCCAGGGCGCAGCCCACGCTGTGCTCCCACAGCCCTTCCATGGCCTTGGTCATGATGTCGAAGACCGAGGTGCTGATGATCACGCCCCGGATCACGTTGAAACCCAGGAGCACCAGGGAGTGCTGGATGGAGCTGATGCGGCCGGAGAAGCCGTAGACCGGCGAGTTGACCATCTTGAGCACCTTGGCCGAGAGCACCTGGTCGCGTGAAATGACCTTGGCGATGGCCTCGATGCTGGTGTTCGGGTTCTGGACGAGCCTCGACACCTCTTCCAGAACCTTGGGCAGTGTGGGCAGATCGCGGATGGACAGGATCTTGCCCTTGGCGCTGGTCTTGAGATCTTCCTCCATGCCTTAGCCCTTGTCCTGCGCAGCCTGAGCAGCGTCGGCAGCGGCCTTGATGGTGAAATACTCACGCAGATAGGCCTTGACCTTGACCATGTATTCGTCCTCGCCCAGGCGGCGGAACAGGTGTTCCAGGCGCGTCACGCGCTCAGACGGGTTCTGGCTGGCGGAGACGGCGTCGCCCACCACGAAGATCTTGTCGATGCCCATGCTGTCGAGCCTGTCGATGAGCGCCTCTGTGAGCTCGACTCCGGAGCCGACGATGGCCATGCCGTTGGCCTTGGTGATGGCCTTGGCCAGCTTCATGCCTGGCTGGGCGAGACTGAGGGGGATCTTCTGCATGAATGCTCCTGAACTCCGGGGCTGGGGGGGGTCACGCCAAGCTATAATACATGCCCGGCCACTGGCGGACAAGCCCCTGCATCTCTAGCACCAGGAGCCTGCGGCTCACGATGTGGCTCTCCCAGCCGAGCGCCTGGATCAGCGCGTCGATGTGCACCTTCCCGTCCAGGGTCAGGACGGACAGCAGGGCCTTCTCCCCGTCTGTCAGATTCTCGGGCCAGGGCCGGGGCTGGAGCGCGGCCAACAGGGCGGGCGTGGCCGTCGTCTGCGCAGGCCTGCCGGGCGCTGGCCGACCCGCTGGCTGCGTCGGGGCGGACAGAGCCTGGCCGGGCACGGTTTTGGGCACAGCAGCAAGCTCCGCGCTGAACTGGTAGCGCAGGATGCGCACGATGTCCTCGGCGTTTTCCACCAGTGCCGCGCCCTGCTTGATGAGCCGGTGGCACCCGGCAAAGGTCGGCTGGCCCAGGGGGCCGGGCAGGGCAAAGACCTCGCGTCCCTGCTCCCCCGCCAGACGCGCGGTGATGAGGCTGCCGGAGCGCGCTGCGGCCTCGGCCACCAGCACGCCCAGGGACAGCCCGCTGATGATGCGGTTGCGGTAGGGAAAATTGCGGGCCTCGGGCCTGGTGCCGGGGCCGAACTCGGTCACCACCAGGCCGCGCTGCTCCAGCGCCTGCCGCACATCCTCGTTTTCCGGCGGGTAGTGCACGTCAAGCCCGGCCCCAAGCACGGCAATGGAGCTGCCGACGCCGCTCAGGCCCGCCGTGTGGGCCTGGCGGTCAATGCCCGCCGCGAGCCCGGAGACCACGGTGACGCCGAAGCGGGACAGGTCCGAGCTGATGCGCTCCACAGACTGCAACCCAAGCAGGGTGCATTCCCTGGCCCCCACCACGGCCACAGACGGGTTGCCGAGCAGGCTCACATCGCCCAGGGCATACAGCAGGACTGGCGGATCTGGTATTTCACGCAGGCGTTTCGGATACTTGGGGTCGAACCAGGTGATGATGCGCGCGCTTAAGCTGCGCGCGGCCCGGTATTCGGCCTCGGCGCCGGGCCGCCAGGGCTCGGCCAGGAAGACCTGGACGCGGTTTTTCGGCAGAAGCTTGCGGCTGGACCAGTTGCGCGCGTCAGACACGGCCGCAAAGGCGCTCTGGTAGCCGGAGAGCACGCTCTTCCACGAGCGCGGCCCCAGGCCCGGCGTGTGCCGCAGGGCCAGACAGGAAAAGAACTCTTT
Source organism: uncultured Desulfocurvus sp. (assembly GCA_964390575.1). Lineage (GTDB taxonomy): Bacteria > Desulfobacterota > Desulfovibrionia > Desulfovibrionales > Desulfovibrionaceae > Humidesulfovibrio. The sequence continues at coordinate 18,299 of CAYMIP010000019.1, read as the reverse complement.
GGCGGCGTCCAGGGTCATGGAGCAACCTGTGGCGGCCCGGTGGGAGCCGCCGGAATCACCGCCCCAGCTCCTGCAGCTTCTTGCGGGCCGCAGGCGCGGGCTCGGACTTGGGGTGGTCCTGCAACAAGGCCCGCAAATAGAGCGAGGCGTTGTCCTTCTCACCCAGCATGGCGTAGCACATGCCGATCTTGAGCAGGGCCGCTGCGGCCTTGTGGTGCTTCGGGTAGCGGCGGGTCACGTCCTTGAAGGACAAGATGGCCTGGGCATAGTTCTTGTCCAGGTAGTAGCTCTCGCCGATCCAATACAGGGCGTTGGGAACGAGAAAGCTGTTCGGCTCAGCGGCCAGGAACTCGGTCAGGAGCGTGCGGCCTTGCTCCCCATGCTCGTCGCGCACCAGGGTCATGCCCTCGGTGTACAGCGCTGGCATGGCTGCGCCGCCGTTGGCCTTGGCTGGAGCAGTTTTGCGCGCGGCCAGGACATCCACCGGGGACGCGCTGGCGGCGTATTCGCTCTGGGGGGGCTCTGGCTTGGCCTGCACGAGCACAGGGGCCGGCGCTGCCGGTGTCTCGGCGCGCTGCTGGGCCAGGGGTGCGGCCGAACCAAGCTGCTCCTGCACCCGCTGCAGGGAGTCCTCCACAGCCTTGACGCGCTCCAGGAGCTTGCGCTGCTGGTCGCGCCCGCGCTCCTCCTGCTCGCGCTGGCCTTCCTTGAAGTTGAGGAAGTTCTCCTCAAGGCTGCGCAGTCGCCACTCCTCGCTCAAGCCACGCTTGGCGTCCATTTTCCCCGCGCAGCCACACAGGGCGAGCGTGAGCAGGACAACGAATGGGGCTTTGTGACGCATGGACCTCTCCTGTTCACGATTCCTTAGGCCAGTGCGAAGGTTTTGGCAAGAAACCTTGCGCCGCGCCAGGGGCAGGCGGCTTGCCTGGACTGGAAAAATGCGGCAGGAAAGAGCAAGGACAGAATACGTCAGAGGCCAGCATGTCCATTGCCGAACTCCTCCACATTGCCGCCGCTCTTGCCGCCCCGGCCTTTTTTCTGTTCTTCGGGCTGGCGGCCCTGGGTTCCCCATTGCTGGCGGTCATCTGCCTGACTGTCGGGCAGCTGCGCGGCACCCAGCACCCCGAGGCCTATGCCCGGCGGCTGCTGCGCATGGCCCTCACCTGCGCCCTGCCCGCCTGCCTGCTGCTGGCCGGCGCAACAGGCCTGGCCCTGTACCGCGTGCCCTGGCTGAGGGACTGGCTCCAGGCCGCGCCGCTGGTTCCGGCCCTGCTTGCGGTCGTCATCACTGCCTATTGCGTGTCCCTGCTGGTTTGGCGCGTCTCGCGCGTGGCCTACCGGGTGCGCCCGGACAGCCCGCTGCCCCAGGCCGGAGCCCTTGCCGTTCTGGCCGTGGCCATCCTTTGGCTGGCCCTGTCCCTGCTGCGCGACCTGGCCGCGCAGGCCCAGGCCGTGCTGGGCGCGATCTCCGTGGGTGGCGAGGGCGGCATTGCCCTGGCCCCGCTTCTGAAGCCGGACCTCTCGTCCACTGCCCCCCTGCTCTGGGCCGCCGTGCTGGCCTGCTCCCTGGCCTCGGCCATGTGCGCCGGGGCCTGGAGCCTGGAATACCTGCTGCTGCGGCGCGACCACGAGCCTTTTGGCCGCGACGCCTTTGCCCACGCCATGCGTTTGGCGGCCCGGTCAGCCTTGCGCTCCGGCCTGCTGGCCCTGTCCTTCCTGCCAGCCCTCTGGAACCACCTCACCGACCTGCCCGGACAGCCCGCCGATGCCCAGGCCGTGAAGGCGCTGCTCATCAGCTGCGGCGCGACCATTTTCCTGGCCTGTTCCGTGTGGGCCCTGCTGGCCCGCAGCAACCGGCCCTGCTCCCGCCCCGCCCTGGTGCACGGCGCCCTGGGCCTGGTCTGGCTTGGCCTCACGGCAGCGCTCTGCGCTGGGCTTCTGCACTTCTACGCCGGGTGATCCTGCCCAAAACAAAAGGACAGCCCGGAGGCTGTCCCTGTGTCGCTCGCAGAACGGGCGCCTGGTCTAGTCGTGCCCGGACTGGCCCTTGGTGCTGGCCGTGGCCAGGCGGTAGACTTCGTGCGGGTCGAGGATGAGCACGACGCTGCCGTCGCCCGTGATGGTGGCGCCGGAGATGCCTCGTATCTCGAATCCGTTCAGGTACTGGCCCAGGGGCTTGATGACAATTTCCTGGCGCTCCAAGAGCTTGTCCACAACAAGTCCAAGCCTGCGGTCGTTGTCGTGGATGATGACCACAGGCAGGATGTCGCGCTCCGTGGGGTTGCCCGGCAGGCCCATCAGGCTTGAGAGTTCTGTGATGCCCAGGACCTCGCCGCGCAGGGTCAGGGCCTTGCGGTGGTTGACCTCGGAGAGCCGCTCGACCTCGATCTTGGTGGTCTCGCTCACGGCATCCAGCGGGATGGCGTACACGCCATCGCCCACCTGGACCATGAGGGCGTCGATGATGGCCAGGGTCAGCGGCAGGGTGAGGGTGAAGCGCGAGCCGCGCCCGACCTCGGTGTTGATCTGGATGCTGCCCTTGAGATTTTTGATGTTGGTCTTGACCACATCCATGCCCACGCCGCGGCCGGACACGTCGGTGATCTTCTCGGCCGAGGAAAAGCCAGGGGCGAAGATGAGGTCCACGGCCTGACGGTCATCCAGCAGCTTGGCCTCCTCAACAGTGACCAGCCCCTTCTTGACGCCCACCTGGCGCATCTTTTCCGGGTCGATGCCCCGGCCATCGTCCTCGACCTCGATGGCCACTGAATTGCCCTTGTGGTAGGCGCGCAGCCAGACATGGCCCTTGGGGTTCTTGCCTGCGGCGATGCGTTCCTCTTCGGATTCCAGGCCATGGTCCAGGGAGTTGCGGATGAGGTGCACCAGCGGATCGCCGATCTCCTCGCCGACGCTCTTGTCGAGTTCCGTCTCCCCGCCCTCGGTGATGAGCTCCACCTGCTTGCCGCTCTTGCGGGAAAGATCACGCACCAGGCGCGGGAAGCGCGAGAACACCGTGTGCACCGGCACCATGCGCACCTTCATGATGGTGTCCTGCAGGTCGTCCGAGATGCGGGCCATGGCGTAGGTGGTTTCCGTCAACTGCTGCGCGATCTCGGAGACTTCCTCCTGGCCTGCCTCCAGGGCGCGCGCCAGCATGGAATAGCGGCCGCGGTTGATGATGAGCTCGCCGATGAGGTTCATCAGGTGGTCGAGCTTCTCGTGGTCCACGCGGATGGTGGTGGCGCCCTTCTGCGGAACCTGGGCCTGGCCGCCTTCGCCTCCAGCCGGAACCGCTGCGGCGGACGGAGCCGCCACGGCAGGCGGAGCGGCTGCGGGGGGCGCAGCAGGCTTGGGGGGCGCAGCAGGCGGCGTTGTGGGAGCAGGCTTCGGCTCAGGCTTCGGCTCAGGCTTCGGCTCAGGCTTGGGCTCAGGCTTGGGTCCAGGAGCGGGTTCAGGCTTCAGCTCAGGCTTGGGCTCAGGCTTCGGCTCAGGCTTGGGCTCAGGCTTGGGCGCAGCAGCGGGTGCGGGCGTTGGCGCAGCCTCAGCCGGAGGCGCAAGGGACTTCGGGTCCACGCCCTTGATGCCAGCCAGGGCGGAGAGGATCATGTCCTTGAGGATGGAGAACTCCTGAGACAGGATATCCAGCATGAGCTCAAAGCCCAGGTCAGACTTGCGGGCCTGGTCCACCAGCCCGGCGGTGCGCTCGGCGTAGTCCTTGATCTCGCCCAGGCCCATGTAGCCGCTTGAGTTCTGCAAGGTGGTCAGGGTGCGGTACACCCCGTCGATGATGTCGCGCTGGGAGGCGTCCTGGCGCAGCATGTCCATGCCCATGTCCAGACTCTTGATCTGGTGCAGCACGGTCTGCTCGAAAATGTCCACATCCTCGGGGTCGTAGCCGCCAGGGGCTGGAGCAGGCGCGGCGGCCTCGGGCGCCTCGGCGGCGGCCTCCGCCGGGTCGGCTTCGGCCCAGCTGACGGTCTCCGCGTCTGCGGCCTGGGCGGCCTCGTCAGGAACGTCGTCAGGAACGTCGGCGCGGGCCACAGGCGCAGCAGACTTGGCGCCAGGAAGAGACTCGGACTCAGGCACGAGCATGGCCCGGTACTGCTCTGGAATGGTGAGCGTTCCGGACTCGGAGCTGGCCTGAAGCACTGCGGCCATGACCGCGATGTCCTTGGGCGTGGCCTTCCCGGCCTCGCTGTCGATGCAGCCCAGGAGCTCCTCAATGAGGTCCACCACAGCCAGGAGCAGGTCAATGATGCCCCTGCTGGTCTGCATCTCGCCCTTGCGCACGCGGTTGAGCAGGGTCTCGGCCTCATGGGTCAAGGCGTTGAGCTCCTTGTACCCGATGATGCCGCTGTTGCCCTTGATGTTGTGGAAATAGCGGAAGATGTCGTTGATCAGCTCGCCGCTGCCCTCGGGGTTCTTCTCCAGTTCCAGCAGGCCCTGGTTCAGGCTGCCCACAAGGTCGCGCGCTTCCTCCAGAAAGTCGCTGAGGTGCCCCTCGCCCACGGTGGTCAGGGTATAGGGCGTGGTGTCAAAGTCCGGGCTGGGCTCCAGCTGCACGTTCTGCCAACGGATGTTCAGCGAGCCTGCCGCAGCCGGGGCAGCGGCCTCGGCCAGCGCTTCAAGCTCTTGGGGGAGTGCGGCGGCCTGGGCCTCGGCCTCGGTCGAGGCTTCTTCAAAAGGATCCACGAACGGTTCCGCCTCGCCCGCCTGGGCCTGTTGGGCCTCAGCAGGGGCGGATGCCTCGCCCGCCAGGATGCTCTCGATGCGCGCGATGATGGGGGCGGTGTCCACATCCCCCTCGATGCCGGAGTTTTCCAGATTCAGCACCATGTGGCGCAGGGCGTCCGTGGCGGAAAGGATGACGTCCATGATGGCCGAATTCACGGCCATGGCGCCCTGGCGCAGTTCATCGAGGATGTTCTCGGCCTTGTGGGCCAGGCCATTGATCTTGGGCAGGCCCAGAAAGCCCGAGGCCCCCTTGAGGGAGTGCATGGGCCGGAAGATCTCGTTCAGGAGCCCCAGGTTTTCCGGGTTCTTCTCCAGTTCAAGAAGGTTCGGCTCGATGGTCTCGAGGTGCTCTTTGGCTTCGACAAAGAAGTCAGAGAGTATCTCTGGATCAAGGTAGTCTTGGCTCATCGAGACACCTGCCTGCTCTCATGTTTCCGCCCTGAACACATGCGGGGCGCTAGGGCGGATCGTCCCCGGGGCTTCAGCCCAGGAGCATCTTCACGTTGCGGACCATTTTCTCCGGTTGGGCCGGTTTGACCATGTACAGGTTCGCGCCCAATGTCAGCCCCATCTGGATGTCCTTGTCCTGCCCTTCCGTGGACAGGACGATGATGGGGATGTCCCTGTAGGCTTCCTGCTCCCGGACGTTTTTGATGAAGGTGAAGCCGTCCATACGCGGCATGTTCACATCGCTGACGATGAGATCTACCTGGTCCGCCGCATAGAGCTTCTCCAACCCGTCAAGGCCGTCCTCGGCCGTGGTCACACGGAACCCTTCCTTTTTCATGATGAAGGCCACGAGGTTCCTTACAGTCTTAGAATCGTCCACAATGAGAATATGTTTAGGCATGAGATGAACCTCCCCCCTGGAGTACTCCGTGGACCAGATTGTCGATGGACAAGATGCTGATAAGACGTTCGCCGGATTTGTAGAGTCCCAAGAGCAGGTGCGCGGAAACGCCGACGTTGCCCTCCACGTTCCACTCCAGCTCGTCGCCGGAAGCCAGATACATGGTGGACACGGCGTTGATCATGAGCCCGATCTGCAGACCCCGATGGCGGCAAATGACGATGAAGCGGTCCTCCTGCTCGCCGGGGATGCCCAAGAGCGAGCGCAGACTGACCAGCGGCGTCACCCGCCCGCGCAGGTTGATGATCCCTGCAATGAAGAAGGGAGCGGCCGGCAGCTTGGTGGGCTTGACGAAGCGGATGACCTCCTGGATCACCATGATGGGCAGGGCGTACTCCCGGCCCATGAGCGAGAAGCTCACCAGACGGATGTCGGTTTGGGTGCGCATCTTCTCGTCGGAATGCTCCTCGCCCTGTGCTCCTCCAGGGCCGGAGAACCCGGCCAGGGAGTCATCGCCGCGCGGGTCGAGCCTTTTGGCCTGGGCCAGAACCTTCTCGCGGTCCGTGCCCAGGTACTTGTCCAGAAAGGCTTCTTCCGCGCCGGTCAGGGCGCGGCCAGGGTCGGTGACATCCGGCAGGCGGACATCCTCGACAAAGTATTGTTCAGGCGTTTTCATTGCGCACTATCTCTTTTGCCAGGTTCAGATACTCCACGGCGCCGCGCGCCGTGGGGTCCACGTCGAAGATCACCTTGCCGCTGGCGCTGGACTCGCGAAATTTCGTATCAAAATGAATCACCGTTTCCAGAACCCTCTCGCCCAACTTGTCGTGCATGATCCGTAAAATGCGTCGGCAGGCCGCAGTGCGCTGGTCGAACATGGTGGCCAGGGCCATGTAGTGCACCGGTCTGGGCAGCACCCGGTTGAGCAGCCTGATGGTGTCGAACAGGAGCCTGATCCCGTACAGAGCCAAAAAGTCTGTCTGGATGGGGATGAGCACCAGATCCGCAGCCACCAAGGCGTTCACCAGCAGAATTCCCACGTGCGGCGGGCAGTCCAGCAAAATATAGTCATAGCGCTTCCGCATGTCCTCCAAAGCGATGTTCAGAATCAGTCCCTTGTCCTTGCGCTCCTTCAGGTCCACCTCCAGCTCGGAGAGCCTGATGCTGCCTGGCGCAAAGTCGAACCCGCTGCCGGTGGAGGTCTTGAGAATGCGCTCCCAGACCTTTCCGTCTGCCTGCTTCTCCTGGAAAAGATCGTATATCGTTGCCTCCAGCATCTCCGGGAAGAAGGAGAGGTGCACGGAAGCGTTGGCGTGCGGGTCCAGGTCTATGACCAACACCCGCTGGTTCAGTCGCGTCAGGGCCGCCCCAAGGGTCAGGGCCGTGGTGGTCTTGCCCACGCCGCCCTTCTGGTTTGCAATGGCCACGACCCTCGCGCCCAAAGATCTACCCTGCTCCTGTCCGCACGTGGTCCTGCCCCGCCCGCATCAGGCCTCCTTCTTGTACATGATGGCCCCTGGGTAGTGGATGGGCTTGAACGAGCGCGTGATGTTGTGCAGCGACTCCGAGTGCCCGATGAGCATGAAGCCGCCGGCCAGCAGGTTGTCGTAGAACGCGCCGATGACCTTCTTTTTCATGTCGTCGTCAAAATAGATGATGACGTTGCGGCAGAACACTATCTGCGAACGCTCAACCCGCTTCAGGGCCACGCGGTCGGAAAGGTTCAGCTGGCCGTAGGAGATAAGCCGCTTGAGCTCCGGCTTGATGCGGAAGTTCTCGCCGTCCTTGTCGAAATAGCGCGGCAGAAGCTCCTTGGGCGTGGTGCGCAGGGTATACTCGTTGTAGACGCCCTTGCGCGCGGCCTCGAGCACCCGTTCGGACAGGTCGCTGGCGGTGATGCGCACGTCCCAGGAGGCCAGCTCGCCTTTCAGCACCTCGGCCACGATGATGGCCAGGGTGTATGGCTCCTCACCGGTGGAACAGCCTGCGGACCAGATGCGCAGCCGCTTGTCGCCCTTCTTGCGCAGCTCAGCGATGACCTCGGTCAGGATGTTCTCCTGAAAGACCTTGAGCTGCGGCGGATTGCGGTAAAAGCTCGTCTCGTTGGTGGTGATGACCTCAAAGAGCTTGGAGAGCTCGGTCTTCTTGTTCGTATCGTACTGTAAGTAGTGGTAGTACTCACCAAAGTTCTTCAGATTCAGCAGCTTGAGCCTGTTGGCAAGGCGGTTTTCCAGCAGGTACTTGCGGTTGTCCGCAACGTAGATGCCGCACTGGGCGTAGATGAAGTCACGCAGTTGCACAAACTCGGCGTCGCTGATTTTCAGCTCACCGCCCACAGCGGAGGATGTGGAGAAGAGCGCAGACATCTAAATCCCCCTCTCCGGTTCGTCCTGTATCTTGGCGATGGCGGCCTCGGCGGCTTCCATGATCTCATAGTCCTCGCTGCTGGAAACAGCCAAGAGGGCCCGGAAGGCCGAGGTTCCGCCGATGCTTCCCAGACATTCGATGGTTCGTATGGTCACCAGCTTGTTCGGATTCTCCAGAAGCTCCACCACCTCTGGGATGGCCTCCGTGACCTTGTGCTGGCCCAGCACCTCCAGGGCGCGCACCTTGACCCAGTCGTCGTCGTCGTGCAGGGCGTGCAACAGGTGCGGCGTGATGGCCGCAGAGAAGCACTGGCCCATGATCTCCACCACGGTCTGGCGCACGTCCCGGTTCTCGTCCAAGAGCCGCGACGCAAGCAGCCCCAGCCAGGCCTCGGAGTCCTGGCACAGGGAGGCCACAGCCTCCAGCGCATGCTTGCGGATCTCCGGGCTCTCGTCCTCCAAGGCTGTCTTAAGGATGTCGATGTTCCCGGCAGCGTCCATCTTGCCCAGGGCATACACGGCCATGAGCCGCTTGACGGGGTCGATGCCCTGGAACAGCAGTTGGAAACGCTTCTGCATGTCCGGGCCGCCGATGGCCACGCAGGCGTCCAGGGCCGCCTCCTTGACATCGTCATACTGGTGGTCGAGCAACGCGAAGAGCGCGTCCGAGGCCGGGGCATGGCGCAGTGTCTGCCCCAGGAAAACGGCGGCGGACTTGAGCACCTTGCCGTCGCTGTGCTTTGACAGAATGTCCATGAAGAACCCGACGGCCTCAGGACCGGCGATGCGCGCCAGCACCGCGATGATGCTGCGCTGCACGACCACCTGGTTGGCCCAGAAGGCGGCCACAAGCACCTGCTCGACCTCCGGGGAGATGACCCGGGCGAGGGTCTCCACTGCGAGCAGCGCAGCGGCCTGATCCTCCCCTTGCAGGGCCTTTCTCAGCACCGTGGTGACGCCCATCTGGGCCAGGCTCCCCAGGATGTGTTCCAGGCGGTCCTGGTCCTTGTCCAGGTCAAGCTTGCTGGCGATGGAGAAGACCCCGGCAGCGGCATCGTCGCCGCCCATGACGGCCAGGCCGAGGATGGCCGCGTCCTGGACCTCCACTTCCTCGTCCTCCAGGGCCACCAGCAGGTACTCGCGGAAATTCTCGCGTTCAGCCTTGGGCAGCAGGTTCACCAGCTTGGCGCCCAGGATATTCACGATGGCCTTGACGATCTTGTTGCATAAGGCCGAAGGCGAGGACTCCATCCGCTTCAGGAGCAGCGTCACGGCCTTGACGTTCCCCATCTCGCCCAGGGCGTCGATGATCATGGAGACAACAAGTTCCGAGGAATAGCTCATGGCCTTGACCATGGCGTCCACTGAGCTTGAGTGGCCGATCTTGGCCAGGGCCTCGATGACCGAGTACTGGACCCACTCCTCGTCGCGCATGGCCTGGTTCAGACATTTGGCCGCATCAGGCAGGCCGAGGTTGCCCAGGCTCACAGCGGCCTGGTAGCGCACGTTGACCTCGGGGTCCTTGAGCAGGGCTTCGCAAAGCGGGGCCACGGCCATGACGTTGCCGGCCGAGCCCAGGATGTCGCTGGCGAAGATGCGGATGTCCACATCCTCATCCTTCAGCAGCGGAATGAGCAGCTGCAGCTCCTGTCCGCCCAGGACGCGCAGGATGTCCATGGCGCCGTTGCGCACAGGCGCCTCGTCGGACTTCAGGAGCGGAATGACGCCGCTCACGGCCTCCTTGCCGCCGATCATGCGCAAGGCGTTGTCGGCCGCCTCCTGCACGCCGATGTTGCTGCTTTTGAGCATCTCCACCAGGAGCGGCACAGCATCCTCGCAGTGCGCCTCACCCGCCAGATAGGCTCCCTCGCGCAACACATCCGACTCGAGACTCCGCAGCATGGACAGGATTTCTTTGCAGTCAGTCATTGGCTTGCGCCCCTCCAGAATCTTGCTCGATCAACAGACGCACCAGGCACGGCCCGGCGCTGTAGCGCCCATCACAGGTAGAGATTGTTCATGATGGCCTGGGCCATGTCATCAATATCAACTATTTCGTCTGAAAGTCCAGCGTCAACGATGGCTTTTGGCATGCCATACACAACGCAGGTTGCATCGCTCTGGGCCAAGGCCCGCCCGCCCTTCTGCTTGAGCGCGCGGATGCCCTCCATGCCGTCGTTGCCCATGCCTGTCAGGATCACGCCCAGGGCGCGGCGGCCCACGGCTTCGGCCACGGAGCCGATGAGCACATTGGCCGAAGGCTTGTAGAGGGCGCTGGCAGGCTCCGGTGTGATGTTCAGATCGACACGGCTCATCATTTGCTTAAGCACCAAATGACGCCCGCCCGGGGCGATGTAGGCGCAACCGGCCTTCAGGCGGTCGCCGGGCTCGGCTTCCTTGACGCTGATCTTGCACAAGCCGTCCAGGCGCTTGGCAAAGGGGCCGGTGAAGGCCTGGGGCATATGCTGGGCGATGACGATGCTGGCCGGAAAATCTGCGGGCAGTGCGGAAAGCACCTTTTGCACGGCCGGGGGCCCGCCTGTGGACACGCCGATGCACACCACATCGCGCTTGACCGAGCCGCCCGGCAGGGTTGGCGCGGCCACGGGCCTGCCAGGAACAGCGCCCGGCGCGGCGGAAGGCGTGGTGATGGCTGCCCGGGCCATAGGGGCGGACAGCCTGGGCCGGGAGTGCATCATTTTGCGCGCGGCAACGATTTTGACCTTGGAAATGAGGTTGGCCTCGATCTTGACGATGTCGAGCGAAACCTTGGAGAGCTGCTTGGGGATGAAGTCCACGGCCCCCAGGTCCAGGGCCTTGAGGGTGGCCTCCGCGCCCTCGTTGGTCAGGGAGCTGACCATGATCACGGGCCTGGGCATCTCCATCATGATGTGCCTAAGCGTCGTGAGCCCGTCCATGCGCGGCATCTCGATGTCCAGGGTCACCACATCCGGGTTGTGCTTGCGGATGAGCTCCAGGCCTTCCTCGCCGTCGCGGGCAGTGGCCACAACGTCGATTTCCGGGTCCTTGGAGAGCATTGTGCTGATGGCCTTGCGCATGAAGGCGGAATCATCGACGACAACAACCTTGATCACACAGGGCTCCTTTGCATGGCTGTCACGATGCGCACGCAGTTCAGAAAGAGTTTAATAATTGCACAATCCAGGCGCAATGTCCAACCCCAATGAGCGCCGAAAGCACTCTGCTCCGGGCATTCCCAGGAACAATCCACCTGGGCGCTTGCCTTTTGTTGTAGATTCGGCTAAAGGCCTTCCTCTCACAGCGGGATGTGGCTCAGTCTGGTAGAGCGCCGCGTTCGGGACGCGGAGACCGGAGGTTCAAATCCTCTCATCCCGACCAAGAAAGACAAAGGCTTACGGCACAAAACCGTAAGCCTTTTTTCTTGTGGCCAAGCCAAGCGGCTCCGGTTGGGCTGGCCCTGCCGCACCCTGCGCTCCAGGCCCACAGCCATCTTGTGAACCGAATCACAAAGTCCGCTTTCACATTGCCAAATCCACAATCGTCGTGCATAGGAGCAGAAACTGCCTCCTGACAACGCCTGTGCGCCAGGGAAACAGCAAAGCAAAGCGAGCAGCATGAAACTCTCCGCCAAGGCGCGCTACGCCGTGCGCATCCTCCTCGATCTTGCCGTGCACCAGGGCCAGGGTCCGGTGCGCAGCGCTGACATATCAGAGCACACCGGCGTGTCCGTGCGCTTCATCGAACAGATTCTGAAGCCGCTCAAGGCAGCACAACTGGTGGAAAGCACGCGTGGGGCCTCCGGGGGCTACATCCTCACGGCCAAGCCCGAGGACATCAGCCTGGCGGCCATCATCCGCCTCATCGAGGGCAACCTCTGCCTGACCCACTGCTGCGAGAAGCCCAAGATCTGCCACCGCTCGCCCACCTGCCGCAGCCACCGGGCCTGGGTCCGTGTCACCCAGGTCATGGAGGCCGAGCTCGAAGGCATCAGCATCAAAGACCTCCAGGACGACACGATCCCCGGCACAGCCCACGGTTGCGCCTGCTGCCCCCCCTCCCGCCGCCCCACTTCCGCCCCGTAGCCCTGCCCTCAGCATCGATTCCCGCAAGAGCGCGGGAGAATGCACGCATCCCCCGCGTCACTGCGGGAGTTCTCTAACGATCTAATTTTAAAGGGCAATAAAATATATTGCCCTTTTTTTCACAAACTCCCTTGACAGCGTAGGCTTTTTTTCATAATCACGACTCATTCAATCGTGATTGGACTTATAGCACTTAATTCTATCGCATTTGAAGCAATACCGTTTGCCGAGATCAAGCTGAGACTGCACCGACAAACAACGGGACAGGCATGAAACCAACCGCGAGAACCTGCCACGCAACCCGCATCCTGCTCGAGCTTGCGCACCACGGGGACTGCCACCCCATGCGCGCCTCGGAACTCTCCGTCATCATTGGCATCTCCATCAAGCTCCTGGAGAAGATCGTCCGGCCGCTCAAAAGCGCAGGCCTGCTCAGGAGCCTGCGCGGGGCCAGCGGCGGCTACATCCTCGGCCGCGACCCCAAGACCATCACCCTGGCCGACATCCTGACCACCATGGAAGGCGCGGTGTTCAAACCCCAGTGCTGCGAGGCCGACACCGACTGCCTGCTCATCGAAGGCTGCCCCACCGGCAGCATCTGGAGCGATATCGCCCGCCAGATGGAGCAGCGCTTCCGCGCCACCACCCTGGCCGACCTCATGGTCGACTCGCGCGAAGCCTGCCCGTCCCGTGCGGCCCGTGTGGCCCGTGCGGCCCACGCCGCCAGAGCCGTGTGCGAAACCGACAGCCAGAAGCCCTGGCGCGACGCGAGCGTCGCCACGGGCAGAAGCAGACTCTCCCGTAGGAGGAAACCGGGGAGCGGGCAAACCGCCCCGCGCTTAGGGCGCCCCCGCCTTGCTTGAGTGATTGGCCGGCTCAGATTCCATGCACCACAAAAGGAGAAGATCATGAAAAAACTGCTCATTCTCGGTTCCGGAGCGGGTGGCACCATCGTGGCCGCCAAAATGGCCAAGTCCCTTGGCGACGATTGGAAGATCACGGTCATCGACCGCGACTGGAAGCACCACTATCAGGCCGGCTGGCTCTTTGTCCCCTTCGGCGTCTATACCATGGCCGACTGCATGAAGCCCAAGAGCGATTTCATCCCCGAAGGCGTGACCTTCGTGCAGGACACCATCGTCAATATCAATCCCGAAAAGAAACAGGTCAAGACCGAGAAGGGCGAGTACGACTACGACTGGCTGGTCATCGGCACCGGCTGCCGCATCATGCCCGACGAGATCGAAGGCATGATGGACGACTGGCACGGCAACATCCATGACTTCTACACGCCCAACGGCGCCCAGGCCCTGTACAAGAAGCTCAAGTACTACAAGAAGGGCAAGGTTGTCCTGAACATCGCCGAGATGCCCATCAAGTGTCCGGTGGCGCCGCTGGAGTTCGTGTACCTGGCCGACTGGTTCTTCACCGTCAACGGCGTGCGCAAGGACATCGAGATCGAGCTCGTGACCCCGCTCACCGGCGCCTTCACCAAGCCCGTGGCCGCTGGCGTCCTGGGCAAGGTCTGCGACGAGAAAAACATCAAGATCGTGCCGAACTTCGAGATCGCCGGCGTCAACGTGGGCGAAAAGACCATCGAGTCCGTCAAGGGCGACAAGGTCGACTACGACCTGCTCGTGGCCATTCCGCCCAACTTCGGCTCCCAGATCATCATCGACTCTGACCTGGGCGACGCCATGGGCTATGTGGATACCGACAAGCACACACTCAAGGCCAAGAACATCCCCAACTGCTACGTCATCGGCGACGCCACCAACTGCCCCACCTCCAAGGCCGGCAGCGTGGCCCACTACCAGGCCGACATCGTCTGCGACAACCTGCTGCGCGAGATCGACGGCGAGGAGCCCCGGCCCGAGTTCGACGGCCACTCCACCTGCTTCATCGTCTCCGGCTACGAGCAGGCCTACCTCATCGACTTCAACTACTCGGTGGAGCCGCTGCAAGGCAAATACCCCTTCCCCGGCGTCGGCCCCTTCGCGCTTCTGGGCGAGAGCCACTTCAACTACTGGGGCAAGATGATGTTCAAGTGGGTCTACTTCAACCTGATGCTCAAGGGCCACGAACTGCCGCTGGAATCCCAGATGTTCATGGCCGGCAAGATGCGCCACCACCTGGCCGGCGCCTAGCGCGTGGGGGACACAATGGAAGAACAGGTTCTCAAACGCATTGAGGGGATGGAGCAGCAGCTCAAGTACCTGGTCGACGCCTCAAAGGGCTGGCAGGAGCTGAAGCATGACCTGACTCCCATCATGCACGACGCCTTCAAGACATTGATGAAGGAGTTCGGCGAAGTCGAGGCTGGCTTCCAGCTCGAGGACATCTTCGCCCTGCTCAAGCGCATGCTGCGCAGCATCAAGAACCTCACCTACCTGCTGGAGCAGATGGAGAACATCATCGACCTCTGGCAGACCGTCGAGCCGCTCCTGCATTCCGCCGTGCCCAAGGGCATCGAGTTCCTGGACGAGATGGACCAGAAGGGCGTGTTCCGCATGTACAAGGCCATGGTCGAAGTCCGCGGCAAGATGGCCCGGGCCTACACGCCCGAGGACATCGAGGTCATGGGCGACGGCTTTGTCTCCATGCTCGGCTTGATCAAGAAGATCAGCACCCCGCAGGCCAGAGAAATGCTCGAGAAGATGGCCGATCTCATGACCACCATGGACTTGAGCGAGTGCAAGGAATGCGGCCCCATCGGCCTTGTGACCGGCATGAGCAGCAAGGAAGCCCGCAAGGGTCTTGGCGTCATGCTCGAACTGACGAAGAACCTGGGCAAGCTCTCAGGCTAGCCGCTTTGGGCCGGGGCGTCCGACACCGCCCCGCTTGAAGCGCCCACGCGCGGCCCGGCGGAGAAGCCACTGCCGACCGGGCCGCGCACCCCCAAACCACGCCGCTGGTTGCGGCAGGAGGACCCCATGAGCAAGAAGATCCTGATCGTGGACGACGACCCCGCCGTGGTGCAGTTTCTGGAAGAGGTCTTTACGGACAACGGCTACACCACTGCCACGGCATTCAATGGCGCCGAGGGCCTGGAACAGGTCAAGGCCTTCAAGCCCGACCTCATCACCCTGGACATGGACATGCCCGAGAAGGCCGGCACCATGTTCTTCATCGGCCTGCGCAAGGACGAGGCCAACAAGGGCACGCCGATCATCGTCATCAGCGGCGTTGGCCCCCGTCCGCCGGCCCTGAACAAGGACATCCCGGTGCTGACCAAGCCCGTGGAACCGGCCGTGCTGCTCAGCCTGGTGGCCAAGACCCTGGCCTAAGCCGCACAACGGCTCCGGGGCGGCGGGAGACTGTGCCTGCCCGCTGCCTCGGGGCCGCCCGGAATTTCTGCGCACGCGCACATCCAAGGCCAAGGGGGGCAGCCCATGCCACTTGTGCATTCCGCGCCAAGAGTCCCCGCATCCGCCAGAGACACCGTCCTGCTTGTGGACGACGAGCAGGACATCCGCGAACTCCTGGCCTTGCTCCTTTGCGACCTCGGCTTTTCCGTGCTCTCCGCAGCGGACGGCGACCAGGGCCTGGCCCTGTTCAAGACCGCCACCCCGTCCATCGTGCTCACCGACATCAAGATGCCCGGCCTGGACGGCATCGGCCTGCTCCAGGCCATCAAGGCCATCAACCCGGACGCCGAGGTCATCATGATCTCCGGCCACGGGGACATGGAGCTGGCCATCCAGAGCCTCAAGTTCGGCGCAGCCGATTTCATCACCAAGCCCATCGATGACGACCTGCTGGAGCACGGCCTGCGCAAGGTCCAGGAACGCATCTCCCTGCGCGCCCAGGTGCGCGAGCACACCGAGAACCTGGAGTTCCTTGTGGCCGAGAAGAGCGCCAAGCTGGTGGAGCTGGAGCGCAGGCTGGCCGCCAGGCAAATCGTGGAGGGTCTGTCCTCGGCCATGCGCTTCGTGAAAAATGGCGAGGGCGGGGCCGGCACCCTGGGCGAGCTGCCCTGCTTCGTCTCCATCCATAACCGCGAGCGCCGCATCATCTCGGCCAACCTGCTCTACCGCGAACGCTTGGGCGAGCCCGAAGGCCGGGAATCCTGGACAGCCTACGGCGAGACCTACCCCGGCGGCCGGGGCTGCCCTGTGGACGAGGCCCTGTTGAGCGGCCGCGCGGGCTCCAGCTACGAAACCCTGCACGGCGCGGACGGCCAGAACTTCCATGCCCTGGTCTCCACCACGCCCATCTCCGGCGAGGACGGCGGGGTGAGCATGGTGCTGGAGATCGCCGTGGACCTGACCGAGGTGGAGCGCCTGCACACGGAGCTTGTGGCCAGCCAGCGGCGCTACCGCGACCTCTTCGACGCCGTGCCCTGCGCCATCACCGTGCAGGACCGCTCGCTCACCGTGGTGGAGGCCAACACAACCTTTCTGCGCGACTTCGGAGGAACGTCCGGCAAGGTCCTGGGCATGGCCTGCTTTGAGGCCTACAAGCACCGCACCGAGCCCTGCCCGGAATGCCCCATCATGGAGACTTTTGAGGACGGCCAGCGGCACCAGTCCGAAACCGTGGTCACGGACCGCTTTGGCGAGTCCCGCAACATCCTCATCTGGACCGCCCCGCTTCTGGGCGAGTCCGGCCGGGTGGAAAAGGTCATGGAGGTGTCCACGGACATCACCCATATCCGGCAGCTGCAGGACCACTTAAGTTCACTCGGCATGATGCTCGGCAGCATGTCCCACGGCGTCAAGGGGCTGCTCATGGGCTTGGACGGCGGCATGTACCGGGTCGAATCCGGGCTGCGCAAAGGCGACCTGGAGAAGGTCCAGAGCGGCTGGGACACAGTGCGCCACCGCATCCAGCACATCCGCAAGATGGTCCTGGACATCCTCTACTACGCCAAGAGCCGCGACCTGGAGACAGCAGAACTCGACCTGCACGCCTTTGCCAGGGATCTGGCGAACCTCGTGGAGGGCAAGGCCGCCCACGCCGGCATCACCCTGACCTGCGACTTCGGCCTGGCTCAAGGACACTTCGAGGCCGACTCCACGGCCCTGTCCTCGGCCCTGGTGAATTTTCTGGAAAACGCCATCGACGCCTGCCTCTCCGAGACCACGGGCAGGCCGCGCGAGATGGGTTTCCGCGTGGCCGCAGAGAACGGCCGGGCCGTGTTCACCGTCACCGACACCGGCTGCGGCATGGACCGCGAGGCGCGGGAGAAGATGTTCACCCTGTTCTTCTCCTCCAAGGGCAGCAAGGGCACGGGCATCGGCCTGTTCATCTCGGAGCGCGTCATCCAGCAGCACCACGGCGGCATCGAGGTCGAGTCCAGCCTGGGCGAGGGGACGCGCATCACGGTCTGGCTGCCGCTCACCCAGCCCGGCCAAGCTGCGGGACACGCAGCAGGCTCGTAATGATCACACGGCTGTCCCGCCTGCGTCCCGGCCTGCCGCTGGCCGCCAAAATCATGGGCTGTCTTGTGGCCCTCATCCTGGGCCTGGCCGTCTTCCTCTACCACTTCAACACCCACAGCTTCCGCGAACTGGCGGAGAAGAATGCCGACCTGGAAGCCGACCGCATCTGCGAGGCCATCAAGTCCGGGGCATCAAACTCCATGATGCACAACGAGCGCGGCGAGCTGCAGAAGATCGTAAAGCGCACCGGGAGCATGGGCGGGGTTCTGGGGGTGCGCATCCTGAACAAGGAAGGGCTGGTGATGTTCGCCAGCCGCGAGGAAGAAGTTGGCGAACGGTGGCCCACGGGCGGGTTCCAGTGCGCCTCCTGCCATGAACGCAAGCCCGTGCCCGCCACCCTGGAGATGGAGGAACGCACGCAGATCGAGGACGGCCCGGGCGGCGAGCGCCACCTGACCATCTTCAGCCCCATCGCCAACGACGAGGGCTGCGCCACTGCCTCCTGCCACTTCCACCGCCCGGATGAAAGGGTCCTGGGCGTGCTTGTCCTCGACATGGCTCTGCGCAAGCAGGAGGAGACCCTCCAGGCTCTGGTGGAGTCCAACACCGTGTCCCTGTGCATCTTCCTGGCTGGGGTCTTCGCCGTGCTCTACGGGGTGATCTACATCCTCATCCAGCGGCCGATCCGGGCCATGATCAGCGTCACCCGGCGCATCGCCAAAGGCGAAATGGACTGCACGCTCAAGGTCCCCCAGCGCGACGAGCTGGGCGAGCTGGCCGTGGCCATCAACCACATGTGCCGGGAGATCAGCAGCAAGCACGGGGAGATCAACACCCAGCGCCAACTCTACCAGAAGCTCTTCGAGGGCGTGCCCTGCATCATCACCGTGCAGGACCGCGA
>CAYMIP010000018.1:0-39379 GCA_964390575.1 uncultured Desulfocurvus sp. | reverse complement strand
TCCGCCGCAACCTGGAGTGGCAGTCCCTGCAGGCCATGAAGACCATCCACCGCCTGCTGCGGCGCCCCGGCTGCCCGAACCCGCTGCAAATGCCCCTGGGCCAGGAGCTGGCCATCTACATGCTGAACAACAAGCGCGAGCTGCTGACCGAGATGGGCGCGCGCATGGACAACCGCGTGGAGATAGTGGTGGACACCAAGCTGCCGTAAGGCTGATAGCCGTTCTGCCGCTCCTGCCCCCGAAGGCCGGGGCTGGGCGGCGGCATCCGCAACCGACCACAACGCACACGGATTTTCGCCATGCCGTCAGCCAACGCCATCCTCCTGCACGCCTGCTGCGGCCCGTGCAGCATCATGCCTGTGTTGCGCCTGCGCGAGCTGGGGTTCAGCCCCACGCTGTACTTTTACAACCCGAACATCCATCCCTTGAGCGAGTACCTGCGCCGCCGCGAGGGCGTGCTCGCCGTGGCCGCGCGCCTGGACGTGCCTGTGCTCCTGGCCGACCAGACCGCGCCAGAGGCCGCCCATCCCGGCCCCTGGCTTGAGGCCATGGCCAGCCTGGGGCCGGACATGGACAGCATGGCCCGGCGCTGCCCGCTGTGCTACGAGATCCGGCTCTCGGCCACGGCCCGCGCCGCCCGGAACCTGGGCTTCGCCCGCTTCTGCACCTCCCTGCTCTACAGCCGCTACCAGAACCAGAAGGCCATCCTGGCCACGGGCGCACGCCATGCCGGGCCGGACTTGGCCTTCCTGCCCGAGGACTTCCGCCCCGGCCTGCTGGAGGGCGTGCGGCTGTCCAAGGAGTGGGGCATCTACCGCCAGCAGTACTGCGGCTGCCTGCTGAGCGAATACGAGCGCTGCAAGCGATTGCTGCCAGTCGCCTGAAAAATCCCTGACCGACCAGCGTCGGAATCCTGACTCCGAACCCGCCAAGACCGCCCCAAAGTCCGCCCGCAGGCCTTGGGCACCAGGCAAATCCTGCCCCTGGCACCGTGTTTGCAAAAGCCGGGGCATGGGAACCTCACGCCGCCTCCAAACCAGCGCCCCGCGCGCCTGCGCCCAGGCCTTCCTCCGGCCCGCCATCCGGCCCGTTGTCCGGCCCGTCGTCCGGTTCACCCTGCTGGGCCTGCTGGGCGTGTGGCTCTTCTGCGCCGGAGGCTGCGCCATGCTGCCCTTTGCGCTCACCACCGCGAGCTCCTTCGCCCTGCCGCAGTCGGCCTCCCTGGCCATGAGCGGCGTCAAAGGCATCTACCAAACCGCGCACCTAGCCGCCGACGAGCGCGACATGAACACCATCATGCGCGACAACATGCTCACCCTGAAGGCCAAAAGCACCCTGCTCACCGAACGCAGCGCCTCTGACGTCCACGTCTACGCCTACACCGGCGACATCTTCGCCGTGGGCGTGGTGGACAACGAGGCCCAGCGCGACCACGTCATCCGCACCCTGCAAGGCGTCAAGGGCGTGGCCGAGGTCAAGGGCGTGCTGCGCCTGCGCGACCTGGAAACCCCCTACGCCGGGCTCCGGGACAATTACCTGGAAAACACCGCCCGCTTCTCCCTGGGCAGCCACCTGCTGCACAAGAACGCCGGGGTGGAAATCACCGCCGTGCAGGGCGAACTCTGCCTCGTGGGCGTGGTCGGCACCCATGCCGAGGCCCTGGACCTCATCCAGTACGTGGAGTCCGTGTCCGGCACGCGCGCCATGTCCCTGCTCGCCATCCGCGACGAATACGCCACCGGCAAGCGCCAAAACAACCAGCGCTACCTCCTGGCCACAGCCGCGAACAGCGAGCCCGCAACACCGCGCCTGGCCGCGAGCGAGCCCCAAACCCTGCCCGATCCGCCCAGCCTTGCCCGCAAGGCCCCAGCCACGCCCGCACAGCCCGTGGCCTGGAACAAGACCCGGATCCGCCTGGGCGAACGCCTGCAAACCCTGGCCAAACGCGAACAGAGCCCCGCCGCCAAGGCCGAACTGATGACCCTGGCCGGTCAGGTCACCACTGACCGCGACCTGTCCATCACCGACCGCCTGTCCGTGGCCGCCGCACAAGCCACACACCAACACGCGCGCCTGAAAATCCAGTCCCTGCTCGCCCTATACTGACAGTAAGGCTGCCTCCGGCGGCCAAGGGGCCTGAGGCCCCCTGGAACCCCCATCGGGCTGGCCTGGGCACACGCCCTGGCATCGTCTCGCCACAATCAATGCTGTGGCCCTCCCAAGACACTCCCCCATGACCTTCCCCATGATCCACACAAGCCGAAAGGGCTGGCTCAGGTTCCTCCTGAGCCAGCCCTTTCGGCGCAATGGGGGGGTCTGGGGGGCCTCAGGCCCCCCAGCCGCCGGAGGCTCTTACAGCACCTTGGTCAGGGTCAGGTCCAGGCCGGAGGCGGCCAGGGCCTCCTTGCCGCCGGCGATGACGATGCAGCCCTGGCTGGTGGCGGCGCGCACGGCCTCGCCGAAGTCCCGGAAGTCCTGGGGTCCGGCGGAGAGGATGGCCTCGCGCGCGGCCTGGCGGTACGCTTCGTCCTCGCCGGTGAGGTCGCGGGCCAGGGCGGTGAAGCCCTTGGCATCGGGCAGCATGTAGTGGTCCATGTCGCCCACGGAGCCGATGATGCTTTTTTCGAGCTCTGCAGGGTCGAGGGCGAGGCTGGCGAGGTACGGGGCCACCCCGGCGAAGGCCTCCACGGTGCGCGTCAGGTTCGGGTCGCGGTAGGAGGCGAAGGTCAGGTTGCCGCTGGTGCGGCCGTACGACACGCCTGCCCCGTAGGCTCCGCCCTGCACGCGCACGCGTTCCCAGAGGTAGCCGGCGTTCAGGAACTTGCCGACCACGGCCGAGGCTGCGCCGGGGGCGAGGCCCAGGGCCTTCACGTTGGCCCCGGTGCAGACGTAGTTGACCTGGGCGGGCAGGCACAGGCCCTCGCGGGCGGGCAGGCCGGGCAGGGCGCGCGGGGCGGCGGGCAGGGCGCTGTCGGGCAGGGCGCGGAGCAGGGCCTCCAGGCGCGTGCTGGTGTTCGCGAGCGCCGGGCCGTCGGCGGTGACGTTCAGCACCAGGGCCGAGCGCCGCAACATGAGCCCCAGCAGGGTGCGCAGGTCGCGCACCACGCCCTCGGGGTCAGACTCCATGCGGCTGGCCAGTTCGCGCACGTAGAAAAAGCCGGTGAGGCCCTGCATGGCCTCGCTCACGGCCTGGGCCGCACCAAAGCGGGCCTTGAGCCGCGAGGTGGCCAGGGCGTGCCCGGCGGGGATGAGACGCTGTTCGCGCCGGGCCTTGGACTCCAGCACGATCTTGCCCAGGCGCTCGGTGTCGGAGAAGTCCGGCTCGAGCAGCACCTCGGAGAGGATGTCGAGCAGGGCGGGGGTGCGCTCGGCCGTGGCCTTGGAGCGCAGGAACAGGCGCTGGGCCGGGAGGGCGGCGCAGGAGCCGTCGCCTTGCCGCACCGAGGCCACAAAGGACTGCGCCCAGATGCCGCCGGTGGTCATGGCGATCTTGCGGCTCAGGTCCACGAAGGAGGTGCGCCTGGTGCCCATCTCCAGCAGCGCGCGGCCCAGGATGGGCACCAGCGGCAGGAGCTCATCGGGCACGGCGCCGAGGTCCAGGCCCAGGTCCAGGTACACGATGCCGCTGGTGGGCAGCTCGTGCAGGTGGGCCGGGGCTGTGGCCAGGGTGGTGCGCTCGTGGGGGATGCGCGCGTTCTCACGCGGCAGGTCGGCGAGCTTCAGGCGCGGGATCTTCGCCAGGTCGGCCGGGTCGTCCGGGGCCTCCTGCAAGGCGTGCAGGGCGTGGGTCTGCTCGACCAGGCGCTCCAGGTCCGCCGGGGTCAGGCTGGCGCGCACGGCCGCAAGCCGCGCCTGCTCCGCGGCCTCCCGGGTCTCGGCCAGGGTCTGGTCCGGCACCAGGAGCACCAGGGCGCGGTGCGGGTTGTCCAGGAACTGCGTGCGGATGTGCTTTTCGAGCAGGGGCTCGCCAGCGGCCAGCCGGGCCTTGAGGCGCGCCAGGGGCGCCTCAAAGGGCAGCAGCAGGAGCGGGTCGCCGTCGTAGAGCCAGGTGGACAGGGCCTCGAAAAACACGGCCAGTCCGCGCGGGTAGCTGCCGGTGTTGTTCTCGCGCAGGTCAAACTCCACGCTGTTCACTGCGGCCTCGATGTCGTCCGCGTGCAGCCCTGTGTCGGCCAGGTTGCGCAGGGTGGAGAGCACCAGCTCCTCGACCTTGGTGGCCGTGGCCTCGGCATCCTCGGCGTCCAGGCCCTTGAGGCCCACGGAAAAGGCCATCTGGCGCAGGTCCGTCTCCAGGCCGCCGCCAGCCAGGTCCTCGCCCAGGCCGGAATCCACCAGGGCCTTGCGCAGGGGCGAGGAGGGCAGGCCGATGAGCACATGCTCCAGCACGCTTAAGGCCAGGCTCAGGTCCTGCCCTTCTGCGGGGTCGGCGGGGTTGCCCCCGGCCTCCGGCAGCAGAAAGTTCACGGTGCACATGGCGCGCGCGCGCGCTTCGCCCGTGTCCTCGGGGTCATCGCCGTCGTCCGCCGCGTCCGCCGCGTAGGGGTGGGTCACGCGCCGGGGCGCGGCAAAGGGCGCTTGCAGGGCGACGGCCGAGGCGGGCTGCCCTTCAGCCGAGGCCTCGAACTGCGAGAAGACCGCGTCCAGCAAGGCCAGGCGCTTGTCCGGGTCGTCGTCGCCGGAGAAAAAGGCGTAGGCGTTGGACGGGTGGTAGAGGCGCGTGTGGAAGTCCATGAACTGCTCGAAGGTCAGGTCCGGGATGCGCTCCGGGTCGCCGCCGGAGTCCAGGCCGTAGCAGGTGTCCGGGAACAGGGCGCGCTGGGAGTACTCGGACAAAAGGCTCTCGGGCGAGGAGTAGGCACCCTTCATCTCGTTGAACACAACGCCCTTGTAGCTGAGGGGCTCCTCCGCGCTCTCCACGTCGTAGTGCCAGCCCTCCTGCTTGAGGGTGTTCTCGGTGAGGCGCGGGAAGAACACGGCGTCCAGGTAGACATCAACAAGGTTGTAGAAGTCCTGCACGTTGGCGCTGGCCACGGGGTAGCAGGTCTTGTCCGGAAAGGTCAGGGCGTTCAGGAAGGTGTTCAGCGAGCCCTTGATGAGCTCCACAAAGGGCTCCTTGACCGGGTATTTCTTGGAGCCGCAGAGGACAGAATGCTCCAGGATGTGCGGCAGGCCGGTGGAGTCGGCGGGCGGGGTGCGCAACGCGATGCCGAAGACCTTGTTCTCGTCGGTGCTGATGATGGACAAGAGCCGCCCGCCTGTCTTGGCGTGGCGGTACACGCGGGCCAAGGCTGCGAGTTCGGGGATGCTCTGTTCGCGTTCGAGCAAAAAGCCGTGGGTCAGGGTCATGCGGGCCTCATTGGTGTTCGGGTGGCGGCTGGGGAAAATTCTCCCGGCGCGCGCGTGAGGGGCAAGATATCGCAGGATGGGCCGGGGGGGAAGGGGGGAACCAGCAGCCCCCGCTTCTTGACTCCCCTGCCCCGAGCCCCTATCCTGCCTAGCATTGAACCAAACCAGCGCCGCCTGCCACTGGCGGGCCGTGCGCCCGCGCGTCAACCCGAAACACCCCAGGGAGGGCTCCCCATGGACTGCTGCGACCACGACGAAGACGACTTCATGGAATGCGCCAAGGTCGGCCAGAAGATCAAGAATTTCGTGCTGGAGGCCTTTGACCCCACGGAGGGCGGCTTCTGCACCGTGGACTCGGCCCAGATCCAGAAAAAGAAGAAGTGGCTCATCCTCTTTTTCTACCCGGCGGACTTCACCTTTGTCTGCCCCACGGAGCTGGCCGACCTGGCCACCAGGCACGCCCAGCTCAAGAAGCTCGGGGCCGAGGTGGTCAGCGTGTCCACGGACACCAAGTTCGTGCACCTGGCCTGGAAGACCGACGAACGCCTGCTCAAGGACGTGAAGTTCCTCATGGCCGCCGACCCAGCGGGCCACGTCTCGCGCTTCTTCGACGTCTGGGACCAGGAGACCGGCATGGACCTGCGCGGCACCTTCATCATCAACCCCCAGGGCGTGCTGGTCTCAAGCGAGGTCAACTTCTACAACGTGGGCCGCAACGCCGACGAGCTGGTGCGCAAGATGGAGGCCAACGTGTACCTGGTCAAGCACCCGGCCGAGGCCTGCCCGGCCAAATGGACCCCCGGCGACAAGACCCTGACCCCCTCCGAGGCGCTGGTGGGCAAGGTCTACGAGGCGCTGAACGCCAAATAGCGCGCGCTCCAAGGCACACCCCCCGAGCCCGGAGGCTGGCCCTGCGCCTGCCCTCCGGACCCGGGCCAGCAGCCCGGCCAGCCGGGCCTCAAGGCCGCACATGAACTGGGACGCCCTGCGCTACGACAAGTGGTTCGCCACGCCCGAGGGCCGCCTGGCCCTGGGGGCCGAGCGCCGTCTGCTGGACTCCGTGGTGGCCCAGTGGCCCCGGCGCAACCAGCGGGTGCTGGAGATCGGCTGCGGCACGGGCCTGTTCCAGCAGCTGCTCTGGGACGACGGCTTTTCCGTGGCGGGCCTGGACAAGTCCCCGGAGATGATCGCCGAGGCCAGAAAACGCCTGGGGCCGAACGCGGAGCTCTACGTGGGCAACGGCGAGGCCCTGCCCTTTGCGGACAAGGAGTACGACTTCTGCGTGCTCTGGACCGTGCTTGAATTCTGTGAAAACCCGGGCCTGGTGCTGGCCGAGGCCGCGCGCGTGGCCGCCAAGGGCCTGCTCATCGGCTTTCTGAACCGGCACTCGGCCTACTGGCTGGCGCGCGGTTGGCGCTGGCCCTGGAACCCCAGCTCAACCCTGTCCCGCGCGCGCTGGTACACCTGGCCGGAGATGCGCGCCCTGGCCCTCATCCACACCGGGTTCAAGCCCGCGCGCACGCGCTCCGTGCTGCCCGGCCCGCCCTGCACCTGGCTCGACTCGCCGCCCTGGGGCCTGCTGAACCGGCTCATCCTGCCGCCGCAGCTGGGGGCCATCTGCGCCATGCGCATCGACCTGGTGGGCTACCAGCCGCTGACCCCCATCTACGCCTGGAAGACCGAGCCGGGCATCGGGTAGGGGGAACACGGTCCCCTTCGGACGGTTGCATGGCGCTCAAGAGGGCAGTTGGTTCAACTCCGCGCATCCCGACCGGAAGAAGAGAGCGGGATCACCTGAAAACAGGGGTCCCTTTTCCTTTCCGTGTCACGGCCAAAGAGAAAGGCGGAGCCATTGCTGACCCCGCCCCTTCACGCCTTTGAGTAGAGAATCTAGGCCTTGAACTTCTTCCTCAAGCCGAACAACCCAGCAACGCCAGTGCCGAGGAGCCAGATGGCGCCGGGGATGGGAGTGGTGGCTGGCTTTTCGGTATAGCTTGTAATAACTCCATGAAAATCTTGAGATCCGATTTGACTTGCACCGGTTATTCTATTGGTAAATTCATAGTTATAGAGGCCGTAGATTGAACTCCCCGTGGAGCCTGCGCCTGGAACGAAGGCACCGCTGAAGGTTACGGACTCTTTGTACGTTTGGACACCGTTATCCCCACTCACTCCGTTGGAACTCGTAAAGCTCATCCCCACGGAAGCAGGGCTATATGTGTAGAACGTTGCAGATGTATTATACTGCAACTTTTGTGTTGGGAAAATATTTTGGCCTGTGTATGTCAGTCCATTGACCACAACAGTAACCTGTGCCGGGCTAAGAGAAACACCATGACCGGGAGGGCCAGGCAAAGGAATGATGCTGCTTGTGTCTAAGCTAAAGGATCCAGAAAATTCTTGGTTCGCAGCAAACCGGTTCCCACTATCGAATTTGCCGTTGAAGTCATACTGAATGACTGCTGCGTGAGCCAAGCTGGAGCTTGCAAAGAGTATGAACAATCCCAAAGCAACAATGTACTTCTTCACCGTAGATATCCCCCTTCCCGATACGCACCCATCAGGAGTCCCGATGGACCCTTCAGTTAAACCTATCACTCTCTGGATACGTCGTCAACCCTGGCCGCCGGAGGCGGTCTCTTAGCTGATGAGCCGTTCGTCCTGGGCGTAGCGCTTCACAAAGGCCTTGGCGTCGTCCAGGCTGAGCACATCGCCCGCGATCTGGGCCTTCAGGAGCGCATCGCGGATGATGCCCACGGTGGGGCCGGGGTTGAGGCCCGTGGCCTGCATGATGTTCCGGCCATTGAGCAGCGGCTCCAGGGCCTCTTCGGGCGTATCGCCGCGCTCGAGCATTTTCAGGTTGTGGTTGAATTCGCGGTAGGAGCCGTTTCTGGCCTTGATGTCCGCGCGGACCATCTCCAGGATGCGCGGGTACTCGTCGATGGCCTTCAGGCGGCGCATGCCCTTGTCCGTGAGCATGAAGTGCGGTCGCATGTGGTCGCGCACCAGGGTGCAGACGAGATCGATGTCCTCGGGCGGAAAGTGCAGGCGGTTCAAGAGCTTCCGCGTGACCTTGGCGCCCACGCGGTGGTGCTGGAGGAAGCTCCACTGCCCCTCGGAGTACTCGGCGGTATACAGCTTGCCGACATCGTGGAACATGCAGGCCAGGGTGCCGTACCAGTCATAGGGCAGCACCTCGGGATAGCGGCGCATGACCTGGAGGGTGTGGCTGAAGACGGACTCCTCACCCTCCTCGGGGTTCTTGATCTGCTTCACCCGGGACAGGGCCGCGATCTCCGGCAGGAGCCCGTGCAGGATCTGGCACTCGAACAGGAGCTGCACGAACTGCCAGAGGTTCTCGGCCTCGACCTTGCGCCACTCATCCATGATGTCGGACACCGGGCAGTAGTCCAGCACGCGGCGCGCGCCCCGGATGATGGCCATCCAGGTATTGGGCTCGATGGGCAGGTGGTAGTTGGCGGCGAAGCGCATGGCCCGCACGGCCAGCAGATAGTCCTGCTTGAGCATTTGGTCGGGAAAGCCCTTGATGCGCACCACGCCCTCGTCGAAGTCGGCCAGGCCCTTGTTCTGCTCCTGGGGGCTGGGCAGATAGGGGCAGGCCGCGGAGAGCGGAATCTCGCCCTTCTGCTCCAGGATCTTGAGCAGGCGCGGGGTGAGCCGGGCCACGCACTCCTCGGGGTGGGCCCCGTCCTCCACCGCGGCCGGGTGGAAGTAGAAGGTCACGCTGCCCTGGCGGATGAGCCCGGTGACGCCCTGCTCGGCGCAGGTCTCCAGGTTCGGGAACAGTCGCTTCAGGCCGTCGAAATCCAGCTCGGTGCTGATGTCCATGGCCAGCACGCCCCCGCTCTCGGCCTCGGCCAGGACGGTCTTCTGCAGGCGGGCGTTGATGACGTAGGCGTCGTAGCCATTGCGCATGATGGTCTTGCACAGGCTCACAGCGTCCTTGAAGGGCTGACTCATCGATCCTCCGGGTACAAACCCCCGTCCGGGGCTGGTGTTCATGGTTCGGCGCGGGCCAGGGCCAGACCCCGGAGCGCCGGGCGCACAGTCCTTATACTATGCTTTTGCCCGCAAGGAAATGGGCCGCCACGCGCCCCCGCAGGGCGCGCCCCAGGAGCGGGGTGTTGGCGCTCTTGGAGTGCATGGTCTCCGGCCCGACCACCCACTGGATGTTCTGGTCGAAGAGCACGAAGTCCGCCGGGTCGCCGGGGGCGAAGGTGTTCAGGGGCAGGCCGAAGCGCTTGCAGGGGGCCGTGGTCCAGGCGCGCAGAAAGGCGTCAAAGGGCAGCCTGCCCGCGCGCACCAGCTCCCAGGTCACGCAGAGCGCCGTGTCCAGGCCGGAGATGCCGCAGGGCGCGGCGTCGAACTCGACCTCCTTCTCGTGCGCGGCGTGGGGCGCATGGTCCGTGGCCAGCATGTCGATGCTGCCGTCGGCCAGGGCTTCGAGCAGGGCCTCCACGTCGGCCCTGGTGCGCAGTGGCGGATTGACCTTGGCCTGGGAGCTGAAGCCCGCCACCTCGTCCTCGGTCAGGGTCAGGTAGTGCGGGCAGGTCTCGGCGCTGACGTCCACCCCTCTGGCCTTGGCGGCGCGGATGACGGCCACGCTCCGCTCGCAGGAGATGTGCGCCAGGTGGATGGGCGCGCCCAGGTACTCGGCCAGGAGCACGTCGCGCGCGGCCTGGATGGCCTCACTGATGTCCGGCTGCCCGGTGAGGCCCAGGCGGCTCGAAACCTCGCCCTCGTTGACCCCGGCGGCCGGGGCCAGCCAGGGGTCCTCGCAATGGTCGATGACAATGCGGCCCAGGTCCTGGCTGTACTCCATGGCGCGGCGCAAGAGTTCGCTGCTCTCCACGGGCCGTCCGTCGTTGGAGAAGGCCGCGCACCCGGCATTCTTGAGTTCGGCCAAGGGGGCCAGCTCCTGGCCCCCCAGGCCCTTGGTCAGCGCGCCGATGGGGTAGAGGCGCGGGCCGCCGGGCCAACTCGCATTGGCCTGGTCAAGCATGAACTCCGTGACGCTGGCCGTGTCGTTCACCGGCCTGGTGTTGGCCATGCACATGATGTTTGAAAAACCGCCAAAGGCAGCGGCCCGGAGGCCGGAGGCGATGTCCTCCTTGTACTCCTGGCCGGGCTCGCGCAGGTGCACGTGGGCATCGGTCAGGCTCGGCAGGAGCACGAGCCCCCGGGCCTCGACCTCTTGCGCGGCCTGCACGTCCAGGCTGCCCGCCGGGACCAGGGACACGATGCGGCCCTTGGCCACCAGCACGTCGACCAGCTGGCCGCCCTTCTTGGCCTTCCTGCCCTTCAGGGCCCCGAGCCAGAGCGCGCCGCGCACCGCAAGGTCGAGTTTTCCGGCCTGTTGTGGTCTGTTGTTGTTCTCGGGCATGGCGGCCTCCTAGGCAGGAATATCGCTTTGTGCGGCTTCCGGGGACTTGCGGGTCAGGTACAGGTAGAGCAGGGCCATGCGCACGGCGACGCCGTTTTCCACCTGCTCCAGGATCAGGCTGTCGGCCGAGTCGGCGAGCCCGGAGTCGATCTCCACGCCCCGGTTGATGGGGCCGGGGTGCAGCACGCAGGCGTTCGCAGCGGCCAGGGCCATGTGCCGGGGCGAGAGGCCAAAGGTGCGCGCGTACTCGCGCAGGCCGGGCAGCAGGCCCGCGTGCTGGCGCTCCAGCTGCAGGCGCAGGCACATCACCGCATCCACGCCGCAGACGGCCGTGGACAGGTCGGAGAACACCGTGACGGGCCAGGTGTCCAGGCGCGGCGGCAGAAGCGTCCTGGGGCCGCACAGGCGCACCTTTGCGCCCAGCAGGGTCAACAGGAGCACGTTCGAGCGCGCCACGCGGCTGTGGGCGATGTCGCCCAGGATGAGCACGGTCTTGCCCGCAAAGTCGCCCGCCCAGCGCCGGGACAGGGTCAGGGCGTCGAGCAGGGCCTGGGTGGGGTGGGCGTGGCGGCCGTCCCCGGCGTTGATGACGCTGCACTCCAGGCGCTCGGCCAAGAACTGCGCCGCGCCGCTTGAGCCGTGGCGGATGACGATGCCGTCCGGGTTCATGGCCTGCAGGGTCAGCGCCGTGTCCTTCAGGGTCTCGCCCTTGGCCAGGCTGGAGCCGCTCTTGGCCAGGGCGAAGGTGTCCGCCGAGAGGCGCTTGCCCGCCATGTCGAAGCTGGTCTTGGTGCGGGTGCTGGGCTCGGCGAAAAAGAGCACCACGCTGCGGCCCCTGAGGGTCGGCACCTTCTTCACCGGACGGCTGTTGATCTCCCGGAAATAGGCGGCCGTGGCCAGGACATGGCGCACCTCATCCGCAGAAAACTGGGAGACATCGAGCAGGTCCTTGTGTTTCCACTGCATGGTGGCGTCCTTCCTCCCCGGCCGGCGAATCACCTGGGCCGGGCTGCCCCGTTCGGGGCGGGTTGGTCACAATCCGTCGGAAAAAGCGTCCAGCACGGCCTGGGGCAGCACGGAGAACCGCGCCAGCCGGCCCGGAGCCAGGCTCCCCAGCCTGTCCTGAAGGCCGAAGAACCGCGCCGGGTTCACGGTGATGAAGGCCAGGCCCTGGCCCAGGCTCAGGGCCGACCTGCGCTGTGCGGCCAGCCAGGCCAGCTCGGCGTACGGGTCCAGGTCAACGTTGGAGCACAGGCCGTCCGTGCCCAGGCAGAGGTTCACCCCGGCGGCCAGGAAGGCGGCGAGCGGAGCCTGGCCCACGCCGATGTACTCGTTGCTGCGCGGGCACAGGCACACGCTGGCCCCGCTCCCGGCGATGAGCGCAATGTCCGCCTCGGTCAGGGTGACGCAGTGCACACACAGGGTGCCCTGGTCCAGCAGGCCCAGCTCCGCGGCCAGGGGCGCAGGCCGTTTGCCTGGCGCGGTGTAGTCCGTGATGAACCCGCGCTCACGCAAGAGGTCCAGAAAGGCGCCCTGGCCGTCCAGCAGGATGGCGTCCTCGTCGGCGTGCTCGGCCAGGTGCAGGGAAAAGGGCAGGCCGCGCGCAGTGTTTGCGGCCTTGGCCGCGCGCAGCAGCTCCGGGCTTGTGCTGTACAGGGCGTGCCCGGCCATGGCGCAGGCGCCGCGCCCGCTGTCCTCCACGTCCTGCACCTGATGGAGCAGGGCGGAGGGGAGGTCTGAGGCGGGTGGCGCGCTACCGATGGCCTCCTGACCAATTACTTCGTTGAAGGAGGTGAAGAACAGGCCGCTTGCGGCCAGGATCTCGGCCAGGCGCGGGGCGTTCCTCGTGCTGATGTCGGCCACGAAGGCGCAGCCCCGGCTCTCCAGCCGGGCCAGCTCCTGGCGCACCAGCACCTCGTCCAGGGCGTAGAGATTCTCCGCCAGCAGGCTCTGAATCCAGGGCACGAAGCCCTGGCCGGACTGGGTGCGGCCCAGCAGGTGGGTCATCTCCAGGTGGGTGTGGCTGTTGAAGGTGGCCGGGGCCAGGGTCACGTCGCCCAGGTCGCGCACCGGGCCGTCGTGTTTCCGGCGCATGTGGGCAAAGGAGCCCAGGTCCAGGATCACCTGGTCATGGACAACCACGGCGGCGTCCTCAAGCAGGGGCCAGCCGGGGGTCATGGGCAGGGCGCGGGCCGCGCGGAGAATTTCAGGCATGGGCGCGACTCATGGGGTTGGAGGTGCTGGCCGGACAAAGCCGTCTGCCCCGGCCGGGGGTATGTATAGAGCCGTTTCCCCAGGCCTTGCAAGGCCGGGCGGGCCTGTGGCGAAACAAACCCTGGCCAAAAAAAGGGAGGCTTGCGGCCTCCCCTGTCTCGTCACATGGACTGAATCTTGTCCTGCGGCTCGGAGAGCAGGAACTTTCCGTCCTCGATCCATTTCTTGAGGGTCTCGGCGATCTCCAGGGAAATGGTGTAGCTGGTCACGGGCACCGTGGGCGTGGTGCGGTCGCCCACCTGGATGGAGCCGCTCTTGAGCTCCTCGAAGGTGACATGCCCGATGGTGCGGCTTATCCCGTTGGGATAGTCGTAGCCGTAGTCCTTGATGGGCATCTGGATGTCCGCGTCGCTGACCCCGGTGAGCCAGGCCATGTCCTCGTCCAGGATGGGGATGGGGATGCCCACGCCCATGTTCAGCGAACAGCCGTAGCCGATGAGGGACACGCCGCGCACGTAGCGCGCGTCCATGCCCTTGAGGTTGCCCTTGAGCATGAGGGTGCCCGAGGCCGAGAGCGGGATGCCGCGCTCGTTGCGCTGGGGCTTGGCGTTGTGCTGGGTGCCTGCGCCGATGACATAGCCGATGCCGCCGCCCATGAAGATCCGCGTGCCCAGGCCGATGGTGCGCAGGTACGGATCGTTGAACAGGGGCGAGAGCTGGCCCGAGGTGGCGTAGTTGGCGTTGCGGCAGCCGGGCTTGAGCGGGCCCATGTAGGTGTAGATGGTCCGGCCGGCCATGTTCACCGCGCAGTTGTAGTTCTGGTAGCAGTTGCGCGGGTTCAGCAGCCAGGTGTTGGGCAGGCTGGCCAGGGTGACGTCCTTTTCCAGCTCCTTGCGCGGATAGCAGTCCGTGCCGTAGCCCTTGGCGCGCAGGCGCACGGGCTTGCCGCGCAGCAGGTCCTCGATGACGTGCCCGCCGCCATAGGCGAAGCGGCCGGGATAGACCTTGTTCAGGGGGTCGTCGGCGCTGGGCTCCGTGGCTCCGCAATAGGCGTCCACGGCGGCCAGACCGGCGTAGCAGGGCACATTGTTCAGCCAGACCTGGGAGGCCTTCATGAGCGGCGGCTCCTGGCCGAAGTTGAAGAGCAGGCCCGAGGAGCACATGGGCGAGAAGGTGCCCGTGGTGACCACGTCGACCTCCCTGGCGGCCTTGGTCTTGCCCAGGCGCCGGACGGTCTCCACCATTTCCTCGGCCGTGAGCACCACAGCCTTGCCCTTCTGGATGCGCTCGTTGATCTCGGCGATGGTCTTTCCGGTCTTGGCTTTCCCGGCCATGCTTTCCTCCGCTGCTAAAACCTGCACCGAGGCGGTGCGCGTTATTCGTCCGCGAGATGATCGGGCTTGCGCCTGGGCGGCTTGCGCCGCAGGTCGTCCATGGGCCGCGCCACCGGGGCCAGGGTCTTGCGCACCCGGATCTCACCTGGCCTGAGGACCACGGTGAAGGCCGTGGGGCCGCCTTGTTTTCTGCCCATCTCCTTGCTCCGGACCGTTTGAACATCCTCTTGAAAAATAGGCCCTGGCTGTGGAAAACACACCTGTGCCGCGCCCCCTGGAACATGGCGCAAAACGTGGCGATTGGCAATTCTTTTTCCGCGCTGGCGGTGCTCTATTTGCTTGGCATCGGAGGGGTTTTCGGGTAGGAGCAAGGGGGATGCGGAAGGCTCCGTGAAAGCTCCGCCAGCCCAAAGAAATTCTCCTTGTTTTTCCACAAATTGAACGAAGGAACCAGGCCCCAGGACCGTGAAGAAAGCCCTGCGTGAACACCTTGCCGCCTCCTGCACCGAGCAGGAGCTGAAACGCTGGTACGATCCCCTGGACATTGAGCAGTCCGAGGGCGGCCGCGAGGTGCGCATCGGTTTTCCGCACAGCTATTTCGCCCAATGGTTCGCCGGGCGCATGCAGGACCGCTTCGAGGCCGAGCTGCACCGCTTCCAGGGCAGCGCCTGCGACATCCGCTACGTCAGCCCGGGCCTGCGCCGGGCAGGTGGCCTGCGCCCGGACCCGGCGCCCAGGAAGCTCTGCTTCCCCTTCGACGCCCTGTACAGTTTCGAAAGCTTCCTGACCAACTCCAAGAACTACTTCCCGTTGGAGACGGCCCGGCAGGTGGCCCGGGACGGCTCGGCCCAGTTCAACCCCTTTGTCATCTGCGGCAAGTCCGGCTCGGGCAAGAGCCACCTGCTCAAGGCCATTGCCAATGATCTGTCCAAGAACCACCCGCCCTCGGACATTCTGGTGACCACGGGCGAGGGCCTGCGCGCGCTGCTGTTCCAGGGCGACCAGCTGGCCGCCCGCAGCCAGGTGGCCAGCCACCTGTTCCTGCTGGTGGACGACATCCACTGGCTGGCTGGGGACGAGAGGCTCCAGCAGGAACTGCTCGTGCTCTTCAACCAGTTCTACGATGACAAGCGGCAGATGGTCTTCACCTGCCAGGACCGCATCGGCGGCTACGAGGACCTCAT
Organism: uncultured Desulfocurvus sp.; assembly: GCA_964390575.1. Lineage (GTDB taxonomy): Bacteria > Desulfobacterota > Desulfovibrionia > Desulfovibrionales > Desulfovibrionaceae > Humidesulfovibrio. Next base: position 23,897 of record CAYMIP010000018.1, on the reverse strand, counting down.
CCCGGCCCTGCGCTCGCGCCTGGAAGGCGGCCTGGTGGTGAGCCTCAAGCAGCCGGACCTGGAGATCCGCGTGGCCCTCATCCAGGAGCGCGTGCGGGCCAAAAAGCTGCCCTTGTCCAAAGAACAAATTTTGACCCTGGCCCAGCGCTTCCAAAACTTCCGAGCCTTGAACGGCATCCTCATCAAGCTCTTGGCCTTCCGCGAACTGGTGCGCAAGGACATCTCGGCGCGGGACTTTGAGCAGATCCTGTCCAATACCGAGGAACGGGACCTGCCCAAGGTCACATCAGACAGCATAGTGGACACCGTGTGCCAGCACTATCAGGTCAAGCGCAAGGACGTCATGGGCGAGGACCGGCGGCAGATCATAGCCCTGGCCCGGCAGGTGGCCATGTACCTCTGCCGGGAAATGCTCGGTCTGTCTTATCCCACCCTGGGCCGCACCTTTGGTGGCAAGGACCACAGCACAGTCATTTATTCAGTAAAGAAAATTAAAGAAATACAAGAAGATGGCAAGGAAATGAAACAACTGTTGAAGGATTTGAAGGTTCGTTGTCGGCAAGTGGGTTGAGCTGTGTTTGGCGCGCGTGAAAGAACATGGTGTTCCTGTGAAACGACAAACAATGTTTGTAGTAAGGTCATGAAATTTAGGATGTTGCCACTGTTTCGAACAAAACGGGGCTGCTCATAGAAGCCATCCAAGGAGAATACTTATGTTTGTGAAGGTAAACCGGGACGAGATCATTGAGGGCTTGCAGAAGTCCGCAGGCATCATTCCGGCCAAGACCGGAGCGGCCTTTTTGCGCAGCATCTGGCTGGAGGCGGCTGAGGGCAGCCTGAAAATAATGTCCACGGACTCCAGCCTGGAGTTCTGCGGCGAGTATCCGGCCAGGGTGGACACGCCGGGCCGGGTGGGCGTGCAGGGTCGGGCCTTCTGCGACCTGGTGCGCAAGCTGCCCCCGGGCGAGCTGACCCTGAAGGCCGACGCCGAGGGCAAGAACGTGCTGGTGGAGCAGGGCAGCCGCAAATACAAGCTGCCCGCCAACGAGCCGGACTGGTTCCAGGCCTTTGCGCCTTTTCCTGATGGCCCCGAGGGCGGGACCGTGTTCTGGAGCGGCGATTTCCTGCACGAGATCATCGAGAAGATCGCCTTCTGTATCAGCGACGAGGACAGCATGGAGGCCATCGCCTGCCTGTTCATCAAGCCCGAGCAGGACGCCGCTGGCAAGCGCGTGGAGGTCTGCGGCCTGAATGGCCACCAGTTCGCCATGTTCACCTTCGTCAACGACGACATCCATGCCCTGCTCCCGCGCGAGGGTGCGCTCATCCAGCGCAAGTACTTGTCAGAGCTAAAAAAATGGCTCGGTTCTGAGGAAATAGAGCTGTCCCTGGGCGAGAAGCGCCTGTTCCTGCGCACGGGCGACAAGCGCGAGACCTTCAGCCTGCCGCTGTCCTTTTACCAGTATCCCAACTACCAGGGATTCCTGTCCAAGCTGAAGGATCCGGCGTCCTCGCGACTGACCCTGCAACGCGGCGAACTTATGGAGTCCCTGGAGCGCATCAGCATCTTCAACACCGACTCCAACCGCTGCACGTATTTCCTGTTCAGCCCGGGCGAGGTGGTGCTCTACAGCCAGGGCCAGGACGTGGGCACGGCCCAGGAGCCCCTGGCGGCCACGTTCCAGGGCGACCTGCAGCGCATCGCCTTTCCCACGCGCAACCTGATCGAGATCCTCTCGCACTACACCTCCGAGCAGGTGACCTTCATCCTCACCGGGGCCGAGGCGCCCTGCGGCATCGCCGGAGACAAGGACCAGAACTACAGCGTCATCATCATGCCCATGATGATTCAAGAAGAGACCTACTACGCCGAGGAAAACGCCTAAATGACCGAGAAAGAGAAAAACGCCGCTGCCTACACAGCGGACAGCATCACTGTTCTTGAGGGGCTCTCTGCGGTGCGCAAGCGCCCGGCCATGTACATCGGCTCCACTGACGTGCGCGGACTGCACCACCTGGTCTACGAGGTGGTGGACAACTCCATCGACGAGGCCATGGCCGGGCATTGCACCCGCGTGCGCGTGACGCTGCACATGGACAACTCCGTCACCGTGTCCGACAACGGCCGCGGCATTCCCGTGGACATGCACCCCAAGGAGAAAAAGACGGCGCTGGAAGTCGTCATGACCATCCTGCACGCGGGCGGCAAGTTCGACAACAACGCCTACAAGGTTTCCGGCGGCCTGCACGGCGTGGGCGTGTCCGTGGTCAACGCGCTGTCCGAGAGCCTCACCGCCACGGTCAAGCGCGGCGGCCGCTCCTACCGCCAGACCTACGAGCGCGGCGTGCCCGTGACCCAGGTGGAGGACATTGGCGAGGCCGTGGGCAATGGCACCAAGATCCGCTTCAAGCCGGACGACGATATCTTCGAGACCAACCAGTACGAATACGCCGTGCTCAAGAAGCGCTTGCAGGAGCTGGCCTACCTGAACCGGGGTCTGGAGATCGAGTTCTCCGATGAGCGCACCGGGGACAAGGACAGCTTCAAGTTCGAGGGCGGCATCCGCTCCTTTGTGGAGGACCTGAACCAGGGCCAGACGGCTGTCCACGACCTGATCTACAACATCGGCGAGTCCGAGGGTGATGGCGGCACCGTGGTCACCGAGATCGCCGTGCAGTACAACAACGGCTACAAGGAAAACGTCCTGACCTTTGCCAACAACATCCGCACCATCGAGGGCGGCACGCACCTGGCGGGCTTCAAGACCGCCCTGACGCGCGCGCTGAACACCTACATCCAGAAGTCCGACCTGTCCAAGAAGCTCAAAGAGAAGCTGTCTGGCGAGGATGTGCGCGAGGGCCTGACCGCCGTGGTCAGCGTGAAGCTGCCTTCGCCGCAGTTCGAGGGCCAGACCAAGACCAAGCTCGGCAACTCCGAGGTGGCGGGCCTGGTGGCCACCCTGGTCTATGAAAAGCTGACCATGTTTCTGGAGGAGAACCCCAAGGAGGCCCGGAACATCATCGAGAAGGTGGTGGACGCGGCGAGAGCCCGCGAGGCCGCCCGCAAGGCCCGTGATCTCGTCCGGCGAAAAGGGGCCCTGTCCGACAATTCCCTGCCCGGCAAGCTGGCGGACTGCCAGAGCAAGGACCCGCTGGAATCGGAAATCTTCATTGTCGAGGGCGACTCCGCAGGCGGTTCGGCCAAACAGGGCCGCAACCCGCGCATCCAGGCCATTCTGCCCCTGCGCGGCAAGATCCTGAACGTGGAGAAGGTGCGCTACGACAAGATGCTCGGCAACAAGGAGATCCGCAACCTCATCACGGCCATGGGCGTGGGCGTGCCGGGCAACGGCGGCGACGACGACCAGGGGCCGGACTTCGAGCGCCTGCGCTACCACAAGATCGTCATCATGACCGACGCCGACGTGGACGGCAGCCACATCCGCACCCTTCTGCTGACCTTCTTCTTCCGGCAGTACCGGGAGCTCATCGACCGGGGCAACATCTACATTGCCCAGCCGCCGCTGTTCCGCGCGCACAAGGGCAAGTTCGAAAAATACATCAAGGACGAGAAGGAGCTGCACGCCTTCCTGCTCTCCCAGGCCGAGAAGGCCCTCACCGCCCGCACCGCCAATGCGAACGGAGGGGGTCAGGACTCCGCCCCGCGCGAGTTCACCGGCAAGGAGCTGCGCAAGCTGCTCGACGCCATCCGGCAGCTCAAGGACCGCGTGCGCGAGGCCCTGCACATGGGCCTTGAGGAGGCGCTGTTCCTGGCCCTGGCCCAGGCCGCGCGCGTTACGCCCCAGGACTTCATCACTGTTGCCCTGGCCGAAATGGCGGGTGAGGAGCAGGAGCTGGACGAAAACGGCGAGCCCGTGGCCAACCCGATCCAGCCTCTGGTCGATGCGGCCATGCGCGGCCTGGATGAGCTGGTGGGCCCGGCCCTGACCGCCGGGTTCAAGGCCGTGCTGGAAGTGGAGGAGGACGAGAGCGAGCGCCGCGTGTTCGTGGTCTTCACCGGCCCAAACGGGCACCGCACGCGCCTGGCCGTGGACTTCTTCGCCTCCAAGACCTACCGCAAGGCCCAGGAGACCTACCTCGCCCTGGTCACCGACTGCGGTGGCGAGGACTTCAGCCTGCTGCGCGCCGAGAGCGCCGAGATCCGTGTCAGCGGGTTCTTCAGCCTGCTGGCCACCGTGCTCGAGGAGTCGCACAAGGGCTACACAGTGCAGCGCTACAAGGGCCTGGGCGAAATGAACCCGGAGCAGCTGTGGCAGACCACAATGGACCCGGAAAAACGCACCCTGTTGCAGGTCGTCGTCCGCGACGCGGAAGAGGCCGACCGCATCTTCAGCGAACTCATGGGCGACGCCGTGGCGCCGCGCCGGGAGTTCATCGAACGCAACGCCATGACAGTGGAAGAATTGGATATTTAGGTGAGACGAGAGGGGGGATTGGTCTTGGGGGCGCTGCCCCCAGGCCCTTGCCAAGGGGAATGATTCCCCTTGGAACCCTCAGTTGTTGGAGTTCATTGCAGATCTTTAAAGTTGACCTGACAGGTTTCCCTGGAAACACCCCATCGGGGGGTCCAGGGGGCCTCAGGCCCCCTGGTGGAGCCGGGGGTCTGGGGGAAGAGGGAAAGCCTCCTCCCCCAGCGCCGCTCCGCCCGTCCTATACGGAGGATATACGTGAGTCAGAACGTCACCATTGAACGCGAGATGCAGAAGTCCTATCTGGAGTACTCGCTGTCCGTCATCGTGGGCCGCGCCATCCCGGACGTGCGCGACGGCCTCAAGCCCGTGCACCGGCGCATCCTGTTCGCCATGCACGAGCTGGGCAACGCCTACAACCGCGCCTACAAGAAGTCGGCCCGCGTGGTCGGCGACGTCATCGGCAAGTACCACCCCCACGGCGACACGGCCGTGTACGACGCCCTGGTGCGCATGGCCCAGGAATTCTCCATGCGCGATCCCCTTGTGGACGGGCAGGGCAACTTCGGCTCCATCGACGGCGACGCCGCGGCGGCCATGCGCTACACCGAAGTGCGCATGTCCAAGCTGACCAGCGAGTTTTTGGGCGACATCGAGAAGAAGACCGTGGACTTCCGGCCGAACTACGACAACACGCTGGAAGAGCCCGTGGTGCTCCCGGCCAAGGTGCCCAACCTGCTCCTGAACGGCACCTCGGGCATTGCCGTGGGCATGGCCACGAACATTCCGCCGCACAACCTGGGCGAGCTCATTCTGGCCACCCTCTTCGTGCTGGACAATCCCAACTGCACGGCCCGCGACCTCTTGCCCATGATCAAGGGGCCGGACTTCCCAACGAGCGGCATGGTCTACACGGGCCGCGGCCTGGCCGACGCCTACCTGACCGGACGCGGCAGCATCAAGATGCGCGGCGTGTTGAACGTGGAGGAGGCCAAGAAGGGTGGCAAGGAAAACGTCGTCATCACGGAGATTCCCTACGCGCTGAACAAGTCGAGCCTGGTGGAGAAGATCGCCGCCCTGGTCATCGACAAGAAGATCGAGGGCGTGGTCGACCTGCGCGACGAGAGTGACCGCAAGGGCATCCGCATCGTGCTGGAGCTCAAGCGCGGCGCCATCGCCGACATCGTCATCAACGCCCTGTACAAGTTCACCCCGCTGGAAAGCTCCTTTGGCATCAACATGATGGCCGTGGTGGGCAACCGGCCCATGCTGCTCAACATCAAGCAGATCCTGTCCTACTTCCTGGAGCACCGGCGCGAGGTCATCATCCGCCGCACCCAGTTCGACCTGGACAAGAGCGAGGCGCGCGCCCACATCCTGGAAGGCCTCAAGATCGCGCTGGACCGCATCGACGAGGTGGTGGCCCTGATCCGCGCCAGCAAGACCGTGGTCGAGGCCAAGGCCGGACTCGGCGAGCGCTTTGGTCTGACCGAGATCCAGGCCCAGGCCATCCTTGAAATGCGCTTGCAGCGGCTGACCAACATGGAGCGCGAGAAGCTCCTGGACGAATACGCCGAGCTTCTGAAGCGCATCGCCTACTTCAAGAGCATCCTGGCCGACGAGACCGTGCTCCGGGGCGTCATCCGCGATGAGCTGAAGGAGATCCGCGAGAACTACGCCACGCCCCGCAAGACGCAGATCGTGGCCGAGGAGGCCACGGACATCGCCATCGAGGACCTGATCCCCGACGAAGAGGCGGTCATCACCCTGTCGCGCCGGGGCTACATCAAGCGCACCAACCTCTCGCACTACCAGCAGCAGAAGCGCGGCGGCAAAGGCATTGCCGGGGTGAGCACCAGCGACGGCGACTTTGTGCACACCTTCCTCATGACCAGCAACCACCAGTACCTGCTGCTCTTCACCAACCGCGGCCGCATGTACCAGATGAAGGCCCACCAGGTGCCGGAGGCCGGGCGCTACGCCAAGGGCGCGCACATCGCCAACCTGGTGCCGCTGGAGAAGGACGAGAACATCGCCACGGCCATCACCCTGCGTGAGTTCCTCGAGGACCGCCAGTTCCTCTTCGTCACCCGCCGGGGCATGGTCAAGCGCACCTCCTCCGCGCTCTACGCCAACATCCGCGCCAGCGGCATCCGCGCCGTGACCCTCAAGGAAGGCGACGAGCTGATGATGGTCTGCGACGTTAAGGACGAGGCCAACGTGCTGCTCATCACCGAGCAGGGCAAGGCCATCCGCTTCCCGGTGGAGGAAGTCCGGCCCATGGGCCGCACGGCGGCGGGCGTCAAGGGCATCGCCCTGCGCGGCAAGGATCGCGTCATGGCCGGCGTGGTCACCGGCGACCCGGACCGCGAGCAGGTGCTCACCGTGAGCGAGCTGGGCTACGGCAAGCGCACCCCGCTGGACCAGTACCGGGCGCAGTCGCGCGGCGGCATGGGCATCATCAACATGCGCGTCACCGACAAGACCGGCAAGGTCATTGGCGCGCTGATGGTGGCCGATACCGACCAGATGGTGGTGCTCAGCAGCGCCAACAAGATCGTGCGCTTCCCGGTGCAGCAGGTGAGCCTGAACCTGGGCCGCGCCACCCAGGGCGTGCGCCTGGTGCGCCTGGCCGCCGGAGACGTGGTGGGCGGGTTCGACCTGGTGCAGCGCCAGGGGCTGGAGGTCGCGGACATCGAGGCCCTGGACCTGGACACCACGGAAGAAGCATAAGCACAAGGAAACCGGCGCCATGACGCTGCCGAGCCCACGCCGAGCCGCTTACGGCTGCGCCCAGGTTCTGGTCATCACCCTGGCCCTGGCCTTTGCCGCGGCCTGCGACCGGGGGGCGCCCGTGGGCCCGGCCCTGGACCTGGCCATCGCCCGCGACGCCTACGCCGGGGGCTACTTCCTGGAGGCCGAGACAGCCTATGAGCGCTACCTCCAGGCCGATCCGCAGGGCAAGCACCGCCTGGAGGCCTGGACGCGGCTGGTGGAGATCGCCTCCGGGGTCAAGGGCGACCTGGGCAAGGCCGTGACGCTGCTGGAGACCGCCACCCTGGAGTACAACAGCAGGCCCGAGGCCAACTGGTCGCTCCTGTTCCGCCTGGGCGAGCTGTACGAGCAGCAAGGCCAGCGCAAAAAGGCCGTGGATGCCTGGGGCCGCTGCCAGGACACGAGCGGCGGCGACGCGGCCAAGGCCGTGCAGGCCCAGATGCGCATGGCCGTGGCCAACCGCGCCCAGGGCAAGCACGATCTGGCCGTGGACCTGCTGACCCAGTGCCTGGGCCAGGCCAAGGACGTGGAGACCAAAAGCCGGGCCATGTACGAGCTGGCCCAGACCTACGGCCTGTCATGGCAGTGGGCCAAGGCCAGGGGCATCCTGGAGAACATCCTGGCCCTGGACAAGGCCCCGCAGGAGGTCAAGGTCATGAGCGCCTTTCTCCTGGCCGATGCCTACGAGGCCGAACGCAACATCCCCAAGGCGAGAGAGATCCTGCTCTCCCTCAAGGACACCTACCCCAATCCCGAGGTCATCGTGACCAGACTGGCCACCCTCGGCCAGCAGCAGGGCGCCTCGTCCGCAGCGCAGCTCCAGCCCGGCGACGCCCTGCCGCTTGAAGTGAACGACGCCCAGACCCCCAAAGGCCGCAAGCTGCGCCGCTAGGGCGGAGAGGACAGGGGAAGAGAAGGCAAGGATTGCCTCCGGCGGCCAAGCCTGAGGCCCCTTGGAACCCCCCATTGCGCCGAAAGGGCTGTTTCAGGAGGAACCTGAAACAGCCCTTTCGGCTTGTGTGGGTCATGGGAAGTCACGAGGGGCTTTCTTCTTCCCCCCACTCTCAAACGGGCCAACCGCGCGCGGGGCTTTGCGGCGTCTTCGCCGGAAAACCCGCGCGCATTGTTGTGGCCAGCCCGATGAGGGGGTCCGGGGGGCATCATGCCCCCCGGCCGCCGGAGGCTCTTCCCTCAGTTCTTCAGGTCCGCCTCGGGCGCGGGCTTGGCTTCGGGCGCTTCGGGTGCGTCGGGCTGCTTGTTGATGATCTCCAGGGGCTCGGGCGTGGGGGTCTTGGCCGCCGTTGGCATGGTGGTTGGCGTGGCGGTTGATGCGGTGGTTGATGCGGCGCGGCGGGTTTTGAGTCCGGCCAAAGACCGCTCCTTGGCGGCCACGCGTTCCTTCAGGTCGCGCACGAACAGGTCGGTCTGGTCCATCTTGGCCTTGAGCTGGATGCGCTCGGCCTCGTTCTTGGTGCGGTCCACGCGCAGCTCGGCCTGGAGCTTCAGGTTGTCCTCTTTCAGGCCCAGGTTTTCCGCCTCCACGGCGTCGATGCGGGCGGTGTCCAGGGCCAGTTCAGCGGCCTTGGCCTGGGTCTTGGCCAGCTTGGTGGCCAGGCTGGCCAGGTCGTTCTGCTTGTCCGCCAGCTCCTCTTTGAGCTTGGCCAGGTTGACCTCCTCGCCTGCCACGGCCAGTTCGAAGTCGGCCTTGTCGATGCCAGCGCGTTTGTCCTGGGGTACCTGAGCCAGCAAGGCCTTGTCCACGCGGGAGCCGAACAGTTCGCCCAGGCTGAAGGCCTGGCCGGGCGCGGGCGCGAGGAGCAGCCCGACTGCGCTGAAGATGGCGGCGCTGAAGATGGCGGCGCGGAGGGCTGTGACGAGGGTGGTGCAGGCTGGGCGCATGGAGGCCTCCGGGGCTTGGGTTTGACGGTGCCCGGAAGCTAGCCCAAAGCGCGGGGCCTGGCAACGGGGCGCGGAGGGCGGGCCGGGTTCGGCCCGGTGAAGATCAGCGCCCGTGTTGCGCTACGCTGGTGGTTTTGTTAGGTAAGGCGGCAGTTGTGCATGACGCTTCTCCCGCCTGGGGGCGGCCACATCCGAAACAGGAGAACGACATGTCCAGTGTGTGCCCATTGACGGAGGAAACGGAGCTTGCGCGGGTCCAGGGGAAAAGGATGGCAACGCCATTTTCCACCGTGGCGACACTGGCTGTGCTGACGAACAAGCGGGTCTACCAGGTGTCTGGCGAGGGCGCGCAGGAGGAGTCCACCATCATTCCCCTGCGCAGCGTGGATTCCTTTGGCCTGGTCTCGACCTCCAAGACCTGGCTCCTTGTGCTGGGCCTGCTCCTCGGGGCCTGCGGGCTGTACAGCCTCGCCACGAGCCAGGAGAAGGGCGGCGCGCTGTTGCTCCTGCTCATCGGCGTTGTGCTCATTGTCGCCTGGTGGCGCACGATGAAGGTGGGCGCGGTGGTCCATTCCTTTTCCGGAAAGAGCGAGATCTTTGTCCAGGCCTCTGCGGCGAACAGCAAGGATCTCGCCAACTTCATCGTCCAGATCCAGGAGACCTTGCTGCGCAGCCGCGCCCCGTCCTGGATGACGCGCTGAAAGAGGAGGCAGCTTGTCCGGCCCTGTTCATTTTGACGCGTGCAGAAGCGCCTTCTTGAGTTCCTCCGCCTGGACCGGGTCAACGATCTTCTGACCGCCTGCATCGCGCACGTAGAACACGTCGTGGATGCGGCCCACGCTGGTGGCGATGCGCGCCAGGTGGATCTCCACCCGCAGGTCGGCCAGGGCGCGGGCCAGGTCGTGCAGCAGGCCCAGGCGGTCCGGCGCGGCTATTTCCACAACAGTGAAGAAGTCGCTGGCCTCATTGTCCACGCGCACCTTGCGCCGGGCCTTGGGCGCGCGGCTGGGCACGGCCAGCGGCGAGCTGCGCTTCTGCTCCAGCCGGTATTCGAGGGAGAGCTTGCCTGTGAGCGCGTAGCCCACTGCGCGGCGGATGCGCGCCCAGAGCTCGGCCAGGTGCTGCTCGTCCAGGTGCTGCCCGCCCAGGGGCTCCTCAACGACGAACAGGTCGAGCGCCATGTTGCCGCCGCCCCCTGCGGCGGGCGTGCCGGTCCAGGTCAGCACCTCGGCCGAGAGGATGTTCAGGTCGTGCAGGGCCAGCACCCCGGCCATGACCGCGAAGAGCCCCGGCTGGTCCAGGGCCGCCAGGCTGACCTGGAAGGCGTGGGCGCCGGGCAGCGGCACGGCAACGATCTCCACCACGCCGATGCCGGCCTTGCCCGAGGGCTTGCGCACCAGATCCTCGTCCAGGCTGTGCCGGAAGCGCCGGGCCAGCTCCATGTGCCGCACCAGGGTCGGCGCGTCGAGCACCAGGGCGGCCCGGGCGGGCATGCGCTCCAAACATTGCTCGGCGTACTCGCGCGGAAGAACCGGACTGGCCTGTTCCGCCAGGCTGAGCGCGGCCTCGCGCACCTCGCGGCTGCGCTCCACGGCCCGGGGCTCGGCCAGGGGGCCGCTGGTGAGCAGGTGCCGGGCCTTCAAGGTCAGCTCGGAGAACAGCGACGCGGTCCAGGGGTTCCAGGCGCGCGGGCCGGTGGAGCTTGAATCGGCCACGGCGAGCAGGTGCAGCATGTCCAGGCGCTCGGTGCTGCCGCAGATTTCGGCCAGGCGGGCGGCCACGGACTCGTCGGCCAGGTCGCGGCGGGTGGCGGTCTTGGGGATGAGCAGGTGTTCGCGCACCAGGAAGGCCACGTCGGCGATGGCGTCCTCGTCCGCGCCCAGGCGGCGCAGGATGGTCTCGGCCAGGTGCGCGCCAGTGCCTGCGTGGTCGCGGTCGGGCTTGGTCAGGTCGTGGGCGAACCCGGCCAGCAGCAGGCGCTCGAAGTGCGGGATGGACCGGGCGCGCTCGGCCAGCCAGGGGTCGCCGCCGGCCTGGCCTGCCTGATCTGTCTGGCCGGTCTGATCTGTCTGCTCGGGGCCAAGCATGGCGGCCAGGGCGCGCACCACCTCCAGGGTGTGCTTGCCCACGGGGTGGATATGAAAATCGTCGAATTGCACCAGGTGTTCCACGGGCGCGAACTCCGGCACCAGAGCGGCGATGAGGCCCGTGTCGAGCATGGACTGTAGGGCCGTGGACAGGGCCGGGGCGGTGTCCACAGGGGCGGCCTCGGGCTCGGCGCCGGGCACCCGGGCCGGGGCGAAGAAGCCCTTCAGGGCGCGCACCAGGCCGTTTGCTGGCCTGGTGCGGCCTGACATCCGACCGGACGCCTGGCCCGACACCAGGGACAGCGGCGAGCTCTCGGCATCGCGGCCAGAGGCGCGGAAGATGGCCACCAAGGCGGCCAGGGTTCCGGGCAGGGAGGCCCAGGCCGCGCGCGTCTGGGGTTCGGCCAGGGCGCTGCGGGTGGCGCGCAGGGCGGACCAGGCCATGGGCCGGGCGGCCTTGGCCGCGGCCACGTACAGGGCCAGAATCAGCTCCGGCGATGGTCCGGGCTCGGCCGTGTCCGGGGCAAAAGCCACGCCCGTGGGCGTGTCCACGATGCCCTGCGGGGTGCCGGGCGGCAGGGCCGGGGCGTGGGCCTGGGGCGGGAAGGCCTCCAGCCAGCAGGCCTGGCGCATGGCCCGGATGCGCGTCATGCTCTGGTGCAGGCGCGACAGGAAGGTCTCCACAGCCAGGCCGGTGGCCAGGCCTGCGGCCTGCGCGCCGTTGCCGGGCTCGGCCCCGGCAAAGCCCAGGGCCCGGGCCACCTGGGGCTGGAAATCGAAGGACAGGCGGTCGGTCTTGCGCCCGGCGGCCAGGTGCAGGGCCGTGCGCGCAGCCAGCACAAAGGCGTAGTCCTGGTCCAGGGCCTCGCGGTCGCCGGGGGTGAAGGGCCGGGCCGCGTTGGTGCGCAGGTCCAGCAGCCAGTGGATCTGGTGCGCGTCGCGCAGGCCGCCCAGGCCGTTCTTCAGGTCCGGCTCGAGCAGGCCGCTGGAGTCGCCGTACTCGGCGCGGCGGGTGGCGTTGTGGGCCAGCACCCACTGGCCGAAGGACGCGGCCGCGCCTGCCAGCACCCGTTCCGAAAATTCACGCCGGAAACGCTCCAGCACGCGCGCGCCCTCTGGCCCGGAGGCGGCGATGAGCCGGGTGTCGAGCAGCGAGGTCAAGACCTGGGTGTCCTCCCGGGCCAGGGCTAGGCCGTCCTTCAGGGCGCGCACCCCGTGGCCCAGGTCCAGGCCCAGGTCCCAGAGCGGGTGGAACAGCCCGCGCGAGAGCTCCTCGGCGCTCTGCGGCACGGCGTTCTCGTAGAGCACCAGCACGTCCACGTCCGAGGCCGGGCAGAGCTCGCCCCGGCCATAGCCGCCCACGGCGATCAGGGCGAAGGGGGGGGAATCGGGGGGGATGCCGGGGTCGTGGAGCTCGGCCAGGCGCTCCTGGAAATAGGCGTCCATGAGGCTTGCGGCGGCGGCCGGGTAGCCGGGCAGGTCGCCTGCGCGGGCGGCCTCGGCCAGAGAGGACCGGCCCTGCCGCAGCCTCAACGCTGAGGGCGGCAGGACCGGTCCGGTGGGTTCGCTTGCGGGCTCGCTGGCCATTGTCAGCGGGGGTGGGGCTGCCTAGATGGCAGCGTCCCCGGTCTCGCCGGTGCGGATGCGCACCACCTCGTCCACGGGCAGGACAAAGATCTTGCCGTCGCCCACCTGGCCGGTGCGGGCGGCCTTGCTGGCGGCGCTGATGACGTCGGCCACGCGGGCGTCCTCGACCACGACCTCGATCTTGACCTTGACCACAAAGTCCACTTGGTACTCGGCGCCTCGGTAGACTTCCTTGTGTCCGCCCTGGCGGCCAAAGCCCTTGACCTCGCTCACGGTCATGCCCTTGACGCCGATCTCGGCCAGGGCCGCCTTGACGTCATCCAGCTTGAAGGTGCGGGTGATGATCTCGACTTTCTTCATGATATGGCTCCTTCTCTGATCTTGGGGGGGGCTATGCCTGGTAGCCGGTCTCGTTGTGCTGGGAAAGATCCAGTCCGCGCACTTCCTCTTCCTCGCTGGCGCGCAGGCCAATGGTGGCGTCCACGAGCTTGAACAGGATCAGGCTGGCCACGAAGCAGAAGGCCCACGTGGCCGCGACTGAGACCAACTGTATCCAAAGCTGCCCCGGATTGCCATAGAAAAGCCCGGTGGCCTTGTTGATGCTGGCGAAGAGCCCGGTGGCGATGGCGCCCCAGGTGCCGCCCACGCCGTGGATGCCCACCACGTCCAGGGAGTCGTCGTAGCCGAACTTGTTTTTCAAAAGCACGCCGAAGAAGCAGAGCACGCCGCCCACCAGGCCGATCAGGATGGCGGGCATGGGGGTGACGAACCCGGCCGCCGGGGTGATGGCCACTAGGCCAGCCACAGCGCCGGACACTGCGCCCAGGGTCGTGGCCTTGCCGGAATGCTTCCATTCCATGAATATCCAGGACAGGGCCGCAGCGGCGGCGGCCAGGTGCGTGGTCACAAAGGCGTTGGCGGCCAGGCCGTCGGCGGCCAGGGCGGAGCCGGCGTTGAAGCCGAACCAGCCGAACCACAGGATGCCCGCGCCCAGGACCGTCATGGGCAGGTTGTGGGGGATGAAGGGCGCAGTGCCGTAGCCCTTGCGCTTGCCGAGCACAAAGGTGGCGGCCAGGGCCGCGGCGGCGGAGCTCATGTGCACCACTGCGCCGCCCGCGAAGTCCAGGGCGCCCAGCTCGGCCAGCCAGCCCTTGCCCCAGACCCAGTGGGCCATGGGCGCATAGACCACGAGCAGCCACAGGGCGCTGAACACCAGGAACCCGCCGAAGCGCATGCGCTCGGCAAAGGCGCCGGTGATGAGCGCGGGCGTGATGACCGCGAACATGCACTGGAAGATCATGAAGGCCAGGTGCGGGATGTTCTCCACCGGCCCGCCCGTGGCGTCCATGCCTACGCCGTTCAGGAACAGGAAGTCCAGGCCGCCGATGAGCCCGCCGATGTCCTTGCCAAAGGCCAGGGTATAGCCCGCCACGGCCCAGATGATGCTGGCCAGGCCAAGCAGGATGAAGCTCTGCATGACGGTGCCGAGCACGTTTTTGCTGCGCACCATGCCGCCGTAGAAGAGCGCCAGGCCCGGGGTCATGAACATGACCATGGCCGCGCTGATGAGAACAAATGCCGTATCCGCTGCGTTCATTGAGGGATCTCCTTGCCGCTGTCGTCTGGGGGAAACGCCCCGCCGGTGGTTGTTCCGCCCGGCCAGGGCAACGCCTTCACAAATGTGTCAATCACGTCGTAATCGCTTGCGCTGGAGCATCTGCCGGAATTCTGCACCGTGTGCGCACCCTTGGCCAAGGGTTGAACTGGGCTGCCAAGACCACTTGCCGGGGCAGAATACACATTTGTCATGGCGCCTGCGTTTTCGTGCCCACTTGCCTGGAGAAAAGCAAAAGCCGGGCCAATGTGCGGACGTAATCGTAACATGCTGATTTAGCGACATCTGTGAGGATGTGGCCGCAAGGCTGAAGTTTCGTTGTTGTTCCAGGAACGCAAAAATGAAGCACCGCTGTTTACGAAATAGTCAAATTATGTGTTTGGCGTGCCGCAGGAGCAGGCGCAGCTGGGCCCGGAAGGAGCCCTTCGCGTTGGTGCGTCACGGGAGGGCGTCCTTGCTCTGTGCCTTTACGCCTTCGCTCCAAAACAGGCCAACCGCGCGCATTGTTGCGGCAAGGCCTGCCGAGGCATCTGCCTTCGCCGCTCTGTCCAGCCAGATGGGGGGCCCAGGGGGCCTCAGGCCCCCTGGCCGCCGGAGGCATCTGCCTGCCCCTTTTCGGCCCCTTCCCGCAAACCCTGTCAACCCGGAATTTTTGTCCTTTGAGCGGCCAAACAGGGGTGATTTATGTCCGCGTCCGAAACCCGGACTATACTCGCGCCAGCGGGCCTGTTGTGGGTCCGCACCCGGCCCCGCTTCGCCGCGCGCCGGAGCCCCTTCCCCCGGTGTCGGCAACACGACCCCCCCTGGCGACCTCCAGCGGCGCGCGGCGAAGCCCTCGGGACACCCGGCCCCCCGGAACCCTGACTGTACGCGGAGGATATCCATGTCCACCAGCATCACCAACTCGTTCATCGCCATGTATGTGGCCGATGTGCACGAGGCCTATCAGCAGCGCGGCAGCAAGCTGCGCAACACCGTGCGCCTGAAGACCGGCGTCAAGGGCGCCACGGCCGTGTTCCAGAAGAACGGCAAGGGCGCCGCCGGCAAGAAGACCCGCCACGGCAACGTGCCGCTCATGAACGTGGCCCACTCCACCGTCACTGCCACCCTTGAGGACTGGTACGGCGCGGACTACGTGGACAAGCTCGACGAGCTCAAGGAGAACCACGACGAGCGCCTGGTGGTGGCCAACGCCGGGGCCTATGCCCTGGGCCGCAAGATCGACGAACTGATCATGGTCAAGCTGGACCAGACCGGCAACGTGGTGCCCGAGGGCGGCAAGGGCCTGACCAAGGCCAAGGTCCTGGAGGCCTTTGCCGCGCTCAATTCCAAGGACGTGCCGGACGACGGCAACCGCTTCGCCGTGGTGGGCGCGCACCAGTGGAACGAGCTGCTCGACATCAGCGAATTCAAGAGCGCCGACTTCGCGGGCGACAAGTACCCCTGGCTCAAGGGCACGGAGTCGCGCATGTGGCTCGGCATCACCTGGATGTTCCACACCGCCCTGCCGCTGGTGGCGGGCACCCGCAAGTGCTTCCTCTACCACAAGAGCGCCATCGGCCTGGCCGAGGGCCAGGAGCTCAAGGTCTACACCGACTGGGTGCCCGAGAAGGCCGCCCACCTGGTGGACCACCTGCTCTCCGCCGGGACTGTGCTCATCGACGAGGACGGCGTGGTGGAGATCGACTGCGACGACGACGCGGCCCTGGCCTAACCGCAACCATCAACAACAGGAGACCGCAATGAGCTACGATTCCACCACCATGCGCCTCATGGGCGGCGTGCCCGGCCAGCAGCTGTTCCTCTACCGCACCGCAGACGCCATCGGGTCCGTGGACGACACCGGGTACTTTGACAAGGCCGTGGACGAGTACAACCTGTCCACCGGCGACATGATCCTGGCCGTGACCGGCTTTGGCGGCACGGCGGCCCTGGACGGCCTGGTGGTCGGCGTGAGCAGCGGCCAGGCGTCCGTGGCGCTGCTCTCGTAACACGTCCCCAACTACGGAAGAACTCCGCGGCCCACCCGCGAGGCCTCCGGCCCGGCCAGGTCCACCCTGCGCCGGGCCTTTCCGGGTTCTCCGCCGGGTGAACACCCCTGCTTGCGTTTCCCCCAACCTTGCGCATATACTACGCATGCTGGAGAACCCAAGGCCGGGGCTGATGCGTCCCTCTCGGAGCCGAAATGAAAATAACATGCCTCACCGCCCAGGACTCTGCGGTCCACACCATGTTCCGGCCCTTTGCCCTGAAGATGGAGGAGCGGCGCATCCCGTCCATCGTGATCAACGTCTTCAAGTGCTACTACACGCAGATCATGCAGGGCGCGCAGGGCAAGATCAGCGACAACGAGATCCTGCCCGTGGCCGAGGGCGAAGTGCCGCCCTACGAGTCGCTTGAGCCCTACATCGAGGCCGGACGCGCCGCCCTCAAGCACACCGTGGTCATCAAGCTCAACGGCGGCCTGGGCACCAGTATGGGCCTGGAGCGCGCCAAGAGCCTCATCCCCGTGAAGGACGGCCACACCTTTCTGGACATCATCATGCGCCAGGCCAAGGTGCTGCGCAAAAAATACAAGTCCGCCCTGCCGCTGGTCTTCATGAACAGCTTCAAGACCCACCGCGACACCATGCTCAAGGTGGAGGGGCTGGACAACGGGGACACGGGCATCCCGCTGGCCTTTGTGCAGCACATGTACCCCAAGATTCTGGAGGCCGACCTGACCCCGGCCGACTGGCCCCAGAACCCGGAGCTGGAATGGAACCCGCCCGGCCACGGCGACGTGTTCACGGCCATGGTCACCTCGGGCCTGTTGTCCAAACTGCTGCGGCGCGGCTACCGCTACGCCTTCATCTCCAACTCCGACAACATGGGCGCTGTGATGGACTCGCGCCTCCTGGGCTACATGGCCAAGGAGCATTTGCCCTTTTTGATGGAGGTGGCGCGGCGCGCGCACCTGGACCGCAAGGGCGGACATCTGGCGCGGCTCAAGGAATCCCGCCGGCTCATGCTGCGCGAGCTGGCCCAGTGCCCGGACAGCGAGCTGGAGAGCTTCGCGGACATCGACAAGCACCTCTACTTCAACACCAACTCCCTGTGGGTGGACCTGGAGGTGCTGGAAAAGGTCTTTGTGGAAAACCTCATGATGCCGCTGGACCTCATCCTGAACCCCAAGACCCTGGACCCGCGCGACCCGGATTCCCCGGCCGTGCTCCAGGTGGAGACAGCCATGGGCTCGGCCATCTCGGCCTTTGAAAACGCCCGGGCCGTGCTCGTGCCGCGCACCCGCTTCGCCCCCGTGAAGACCACCCAGGACCTGTTGCTGGTCATGAGCGACTGCTTCATCCGGACCAGGCTGGACACCATTGAGCAGAGCCCGGAACGCACAACAGTCCTGCCCACGATCGCCCTGGACCAGAAATACTACAAGAAGATCGATATGTTCCAGGAGCGCTTCCCCAAGGGCGCGCCCTCGCTCATCGCCTGCGACCGCCTGGAGGTCCACGGCGACGTGCGCTTCGGACGCGGGGTCAAGTGCGCGGGCAATGTGCGCGTCATCAACCGCGCCCGCAAGCAGTGCAGAGTGCCCGACAACGCCCGGCTCGAGGGCGAGGTCATCCTCGAATAGGAGAACATGCCTCCGGCGTCCCGTCCTTGCCACCCGGCCGGAAGGGGCGTATTTTCGCGCCCATGCCCAGCCCCATACAGATTGTCGACCTTTCCTGGCCGGTTGCGCCGGGCATGCCCCTGTTTCCTGGCGACCCGCCGGTGCTGCTGACGCGCCTGGGCAGTCTGGAGACCGAGGGCTATCTCTCGCATCTGGCCAGCCTGCCCGCGCACAGCGGCACCCATGTGGACGCGCCCGCCCATGTGCTGGCGGGTGGCGCGGCCCTGGCCGAGCTGCCGCTGGCGCGCTTTGCCGGGCCGGGCCTGGTGCTCGATGTGCGCGGCCGGTCCGGACTGGCTGTCACGGTGGCGGATATCGAGCCGCAGCTGCCGTGGGTGCGGGCCCAGGCCCCGGCCTTTGTGCTGGTGCGCACGGGCGATGCCGAGCGCTGGGGCCAGCCGGAGTACTACACCCAGGGCGCGCACCTTTCTCCGGATGCCGCAGGGCTGCTGGCCGGGCTGGGCCTGTCGGGCCTGGGGCTTGATGCCGCGAGCGCGGACCCGCACGGCTCGCGCGCGCTGCCTGCGCACCGGGCGCTTTTGGGCGCGGGGCTGGTCATCATAGAGAACCTGCGCGGACTGGAGGCGCTGCCCCGGGCCGGGTTCCTGTTCCTGTGCCTGCCGCTCTTGGGGCTGGACGGCTCTCCGGTGCGGGCGGCGGCGCTGGCGCCCGCCGACGTTCCTGGCTGCGCGTCATGAGCCAGGAGCGCAGCCTGAGCCAGGCGCGCGCCCAGGGCCACGGCGGGGGCCTCGTGGTCTACGCCAAGCTGGTGGGCTGCATGGCCCTGTGGGGCGGGACGTGGGTCTCCGGGCGCGTCGTGGCCCAGGAGATGAGCCCGTTTCCGGCGGCCTTCCTGCGTTTTTTGTCGGCCTCGGCCTTTTTGTACCTGCTGTCCTGCCGGGCCGAGGGGCGCCGGCCCCGGCCGCCGCACGGGGCCTGGGCGGGCGTGGCCTTTCTCGGCTTCACGGGCGTGTTTTTGTACAATTCCATGTTCTTCTCCGGGCTGGCGCGCATTTCGGCGGCGCGGGCGGCCATGCTCGTGGCCTGCGTGCCCGCCGCCGTGGCCCTGTATTCGGCCCTGGTGCTGCGCGCGCCCGTCACGGCGTGGAAGGCCCTGGGCATCGCCCTGTCCCTGTCCGGGGTGGCGGTGATCCTCTCCGGCGGCGACCCGCGCACGCTCTTCATCCAGGGGGCCGAGACCGGAGACCTGTTCATCCTGGGCTGCGTGGTTGCCTGGGCCGCCTATTCCATCGCCGGGGCGCGGGTGCTGCGCCAGATCACGCCGCTTTCCGCCGTCACCTGGTCCTGCCTGCTGGGCAACGCCCTGCTGCTGCCGCCTGCGCTCTTGACCGGTCTTGCGGCCCAGGCCCTGTCCGCCAGCTGGGTTGTCTGGGGCAACCTGCTCTTCCTGGGCGTCTGCGCCACGGGCCTGGCCTTCACCTGGTACTATGACGGCATCCGCGCCCTGGGCGCGCCGCGCGCCAGCATCTTCATCAACCTCGTGCCCGTGTTCGCCACGCTGCTTTCCACCGCGCTCCTGGGCGAGACCGTGGGCCTGGCGCTCCTTGCGGGCGGGGCCATGGTCCTTGCGGGCGTCACCCTGGCCAACCGCCCGGCCTGAACCGCCCCCCCCAGTGAACGCGCCCGGCCTGCGGCAGGCTCACCAGCCCAGGGTTTCTCAGCCTGGGCGGGCCTGAAGGAGCGGGGCGCAACGCATTCCTTGACTGCGGCCGAAGGGAAGCTATAGTGTCATAACAGGGGAGACTCCGAGGCCTGTCAGGTCCCGTGACACCGGGACGGGGAGCACGATGACCATATCCATCCGCACCCGTTTGATCGCACTGATGCTCGCCGCAGCGTTGCCTGCCGTGGTGATCATGGTCCTCACCGGACGCGAGCTGGAAGACAACGTGGTCAGCGCCGCCGAGACCTCTGCCCTGCACCAGGTGCAGAACATGGCCGCGCACAACGAGCGCATTGTGGAGAATGCGCGTCTTCTGCTCGCCACCCTGGCCAAGACCTCCGAGGTCAGAAGCCTGGCTCGCCCGGCCTGCCAGGAGCTCCTGGCGGACATCCAGCAGCGCAATCCGGTCTACGTTTCCCTGGCCCTGGCCGATGCCAAGGGCGCGGTCCTGGCGCGCGCCCCGGCCCAGGCTTTTGCGAACCAGGACGGGAAACTGGCCGAGGCCACGTATTTCAAGGACGCCTTGACCAGGGGCGACTTTGTCACCGGCAACTACGTCTACCTCCAGGACGTCAAGCGGGTGGTCCTCGATTTCGCCCAGCCTGTTGCCGGCGCTGCGGGTGAAACCAGGGGCGTCTTGCTGGCCGCCTTTGACCTCAACCATTTTGGCAGTCTTTTTTCCGCTGCCGGGCTGCCAAAGGGGTCGGTCTTCACGTTGACCGACGCCGGGGGCATGCGCCTGACCCGTTTCCCGGAAACCGAAAAATACACCTGGGTGTCCGATCTGCCCCGGATGATCGCCCGGATGACCGGCCCGAAGAACGAGGGCACCTTCCGGGAAGTCGGCGTGGACGGCGTGCTGCGGCTGTACGCCTTCAAGCGGCTGCATTTCGCCGGGGCGCCGTTCCCGTACCTGATGATCCGGCTGGGGATTCCCGTGGACGAGGCGCTGGCGAGTGCGCGCAGCGTGGTGCAGCGCAATCTGGCCCTGCTGTTCGTGGCCGCTGTCTTGTCCGTGGGTTCGGCCTGGGTGCTCGGCGAGGTGGCAGTGGTCCGCAAGCTGCAAGGGCTCCTGGCCGCCGCTGTGCGGCTTGGGGCTGGCGAGCTCGAGGCGCGCACCGGCCTGGCCAATGACCACGACGAGATCGGACGCCTGGGACAGGCCTTTGACTCCATGGCCCAGGCGTTGCAAGAACGCGAAAAGGAGCGCCGCGCCTTTGAGGACGAGGTGTGCAACCTGAACGAGTTCCTGGAGGAGCGGGTGCAGAGCCGCACCAGGGATCTGGCCGCGACCAACAAGGACTTGACGGAAGCCATGGAGCGCCTGTCCCAGGCGCAGCTTCAGCTCATCCAGTCCGAGAAGATGGCCTCCCTGGGCGCGCTGGTGGCGGGCGTGGCCCACGAGATCAACACCCCTGTGGGCATCGGCGTCACTGCGGCCTCGCACCTGGAGGACAGGACCAAGGTCATGCTCGATGAGTTCCGGGCCGGGGCGCTCAAGCGCACGAACCTGGAGGAGTTCCTGGGCTTGTGCGACGAGTCTACGCGCATGATCCTGACCAACCTGCGCCGCGCCTCGGACCTGATCCGCAGCTTCAAGCAGGTGGCCGTGGACCGCTCCACCGAGGAGCGCCGGGCGTTCCACCTGCGGGACTATCTGGAGCAGGTGCTGCTGTCGCTCCGGCCACACCTCAAGAAGACCGCCCTCACGGTGGAGCTTGTCTGCGACCAGGAGCTCGAAATCGACTCCTACCCCGGCGTCTTTTCCCAGATCCTGACCAACCTGGTGATGAACGCCCTGCAGCACGCCTTTGATCCCGGCCAGGTCGGGCGCATCGTCATCTCGTGCGCCCTGGAGCAGGGGCGGCTGCGCTTCGTCTTTACCGATGACGGCAAGGGCATTGCGCCGGAACACCTGGGCAAGATCTTCGAGCCGTTCTACACCACATACCGGCAAAAAGGCGGCAGCGGGCTCGGGCTCTCGATCGTCTACAACCTGGTTTCCCGGACGCTCGGGGGCGATATCTTTGTGGCGAGCGAACCGGGCCAGGGAACCGTGTTCACCATCACCGTGCCGCTGGGCAAAAAAAACGGCCAGGCCTGATCCGGAAGAACCGCTTTTTCCGGACGCACCGGGCAGCCCTGCCGCCGCCGCCCGTGCTGCTCTGCCCATGCCGCCAAAGCGGAAACAGGCGGCCAACCAGCCGCCAGGAGACCCCCATGCCCAGCATGCCCGCCCCCATTGAAAGCGAGGCCCTGCGCCTGGTCGCGCCCTGCGGACTCTACTGCGGCGGCTGCCTGGCCTTCAGCGGCGGCCCCATCCGCAACCACGCCCGCGCACTGACCGACCTGCTCGGCCCAAATTTCTCGGCCTACGCCGAACGCCTCGCAGCCATGAACCCGGCCCTGGGCAACTTCCCGCAGTTCGCGCAGCTGCTGGAGTTCCTGGCCAGCGGCTCGTGCCAGGGCTGCCGCGAGGGCGGCTGTCTGCTGGGCAACTGCGGCGTGCGCGAATGCGCTCTCAAGCGCGGGATGAGCTTTTGCGGCCTGTGCCTAGACTTCCCCTGCCAGAATCCCGGCCTGCCGGAAGGCCTGCTGGAAAGCTGGCGCAAAAACGGCGAGCGCATCCGCAGCAACGGCCCGGCCGCATTCCTTGAGCTGGTGCGCACCAGGCCGAGATACCCGTAAGAGGGGACAGCCTCCGGCGGCCGGAGGCCACGTCATCGCCAGGGGCCTGCCCCTGGCGGGTCTTTTGTTGCGACGTGAAAGGTGGTAGGAGGGGGGAGATTTTTCGAGGGGTATGCATGAAAGCCAAGCGCTATTTTGAGGATGTTTTGCACCGGGTGCTTGCCGCACGCGGCCTGCCCTGGCCGGAGAAGGCCGTCATAGAGCCCCCGCGCGAGCGCAAGTTCGGCGACTATTCGGCCAATGTGGCCATGCTTCTGGCGGGCGCCGCCAAGCTGAAGCCACGCGACCTGGCCGAGGCCTTGGCGGCGGACCTGCGCGCCCCTGGCCAGGATGGAGGGGCCGACCAGCTCGCGCGCGTGGAGGTGGCCGGGCCGGGGTTCCTCAACGTGACCTTTGCCCCAAGCTTCTGGCACGGCATCCTGGCCGACGTGCAGGGGGCCGGGGCGGCTTATGGCGGGTCGGACCTGGGGCGCGGGCAGAAGGTCCAGGTGGAGTATGTCTCGGCCAACCCCACCGGCCCGCTGCACATCGGCCATGGCCGGGGCGCGGCCCTGGGCGACTCCCTGGCGCGCCTGCTCAAGAAGACCGGGCACCAGGTGCAGTGCGAGTACTACGTCAACGACGCCGGACGCCAGATGCGCATCCTGGGCGACTCGGTCTGGCTGCGTCTGCGCCAGCTGGCAGGCCAGGAGATCCCCGATCTAGAGGATTTCTACCGGGGCGAGTACATCAAGGACATCGCCGCCGAAGTCCATAGACGGCATCCAGACATTCTCGAACAGCCTGACACTGTTGCCATTGACCTCTGCTTCCGGCACGCGGTGGACGAGATCCTGGCGGGCATCAAAAAGGACCTGACGGACTTCCGCGTGGGCCATGATGTCTGGTTCTCGGAAAAGAGCCTGGTGGAAGCGGGCGCGCCAGAAGCTCCGAGCAAGGTCGACGCGACCTTTGCCGACCTCAAGGCCCGGGACCTGGCCTATGAGCAGGACGGGGCCTTGTGGTTCCGCAGCACGAACTTTGGCGACGACAAGGACCGCGTGCTCAGGAAGTCCTCGGGCGAGCTGACCTATTTCGCCTCGGACATCAGCTACCACCACGACAAGTTCGGGCGCGGCTTTGACCGCGTCATCGACATCTGGGGCGCGGACCACCACGGCTACGTGTCGCGCATGCAGGGCGCGGTGGAGGCCCTGGGCAGGAAGGGCGCGCTCACGGTGATCCTGGTGCAGCTGGTGAGCCTGCTGAAAAACGGCGAGCAGGTGGCCATGAGCACCCGGGCCGGGCAGTTCGAGACGCTGGCCGATGTGGTGGCCTATGTCGGGGCCGATGCCGCGCGCTTTTTGTTCCTCTCGCGCAAGAGCGACTCCCAGCTGGAGTTCGACCTGGAGCTGGTGCGCAAAAAGAGCATGGACAACCCCGTGTTCTACGTGCAGTACGCCCACGCCCGCATCCACTCCATGCT
>CAYMIP010000017.1:0-43175 GCA_964390575.1 uncultured Desulfocurvus sp. | reverse complement strand
CCGGCGAGATGATCTGCGAGCACTACGACGTCATCCGCTGCTTCGACTTCCTGAATCATACCGAGAATATGCGTCCATTCGCCGAGGTCGTGCTGAACTCCAAGAGGCACATCTTCGAGCCCGCCCTGTCCCTGTCCTGGGCCAAGGGCTTTGACGTCGAGCACTACCTGGGCGTCACCGAGAGCATCATCGCCATGTGCGCGGACGTCATGGGCGCGAGCAAGAAGAAGGCCGCCCAGTCCATCAGCCTGGGGCTCAAGGATATGGCCGGCGTGTGCCCGCCCAGGTTCATGCGTGAACTCATTCAGGCCCTTGTCCAGAAGTACCCAGACCTGGTCATCCACAGCCACCGCCACTACACCGACGGCCTGTTCGTGCCCACCATGGGCGAGGCGGCCAAAGCCGGCGCGCACATCGTGGACACGGCCATCGGCTCCGCGGTGCGCTGGTATGGCCAGGGCGAAGTGCTTTCCACGGCGGCCTACATTGAAGAAGAGATGGGCCTCTCGACCCTGCTCGACAAGGACATGATCCGCTCCACCAACTTCACCCTCAAGCAGATCATGCCCTACTACGACCGCTACTGCTCGCCGTACTTCCAGGGCATCGACCACGACGTGGTCATGCACGGCATGCCCGGAGGCGCCACCTCGTCCTCCCAGGAAGGGGCCATGAAGCAGGGCTACATCCACCTGCTGCCCTACATGCTCAAATTCCTGGCCGGAACGCGCAAGATCGTGCGCTACCATGACGTGACGCCGGGCTCGCAGATCACCTGGAACACCGCGTTTCTGGCCGTCACCGGCGCCTACAAGCGCGGTGGCGAGCGCGAGGTGCGGCGCCTCTTGAACATCCTGGACATCGTGAACCTGGTGTCGGAGCAGGAGCTGACCAAGCTGGAGCGCGAGGCGCGGCTCGACGTGTACAGCGACAGCAACGACGCCTTCCGCAACCTGCTTTTGGGCAAGTACGGCAAGCTGCCCCTGGGCTTCCCGGCTGACTGGGTCTACCAGAGCGCCTTTGGCGCGGACTGGAAGGAGGCCATCGCCAGCCGTACCGAGGTCTCGCCCCTGGAGACCCTGGCCGACATGGATCTGGCCGTGGAGCGGGCCAACCTGAACACCCGCCTGGGCCGCCAGGCCACCCCGGAAGAGTTCGTCATCTACCTGAACCATCCGGGCGACGCGCTCAAGACCATTGAGTTCTGCGAATGTTTCGGCGACGCCAACAACCTGCCCCTGGATGTCTGGTTCGAGGGCCTGGAGAAGGGCGAGACGCTGCTCTTCCAGAGCGCTTCCGGCAAGCCGCACGTCATGCGCATCCACGACATCTCCGAGCCGGACGAACTCGGCATGAGCATGGTGCGCTACACGCTGGACAACGAGACCGTGAGCCACCAGGTCAAGGTGCGCGAAGGCGTGGCCTCCGAGCGCGACTCCGTCGAGCTGGCCGACCCCAAGAACGAGCACCACATCGGCTCGCCCAGCAATGGCGACCTCTGGGTCATGCACGTGCGCGTGGGCGACCTGGTCAAGGCGGGCGAGGAGATCTGCAACATCTCCATCATGAAGCAGGAGAAGAGCGTCTACGCCCAGGTCTCCGGCGTGGTGAAGCGCGTGCTCAAGAACGCCAACTTCCAGGAAGACAAGATCATGGTGCCGGTGAAGGAGGGCGAGCTTCTGGTGGAGCTTGGCCCGGTGCAGGCCTGCTGCCCCACCTGCAAGGTTCCTGTGGTCAGCGAGGACTTCAAGTTCTGCCCCTCCTGCGGGCAGAAGATCGACTCCGGCCTGCTTTCACTGGACGATTGACGGAAAGCGAAGAGACAAGGTATCCGGTAGTAAGAAGATTTGTCGTGGCGCGTCCCGCTCCCAGAGGCACGAGATGATCGTGAGGGGCTGGGGCGCGTTTGCGTCCTCTCGATACGGCCCGACAAGGCCCTGATGCCCCAAGATGTCAAGGAGGAGAGCATGGCCAAGATCCAGAAGGACCAGAACGCCAAACCCGCAGGCGCAGCCGCCGAGGCCAAGAACAAGGCCCCTGCCAAGCCTGACCTGAGCAAGAAGATTGTCCTCACCGGCGCGGACATCGTCCAGATCGGTCCCGACGCCGAGCTGCTCGTTGGCGGCAAGAACTACAACACCGCCATCATCAGCCAGGTTTCCGGCATCCGCGCGCCCCAGTTCCGGGCCATCTCCTCCATCGCCTTCCACATGCTGCTCGACGAGACCAAGGTCAACGCCGCCCTGGTGCGCACCATCGTGGACAAGGAATACAACGCCACGGACTGGAACGACGACGAGATCAACCGCGACCCCGAATTCCTGCGCAAGTTCACCCGCCGCATCGCCAAGCGCGTCGCGGCCGAGCTGGCCAAGAACTCCGGCACCCTGATCAAGCTGCGCACTTTTGTGAACAACGTGGTGGAGGGCTTCGCCACCTCGCCCGAGGGCATCGACCAGCTGCGCAAGCGCTCCGTGCTTGTGCAGGCCGCCATCCTCTCTGTGGAGCCCCCGCAGACGGTGGTGGAGGCCGTGCGCCAGGCCTACCTGTCCATCTGCAACGAGGCCGGCCTGGAAAACGAGCCCGTGGCCGTGCGCTCCTCCGCAGCGGGCGAGGACAGCCGCCAGAAGGCCTTTGCGGGCCTGCAGGACACCTATCTCAACATCGTGGGCGAGGACCGCTGCGTGGAAGCCTATCATTGGGACTGCGCCTCGGCCTACAACCTGCGCAGCATGACCTACCGCCGCGAGGCCATCCTGGACGCGGTGCACAAGGCCGAGCAGACCGGCGACGACCTCATCGCCGAGACGGCCAAGAAGGAATGGGCCATCGAGAACACCTCGCTTTCGGTGTGCATCATGCGCATGATCAACCCGCTCATCTCCGGCACGGCCTTCAGCGCCGACACGGCCACCGGCTGCCGCGGCACGGACAGGAACGACCTGGTGTCCATCGACGCCAGCTACGGCCTGGGCGAGGCCGTTGTGGGCGGCATGGTCACCCCGGACAAGTTCTATGTGTTCCAGCGCGACGACAACTCCGAGGTCGTGGTCCGCTTCATGGGCTGCAAGGACAAGAAGATCGTCTACGACGAGGACATGGGCGGCACCAAGGACGTGCCCGTGGACGAGAACGAGATCTTCCGCTGGGCCTTGTCCCTGGCCCAGGCCGAGGAAGTGGCGAGAGGGGTGCGCGGCATCTCCAAGGCCTATGGCGGCATCATCATGGACACCGAGTTCTGCATCGATTCCGCCGACCGCCTGTGGTTTGTCCAGGCCCGGCCGGAAACCCGCTGGAACGAGGATTTCGACCGCCACCCGGACACCATCTTTATGCGCCGCAAGGAGGTGGACCCCAAGGCCCTGGTCGACGCTGAGCTGATCCTGGAAGGCAACGGCGCCTCACGCGGGGCCGGCCAAGGCGTGGTGAAGTTCCTGCGCTCCGCGCTGGAGCTGAACAAGGTCAATAAGGGCGACATCCTGGCCGCCGAGCGCACGGACCCGGACATGGTGCCGGGCATGCGCATCGCCAGCGCCATTCTGGCCGACGTCGGCGGCGACACCAGCCATGCGGCCATCACCTCCCGCGAGCTGGGCATCCCGGCGGTCATCGGTTTGCAGCGCCTGGAGGTCATCCGCTCCCTCGACGGACACGAGATCACCGTGGACGGCTCGCGCGGGCGCGTTTACCGCGGCCGCCTGCCCCTGGTGGACGTGGGCGGCGAGATCGATCTGAGCAAGCTCCCGGCCACCAAGACCAAGGTCGGCCTCATCCTGGCCGATGTCGGGCAGTCCCTGTTCCTCTCGCGTCTGCGCCGCGTGCCGGACTTCGAGGTGGGCCTGTTGCGCGCCGAGTTCATGCTCGGCAACATCAGCGTGCACCCGCTGGCCCTGGAGGCCTATGACCGTGGCGTGCTGGGCGCCCTGGTGGACGCCAAGCTGCGCGAACTGGATGGCATCCTCTCCAAGGTCATGAAGGAGCAGCTGGCCACCGGCCTCATCAGCATGCGCATCAAGCTGCGCGACTATGTGGGGCTGGTCACCGGCCTGGGCAAGGAGCTGGCCGCGCTAAGCGAGCGCGAGAACACCAAGGGCACGGACGAGGTGCTGGCCCTGCACCGCCGTCTGCGCGAGCTGGACAAGAAGCTCGACGAGCACATCGGCTTTGCCACCGAGCGCCTGGAGACCCTCAAGACTTCGGTCTCCCTCAAGAAGCACATCGCCGTGGTCATGGGCTACAACGATGTGCTCGACGGCATCGGCGATAATTACGCCGAGGCCCAGAAGACCAAGCAGGACCACGAGCGCGAGATCGAGAAGATCGCCCTGCGCATCAAGGACGATCCGGGCGTCATCGACGTGCTGGAGCGCATCGCCGCCCTGCGCGAGGAAGTGGCCCTCAAGATGGGCCTGAAGAGCGAGATGGACGAGGTGCGCACCCTGCCTGAGCGCATCCGCAAGCTGCTTGAGTCGCGCGGCTTCCGCACCGGCAAGGAGCACTACATCCAGACCCTGGCCCAGGGCCTGGCCCTGTTCGCCATGGCCTTCTACGGCAAAAACATCGTCTACCGCACCACGGACTTCAAGACCAACGAGTACCGCAACCTCATCGGCGGCCTGCTCTTCGAACAGCACGAGGACAACCCCATGCTGGGCTTCCGCGGCGTGTCGCGCAACATCCACGACTGGGAGCTGGAGGCCTTCAAGCTGGCCCGCGGCATCTTCGGCGGCAAGAACCTGCAGATCATGCTGCCCTTCGTGCGCACCCTTGAAGAGGCGCGCAGCATGAAGCGCTACCTGAAGCAGGTGCACAACATCGAGTCCGGCAAGGACGGGGTGAAGCTCATCCTCATGGCCGAGATTCCGAGCAACGCCATCCTCTGCAAGGAATTCCTGCAAGAGGTGGACGGGTTCTCCATCGGCTCCAACGACATGACCCAGATGGTTCTGGCCACGGACCGCGACAACCCGCGCCTGCAGCACATCTACGACGAGGAGGACCCGGCGGTGGTCTGGGCCATCCTGGTGACGATCTTCGCGGGCCAGAAGTATGTGAAGAAGGTCGGCTTCTGCGGCCAGGGCGTGTCCAACAGCGAGATCCTGCGCGGCCTGGTGGCCATCGCGGGCATCGACTCGGCCTCCGTGGTGCCCGACACCTACCGCAAGACCAAGGTCCAGATGGCCGAGGTCGAGGCCCTGGACATCCCGGTGTCCAAGCTGGGCGAATGGCTCAAGGAGCAGCACTTCAACCGGCTGCGGACCCTGCTCGACGAGAACGGCTACGGACATATCCTCAAGCGCTACAACACCGCCGAGGACATCATGGAATGGTACGAAGGCGAACTCGACCGCTTCAGCGAACAGCTGCGCGACAACATCGAGAGCCCCAAGGAAGCCTTCTACCGCCAGGAGATGGAGCATTTCCGCGCCGTGTTCCACAAGCCGGTGATCTACTCCAGCTGGAACTGGACCTACACCGTGGAGAACTCCATGCACCACGCCGGGTTCGCCACCTATGAGGAGCAGGCCAAGGCCATGGCCGTGAAGCGCTCCATGAAGTGGTAGCGGCTTAGACAGCGTGCACAATACGGACGGCGGCCTGGAAACGGGCCGCCGTCTTCATTTTGGGCGGGGGGCTAGTCCTCGAAGGCCGGGGTCTTGAGTTCGGAGTCGATCTGGTCGGCGTCGGGGGCGTTGTAGCGCACCAGATTGCGCAGGTGGAAGAAGCTCTCCTCGTCCATGGGCAGGAAGTCGATGGCCACGCCCGTTCTGTCGCTGCGGATGACCCGGCATTCGATGGCGATGAGCGCATCGCTGGCCAGGGAGATGCTCACCTGGCCCAGGTCGTGGCTTTTGATCTGGTTGGCGGGTTCGGCCAAGAGCCCCTTCAGGCTGATGTTCTGGGTCACCAGGGGCACGGGCTCTGCCCCGGGCCGGGTGAAGGTGGCCTTGAAATGGGTCGTGACCCTGCTGCGGCGGCGGCGGTTCTCGTCCATGGGCTTCTCCTTAGCGGAGTGATAGAATCCTACCGTATTGCATAGGTCGAAAGGACTCGAGGCGTCAAGGCAGGCCTGGCTCTCGGCCCGGGCTGGCGGGACTGGAGGGGCGCAGCAGGCGCAGGTTGGGCAGGGCGATGCCCGCGAGGATGAGGGCCATGCCCGCCACCTGGACCGGGACGATGGCCTCGCCCAGGAGCAGGGCCGAGGCCAGCACCGTGGTGATGGGTTCCAGGGTGGAGCAGATGGAGGCCTTGGCGCTGCCCACAAGCTCCACGGCCCGGTAGAGCAGGGTCACGGCCAGGGCCGTGGGCACCAGGCCCAGGACAACGGTCAGGGCCTGGGCGGTCAGGTCCAGATCCAGGAAGCGCGTGGGCGGAGCCATGACCACGTAGACCAGGGCGGTTGCGATCACGACATAGAGCGAGATGGTGCGCGGATTCTCGCCGACCAGCAGGTATTCCAGGCAGAGCAGGTAGACCGAGAAGATGAGCATGGCGGCCACGGCCAGCAGAAGCCCGGTCTGGCTGATGCTGCGCAGGAAGGCGTCGTAGAACACCAGGCCGCAGCCCGCCACCAAAAGGGCCAGGGCCAGGGCCACCAGCCGGTCCAGGCGGGTCTTGTAGAGCAGGGCCGAGAGGAGCGTCACTGCCACGGGGTAGAAATACAGGATGAGCGAGGTGGTGGCCGCCGGGATGTACTTGAGCGAGGTCATGAAGCAGAGGCTCTGCACCGGGTACAGGCCAATGCCCAGGAGCGCGGCCTTGAGCAGGGTCCTGGGCCGGGCGCGCAGCACCAAGCGGTCCGTGGCCGCATACCAGCCCAACAGCATCAGGCTGGCGAACCCGAAGCGGTATTGCAGGATCTCCGCCGCCGCAAACCCGCGCGCAAAGGCGAGCTTGCCCAGCACGGCGAGCATCCCGAAGCAGGCCGCGGAAAGCGCGGCATAGATGACCCCTCTGCCCCCCTGGCCCAAGCTCTCCCTCCGTGCATAGCGTGGGCCGTCTGCTACGCGAAGATCACTCTCAGGGCAAGGGCGCCGGGCCAGGGCGAACGGGCAAGGACGGACAGGCGCGCTACAGCTCCGTGCTGAAGGAGTACCTGACCAGGTGGGGCTCCTGGTCCGCGCTTGCAGGCACCTCGACCACGAACTCCAGCACCCCGGACGACGGTTTGGCCCACTTCTGGGAGGCGTTCTGGATCTTCCAGTTGCCGGGCAGCAACTCCTGTAGCACCACGCGCTGGCTCTCCTTCTTGGCGTTTTTGAGGCGCAGCTCCCAGGTGCCTTTGTAGCTGCTCTTGCCGGTCTTCTCGAACTCCACGACCACGCGCTCCACTGTGATGTCGAAGACCTGGCCCAGGCGCAGCTCCACGTTTCCGCCCAGCGGGCTGCGCTCCAGCGGCGCCTCGCCCAAAAAGTGTTTGGATTCGCCCTGTTCCTGAAATGCGCGCAGGGTTCCTTGGGGCAGCGGCAGCCCTAGACCCAGGGCCTCGGAATTCCGAAAAGAGATGACGGCGTCGAGCCGTTCCTTGATGGGCTCGGACTCCCGGCCTGAGGGCAGGGCGTTTGCCCGGCCCAGCAGTTTGCGGGTCACGCTGAGGCTGGCGGACTCGAAGAGCTGGACCTGCCGGGACTGCTGGTTGGCCAGGGTCACAGGCCGCTTCAGGCGGTAGAGGTGGTACTCGAAGAGCTCCTCCGGCGCGCCTGCCCCGACCATGGCCTTGGCGGCCAGGGCGTCGCCAGCGAACATGGCCCTGGGGGCGTTTTGCGAGACGCTGCGCGGGTCCCCGGCCAGGAGCTCCACGCTGGCCTCGCGGAAGTCCTGGCCAGAGCGGTTCTGGAGCGTCACCCAGCCCGAAAGGCGGGCGCTGGTGGCGGCCGTGTTCATGGCCAGCACGTAGTCCATGCGCCAGGAGATTTCCCTGGCCATGTAGGTCAGGTCGATGTCCTGCCGGAGCGGCCCGGAGTTGTCCACGTTCAGCGACAGCCTGGGCCGTGCGGACAGGCCCTGGGGCAGTTCAGGGTAGAGGATGGCGTCATAGGGGCCGACGTAGACCGCGCCGTCGATGAGGAACACCGGGGCCTCGTCCGTGGACAGCAGGGTCGCCTCCTTCCGGATGCGGCCGTCGCGGCTCTTGCCGTCCGGCAGGATGAGCTGGACCTTCTGGCCCAGGTGCTTGCGCAGGAGGTTCGACGGACTGAGCAGGTCGTCGTCCAGGGTCAGGTCGCGGATCACCAGGTCGCGCGGGGCGGTCCTGGAGCGCACCTGCAGCGTCTGGGGGTCGATGGTGGTCGGCAGGTCCGGCAGGAGCACAGTGCCCGCGCCCTTGGGCAGGGTCAGGGACCGCAGTTCGGACACCAGGGCCTGGCCGTTTTGCTGGACCACGAGACGCACCTTCCTGGTTTCCTGGGCGGACACCTGCGTGGGGAAGATGACAAGCAGCGCGACGGCCAGGAGCAAATATTTCATGGAAACCTCCGGTGGCAGAGACGGGCTAAACGCGGACGGAATGCTTGCTAGGTACCATGTTTTCGAGCTTTGTCCATCTCGCTGCAGGCGGTTCTCAAAAGAATCTCTAGAGTCTGTAACCGCCTGGGATAGCATTGTTAGAACGATTGCTGTAAATGAGTTCTTTACAAACGGGCCGGACTTGATTCAATACGTATTCCCAGTCGCGCCTGTGCTGGAACCGCAGGACGGTTGGTAGGACCCGCCCGTTCCGGGGGCCAAGAGGAGATCACTACGGTATGTTCGCGATCATGGGCGTTATTGTCGTCATCGGCTGCGTGGTGGGCGGGTATCTGCTGGAGGGCGGCCTGCTGCGCGTGCTCTGGCAGCCCGTTGAACTGCTCATCATCGGCGGCGCGGCCGTCGGCTCCTTTCTCATCGCCTCGCCCAAGAGCATCATCTTCGGCACCATGCAAAAGGCTTTCAAGGTCTTCACCGCCTCCGAGGCCAGCAAGCAGACCTACCTCGACATCCTCACCGTGCTCTACACCCTCATGAACATGGCCCGGCGTGACGGCATCGTGTCCATTGAGGCCCATGTGAACAAGCCCGACAGCAGCGCCGTGTTCGGCCGGTTCCCTGCGGTGCTCAAGAACCACGAGGTGCGCGACTTCATCTGCGACAACTTCAAGGTGCTCCTGGCCGGAAACATCGAGCCCCACCAGTTCGAGTCCATCATGGACATCGACATGGCGGCCTCGCACAAGCACGAATCCAACACGCCAAACGCCATCAACAAGGTGGCCGACTCTCTGCCCGGCCTGGGCATCGTGGCTGCGGTGCTCGGCATTGTGCTCACCATGGCCAAGATCAACGAGCCGCCCGAGGTGCTGGGCCAGAGCATCGGCGCGGCCCTGGTCGGCACCTTTCTGGGCATTCTCCTGTGTTACGGCTTTGCCGGGCCCATGGCCCAGAACCTTGAGTATCAGGTCAAGGAAACCCACTCCATGCTGGAGGTGGTCAAGTCCGGGCTGGTGGGTTTCTCCAGCGGTTTCCCGCCCATGCTCGCGGTGGAGGCGGCCCGGCGGGCGGTCTCCGGTCCAGCGCGACCCAGTTTTGAAGAACTGGAAGGAGCCCTGAAGGGTGGCCAAAAGTAAGGGCGGCAGCACCGTCATCATCAAGAAGAAAGGGGGCGAAGGGCACGCGCCGCACCACGGCGGCAGCTGGAAGGTGGCCTATGCCGACTTCGTCACCGCCATGATGGCCTTCTTTCTGCTCATGTGGCTCATTGCGGCCCTGAAGCCGCAGCAGAAGGAGTCCTTGGCCTTTGTCTTCAAAGACATCAAAGGCAACCCCACTGAGGTCAAGCAGGGCGTGTCCCCGGCCATGTTCATCCCCAAGGACGCCAAGGTCGGCGTGGCTGAGATGAACCTGAGTGAAAAGGACCAGCTCAAGTACGAGGTGGCCATGCTGGTCAAGGAACTGCTGGCCCAGAGCCAGGAATTGCAGAACAATTCCGGCCTCAGCTCCGACAACGCCGGGGTGCTCATGCAGGTCAACAGCTCCGTCATGTTCGCCCCGAACTCCGCCGTGCTCAAGCCCGAGGCCGCCAAGATACTGGACGGCGTGGCGGGCATCCTCCTTGGCCAGAAGGTCAACCTGGTCATACGCGGCCATACGGACGACACGGAGAACGGCAGCGGCCTGTATCCCTCCAAATGGGAGCTCTCCGCCGCCAGGTCCGCCGCCTCGCTGCGCTATATCCTGGGCAAGGGCAACGGAGCCATCGCGGCCACGCGCATGCGCGCGGTTGGCTACGCCGACAGCCGCCCCTCTGTGCCGGTCATGGACGAGGCCAGCCGTGCGGCCAACAGGCGCGTGGAGTTCTACTACCACAGCCCGGAGACCGAAGCCTGGTAGACTGAAGCCTGATACCGGATGCACGGCCAACAAAAAGGCGCCCCTGGGGCGCCTTTTTGTTGGCTGCGGCTGTCCTGGCTAGCAGGAGCGGAAGTTCAGGTCCACGACGAGGTTGCGGTGCTCGTCGTGGCCCTCGATGCGGCCTTTTTTCATGGCGTCGTAGATGTGCAGGAAAACCCGGCCTGGTTCGCCCTTCTCGTCGGACAGGAAGTAGGCATGGCCGTTGGGGTAGTCGTATTTGTTGTTGATGTCGTCGCAATCCACGGAAAAGACGTTTTTGGGCGTCAGCTGGATGTGTTCTGGCCCGGTGTGGCCCAGACGGCGCGAGGCCGAGTCCGCGCCGAGCGGACCCACGGTGCCCGCCCCGAGGATGCGGTCATCGGCGGCGAAGTAGACGAGGACATTGCGGGCGGTGTGGCACATGAACCGGCCTTCGCGGCTGTTCTCCAGGGCCTCGTTGAACACGTCCGCAGCCACCATGAAGATGTTTCGGAACATGAGCGGCACCTGGCCCTTGCGGTGGTAGCGCGACCAGCAGAACAGGGCCTGGCGCAGCACGCGGTTGCCCATGGAGTGGGCCAGCACGCTCATGCGCTTGAGGCAGGGGGCCTCGCTGTTCTTCACGGACTCGCGCCAGACCAGGGCCTTTTCCAGGGCCCGGGCAAAGGCGATGCCGCTGGCCTCGGCCGCGATCTGGTCCTCGTGGAAGTCCTTGAGGATGGTCGTGCCGTTGTCGCAGGGCCAGATGACCGGCACCACATCCACCAGCCCCTTGTCCTGCTCGTCGAAAAGCGCCTGCAGCTTGTCGGCCACGGGGAAAATGTGCTCCTCCGGGAACTGGGCCGAGTCATGGATGTAGAAGAGCACCTGGCGGGCGGGGGACTTGCGCATGGCCTTCATGAAATTTTCGCTGCCCAGCTCCACATAGGCCTTCTTGGTGTCGTCGCGCCAGCAGAAGTACACTGACTGGGCGGCCTCGTTGTTGTCCAGGTCAAAGCTCACCTTGCGCATCTCAGAGGATTTGTTGCCCTCGACGAACGGCCTGTTGGTGATGAAAAACATGCGGGCTCCTTTGTGCTCAGTCAGGGCAGATGTCAGCGCCTCTTTGCGCTGTATCCCCAATGGCGAGCCCTTGTCCAGTATTCGCCTGGGAATTGAAGGGGGCTGGGCGTTACATGGCCTGCGCGAGGTGGCCTGTGACGATGTCCCGCGTGGCGTAGCTGACGACCTTCTTGAATCTGTTCCACACAAGCGCGTCCTGCTTGTACGACTCGCAGAGGACGCAGGAGATGAGCTCGCCGTTGCGCACTGGCAGGAATCTTCGCCCCACGCGCAGCGGGCGCAAGCCGGTGTCAAAGGCGTGGACGTTGGACTGGAACTGCTCGATGTTGCGCTTGCGGGCCAGGCGGGATTTGATGGGCTGCATCTGCACGTCATAGCCGTGGTCCGCGTTGTGCCGAACATGGCCGCAGCCGTCCACGAAGATGTTCAGGCGTCCGGCCAGGCCCACGCGCACGCCGAAGTCTGCGTCCTCTTCGCCGTACACCCCGTAATCCTCGCAGAAATTGCCCAGCTCGGCCCGCATCGCGCGTGAGGTGAGCAGGCAGGCCCCGCCGCAGAACTCCACCTCAAAGACGGCCGTGGGGCCGATGTGCAAGGTCGGCGTCGCGGCGTCGGGGATGACCTTGTAGGCCACCGCCCCAACCCTTGAGCCTGCCTTGAAGAACTGCGTCAGGTTCGTGAGCCAACCGGGGTGCAGAATCTCGATGTCATTGTCGAGCTTGAGGAAATACTCGGCATCAAAAGCGGCCCAGCCCGTGTTGCAGGCGCAGGCCACGCCCATGTTCTTCTCGAAAAGCGTCAGGTGCTGGATGCGGCCTTTGGCCTGCAGGCCCCGGAGGTACTCGCGCGTGCCGTCAACGCTGGCGTTGTCCACCACGCACAGGACGTGCGGCTCCCGTGTGCAGCGTTGCACGGCCTCGATGGTCCGGCGGGTGAGCGTGAGCCGGTTGTGGGTGACGATGGTGATGTTCACCAGGGGACGCTGCATCAGGCCTCCAGATATTCTGGAGAAGAAGCAAGAAGCGTTCCCGGCATCCTTTGCCGCGTTGCTTTAGCGGCAGCGGGGCACCAGGGGCTCGAAGGCTTTCGTCTCCGGCAGGTAGCTGAACAGTTCGCCGGATTCGAAATCAAAGTACCAGCCGTGCAGGTACAATTTGCCAGCCTCCACGCGCTCACGCACCCAGGGGAAAGTCAGCAGGTTTTCCAGAGAGATGAGGATGGCCGCCTGTTCACAGGCGCGTTCCTGCACTTGGGGCTCGCGTCCGGCCAGTTCGGTGAGCACTGTGTCGCGGGCCTTGGCCGCGATGTCCACCCAGGGATCGATGAACACGCCGGAGTGTTCGCCTTCGCGTTTGCGCAACAGGGCCTTGATGCCGCCGCAGTTGCAGTGGCCGAGCACGATGATATGCTCCACCTCCAGGGAGCATACTGCGAACTCCACGGCAGCGCTGACGCCGTGGTGGCCGCCGTCGGTCTCGCAAGGAGGCACCAGGTTGGCCACGTTGCGCACCACGAAAAGGTCGCCGGGAGCGCAACCGGTAAGGGTGGCCGGGTCCACGCGGGAGTCGGAGCAGCCGATGAGCAGGGCGCGCGGCTTCTGCTCCTCCTTCAGGTTTTCAAAGACCGAGGAGTCATCGCAAAAATAGTCCTTCTGGAAGCGCTTGAACCCGGAAATGAATTTGGCAATGTCGCTCATGTGCTGGGTGTTCCTGGTCGGTTGGAGTGTCGTTGCGGGCGCCCTTGGCCCGGCCAGTGAAAGCCACCCGGTGTCTCGCCCAAAATGACCGCGCAGTCAATGCTCCCTCGTGTCGCCCAGGCCTCCGGGCGCTGTTGTGTTTTAAGGGCTTGCCTTCCGCGCAGGAAGGCTTATCTTTGGCCAAGACGTTCTTTGAAAGGGGGCGCACCGGTTTCGACGGGGACAGTCGATGCCGAGGTTGCAGGTCGAGGCGCCGCTGGCCTCGTAAAAAGCGGCAAGCACTCAAGTGCCAACGACTACGAATACGCTCTGGCTGCTTAATAACCAGTCACGATCCTTCTCACTGACGTCCGATACGTTTTAAGGATCGACAAACCCCATCGGGACGGCGTGCAGATGGTGTCTGCCGTATGCACGCGGCACAAGGCGGACATGTCGTCATAATACCTGTTCGGGGGCACGTATGACGACGAGAATCAAACCCGGACTAAACCTGTAGAAGCCTCGCGCAAAGCGTTCTCGGACGAGGGTTCAATTCCCTCCGCCTCCACCAAAAGATCGTCTAGACAAGATCAGTGAAGTCCACAAGGCCCCGCGAAAGCGGGGTTTTTTGTTGCCTAATGGTCTAGTGCCGTCCGATACGGCATGTTGACATCCTGGGGCAACCTGGGGCAACTATCGGGGCAACAGCACTTGACGCTTTCAAAAGCCAAAGGAGTTGCCCCATGCCCCTAACGGACACCGCGCTACGCAACGCAAAACCCGGCCCGAAGGCTAGACGGATTTACGACAGCGGCGGCCTGTACGTGGAAGTTGCCCCAGCAGGGGGCAAGTGGTTTCGCTTCAAGTACCACTTTGGGGGCAAGGAACGGCGTCTCTCCCTTGGCGTGTACCCGGACGTTTCACTGGCCCAGGCAAGGGAGCGGCGAGACGAAGCCCGGCGTCTGCTGGCGGATGGCACAGACCCGTCCACTGTGCGCAAGACGGCCAAGGCGGAGCAACAGGCCCAGGCGGAGACCTTCGAACTTGTCGCCCGCCACTGGCACGAGAAGTTCACACCCAAGTGGACCCCCGGCCACGCGGCTCGCATCCTGACAAGCCTTGCCCAAGATGCATTCCCCTGGATTGGGCATCGGCCTATCCGTGAAATCCTGCCCCCTGAAATCCTGTCCGTGGCCCGCCGCGTTGAAGCTCGCGGGGCAATCGAAACGGCGCACCGCCTTGTGGGCAATATCGGCATGGTGTTCCGCTACGCCGTGGCCTCTGGCCTGGCGGACTCAGACCCCACTCGCGATCTTCGGGGGGCGCTCTCCCCTACCAATGAAAAACATCATGCCAGCATCACAGACCCCAAGGCCGTTGCGGACCTTCTGCGGACAATTGAAAGCTACTCAGGCTCACTCGTAACCCGCTGCGCCCTGCGGCTGGCCCCGCTGGTGTTCGTCCGCCCTGGCGAACTACGCCACGCAGAATGGAGCGAGATCAACACGAATGCAGCAGAATGGCGCATACCCGCCGCCAAGATGAAGATGCGCGTCCAGCACATTGTCCCGCTCTCGCGGCAAGCTTTGGCCGTGCTGGAAGAACTGCGCCCGCTCACGGGCTCGGGCCGCTACGTGTTCCCGTCCGAGCGAACCTCAGAACGCCCCATGTCCGAAAACACAGTTACCGCTGCCCTGCGCCGCCTTGGCTACACCAAGGAAGAAATGACGGGCCACGGCTTCCGCTCTATGGCATCAACGCTGCTGAATGAGCTGGGCTGGAACCGGGACGCTATCGAGCGCCAGCTTGCCCACGCAGAAAGGAACAACGTCCGGGCGGCTTACAACTTCGCGGAGTTCCTGCCTGAGCGCCGGAAGATGATGCAGGCGTGGGCGGATCATCTGGACGGACTGCGCGAAGGTGGCAAGGTGGTTCCGATCTTCAAGGTGATTGCCGGAGAGTAGTGCATTGCCCTGGTCTTGCTGGCCGGGCAGGCACGGTGAATGATGTGCGCCAGGTTAGCAGTCAATTCGGCCCTTAGGGTCGCCAACAGCCCCTCAACCTAGCCTCGCGGGAATGGCTCTGTCTATGCAAAGACCGGGCTATCTTTGTTTATCAAATCATAGCAACAAGTTGCGCTATCGGTCGACATTGAATTTTGCCAGACATTGCTGGCCCGAGAATTGCATAGCGAGGCCCAAACGCGCGCACTGCCCCATTTCCACGACGAAGAATAAGTCATGGACGCGGGGGGGGGGAGGGCAAACAATTCCCTGTTGAAAAAATAAGCAGATTTTGTGCCAAGCGTTGAGAGAGTAAGGAAAAGCTAAATCATCGGAACAAACTGCCCGTAGTGCAGAACGATTGAAGACCAGATTTTGACTCGTAACCAAGGATGGTACAAATGATTACGGTAACTCCCGAGCCCCTGCGCGTTGGCGGCTTCCTTCGCCTGCCGCAAGTCCTAAAGCTTATCCCGGTTTCCCGTTCGACGTGGTGGGCCTGGGTCAAGCAAGGCCGGGCACCTGCACCTGTTAAACTCGGGCCTCGCACTACGGCTTGGCGTGCCGAACAAATCCAAGACCTCATTGAGTCATTCCCCTTACGGTAGGGGTAGCAATGGAACGCTCAGGAGTTCTTTCGAGCTTCCGCGCCGTTATCGAAGCGGCTGGCCTGCGCCCCGGTGAAATCCTGGCGGACGGTGCATTGCACCGCTGCCCGGTGGAGGGCAAGCCCAACGCCAGGGACGGGGCTTACTTGCTCCATCTGGACGCTCCCGCTGCCTCAGGTTGGTGGCAGAATTGGCGAACAGGTGAGGATGGCAAGTGGACCGCCAAGGAAGAGCGCAGTTTGAGCCCTGCGGAGCGGGAGGCGCTACAGGCCCGCATTGAGACGGACCGCCGCGCCCGTGAAGCCGAGACGGCTCTGCGCCATTCCAAGGCTCGCAAAAAGGCCCTGTACGTGCTCGGCAAGACCAAGGACTGCACGGTGCATCCTTACTTGGTGGCAAAGGGCGTGAAGCCATGCCCCGGTGGCCTTAAGGTGGGCGAGGATGCCCACTTGCTGGTGCCCGTGCTCTCGCCGGAAGATGGCAAGGCCATGAGCCTGCAAACCATCGCGTCGGACGGGGGCAAGCTGTTCTTGTCTGGCGGACGCATCCAAGGCGGATACTTCCCGATCAAGGGCCAGAATGGCCGCCTGTACATCTGCGAGGGCCTTGCAACGGGCTTGAGCATCCATGAAGCTACGGGTCAGACGGTCATCTGTGCCTTCAACGCCGGAAACCTTGAAGCCGTGGCAGCACATGCGCGCCAGAAGTACCCGGACCGGGAGCTAGCGCTGTGCGCCGATGATGACAGGGCAACAAAAGGCAACCCCGGCCTGAGCAAGGCGACTGCGGCAGCCTTGGCCGTGGGCGGACTCCTGGCCGTGCCGAACTTCAAGGAACCGCTGGGCGCAGAAGGAAAGGCGCGGACCGACTTCAACGATCTGCATCAGGCCGAGGGCCTGGACATGGTGCGGGCGCAACTGGCCGGGGCATCTAAGCCCTTGGCCGTGGCAGAAGCCCCCATAGAGCCCGTGAGCTTCGATGCGGTCAACGTGCCGGACGTGGACCCCGCCCTGCTGCCTCCGATCTTGGGGGAGTTCTGCGAGGCCGTTGCCGAGGGCTTGCAAGTTCCCTTTGAGTTGGTGCTCATCAATGCCCTATCCTGTGTGGCCGTGGCCGGGCAGCGCAAGTTCAAGGTGCAGGTGCGCCTGGACTACACGGAGCCCGTCAACATCTACGCCCTGGCGGCGCTGCCCCCTGGCGAACGCAAGAGCGCCACGGCGGAAGCCTGCAAGCGCCCGCTGATTGAATGGGAGACAGAGGCCCAGGAAGAGGCGCGGGAGAGCATCCGTAACACCTTGAGCGAACGCAAGACACTGGAAAAGTCCATTGAAGCCAAGCGGGCCAAGGCTGGCAATGCCAGGACGGCAGAGGACCGCCGCGCCCTCATTGACGAGATCAAGGCGCTTGAAGCCGAGTTGCCCGAAGTGCCAACCGCGCCCCGGCTGCTGATTGATGACGTGACGCCGGAGGCAATCCCGGCATTCTTGGAACGCCAGCAAGAACGGGCGGGCATCATAGAGGCAGAAGGCGGCTTGTTCGACATTCTGGCAGGGCGCTATTCCAAGGGAGTGCCGAATTTGGACGCCGTGCTGAAGCTCTGGTCCGGGGAAGCTGTTCACGTTGACCGCCGAAGTGGACAAAACATTGTGCTCCATGACCCGGCCTTGACCATCTGTCTTTCACCACAGCCGGAAGTTGTGCGGGGCTTGGCTGACAAGCCGGGTTTCCGTGGCCGTGGCCTCTTGGGACGCTTCCTGTTCCTGTTGCCCAGGAGCCGCGTAGGCAGCCGGGAGGTGGAGCCCCGGCCCATTCCCCAGGCCGTGCAAGCCCGATATGCGGCCAAGGTGCGGGGGCTTCTGGCCCTGCCGTGGGCGCTGGGCTCTGACGGCAAACCCACGTCCTACCTCTTGCAGATTGCGCCGGATGCCTACCGGGAGTGGGCGGACTTCCATCGTGACGCTGAAGCGGAGTTGCGTCCCGGTGGAGAGCTTGAGCTGATAGCCGATTGGGGCGGCAAGTTGCACGGAGCGGCTGCGCGGCTGGCGGGCCTTCTGCATCTGGTGGAGCATGACGCACCGCACCTCCGGCCCATCGGCCTAGAAACCATGAGGCAGGCGCTTGGCCTCGCGGCAATACTCACTGAGCACGCCAAGGCTGCCTTTGCCCTTATGGGGGCGGACCCAGACATTGAATGCGCAAAGCATATCCTGGCCTGGATTGTAGACAGGCGTATCGACACATTCCAGGCGCGGGAAGCTTTCCAGGCCGTGAAGGGCCGCTACTCCAAAATGGAGTTGGTCAAGGCCGGGCTCTCCATCTTGGAGGATCGGGCGTACATCTTCCCGGCCCAGGTGCCAGCACGTGAACCAGGCAAGGCTGGCCGTCCACCCTCCCCCGGATACAGCGTCAACCCTCTGGCCTTCAGGGGTGCCGCATGAGCTTGGCGGCTAAGTGGAAAAACCGGGCTGGCGTAAGTGCATCCGGGGGTGAAGTTGTAAGATCAATATTCCCACAATCCTCAAAATTGGGCTTGAGAGAGGATTTTGAGGATTGTGGGAATATTGAGCATAATATTCTACCCCTAGCTTTGGGTGTCGCCGGGGGGCATTCGGTCCTCCCCTGGCCGGAGCCGGAGCCCTTCCCTTTGGTGGTTCGGTCCGAGCCCTGGAAATATGCCTGCCTGTTTACCATAGCCTCAGTCTACGGCGTTGTGCTCACGAAAGAGGCCAAGGATGGGCTCACCCTCTCATGCTCGGCTACGATACCCCCAGAGGCGGCACAGGCAGCACGGGACGGCCTTGCAGAACTGACGGACTACATCGGGGGGCGGCTCCCTGCAAAGAGCAGGAGGTAAACAGGAATGGCGAAATTCAAAAAAGGTAAATCGGCAACCCAGCGGGCCGCAAGCCCGGCAGTGTCAACAACGCCCTGCGGCTCCTGCGGGATGCTGCTGACGATATTTTACCGCTAGTGATTCAACGGGCCAAGACTGGCGATGCTGACGCGCAGAGGCTTATATTTGACCGGGCAGTACCGAGGCTGCGCCCTGTCTCTCCTGCCGAGCCCTTGACCATGCCTGACGGAGACTTTGCCGACCAAGCGCGTGCACTCCTGCGGGCCATTGCCGAGGGTGAAATATCACCGACCACGGCTGCGGAAGTGGCGGGCATCATCGCCCAGGCTGCGAAAGTGGAAGAGATCGACAACCTACGGGACGAACTCGCCGCGCTGCGCTCCGTCCTGGAAGCGAGGAAACCCAATGGCAAGCGGACTTGATGCCCTGCGGAAAGGCTATGCGCAGTTGACCCCCTTCGAGCGCGCCAACATGATTTTGATCGAAGCTACCACGAACCAGCGCGAGGCCGTGGTGGACGCCCTGCAACCCCCGACGCTGTGGGACGCCTACCATGAAGCCAGCACCAGCGGTGCGCTCATTTTGTTGGCAGGGGTGGCCCTGGCGCAATCCCTGAAGGCCAAACGTGCGAGCCTGGCAAACATGGTGCTGGCGATGAGGCACCTACGCGACAAGAAATTCACAGAGGCCAGCGAGGATTCATATTTCTCCAGGCTGGACAACGTGACTGAGCTTCACGGCATATCCCAGGCATGGATCACTGCGCTGGCGAAGATGGAGCAGGAGACGGGTGGCGCGTTCCTGGCTGCGTCAAAGTTGTTGGACAGCACCTACGCGGACGAGATCCTTGCCCAGGTGAAAAAGCTGAAGCGCGAACCAGCGGACGACACGCACCAGCTGGAGCAACTGCGCACGGCCTGGCAATGTGTGAATGGGGACAAGCACCACGGAGGTTGATGTGCGGTTCACCTGCCGGGTGAGCCTACATGTACGAACCACCTTGACGCATAACCAATTTCTGGCTATATATGCCCCATGCAGTGGACAGTGGAGTTTACGGCCAAAGCGGCCAAACAGACACGCGGCCTGCCCCGGCGCATTGCCGAGCGGCTGGACGCCCTGCGAAAGGCCATTGAATTCGGCGGACCGCTCCAGCCGACCATGCCGCACTTCGGCAAGCTCAAAAACAGGGCCGGGGACGTGTACCACTGCCATTTGAACAAGGGCAGGCCCACGTATGTGGCTGTCTGGCAGGTCCGGGAACGCTCCGTGCAACTGGTGGAGGTGACATATGTTGGAACTCACGAGAAAGCCCCGTACTGACGGCATGGTGGAAA
The DNA here is from genome assembly GCA_964390575.1 of uncultured Desulfocurvus sp. Taxonomy (GTDB): domain Bacteria; phylum Desulfobacterota; class Desulfovibrionia; order Desulfovibrionales; family Desulfovibrionaceae; genus Humidesulfovibrio. The sequence goes on along the minus strand of CAYMIP010000017.1, from coordinate 23,268 downwards.
TCATGGCCGTGGTGCCGCAGGAGCGCGGGGACGCCGTGGCGCGGGCCATTGCCGAGGCCGCCGAGTTGAACATTCCGGCGGATTTGGTGTTCCCGCAGTCCACGCCCGGCACTGTGCTGCGCGGCGCGCGCGGGCTTCGTGGCCTGACCCAGGCCATGCTTGCCGCCGCCATTGGTGTGCATGTGCCCAATATCTCGGAAATGGAGCGCGGGTTGCGGCCCATTGGCAAGGAAATGGCCAAGCGCCTGGGCCAGGCCCTGGACATGCCCTACAAGGCCTTTCTCTAACCGTCACCGCTTCCTTCCCCTTCCCCCTAGCCAGGCAACGCGGCCTTCTGTACAGTCCCTCCAACTAGGGGGATTGCTACCGACATGCCTGACGCCAAAGCCGTTGCCGCCTTCATCGCCCGCTGGGCCGCGTCCAGCGGCTCGGAACAGGCAAACTCCCAGCTCTTCTTAGCCGAAATCTGCGACGTTCTGGAGCTGAAACGCTCGGCCCCGAACACGGCTACCAACGAAGAAACACCTAACCGCTTGAGCCAAAGTCCGTGTACCCCTTGGCGGTAGCAACGCCTGAACAAATACTTTTAGAAATACATGCCAGTTACCGACTGACTTATTGATTAATTAGCCTCCAAATGCTATATACAATAAAAACAGCTAGTCGTGCTATGGCGATTGCACAAAAAAGTGAGCAAACATATGCTGGATATAGATAGCAATTTGAATAACATAAATAGCATTTTTTTTGATATCGGAGATACACTGATTGACGCTACCTCGATTGCTAAAAACTCATTGCTGACAACAATCGCAACGCTCGTTAGCGAGAATGTTATAAACGACAAAAGCATTTTTCTGGAATCATATATAAAAGCAGACAATGAAATACAGGGGCCTTCTGTTAATCATTTATTTTCAAATTTTGAAATAGCTAAAAAAGCATTCGAATACTCGGGTTGTAAGTTTTCATTAAAACATATCGAGATGTTTCTTGCACAGTACAGAATTGCTGTTCGCAAAAAAATACAGCGCAATCCTGCGCTTATTCGAACAGTAAGCTACTTAAAAAATAAAGACATTGCCATCGGAATAATTTCAGACGGAACAACAATAGAACAAACAGAGCAACTACATCGGCTTGGCATACTTAATCTCATTGACGTTTGTATAACTTCAGAAGCTTTAGACGTAGAGAAACCTAATCAAATGATGTTTTTGGATGCCTTAGACGAAATAAAATGTGAAAACCCAAGCGAATCAATTATGGTTGGAAATGATCTCTACCGTGATATCTATGGCGCAAAATGCGTAGGCATGCGTACATGCTTAATAACTAAATACAGAGTTGTTAAAAGACAAGGATTAAACATTTTTCCGGACTTGTCATTGGAGACGGTTCACAATCTAACAAAATTTTTAAGGTAATTAAATGAATAAAATTATCTCAACAGCAATAGAGAAATATTTACTATATACTGGCGCAATACTACTCACGCAATTAGCGTCACTTATATTCGCTATATATAATTCAAAGGAAATTGCAATTGCTGTCCTTGGTTTTAGCATAGCTATTACTGTTTTGATATGGACGTGGGGGAAGAATGCAGTAAAGCAATTAAATATCGTTGGGATAGACACTGTGTACATGAAATTTGTTGATGCACCGACAGCACTCGAAATGATTATGAATGCCAAAAACTCCGTTGACTACTTCGGGATATCTGGACGTACATTCCTGGAATCTAACGGTATAATACATGAAATCCAAAGAAAAATTTCAACAAATGTCAGGTTTAGATTTTTACTTCTTAGTCCAACGTCAAAATTTTTAGAATTAAAGGCGTTGGATGAAGGCGATACACCAGAAGCTTGGGTACATGACATCGAAAGCACTTTAAGCCGTTTTTCGACTTTCAAACAGGAGACTAAGCCTGACTCTGCTATAATTCGAATATTTGACTCGTTACCGATATGGAGAATCGTCATAATTGATAAGAGTACTTGTTACGTGTCAAATTATCCACACGCTAAACGTGGTAAAGAATCTTTAGTTATTAAATTAAACAATATCAACGGTGAAACATATAATGCATTCGCTGATTACTTCGAGCATATTTGGTCTGATGTATCTAAGGATTACGAAATATGAAAGATTGTCCTTTCTGTACAATTAAACCAAATCAACGCGTACTAGCCAAAAACAATTACGCAACTGCTTTTTTAGCTAAAGATGCAATTGCGAAAGGACAATCAATTGTAATACCGACAAGACACATCACGAGTATATTTGATGCAACGAAGGATGAGATTTGTGATATCTTTTCGTTGTTACAGCAAACTTCTCAGGCATTAACTACTGCGTTCAGTTACGATGGTTATAATATTATATCAAATTCGGGGACTTCAGCTGGTCAGACCGTTGACCATCTACATTTTCATCTGATTCCCAGAGCATATGGTGATGCAAAGGACGCCAGGAAATGGCTATGTGATGACTTTTTCAAGAAGCTATACCAACCAAGTTTAGAAGAATTCCGTTCAGTCAAAAGCAACATTTCTTGCATTCTTAAATCTGATCATAAATGCATCCCTTCATGTCAGCCAACTATAGTCGGTGACAATGTGATAATTGGCAAGAATGTAGCCTTCGGGAATGCAGTCAAGCTATATGGCAATACACACATCCATGATGATACATATATAGGAGATTTCGTTTCAATCGGATATTACGACTTATTGATGAAGCCATCAGACGACGTAACAATTATAGGAAGTGATTCCATTATCCGTAGTGGGTCTGTTATTTATAGAGGCGTAAAAATTGGAAACAATTTTGACTGCTCTCACAATGTTATAATTCGCAACAATACAACAATTGGCGATCATTGTTATATACTTTCGAACACACAAATCCATACACACGTTACTATTGGAAACAGGACTAGGATACAAGGAATAGTCTGTAACCGTGCGGTTATTGGAGATGATAGCAGTTCACTTGGATCATTGATACATAAATATCGCACAAGACGTGCAGGAGATATTGAAGACTCTCCAATTATTGAAAATAATGTTGTTGTTGGAGTGGGTTCTATCGTTATTGGTGGGGTAAGGCTTGGCAGTAATTCTACTATTGGGGCAGGGGCGATTGTCACAAAAGACGTTAAAAATGGAGATACATATTTCTGAATACACACTTGGACATTTGGGGCAACTTTGGGGGCAACGCAATTTGTCTCATCTAAAATTATATACAAATTCATCATGATGCGTGCCAAGTTCTGTTGACTCCGCCCCAAAAGACCGTCCGACCAAGCATGATGAAGTCCACAAGGCCCCGCGAAAGCGGGGTTTTTTGTTGTCTAATGGCCCGCCTGTTCACACAAGCAAGCGCTGGGTTCATCGATGTCCTGTGGCAGAGAAGTAAGCCTATCCCTTGCCACTTCTTTTCATTTTCGATATTCGGGGCGATCTGCCGCCGATGAGGGCAAGGTCGTACTCAGCACCGGCAAGGTGGTCGGCACAATTGTTTTTTCTTTTGTCAAACGGGCCATGATTTTAAAAGTATGAACCCTGAGGTGTCGCATGCGAAAGATTCTAGCAGTCCTGGCCCTAGGCTTTCTTCTGGCCTCTTGCGTCCCTCTGCCCCCAGTCGACCAGTATGATGATGATCACGAGCGGTACCGGTGGGAAGAACGCAGGCGGGAAGAAGCCAGACGAGAAGAACGTGCGCGGTATGAACACATGCGGGAAGAGCGCATGCGGGAAGAGCGTGCGTGGCAAGAGCGCATGAGCAGAGAACGCATGAGCGAAGAACAGATGCGGAGAGAACGTGCGCGGTATGAACGCATGCGGGAAGAGCGCATGCGCGACGAACGTGTGTTGGAAGAACGCATGAAGAAAGAACGCCTGAACGACGAACGTTTCAAGGCTGAACGTGAGAAGAAAGAGCATGACAGGGAAGATTCCAAGATGCGGAACGCAAGGGAAGAGCGTGCACGAGAAGAGCACGCAAAGGGCGAAAGCGTGAGGCCTGATCCCAAAAGAGAAGACAGAGGAAGAGAAAAGCAGAGCGGAGACAATGTGAAAAGAGAAGAGCGCCAGAGAGATGAGTTGAAGAGAGATGAGCTGAAGAAGGATGAGTTGAAGAAAGCTGAGTTGAAGAGAGATGAGATGAAAAGAGATGAGATGAAGAAAGCAGACCAGAAGATGACAGACCAGAAGAAAGCAGACCAGAAGATGACAGACCAGAAGATAGCAGACCAGAAGATGACAGACCAGAAGATAGCAGACCAGAAGATGGCAGACCAGAAGATGACAGATCAGAAGATAGCAGATCAGAAGAAGGCGGATCAGAAGAAGGCGGACCAGAAGAAGGCGGACCAGAAGAAAGAGGATGACCGGAGAGGAGAGAGCAGGAGAGACGACGACAGCGAAGGGAGCCGTCGCTCTGACTCTCGGAAATAAGTTGTTTTAGCCCACTCAGCCCCCCTCACCGGGGGCTTTTCTTTTGGTGGAGTCGCCGAATCTGTTGACGGAAAAAGGGGAGAAGCCCTTCTCGAACTCCAAGAATTTACAGAGCACCCCCGGAAAGAGCGTGGGTTGTCTTTTTGCGTCCATTGACATCCGGGGGCAAGTGGGGGCAAGGGTGGGGGCAAAGGGGCATCTCAAGCTCCCACAAGCCGGAGGATGGTTCGTCTGGAAGAACTAGCACAACGAGGTGAATCCCATGAACCCCAGCTTCCTCTTTTTCCTCTTCCTTGTCCTCTTGATCGCGGTCGGCACCGCCGCCGATGTCCTGTCGTGGTCTGATGCCGGGCGGGTGCCGCCTGTGAAGATACGCAAGCGGACCCAGGCAACTGGATTCGTCTGCCAGGGCTCGGTGGAGGACCGGAAAAAGCAGTGAGCTTGTGCCGGGTCCACACAGCCAAGGCCAGTCCGGTGCCATGAGCAGCGAGAAGCGTGCGGATGGCCGCGCGTGCTGCACGATGAGGGAGAGCTGTCTTACTTGATGCGCCACTGCCTGGGGGCGAACTCGACTATGCGGAAGGTCTTTGTGGCTTGGCAGTTAGGGCACTCCACGGGGATGACCGGGGCCATTGTGTAGTCCGCCATCACGTGCTTGCAGCTGCATGTAAAGACAGGATGCAACATGCCATTTTTGCCGGGAATCAATGATCCATTTATTATTTTCATGCGCACCGCTTAGCAGCGGCGCTTGGAGAAGTCCAGGAACGAAATTTTAGAGCCAGAATCATGCCGTCCAGCATTCCTCAAGGCCGAAGAGTGCGTGCGCAAGGACGGGAACAAAGAAGCATTCCACGACAACTTCGGGCGAACCCTCCGCTGATCCCCGGAAAATATTCCCATCCACATGCTTCCCCTTTTTCTCTGGGAGGCCTTCTCGCACCTGTCAACTGGACCCAAAAGAACCCGGCAGGGCATGGGGATAGAAGACTTTGCTTGTGGCATAGTGATTTCTAATGTTACTCTCATGCACTTGGCAGCACGGCGTGCGGCGCATCTTGCGTTCAGGCCGCGCGCCGACGTTAGGGCGCGTTCGCCGGGCAAAGCGCCAGGGCATTGGCAGTCCAGGCAGGCCGTGGCACCATCAGGTGCGCCAAGAAGGGACTTTACAGAGCGAAGCGACAAGGAGACGGCCATCAACACACCAAGAAAACACGGCCCAGCCAAGGCAGCGGCAGCTCCGGGCCATGCCAAGGCGGTGGAGCCGTTGGAGACCACCGGGGACGCTTATGGGGCGCAGGAAGCGGGCGGAAGCAGGGTGGCCGGATTCCCCATCGTCGGCATCGGCGCTTCGGCCGGCGGGTTGGCGGCCTTTGAAGCCTTCTTTTCCGGCATGCCCGCCGACACCGATCCGGGCATGGCCTTTGTCCTGGTGCAACACCTGGCCCCGGACCACAAGAGCATCCTGACCGAACTGATCCGACGCTACACCCGCATGCAGGTTTTCGAGGTCGAGGACGGGATGGCGGTGCAGCCCAACTGCGCCTACATCATTCCGCCGGGCCGCGACATGGCCTTTTTGAACGGCACGCTCCAGCTGCTGGAACCCTCGGCCCCGCGAGGCCAGCGCCTGCCCATCGACTTCTTCTTCCGCTCCCTGGCTCAGGACCAGCGCGAGCGGGCCATCTGCATTGTGCTCTCGGGCACCGGCAGCGACGGCACTTTGGGCGTGCGGGCCATCAAGGGCGAGGGCGGCATGGTCATGGCCCAGAACCCCGAGTCCACCGAATACGACGGCATGCCACGCAGCGCCATGGCCACCGGCATGGTGGACTATGAGCTTCCGCCAGCGGAGATGGCCGGCCAGCTCATCGCCTATGTGGCGCATGCCTTTGGCAGGCCCCCCCGGGCCGCCACTGCCCCGGCGCCGAATACCGAGAACGCGCTGAAGAAGATCTTCGTTCTGCTGCGGGCCCAGACCAGCCACGACTTTTCCCAGTACAAACTGAGCACCATCAACCGCCGCATCGTGCGGCGCATGGCTGTTCATCAGATCGAAACGCTGGACAGGTACGTCAAGTTTCTACAGCAGAATTCGGCGGAGGTGGAGGCACTTTTTCGTGACCTGCTGATCGGTGTGACCAATTTCTTCCGCGACCCGGAAGTCTTCAAGACACTGGAAGAGCAGATCATCCCGAAGCTTTTTTCCGGCAAGCCTGTTGGCGCTCAGGTCCGCGTCTGGTCCACGGGCTGCTCCACCGGCGAGGAAGCCTATTCCCTGGCCATTCTGCTGGCCGAGCATCAGGCGGCGCTGAAGCAGAGCTACGCGGTGCAAGTCTTCGCCACCGACATCGACAGCCGGGCCATCGCCACGGCCCGGGCCGGTCTCTATCCGGCCAGCATCGCCAGCGACATCTCCCCGGAACGGCTGGCGCGCTTTTTTTCGCCTGAGGCCGACGGCAGCGCGTACCGCATCCACAAAAGCATCCGCGACATGCTGGTCTTTTCCGAGCAGAACGTGGTCAAAGATCCGCCGTTCTCCAGGCTCGACCTGCTCAGTTGCCGCAACCTCATGATTTATATGGGCGGGGATTTGCAGAAGAAGCTCATCCCGCTCTTTCACTACGCGCTGAACCCGGGCGGTTTTCTCTTCCTGGGCACCTCGGAGACCGTGGGTGAGTATGGCGACCTGTTCGCCGTGCTGGACCGCAAGATGAAGCTGTATCAGCGCAAAGAGGATCTGCACAGTGCGCAGCGTGCGGTCCTGGGCCGCTTTCTGCCGCCCCTGACAGCGCTGGATGCCAGGCTTCCGCGGGCCGCCGGAAAGAGTGCCGGTTCCGGAAAGTTGCCGCTGCGCGAACTGACCGAGCAGGCGCTCCTGCAACAGGTGGTCCCGACCGGGGCGCTTATCAACGGGCAGGGCGACATCCTCTACCTCCATGGACGTACGGGAATGTACCTGGAACCAACGCCGGGCGAGACTGGCGTCAACAACATCCTGAAGATGGCCCGCGAAGGATTGCGGCGCGAACTGACCACGGCCCTGCACAAGGCCGTGGCGACCAGGGAGATCGTGCTCTGCCCGGGCCTGCGCGTCAAAACCAACGGCCACTTCAGCATGGTCAACCTGACCATCTGCCCAGTGGCGGCAGGCTCTGCCAAGACAAATGATGCGCCCCTGTACCTGGTCATCATGGAGGAAGCGCCGCCGCTTGACCACGAACAGGCAGAGACGCCCGCCGTGCCCGCAGCCAAGGGGGCGGGCGGCCCGGATACGGACGCCGATGCGCGCATCCTGGCGCTCAAGCAGGAGCTGCGGGCCAAGGAGGAGTATCTCCAGACCACCAATGAGGAGCTGGAGACCTCCAATGAGGAGCTGAAATCCTCCAATGAGGAAATGCAGTCGGTGAACGAAGAGCTGCAATCCACCAACGAGGAGCTGGAGACCTCCAAGGAGGAGCTGCAGTCGGTCAATGAGGAGCTGGCCACGGTCAACTCCGAGCTGCAGACCAAGGTGGCGGATCTGTCGCGGGCCAACAACGACATGAACAACTTGCTGGCTGGCACAGGCATCGCCACAGTCTTTGTGGACCACGGGCTGCGCATCCTGCGCTTCACTCCCTCCGCCACCCGGATCATCAACCTGATCCTGAGCGACGTGGGGCGGCCTGTGGGCCATATCCTCTCCAACCTGGTCGGCTATGACCGCCTGGTGGCGGACGCGCAGGCCGTGCTGGACACCCTGGCGCCCATGGTTCTGGACGTGCAGACAACGGAGGGCCAGTGGTATGCGATGCGCATCCAGCCTTACCGCACGCTCGACAACGTGATTGAAGGCGTGGTGCTCACCTTTGCCGACATCACGGAGCAGCGGCAGATGCAGGAGGCGCTGCAAAAAGCCAATGCCCTGCTCCGTTTGGCCGCAGTGGTACGCGATGCGTACGACGCCATCACCGTGCAGGACCTGGAGGGCCGCATCATCGCCTGGAATCCGGGAGCGGTGCGGATGTATGGCTGGACCGAAGCCGAGGCGCTGGCCATGAACGTTCGCGACCGGGTTCCGGAGAGCGAAAAGGCGAAGGAGCTGCAGGTCCTCCACCAACTGTCCGCGTCTCAGGTTCTGAAGCCCTACCGCACGCGGCGGATGGTCAAGGACGGCAGCGTCTTGGCGGTCTGGCTGACCGCCACGGCCTTGCTGGATGAGGCAGGGCAGCTCTATGCCATTGCGACAACGGAGCGGGCCGAAAAATGCGCGCCAATCAAGACATAGGTGCACCATGAAAGACCAGGACAACCGGCCCGACGACGCTGCCGGACTGCGCCAGCGGGCCGAAGAGATCGCCCGGAAAAAAACGTCTGATCTGCCGGAGAACCTCGCGGACCTGTCGCCCGCAGAAACGCGGCGGGCGCTCCACGAGCTGCGCGTGCACCAGATCGAGCTGGAGATGCAGAATGAGGAGCTGCGCAGGGCCCAGGCCGAGCTGGACGCCGAGCGGGCGCGCTATTTCGACCTCTACGACCTGGCGCCGGTGGGCTACTGCACCTTAAGCGAGCAGGGGCTGGTGCTGAAGGCCAATCTCACCGCCGCCACCCTGCTGGGCGTGGCCCGGGGCATGATGGTCAGCCAGCCATTCAGCCAGTTCATCCTCCGGGAAGACCAGGACAGATACTACCGGCACCGCAAGAAGCTCTTTCAGACCAGTGAGCCGCAGACGGACGAGCTGCGGCTGAGGAAAGCTGACGGCACGGCATTCTGGGCGCGGCTGGAGGCCGTCGTTGCGCAGGATGCCGACGGAGCGCGTGCGTGCCGCGTCGTGCTGAGCGACGTCAGCGCAACAAAGCAGCTCGAAGAGGAACTGCGTGCGGCCAGGGACGCCGCCGATGCCGCCAACAGCGCCAAGGGCGAGTTTCTGGCCACCATGAGCCACGAGATCCGCACGCCCATGAACGCCATCCTGAACCTGACGGCCTTGACCCTGCGCACGGAGCTTAGCCCCGAGCAGCGCGACTATCTGGACAGCGTGCGCCAGTCCTCGGCCAATCTGTTGGCCATCATCAACGACATCCTCGACTTCTCCAAGATCGAGGCGGGCGGCGTGGAGCTGGACAGCCTGGACTTCGACCTGCCGGAAATAGTGGCCAGCACCGTGCGGACCATGAGCGCGCGAACCGAGCTGAAGAACCTGTTCCTCCGGCTCGAAATCAATCCAGCCACCCCGCGCTGGGTCAAGGGCGATCCGGGCCGTTTGCGCCAGGTGCTCATCAACCTCATCGGCAACGCCAAGAAGTTCACGGAAACCGGCGGCATCACCGTGTGTCTGGGCGTGGAGCCGCCCGCCCCCAAGACGGCAGGAGGGCAGGACGGCCAGGGCGACAGCCCTGCGCACCGGGTGACGTTCTCCGTCGCCGACACGGGCATCGGCATTCCCGCAGACAAGCAGCGCAGCATCTTCGACATGTTCTCCCAGGCGGATTCCAGCACAAGCAGGTGCTACGGCGGCAGCGGTCTTGGCCTGGCCATCAGCCGCAGGCTGGTGGAGACCATGGGCGGCAGCCTGAACGTGGTGAGCGAGCCTGGAACGGGCAGCACCTTCACCTTCGGCGTGCGCCTGGCCCCCGGCGCGGAGGCAGCGCCCAGGCGGCCCGAGACACTCAAGGCCTGCGCTTCGGGCCTGCGCATCCTGGTGGCCGAGGACAACCACATCAACGCCAAGGTGGCCAAGGCCTTCCTCGGCAAGCTGGGCTACCAGGCCGAGGTCGTGCCAAGCGGCGACCGCATCATCGAGGGCGTCCGCGCCGCGCGTGAGGCGGGCGCCCCCTTTGATCTGGTGTTCATGGACGTGGAGATGCCGGAGATGGACGGGTTCGAGACCACCCAGGCCTTGCGCGGCGGCGCAGGCGGCGAGGCCGACAAGGACATCCCCATTGTGGCCATGACGGCCCATGCCCTGGGGGGCTTCCGCGAGCGCTGCATGGTGGCGGGCATGGACCACTACGTGAGCAAGCCCGTGGACTTCGGCAAGCTGCCCAAAGTCATCGCCAGGGTGCTGGCGATGAAGCGCCAGGCCTGACGGGACGAACAGCGTGGCGCTTACGAGAGGCCAGTCAGCCCCAATTTTTCACCAACCCGCTCCAAGGCCTTCTTGAGTTCTTCCACCTGCACCGGCTTGGACACATGGTCGTCCATGCCTGCCGCCAGGAATTTTTCGCGGTCACCCTGCATGGCATACGCGGTCAGGGCGATGATGGGGATCTTCGACTTGCCGCCAGGCTCGGGCATGCTCCGGATGGCGCGCGTGGTTTCGATCCCGTCCATCTCGGGCATTTGAACGTCCATCAGGATGCAGTCGAAGTCTTCCTGCTGCAGGGCGTTCAGGGCTTGCCTGCCGTTGCTGGCCGTGACGACAGTATGCCCCATGCGCTTGAGCAGGACCTGCATGCCCAGCTGACCGATGGGTTCATCATCCGTCAGGAGTATCTTCAATGGGCGCACGTCGGGGAGGCGGCAGGTTTTCTCAGCGTCCTCTGGACCTGTGCGCAGCGCATTGTCGAGGAGCAGGTTCAGGTACACCGTGGTGCCCTCGCCCTCTTTGCTGTCCAGGTCGATGCCACCGCCCATGAGCTCGACGATGCGCCGCACGATGGCGAGACCGAGCCCGGTCCCTTCAAAGCGTTTTCTGGATGAGGCGTCGGTTTGCGTGAACCGCTCAAAGACAAGGTTCTGCATGTCATCCGGTATGCCCACGCCTGTGTCGCTGACAGAGATGTACACCCTCGTCTTGTTCGGGAATCGCCTGGAGGGGTGCGCCCAGGCGTTCACGCGCACCGAGCCGGACGGGGTGAACTTGATGGCGTTGCCCACGAGGTTGAAGAGAACCTGCCGGATGCGGGCCTCATCCCCAGCCAGATGAGCCGGAACGCTCGGGTCGATGGCAAGGGACAGCTCCAACCCTTTGGTCTCGGACGTCAGCGAGAATACCCCGGAAACCTGCTCGAACAGCTTGCCAAAGCTGAAATCCTCGTGCGCGAGGTGGAGCTGGCCGGCCTCCATTTTGGAGAAGTCCAGGATGTCGTTGAGCAGGGAGAGGAGTCTGCGGCCAGCGTCATAGGCCATGTCCGTGTATTGCCCTTTCTCCTCAGGCGAAACATCCTGCTTGAGCAAATGGAGCATGCCCAGCACGCCATTGAGCGGGGTGCGTATCTCGTGGCTCATGTTGGCCAGGAACTCGCTTTTGGCGCGGCTGGCGTCCTCGGCCAGGGCCTTGGCCTGGACCAGGCTTTGTTCGTAATGGGCGATCTGCGTGGTGTCCTGGATCAAGCCCAACAAATAGTTGCTGGGCATGAGCTTGGCCTTGACGCTCACGTGCAGGTTCTTGCCAGTCACGATGGACTGGTAGGGCCCGCTGTACGATGCCTCCCCCTGCGCAAGCGCCTTCAGCACGCCAGTTCGAAGCGTTTCGTTGGTGTGCTTGAGCAAACTCAGGCCAATATATCTGCCTGCGTCAGCGACGCCAAAGATTGAGCAGAAGGCCTGGTTGACTTGTTGGATAGTGGCCTGGTCGTCCGTGATGACAATGCCGATGGGCGAATACTCGAAGAGTTCCCGAAACTTTTGCTCACTCTCACGCAGCACCTTTTCCGCCCGCTTGTGCTTGCTGACGTCCTGGGCGATACTGTCGATGACCGTGACGTTTCCGTCCGCATCGTAGTGCAGGTCAATGGTCCAGGACAGGTGGCGCACCTCTCCTGCCTGGGAAGTCAGCCTGTTCTCGAAGGTGGCGTGGATGGTCCTGTCTGTTGTCCAGCCGTTGAAAGCCTGTCTGGTCGCTTCGCGGTCGTCGGGATGGACGAAGTCAAAGGCCAGTCGGCCCAGACAGTCCTCCGGCTCCAGCCCCAAAACATTACGGGCCACAGGGTTGACGTAGAGAAACCGCCCGCTGGCATCCACCCGGGTGACCAGGTTGTCCGTGCCCTCCACCACTTCGCGGAAGCGGTTCTCGCTCTCCCGCAGGGCGTCCTGGGCGTGTTTGTGCTCGGTGATGTCGCGGGAGATGACCAGATAGCGCAGGCCGGAGTCTTCTTTTAGGACACTGACGGACACGTCCCACCACTTGGGGCGGCCGTCGAACGTGGGGCAGAACCCCGTAAAGCGGCTTGGCTGCTTCTGGCGGGCCTCAAGCAAGGCGTTCAGATACCTGTCCCGATCCACACCCTGCCAGAACTCCAGGAAGGGCTTGCCCAGCACTGCGCCCAGGTCCTGGACGCCCATCAGCTCAATGCCGTTGGTGTTCATGAAGACCAGCCGTCCGTCCCCGTCCACAACCTTGATGCAGTCCGGGCTGGATTCGATGATCGTGCGGTTGAACTCCTCGCTCTCCCGCAGGGCATCCTGGGCGTGCTTGTGCTCGGTGATGTCCTGGGCATAGCCCACGGTCCCGATGATCTTCCCGTCCAAGGCCACCGGGGATTTGTAGATTTCGAAGCAGCGGCGTTGGCCATTGCTCACAACCCACTCCTCCACACAGGTGTGCTGCCCGATGGCCAGCACAGCCTGGTCCTCTCCCCGCAGCTTCTCAGCCAGCTCAGTCGGGGCAATGCCAGCTAAAGCCGTGCCGGTCAGGTTCTCGTCGGAGGACAGGCCAGTGGTTTCCAGAAATTTTGCGTTCACGGCCAGGAATCGGTTCTGCACATCCTTGAGCCAGACCAGGAAGGGAAAGTTGTCCAGCAAGGCCCGCTGGTAATGGTCCCGGGTCCTGAGGCCCCGTTCCGCTGCGGCCAGCGCAGCCAGGGGCAGGCCGCGAATAGGCACCCAGAGCAGCCAGGCGCAGAGCAGGCTGGCGCTGAGCACGGCCAGGCCAAGCAAGATATCTAGGCGTAAAGACTCCTGCCCCTCCAGGCGTCCAACGGGGTGGCCGAAGGCGTAGACCGTGTGGCTGCGGGTGATGAACGGGCCAGGGATGGTGGGGGCGGCCTGGGCCACAACCACCCCTCGGGCATCGTACACGCGAAAGCCTTTTTCGTGCGACACGTAGCGGTCCAGGCTGCCCAGCAGCCGGTCCGTGGCGACATCCCAGGTGTCGGGCTGGGCGGTGATGAAGTCGCTCAGGGCCAGGGCCTGGATCTTGAGATTGCCCTCCAGCTGGGTCGTCAACCGCGTATAGGAGTAAGTCCAATAGGCGATGACCGGAGTGAGCCCGACCACAAGGGCCAGCAACAGCGTCAGGCGCGTCACCAGGGAGCTGGTGGAGCCGTGCCCTTGGGTCGTCATGATCATTGGGCCGCCGGGAGGTAGTCGTAGCGTTGCAGGGCGGCCTGGGCCTTGGGGGAGCGCAGGAAGGCCGCAAAGCTGGCGGCCGCCGGGCTGGGCCGGTGCGGAAGGACCACCGTCAGGGTCTTGCGCCAGGGATAGTGCCCGTTTTTTAGCGTGGCCAGGGAGGGTGCCACCCCGTTGATGGGGAAGACGGTGAGGCGCATGTTCATGGTGGTCAGCAGGCCCAGGGTGGTGGGGCCAAGGGAGCCGGGGGTGTTGGCGATGAGCGTCGCCGTGTCGATGTCGTTGACCGCGCCCGCCATGCCCGGGCGCTTGCCGGCCACGTCAACGGCCTTGGCCAGGCCGGCCGACATGGTCTTGAGCAGCAGGGTGTCGCTCTCGAAGCTGCCGCGAATAACAAGCCGGATGGGCGCACCCGAGTCCCATTGCTGGAGGCTGCCGTCATAGACCTTGGCCAGTTCCTCCAGGGTGAATCCATTCCGGCGCTGGCCGTCCCGGGAGGCCAATACAAAGGGGGTGTCGGCCAGATTGAAATGCTGGCCGTGTTGGCCCAGTTCCTCTGGCGCGAGGGGCCGTCCCACCATGACCAGGTCGACGCGCCCCGCAGTCATGGCCTTCAGAGCCCCGTTGGAGCCCAGGGGCGGGTGGATGAGGCGGAGCGTCACCTCTGGGGCCTGCTTGTGGAAGGCCTCAAAGAGCAGCTGGATGAGCGGGCCCGCCGAGCCGGTGCCGCCGATGGTCAGCACCTCGGCCTGGGCCGGGGCGAGCAGCCCCAGGGCCAGCCAGAGCAACGAAAACAGCCCTGTACGTAGTGTTTTTGCCATACATCCCCCTGCTTACCCCTGACGTTGCTACTCTGTGTTATCACTGTAAACAGTTCCAGGCGGAATCATCAAGCACAATCATCCGGCATCCTGCCCTTCAGAACTGGATTACGTAGAGCGCTCGGCTGGGTTCTTTGGGATGCACTGTTGGGGTCTTTTGCCAAAACAGGCCTTTTGGACCTTTGGAAAGAGAAAACCCCCTGCCTGGGCAGGGGGTTATTTTGTCTTTGGTAGCGAGGGAGGGAATTGAACCCCCGACACTGCGGATATGAGCCGCATGCTCTGACCGACTGAGCTACCTCGCCACGACTCCCTCAACGGGAAGCGCCTTATAGCTATTCCCCAGGCGCTTGGCAAGGGGGTAGGGCGTGCCATTTCACGCTCCGATGCAATCGAGTTGCGCGCTGGCCAGGAACCTCTCCGTTGCCAGAGGCGCCTTGCTGGTGTAGGATTTGCATGCCGTCACAATGCGCTGAGCGAGAGGGAGGAGAGAGTATGAGCACCGTGATTCCCCAGAGCGAACTCACGAAACGGGCCATCAACTGGATCTGCGAGCACTGCGGCCCGGTGACCACGCCAGCGGCGCGGCGCAAGGCCATCGAGGAGGCGGCCATGCGTTTCAACCTCGGGCCGCTGGAAGAGGAGTTCCTCGAGCGCTTTTTCAAGGGTGACGAGGCAACCGGGGAGAATTGTTGAAGCTCGTCCACCGCCAGATATTCAAGGAGCACCTTTCGCTGTTCCTGCTCATTGGCTCCTGCCTGCTGGGTCTCATCCTGGTGGGCCGGATGCTCCAGTTGCGCGAGATGCTCTTGTCCCAGAACCTGGGTGTTTTTGATGTCCTGCGCCTGTTCCTCTACCTCAGCCCCATTTTCATGCTTCTGCTGACGCCCATCGCCTGCATGCTCAGCATCTTCCTGACCTTCCTGCGCATGAGCGCGGACCGGGAGCTCACCGCCCTCAAGGCCAGCGGCTTGAGCCTGTATCAGCTCCTGCCAGCGCCGCTGATCTTTGGCACGCTGTGCACGCTCTTCAGCCTGTACATCGCCCTTTTTGGCCTGTCCTGGGGCATGGAGCAGTTCAAGATCTCACTCATGGAGTTCGCCCGGACCAAGACCAAGCTCTCCCTGCAATCCGGCGTGTTCAACCAGGAGTTTCCGGGCCTGACCATCTACGCGCAGCAGGTGAACCTGGATTCCGGCGACATCCGCTTCGTCTTTGTGCAGGACAGGACCAATAAGGCCTTCACCACAACCGTCATCGCACCCGAGGGCTCTGTCACCACGGACCCCGAAAAGGAGCAGATCAAGGTTGTGTTCCGCAACGGCCGCATTTTCCGCCGCGTGGGGGAGACCCTCGACGTGCTGCATTTCGGCAGCTACTCCGTGCGGCTGCCCCTGGGCAACATGCTGCGCAGCATGGGCTTTGAGCGCACCTCGCCCAAGGAGCTCTCCTTTGCCAAGCTGCTGGCGTACGACAGTGACGCGGAATTGATGAAGGAGTTCGACCAGACGCGCCAGCGCAAGGTCAAGGTGGAGATACAAAAGCGCCTGGCCCTGCCCTTGGCCTGCCTGGTGCTGGGCCTGTTTTCCGTGCCTGTGGCCTGCGTCTTCCACGCCTTCAAGCAACAGTTCGGCATCGTGCTGGCTCTGGGGGTGTTCCTGGTCTACTACTCTCTGCTCTCCGTGGCCGAGAGCCTTGGCGAATCGCAGCTTGTTCCGCCCTTCATCGGCGTGTGGCTGCCAAACCTGATCTTCCTGGCCACGGGCCTGCTTTTCCTGCGCCAGGCCGTACGCGAGCGCGTGCCAGCGAGCGTGCTCTGGGCGCTCCAGAAGCTGCGTCCCAGGGGCGCGGCATGAGGCTGCCCGGCCTTCGCCTCTCCGCCCTGGGGGCCTACGTGGTGCGCCAGAACCTGTTCCTCATGGCCACCTGCCTGGGCGCGGGCACCTTCATCTATCTGCTCATGGACCTGTCCGACCGGCTGGAGCATTTCCTGGACGCGGGCCTGGGCGTGCGCCAGATTCTGACCTATTTCGCGGTGAAGATGCCGCTCGTCCTGGCCCAGATCCTGCCTGCGGTGTTTCTGCTGGCCGTTGTCCTGCAGATCGGCCTCATGGTGCGCAGCCGGGAGATGATGGCCCTGCGCGCTGGCGGGGTGTCCATCACCTGGTTCCTGCGCTTCTTCCTCATCTATGCGCTCATCTGGAGCGCCGGGCAGCTCGTGTTCTCGCAGTACATCGCCTCCTACGGCGAGCAGGAGGCCAGCCGCATCTGGCGCGAGGAGGTGCGCAAGCGCCAGCTCGACAAGCGCGTGCTGAAGAATCTCTGGTTCCGCGAGGGGGCGTACATCGTCCATGCCGGGGAGGCCCAGCCCACCCAGAGCCGCGTCAACGACGTGACGGTCTATGAGTTTGACCGCGACACCAACCGGCTCTCGCGCATCATGACGGCCAAGAAAGGCCTGGTGGACGAGCATGGCTGGGGTCTGCTCGACGTTTGGGAGATCGAGACGGACGACTTCGCGTCCATGAAGCTGCTCACGCATTTCATCCCGCTGCGCCAGGACATGCGCGGCTTTTTGTCCTCGGATTCCGGGGACAAGGCCGACCTGCCGCTGTGGAGCCTGGGGAAAATCATCGAGGAGCTGCGCGAGTCCGGGTCCAATGTGGAGCGTCTGCGCACGGCCTGGCACGGCAAGTGGGCCTATGCCTTCTCCATCGTGACCATGGCCCTCTTGGCCCTGGCCATGTGCACCTTCTTTGAAAACCTCTACGTGAACTTGCTCTTAAGCCTGCTGCTGGTTTTCGGCTACTATGGGGTCTATGTCCTGGGCATCACCGCGGGGCAGAAGGGGCTGGCGCCGCCGATAGTGGGCGCGTGGTTGGCCAATGTGCTGTTCAGCACGCTGGCCGGAGCCAGGCTGACCTGGACGGCAGTGCCCTGGCTGGGAATGCGGGCGCACCGGCTGCGCGTGCGGTTGCAGCTGCTGTTTCCAGGGGCGGAGCGGTAGGGGGCCTGAGCCCAGTCGGCCAAGGCGGTGTCAGTCAGAGGATGCCAAGGCGTCCAGGGCGGTCCACAGGGCATCCTTGCCCTGGCCGGTGACGCAGGAGAAGCAGATGGGCTGAGCCACGCCGCCGAGCAGATCCCGCCATTCGCGCTGGCGCGCCGACTGCTCGCGCTGGTTTATCTTGTCGCACTTGGTCAGCACGGGCAGAATGCGGATGTTTGCATGACGCAGCCAGCCCACAAGCTCCAGGTCGCTTTTCTGCGGGGGCACGCGCACGTCGAGGAGCACGGCCACGGCCCTCAGGCCCGGGCTCTGCGTCAGGAATTGCTCGATGAGCTGGCCCCACTTGGCGCGTTCGGCCTGGGAGCGGCGGGCGTAGCCGTAGCCGGGCAGATCCACCAGGGTATACCCGCCGGGGTTGATCTGGTAGAAGTTGACGCTCTGGGTCTTGCCTGGGGTGGAGCTGATCTTGGCCAGGCCCTTGCGCGCGGCCAGGCAATTGATGAGC
Organism: uncultured Desulfocurvus sp.; assembly: GCA_964390575.1. GTDB lineage: Bacteria > Desulfobacterota > Desulfovibrionia > Desulfovibrionales > Desulfovibrionaceae > Humidesulfovibrio. Next base: position 5,192 of record CAYMIP010000017.1, on the reverse strand, counting down.
GAGGACTTGCCCACGTTGGAGCGTCCGGCCAGGGCCACTTGCGGCTCCTCGGACGGAGTGAGCTGGGAAAGTTCATAGGCTGTTTTGACTAACTCGAAACTTCGATTCATAGTACCCCGGTTGCCGGGACAAAAGCCCGGTGCGGTGTAGATGGTGGCTTTTTCGGCCCGAGTCAAGCGGCCACGGACCCCAAACCCCAGGCGGGAGTCATGAAGATACGAAAATACCTCATCCTGAACGGCCCCAATCTCGGCCACATTGGCGCTCGCCAGCCGGAAATCTACGGATCTCAAGGGTTGGACAGCCTGCCGGGCCTGGTCAAGGAGCTCATGGGCGAGGCGGCCCTGGGCATCGAACTTTTGTTCCACCAGTCCAATTTCGAGGGCAACCTCATCGACCGCCTGGAAAAGGCCCGCCGCGAGGGCCTGGACGGCGTGGCCTTCAATGCCGGGGCGCTGACGCACACCAGCCTGGCCCTGGCCGACTGCCTGGCCTGGATCGGGCTGCCCTGCGTGGAGGTGCACCTCTCGAACATCTTCAGCCGCACCGACGAGCCCCTGCGCCAGACAAGCCTGATGGGGAAATCCTGTGTCGGAGTTGTTGCCGGTTTCGGCATTCTCGGGTATGCGTTGGCCGTCCTTGCGCTGGAGCGGCGCAACGCCGACCGCGAGGATGCAAAATCATAAAGCGTGGCAGATGGTTGCCCGCAACAAATGCCCCGCCACGTATGCACCGGAGGTTGAATGTATTCCACGTCTGATTTCCGTCGCGGTCTGAAGATCGAGATGGATGGCAAGCCTTACGAAATCGTCGAGTTCCAGCATGTGAAGCCCGGCAAGGGCGGCGCCTTTGTGCGCACCAAGCTCAAGCACATCCTCACCGGCCGCGTGGTGGACGAGACCTTCCGCTCGGGCGAGAAGGTCGGCAAGCCGGACATCGCCATCCAGGACATGCAGTACCTCTACCGCGAGGGCGAGGACTTTGTGTTCATGGATCTGGAGACTTACGATCAGAAGAACATCCCGGCTACGCAGGTGGGCGAGAAGGGCGGCTATGTCAAGGAAGGCGAGACCGTGAAGGTCATGCTCTACAACGGCGAGCTCTTCGACATGGACCTGCCTGCGTCCGTGGTGCTCGAGGTCATCGAGACCGAGCCCGGCATGCAGGGCGACCGCGTCACCAACGCCAACAAGCCCGCCAAGATGGAGACCGGCATCATGGTCAACGTGCCGCTGTTCATCACCCAGGGCGAGCGCATCAAGGTCGACACCCGCACGGGCGCGTACATCAGCCGCGACCGCGAATAGTCTTCGAGACCGTCCGGCCCGGGGCGACAACGCTTGCGGGCCGGGCGCTTCAAGGCCGCCAGGACGGGCCGCCGCTGGTGCGCGGCAGTGGAGGGTAGAGCCACGGACAGCACAAAGTTCCGCATGGAAATAAAAGGCTTGGTCTACACCTTTGTGGCCGCCTTCCTGTTCCTGTGTCTCTTCACGTTCCATCCCGATGATCCGACCTTCAACCAGGCCGTGAGCGCCACCTGGAAGACCAGCAATCTCGCAGGGGCTGTGGGCTCGTACATCGCCGGGTTTTTGGTGGAGCTCTTCGGCATCGGGGCCATCGCCTGGCCCCTGCTCCTGGCCTACCTCGGCCTGGCCCAGTTCTCGGACAAGCTGCGCCTGCCCTGGTACCGCTGGGTCGGGGTGGGCGTCGTCATCCTGAGCATCATGGCCTGGGTGACCAAGCCCTGGTTCAAGCCCGTGGCGAGCATCAAACCCGTGCTGACCAGCGGCGGGCTCATCGGCAAGTCCCTGGCCGGGATGACATTGGCCTTCATGGGCCCCTGGGGCTCGGTGCTGTTCTGGCTCTTCCTCACCGTGGCCTCGGTCCAGGTGGGCTTCCAGGTGAGCTGGGCCACGCTGTTCAAGCGCCTGAAATCATTCCTGTTCGATCAGTGGTGCAAGTACCGCGAGCGCATTTTGCGCCGGCGCGTGGTGGAGGGCAAGCCCAAGGCCGAGGCCCCGGTGGTTGTTGCCCCGGCCCTGCGCAAGGTCGAGCCCAAGCCCCAGGTGGCCTTTGTTCCCGCTGGCGATGATCTGGTGCTCAAGCCCTTCGAGGCCCCGGCCCCCAAGAAAAAGACCACGGGCCAGCCGCTCCCGGCCTCCCACGCCGATCTGCCCAGCCCGGAGCTCCTGCGCGAGGCCCCGCCCCAGCTGACCGTGGCTGACCCCAAGATACTCCAGGCCAAGGCCCGGCAGCTCACCGCCTGTCTGGCGGATTTCAACATCCAGGGCGAGATCCAGCAGGTGCTGCCCGGCCCTGTGGTCACCATGTTCGAGTTCAAGCCCGCGCCCGGGGTCAAGATCAGCACCATCGCCGCGCGCAACGACGACATCGCCCTGTCCCTGAAGGCGCTGGCCGTGCGTATCGAGGCGCCCATCCCAGGCAAGGACTCCATCGGCGTGGAGATTCCCAACGAGAAACGCCAGACCGTTTCCCTGCGCGAGGTCATCGAGTCGCCTTTGTTCGCCATGGCCCGCTCGCCCCTGACCCTGGCCCTGGGCAAAGACATCCAGGGCGCGCCGCAGATCGCCGACCTGGCCTCCATGCCGCACCTGCTCGTGGCCGGAGCCACGGGCGCGGGCAAGAGCGTCTGCCTGAACGGCTTCCTGGTGAGCATCCTGTTCAAGGCCACGCCCGAGCAGGTCAAGCTGTTGTTGATAGACCCCAAGCGCATTGAACTGGCCATCTACTCCGACCTGCCGCACCTGGTGCATCCCGTGGTCACGGACATGGCGCTGGCCAAGAGCGCGCTGGAATGGGCCATGTGCGAGATGGACTCGCGTTACGAGACCCTGGCCCGGCTCGGCGTGCGCAACATCGAGTCCTTCAACCAGAAGCTGCTCGAGCTGGGCGACAAACGGCCCGAGGACCTCGCCGACCTCGCGCCCCTGCCGTATATCGTCATCGTCATCGACGAGCTGGCTGACCTGATGATGACCTCGGCCAAGGATGTGGAAATCTGCATCGTGCGGTTGGCCCAGCTGGCGCGCGCGGCGGGCATCCACATGATCCTGGCCACCCAGCGGCCCAGCGTCGACGTGGTGACCGGGCTCATCAAGGCCAATTTCCCCACGCGCATCTCGTTTCAGGTCACCAGCCGCCATGACTCGCGCACCATTCTGGACACCGTGGGCGCGGAGCGCCTGCTCGGCAAGGGCGACATGCTGTACAAGTCCGGCGGGGCCAAGCTGCGGCGACTGCACGGAGCCTATGTGGACGAGGCCGAGATCGAGGCTGTGGTGGCGCACTGGAAGGCGCGCCAGCCCCAGCAGTTCGCCCTGGACTTCAGCGAATGGCGCAAGGAGTCCGACGGCGGCGCTGGCGGCTTGCTGCCCGGTGGGGAAGGCGGCGCGGCCGACGACCCCATGTATGCCGAGGCCGTGGAGTTCGTCACCAGCCAGGGCCGGGCGTCCATCTCGCTCATCCAGCGCCGTTTCCGCATCGGCTTCAACCGCGCGGCCCGGTACATTGAGCAGATGGAGGCCGACGGCCTGCTCGGCGGGGCCGACGGCAGCAAGCCCAGGACCCTCATCAAGGGCCGGGACTAGCCGCCTGGCAGCGCCCCCGCTGCATTGCCAAAGCAGAAGGCCCTTGCGGAAGCGTCCGCAGGGGCCTTCTGCGTTTTGGCCGGGATGAGAGGATCTGAACCTCCTGGCGCTGCCGCTACGGCACTCGCGGTTGCAGCCCGTTCTTGCCATTTATGCCCAGGCGCGGAAAGATCAGGATGAAGCGCGCGCCCTGGCCGGAGCGTGGCCGGGCATGGATGCTGCCGCCATAGTCCTGCACGATGCCGTAGCTGATGGACAGGCCGAGCCCCGTGCCCTTGCCCACCTGCTTGGTGGTGAAGAAGGGCTCGAAGATGCGGCTGGCGATGTCCCGGGGGATGCCCACGCCCGTGTCGGCCACCTCGGCCATGACGGTGCGCCTGCGGGCGCGGGTGCGCAGGGTGATGCGGCGGTCGCGGGGGCCGCAGGCGATGCCCGCGCACTTGTCCTCAATGGCGTCGCGGGCGTTCAGGAGCAGGTTCATGAAGACCTGCTCCAGGCGGTTGGGGTCGGCCAGGATGGGCGGCAACTCTTCGGCCAGGTCAAAGACCACCTCAATGCCGCGCACCTTGAGCTGCTGGCTGAAGAAATCAAACGCCCGCTGGACGATCAGGTTCAGGTCCACGGGCTCCGCGTCCTGGGTTGCGGGCTTGCGGCCGAACTCGCGCATGTGGCTGATGATGCGCGTGCTGCGCTCCACATTGTTGCGGAGCTTGTCGGCCATTTCGCGCAGGGTGGCCTCGTCGGGCATCTGTCCACGCTCGAGCTTGCGCAGGAACAGGTTGGCCACCATCTGCATGACGGCCAGAGGCTGGTTCAGCTCGTGGGCCACGCCCGTGGCCATTTCGCCCAGGGTGGCCATCTTGGAGGCCTGGACCATCTGGCGCTCGGCCCGGATGCGCTCGGTGACGTCCGTGGCCGTGGCCAGGATGACCTTGCGGTCGTCGGACTCGGAGACGGCGGTGATGATGTTCACGTAGAACGTCCGGCCGTCCTTGGCCAGGTTGCGCACGCGGTACATGGCCTGTCCCAGGCCCAGAGAGGTGGTGCCGGTTTCGGCCTCCTCGGGGTGGAAGATGACCCGGATGTTCTGGCCGATGAGTTCGCCCCGCCGGTAGCCATAGAGCAGAGCCGTGCTGCGGTTGCAGTCCAGGATGGTCATGTCGGTGGCGTCGATGACGAACAGGGCGTTGGGAATATTATTGAATATGTCCTGGTATTTGCGATCGCTCTTGCGCAGCTCCTCCTCCAGGCGCTTGCGCGGGGTGATGTCCAGGCACATCTCCATGGCTGCGGTGATGTTGCCCTGCTCGTCGTAGAGGGGCGAGGTCTTGACTATCCAGTGAGCCGAGGTGCCGTCCTTGTACACGCCGGTCTCCTCGGTGAAGTGTGGCTGGCCGTCCTGAAAGGTCTTTTCCACTGGGCACTGCGGGCACTTCTCGGTGCGGCCCTTGTAGGCTTCAAAACAGTATGCGCCCTTGCTCACGTGGAACAGGTCGGAAAAGGTCTGGTTGTAGCGCAGCAGGCGGAAATCGCGGTCCTGCACGGTGATGATGCAGGGCACGCCCTCGAAGAGCTTCTGGTAGA
>CAYMIP010000016.1:0-45448 GCA_964390575.1 uncultured Desulfocurvus sp. | reverse complement strand
AGCGCGGCAAAGCGCTCCAGGGTGGCCATGCGCAAGGCGTACAGGCCGATGTGCAACAGCGGCTGCACCCCCCGCCCGTCCCCATCGCGGTCAAAGGGGATGGCTGCCCGCGAGAAATACAGCGCCCGGCCTCCCGCGTCCAGCACCACCTTGACCCGGTCCGGGCTGGCGGCCTCGGCGCGGCTTAAGGGGGCGGCCAGGGTCGTGGCCTGGACCGCTGCGCCCTCTGGCCCGGCAAAGGGCGCCAGGAGCTGGGCCAGCATGTCCGGCTCGAGCAGCGGCTCGTCGCCCTGGATGTTCACCACCACGGCACCCGGCCCGGCGCCGATCTGCTTCGCGGCCTCCAGCACGCGGTCCGTGCCGCTCTGGTGCGCGCGCGAGGTCATAAGCGCCGGGACGTCCCAGGCCCTGGCCGCGTCCAGGATGCGCTCGTCGTCCGTGGCCAGCAGCACCCGCTCGAACAGGGGGCAGGCGCGGGCGCGTTCATACACGCGGACGAACATGGGCTTGCCCAGGATGTCCACCAGGGGCTTGCCGGGAAAGCGCGAGGAAGCATAGCGCGCTGGAATGATTCCGAAACAGGGGGGCAGGGTGTGCATGCGCTTCGCGGCTCCGCTGTACATTTACGCACTTCTTAGGCGTTCGGCAACTGCCTGGCAAGCGGCCAGCGCGCCGCCCCGGCGGGAGGCTGCGTAGGCTGCGGCCCTGGCGCGGACCCCCGCGCGGTCTGGCGTCTCGGCCACCAGGGCCGAGAGCTCGGCCAGCACGCCCTGCCAGTCCCCGGCCCGGCGCACGATGCCTGCCTCGAAGATCTCCCGGCCCACCCAGGCGAAATTGCCCCAGGACGGCCCGGTGACCGCAACCACGCCGTGGGCCAGGGGCTCCAGGAAGTTCTGGCCGCCCAGGTCGGCCAGGCTGCCGCCCAAAAAGGCCGCCCGGGCCTGGGAAAAGGCTGCGCCCAGTTCGCCGAACTCGTCCCAGAGCAGCACCGAGCCGGGCTCGGCGGGCCTGCTTTCGCTGCGCAGGGCAAAGGGCAGGCCCGCCTCGCGTAAGGTGCGCTCCCACACGCAGACCCGCCGCAGGTGGCGCGGGAACAGGCCGATGACCGCCGTGGGCCGGGCCTTGAGCAGGCCCTGGATGATCTGCAAAACATCGGCCTCCTCCTCCTTGCGCACTGAGCCCAGGACCACGAAGGGCGCGGCCCCGTTCTCTTGCGGGGGAATGAGGTCCGCGAACGGCGGCTGTTGTTCCTGTGTTCCTGGGGCGTCGAAGCGCAGGCGGTCGAACTTGATGTTCGGCATCACTCCGAGACGTTCCGGGCCTGCAAGCTTTTGCCCGAAGACCTGGGCGAAGCGGCCTGCGTCCTCGGCCGACACGGCCAGCACCTGGGCCGGGGCCAGCGCCCGCCAGAGCCAGGGCAGGGTGCTGTAGCCGCGCAGGCTCTTGTCCGTCATGCGGCCGTTCAGGACCAGGGCCGGGACGCCGCGCTCGCGGCAGGCGGCCAGCAGGCCGGGCCAGAGCTCGGTCTCCAGCAGCGCCACGGCCCTGGGCTGCACTGCGTCGAGGACCTTTCGCATGCGCCCCGGCAGGTCAAAGGGAAAATAGGCGGGCCTGAGTTCCAGGCCAGGGGCCAGATCGGCCTTGGCCTGCTCCAGCACGCCCAGGCCCTGGCTGGTGAAGGTGGTGACGAATACGCGCAGCGGGGCTGAGCCCTGGGGCCGCAGGCCGGCCAGGGCATCGGGCAAGCGCCGGAGCAGCTCCCAGGCCAGATAGGCCTCGCCGCCGGAGGCCGCCTGGAGCCAGAGGTCGGCCTTGGACGGCAGGCCTGCGGAGAGCGTGCGCTCGGCCCAGCCCTCGGCCAGGCGCGCGTTGCGCTTGAGCCCAGGCGTGAGCGCCCGCCAGGCCAGGCCATAGAGGCCCAGGGCCGCGCGCACGGCCAGGGGCAGCGGGGCGGGGGCGTGTTCGGGGCGCACCGGGCGGTCCCTAGACATTGGCCTGACCGGCGCGGGCGGCATGGGCCTCCAGGCCCAGGCGCACCAGTTCGGCCACCAGGGCCTCGAACGTCAGGCCCACGGCGCTCGCGGCCTTGGGCAAGAGGCTCGTGGGCGTCATGCCCGGCAGGGTGTTGGTCTCCAGGAGCCAGGGGCCGCTTGCGTCGGCCATGAAGTCCGAGCGGCTGTAGCCGGTGATGCCCAGGGCCTGGTGCGCGGCGAGGGCCATGCGCTGGACTAGAGCGGCCAGCTCCGGGTCGATGGGCGCGGGACACAGCTCCTCGGCCCCGTCCAGGGCGTACTTGTTCTCAAAGTCGAAGAAGGCCGCGCCAGCCTTGGGCCGGATCATGATCACCGGCAGGGCGGTTTCGCCCAGCACCGCGCAGGTCAGCTCCTGGCCCGGAATGCACGTCTCCACCAGGGCCTCCTGGCCCAGGGCGAAGACCTTGTCCAGGGCCGGGCCGAAGTCTTCCGCCGCGCGCACCAGGCTCATGCCCAGGCTGGAGCCGCCGGTGTTGGGCTTGACGAAGAGCGGCCCCGGCAGGTCGCAGGTCCTGTCTTCGCCTGCCAGGCCGCAGTAGAGCCGCCAGCCGGGGGTGCGCAGGCCGTGGCGGGCGTAGACGGCCTTGGCCGCGGCCTTGTTCAGGGCCAGGAACGAGGCCTTTGGCCCTGCGCCCTGGTAGGGGCAGCCCGCCACCTCCAGCAGGGCCTGGATGAGCCCGTCCTCGCCGGGGGAGCCGTGCAGGTTGATGAAGGCGAAGTCGGCCTCTGCCGCTGCCGGGATGAGGCCTGCGAACTCGCGGGCCGGGTCCAGGAAGCGCACCTCGTGGCCCAGGGCTTTCAGGGCCTGCTCGATCTTGCGTGCGCCGGACAGGGACACCTCGCGTTCATTCGACCAGCCGCCCGCGATCAAAATCATGCGCATTGAGGTCGATCTCCAGAAGCCGGGACAAGGCGTCTTCGATGTCCTTGGCCTGACGGTTGGTGCTGTGGATGCGTTCGCATATCTCCGGGGTCTTGCCGTAGCGTTCGAGCAGATCGCAGAAGCGGCTCTCGATGGGCACGACGCGGTCGTGGGACACGCGCTTGTCGCCGTAGAGCACGGCCAGGGGCACAAAGAAGCGCTCCAGGTCCACCGCAAAGGGCCAGTAGACATGGTGGGTGACGCCCTGGGCCAAAAGCGGGTTGCCGGTCAGGGCCATGGCCCAGGCCCCGCCAAGCTGGCTGTGGTTGCCGCCGTGGGTGATGCAGTAGAACTTGGCCAGGTCGTGCAAGAGGGCCGAGGCGAACACCGTGTCCACACAGGCGCACAGCCCGCGCCGTTGCCCGGCCTCGGCCACGAAGCAGGCCACCTGGGCCACCTTCCGGCTGTGGGCGCGGATGTGCTCCGGCATTTCAAAGCGGTCCCACCAGCCCAGGCACTGGGCCTCGGTGGGCACCCGCCAGCGCGGGTCGACGTGCGGATTGGCGTGCGGATTGGAGCACGTGCCGGAGCGCGGCTCGGGCGGGGCGGGCAGGCTGGGCCACAGCGGGGCCATGGGGATTCTTGGGGTCGTCCTGGTCATGCGTCTGCACCGGTCCTGCGCGTCTGCGGCCAGGCGTCCGGGCCGCTTTGCAAAGACTATCAAGGCCGGGCCGAAAAAGAAAGCGCGTGTTCTCTGGTTTCTCGGCAGGACAGGGCGAAATTGCCCTTGAATTTTTCTTGCGCAGAGGCTACAGAACCGGTTGGAAACAGATGGGTGTGTCGGGCGGCTTGGCCTGCCAGCCACGTCCAAAGTGGTGTTGAGTGGCCATTATGCACGAAGCATAAATAATTTGACGGAGGAGGTTCTGGCATGGCTATTGTTGAATTCAAGGGCAAAAAGTTTGAGGTGGACGAGGACGGCTTTCTGTTGAAATTTGAAGACTGGAACCCTGACTGGGTGGAATACGTGAAGGAGAGCGAAGGCATCTCCATCATCAGCGAGAGCCACCAGAAAGTCATCGACTTCCTGCAGGACTACTACAAAAAGAACGGCATCGCGCCCATGGTGCGCATCCTGTCCAAGGTCACCGGCTACAAGCTCAAGGAAATCTACGAGCTGTTCCCGTCCGGACCTGGCAAAGGCGCCTGCAAAATGGCCGGCCTGCCCAAGCCCACCGGCTGCGTGTAACACCCGCGCCGAATCTGGTCCCCGAGGGGCGGCGGGCTTTGCGCCTGCCGCCCTTTTTTTGCGCCCGCCACAGCAGGCGGCGGCCAGAGCTCATCTTCCTGCACCCCGCGCACCCCGCTCCCTCCCCGTAACCCCGCAGTGGCACGCGCCCAGCGCCGCGCGGGCATGGACTCGCAGGGCTGCTCAGTGTATGCCCTTCGGGCCGAGGTGCGTGCCCCTCGGGCCATGCGGCCCGTTTCGACATCCGCCCGGCCCGTTATCCGCCCGGACAGCCATGCGTCCGGACAGCACGCAAGGAAGGTAGCCCGTGAGTCTTGAGCTCCTCGACCAGTTCCATGATCCCGGCCTGTGCAAGAGCGTGCTGGAGCGCTTAAGCGCCGCCCTGACCGGGCCGTTGCGCTTCATGGAGGTCTGCGGCACGCACACCGTGGCCATCTTCCGCAGTGGGCTGCGCTCCATCCTGCCCAAGGAGATCATCCACCTCTCCGGCCCCGGCTGCCCGGTCTGCGTGACCCACGAGTCCGAGGTCAACGCCTTTCTCGACCTGGCCGAGAACCCCAAGGTCATCATCGCCACCTTTGGCGACCTGATGCGCGTGCCCGGAAGCCACAGCCGCACCCTCAAGGCTGCCCAGGCCGACGGCGCGCGGGTGAGCATCGTCTACTCCCCGCCGGACGCGCTCAAAATCGCGGCCGAGAACCCGGACGCCACGGTGGTCTTTTTGGGCGTGGGCTTTGAGACCACGGCCCCGGGCGTGGCCGCCACCCTCAAGATGGCCAAGGCCCAGGGCCTCGCCAACTTCCGCGTGCTCTCCTTCCACAAGATCGTGCCCCCGGCGCTGGAGGCCCTGCTGGCCGACCCGGAGACGGACATCGACGCCTTCATCATGCCCGGCCACGTCTCGGCCATCATCGGGCTGGCGCCCTACCTGCCCGTGGCCGCCAAGTATGGCAAGTCCGCCGCCATCGCGGGCTTTGAGCCGCTCGACATTCTGCAAGCCCTGCTCTTCCTGGCCGAGTGCAAGCGCGATGGCCGGGCCGAAGTGGTCAACCTGTACCGCCGCGTGGTGCGCGACGAGGGCAACGCCAAGGCGAGAGGCATGCTGGCCGAGGTCTTCACACCCGTTGACGCCCTGTGGCGCGGCATCGGCAACATCCCCGGAAGCGGCCTGGAGATCAATGACGCCTACGCCGCCTTTGACGCCAAGCGCGAGTTCGGCATCACCATCACCGAGTGCCCGCCGCTGCCCGGCTGCAAGTGCGGCGACGTGCTCAAGGGCAAACTGGCCCCGAACCTCTGCCCGCTCTTCGGCCGCGCCTGCACCCCGGCGAAACCCGTCGGCCCGTGCATGGTCTCCACCGAGGGCTCCTGCGCGGCCTACTACAAATACCAGGTGGATTAGCCAGTGAGCGACAAGGTACTCCTCGACTACGGTTCCGGCGGCAAGGCCTCGGCGCGGCTCATAGCGGAGCTGTTCCTGAAAAACTTCGACAACCCGGAACTGCGGCGCATGAACGACGGCGCGGTGCTCTCGGTCTCGGGCCGCATCGCGGTGAGCACCGACACCTTCACCGTGGACCCGGTGTTCTTTCCCGGCGGCGACATCGGCGCGCTTTCCGTGCACGGCACGGTGAACGACGTGGCCATGATGGGCGCGGTGCCCAAGTACCTCACCTGCGGGTTCCTGCTGGAGGAGGGCCTGCTTATGTCCGACCTCACGCGCATCGTGGCGTCCATGGGCGCGGCCGCGCGCGAGGCCGGGGTCTGGATCGTCACGGGCGACACCAAGGTGGTGCCCAAGGGCGCGGCGGACAAGATCTTCATCAACACCACAGGCATCGGCGATGTCATGGTGGATCCTGCGCCTGCGGGCGACCGGGCAACGGCGGGCGACGCGGTCATCATCAGCGGCACCCTGGGCGACCACGGCCTGGCGATTTTGTCCACGCGCCAGGGCCTGTCCTTTGAGACCCCGGTGGTCAGCGACTGCGCCAGCCTGAACCACATCATCGTGGAGCTCTTGCAGGCCGTGCCGGACGTGCACGTGCTGCGCGACCCCACGCGCGGCGGGCTGGCCACCACGCTGAACGAGATCGCCGTGGCCTCGAACGTCACCTGCGAGATCGAGGAAGACCTGGTCCCGGTGCGGCCGGAGGTGCGCGCGGGCTGCTCGCTCTTGGGGCTCGACCCGCTGTATCTGGCCAACGAGGGCAAGTTCATCTGCATCCTGCCGGAAGCCCAGGCCGAGGCCGCGCTGAAACTTATGCGCGCCAACCCGCTGGGCAAAGACGCCCGGCGCATCGGCACGTTCAGCGCCAACGAGAAGGCCGGGCAGCCGGGCCGGGTGGTGCTCAAGACGGGCCTGGGCGGGAAAAGGATGCTGGGGATGCTTGAAGGGGAGCAGTTGCCGAGGATTTGCTAGCTTTCACTCACTTAGGACGACGCGTAAACCGCCCGGTTTCCGAAAGGAGGCCGGGCGGTTTTTGGTTTCCAGGAAATATACTCTTGCAAATAATTATATTCATGATATCGACAAGTCATTGTCTATGTCATCCTTGTCTTTGTGGCATGGCTGGCGTGGAGGAACAGGTCTCAGGCGACCAGATTGTCGATATTTCTAGCGCTCCACGGGTTGGACACAATCCGTACTGGGCGGAATTGATCCCGGGCTAGGTTGAAACGTTGCCAAGGGCCTTTGCCGGATTTGGCGCCAGGGGTACGAGTGAAACCTTCAACAAGAGAGGTCGGTATGACTACTTCGGGCAAGGAAATTGAAGACTGGAAGAAGTATGTGAAGGAGACAGGGGTAAAGTCGATTGATATCCCCTACGTATTGACCGCAGCAGCGATCAATATATCGGGGATATTTCATCTTCGGGACCCCTTTGAGGAGAGTTCCACCGAGGGTTTGGTTGTCGGAGCAGTCGTGGGACACTACAACCTCGACCGCAAGAACGCCCGGGCAAAGATGTATGACCCAACGGGAAACTTCATCAGGCTTGTCATTGAAATGGACTTCCCCGGCAAGGAATTGCGAGTCCGCATCGACACAAGAAATTGGGACGGGCGCTGGAACGAGGGCAGCTGGTTGATCATCTGGCGGGGGTAGACGGAGCGTGGCGCGGCACGCTCCGCATGTCCTGACCCTGCGGTAACCTGGTGTTTCTTTGAGTCCGGCGAATGCCTTTGCATCGTCTGCAGCGAGTGAACAAGGTAATGAAATTGGTCGTTCCGTGGTGGGGTAGCCGTTCCGTGTGGCAAGAGCCTTCTGAAGGTCTGCTGCCGGGCCTGCCCCACCGCCACAAACCCCACGCCCGCCACATACCCCCGCGCCATCAGTCAGGCGTTTTCCGATTTCACGACGGCCAGAGCAGCGAAGAATGCAGCACCCTCAAGAGCACGACGTGCTGCTGGCGGAGCTGGTACACGAGCAGGTAAGGCAGGCGGGGGATGGCCAGCTCGCGCGTGCTCTGCCTGCGCCCGGCGCGGCCAATTTCCGGGAACTGGTCGAGTCGGGCCACGGCGGCGAGAATTCGTGTGCCGACAATTTGAGCGGCCTCCGGGTTGTCCTCAGCGATGTGCTCCAGGGTCACATCAAGATCGGACAACGCCGAGACGGTCCACTCAGCCAAGGTCGATCCCCCACTTCTGGAAGGTCGCCCGGACCTGCTCTGGGGCGGCCATGCGCCCCTGGTCCGCGTCCTCTAGGCCCTTGTCGACGGCAGCGAGGAACCATTCGTGGTATTCGATGTACTGGTCAACCGCCGTGTTGATGGCTTTGCCACGGGACTGGCCCATGGTCTGGGCCAGGGCGTCCAGCCGGTTGAGCTTGGCCTCGTCCATGCGGATGGATGTGCTTCGCGACATGGTCTCCCCTCCTTGTAGTCACTTTTGGGCTACGTCGTGGGGCGCAGTCTGTCAAGGGCTGGGAGGCGTTCGTGACCAGCCCCTCACCCCACCGCCACAAACCCCACGCCCGCCACATACCCCCGCGCCATCAGCCAGGCCGCGATCTCCTCGCGCGCGCCGCGTGAGCCCACGTTGGTCAGAATGAACGGCGCGTCCGGGCCATAGGGGGGCACGGCCTCGCGCGGCAGCACCGGGACGGCCTGGATGCTCTGCCCGATCTTGCGCGCGTCGATGTCCACAAAGGCCTCGATGACCAGCCCCATGTCGCAGAGGTGCGCCAGCCGTTGCCTGCTCACCCGCCCCGCGCCCCAGACCCAGACGCGCGGGTGCTGCGGGTTGGTGCGCGCCAGCCAGCGCCACAAATACTGCGCCTTGATGCGCGCAAAGGCGTCCAGGCTGTAGGCCGCGTGGGTGCGCGAGAGCCGCGTCGGCGGGTCGTTCCAGATCAGCACGTCCTCGTCCACCTTGCCCGCGCGGGCTCCGCGCTCCAGCCAGCGCAGCCACATCTCGTAGTCCTCCGGGAACGGGCTGGCCCCGGTGTTCTCCCGCGCGCCGCCCAGGCGGTCATACACCTCGCGCCGGAACATCACTGAGGGGTTGCTGAGCGGCGACTCCACGAAGCGGTTCACGCTGATGGCCTCGGGCGTGGTCAGCGTGTTCAGCCAGTCCACGTACACGGCGTAGCCCTGGCGGCTGCGGCGGTCGCCCCCGAAGCGCACCCGGCCGGAGACCACGCTGAGGCTCGGCTCGGCGTCGAGCAGCGCGGCCTGCACGTCCAGGCGGCGCGGCAGGCTGATGTCGTCGGCGTCCATGCGGGCGATCAATGGCGCGCGCGCGGCCTCCACTGCGGCGTTTGCGGCCAGGGCCACGCCCAGGTGCGGCTGGCGGACGGGGCGCAGGCGCGGGTCGCGCCGGGCGTATCCGCAGAGCACGGCCCAGGTGGCGTCATCGCTCCCATCATCCACGGCGATGATTTCGAAGTCGGTGCATGTCTGGGCCAGCAGGCTGTCCAGCGCCGCAGGCAGCGTGCGTGCCGCGTTGCGGCAGGGCAGGCAGACGCTGACTCTGGGGCTGACTCTGAGGCTGGCCAAGGGCATGGCTAGGTCTGGTCGGGGTCCGTTTGATGATCCGTCTGGCGGTCCGGATCAGCCGCGCGGCGCTCGGCCACGGCGATCTTCAACCGGCACACGCCGCAGACGCCCGTGCTGGTGGGCGAGGCGCAGGTCTCGCAGGGGGCCAGGGGCGCGCCCGTGTCCTGCTCCACCTGGGCAAAGGCCGGCCGTCCGCGCTTGAGGAAGCCGTCGTAGAAGGCGATCTTGGTGCCCGGGCTGGTGTGCTCCAGGCTGGCCCAGAGCTGCTTGTGGCCGGTGAAGCTGGCCCCGCCGCTGTACGGGCAGGGCGCGGTGTGGATCTCGATGCCGTTTAAGAAGGCGTAGCAGGCCGTCTCGAACTCGGTCAGGCGGTAGAAGGGCTTGATCTTGCGCGCAAAGCCGCTCTCGGCCTCCAGGCACGGCCCCTGGTCCGAGAGGTAGCCCGCGTCCCAGCGCAGGGTGTTGGCGAACAGCCGCGCCACCTCGTCGTCCAGGTTGTGGCCCGTGGCCAGCACCTGGAAGCCGCCCTCCAGGGCCACGCGGTTGAACCAGTGGCGTTTTATCTTGCCGCAGGCCGAGCAGACCGGGCGGTTGATGTAGCGCTTCACGTCCGGGATGGGCAGGCCTTGCTTGGCCAGCTCCACCACCGTGAGCTTCAGGCCGTGGAGGGTGCAGAAGCCCTCGACCTTGGCCCGGGCGGCCGGGGAGGACACGGGGATGCCTAAGTCCACGTGCAGGCCCGTGACATCAAAGCCCATGCGCGAAAGCTCGAGCATGAGGCTGAGCGAGTCCTTGCCGCCGGACAGGGCCACGAGCACGCGCTCGCCGGGGTTGATGAGCCCGTGGCGGCGGATGGCCTTGTCCACCTGGCCGGTGAAGTAGATGGCGAAGCAGTCGCGGCAGAAGGCGGTGTTGTGGCTCGGCAGGGGGACTTCCGCCGGGGCCTTGCATTTGCGGCATTTCATGGCTGGTTCCTATCCCGTGGAAATGACTTTGCGGATGTGGATCAGGTCGCCGTCCTTGAGCTGGCTGTCCGGGGTGAGCAGCTTGTCCCCGCGGATGACCAGGGCGTCAGTGACGCGCAGGCCCAGGCGCCGTTGCAGCATGAGCACGGTGTTCAGGCGCTCAAAGGTCAGGGTCTCGTTGTCGGGCTCGATACACACGGTGATCATGGTCCGGGTCTCCTTGGCATTGGCGTGCGCCAGAGGTGCGCACATCAGTCCCGGTTGTCAAGCCCGGGAGCGTGTCCGGGAGGCGAAGAAGCAAACGTCGAATTATTCTGTTGACCACGCTGAAAACCAGGGTATAGATTTCAGACTAAGCGGGACTAGCGTCCCCCCAGGAGCATCCGCATGAGTGACAGCAAGCCCAAGATTCTTGTCGTGGACGACGAGAAGCACATCCGCATGCTCTACCAGGAGGAACTGGAGAGCGAGGGCTATGAGGTGGCGACCACGGACGGGGAGGAGGCCATTGAAAACGTGCTGGCGCGGGAGAACCCAGCCGTGATCATCCTGGACATCCGCCTGGGCCCCGGCCGCTCCGGCCTGGATCTTTTGCAGACCATCCGCAGCCGTGACGCCAAGCTGCCGGTGATCCTGTGCACCGCCTATGACAGCTTCCAGCACGACCTGAAGTCCATTGCTGCGGACTTCTACGTTGTCAAATCCGTGGACCTCACCGAACTCAAGGACTCTGTGCGCCAGGGCCTGGCGCGTCGGCGTTAGCGGTTTTTCTCGCGAATCTCGTAGCTGAAGTGGCGGTCCTGAAGCCAGCGCACGCCCAGCAGGTCGCGCACGCCCACCAGGGCGCGCTGCCAGTTGCTGTACTTGGACACGCCGCTGAAGCGCTCGCGGTGGTTCACAGGCGCCTCGGCCACGCGGGCGCCCTCAAGCTTCATGAGGGTGGGCAGGTAGCGGTGCATGCCCTTGAAGCGCGGAATCTGAAGCAGCAGGTCGCGGCGCATGACCTTGAGCGAGCAGCCGGTGTCGCGCACGGATTCGCGGGTCAGGCGGTTGCGGATGGCGTTGCCGATAGTTGAGCCGAGGCGCTTGCTCCAGGTGTCCTGGCGCTTTTTGCGCCAGCCGATGGCCATGTCAAAGCCCTGGTCAAAGAGGGCCAGCATGGCCGGGATGTCGGCCGGGTCGTTCTGGAGGTCGGCGTCGAGGGTGACGATGACCGGGTGCGTGGCGTTGTCGAACCCGGCGCAGAAGGCGGCGGACTGGCCCCGGTTCTGGGTGAAGGACAGGTAGCGGGCCTCGGGGTTGTCCGCAGCCAGGCGCTTGAGGACAGCCAGGCTTGCGTCATGGCTTCCGTCGTCCACGAAGACGACCTCCCAGGTGCGGGCGCTGGCACGCATGGCGCGCGCGATCTCCTCAAACAGGCGGTGCAGGTTCTCTTCCTCGTTGTACACGGGGATGACGATGGAGACGGGCAGGGTGTTTGGCATGGCGGTGCTATAGGAAATTTCCGGGGCGCTGTAAATAAGCGTTGACAGGGGGAGAGGGGAGCTATACATACCCTTTCTCGACGCGACATGCGTCCGGCCGAAGTGTCGCGGGGTGGAGCAGTACGGTAGCTCGTCGGGCTCATAACCCGAAGGTCGTAGGTTCAAATCCTGCCCCCGCTACCAAAAGAATCAAGGGCTTGCAGCTTAAAATGCCGCAAGCCCTTTTTCTGTTGTGGCGGCCTTTGCGGCCTGTCTATTCCGGCACGAATTCGCGCAGGGTCGGCTCCACGTCGCGCATGAACCGGCGCAGGCGCTCGTCGGCCTGGGCAACATCCTCGTGCGGGGCCAGCGACGTGGACAGGCGCACCAGCGCGCCGTCTGTGCGGTGCCGGGTGATGGCCCCGTAGAAGGTATACAGCTTGAGCTCCATCAGGCTGGTGAGCCTTCTGCCGTGCTGGGCAAACCAGAAGTAGGTGAGCACGCGCTGGGCGCGCTTGCTGGCCAGGGAGCGGTTCAGGCGCTGGGTCCCGGCTTCGGACGTGCTGGGCACAATCCCCGACTCCTCCACGGACCAGCCCGTGCCCGGCAGGCAGGACTCCGGCGAGTGGATGGCCTCGCCCTTGCGCTGGCTTTTGTAGTAGGCCACGTACAGATTGACGGCGGTCTTGTCCGGGCCTCGGTAGTCGGCCATGACGTACTGCGAGAGCTTGAGCGTATTCAGGACGTCCGTGTCCAGGAACTGCGGCGTCCCGGTCCAGGGCCCGATCTGCATGGGGAACTCGGCAAAGGGCCGACCCTGGGGCGGGGTGTCTTGCCCGCCGCGCCCGGTGATCCCGACAAGCATCGCCGTAAGCACCACAGCGGCACCCCAGAAGCGCAGCCCCGGCAGGCGGCCAAGGGGCAGGCCCGGAGCAGGGGCCGGAGACAGGGCAGTCTCCGGCGCAGCCTGGGCCGCAGGCTCTGCGGGCGCGGCCGGAGCCGCGGGTTCAGGAACCTCCCGGGGCGCGCCCGGCAGGCGCGCCAGGCCCACGCTCACCGCGTAGAGCAGGCAGAAAGACACCAGAAAGATGGCCCAGCCCGCGAAGTCGTGGGACAAGCCCTCGGCCACCTGTGCGCCCAGAAGCTTGCTGGCCAGGGCGGTGATGGCGATGCGCAGGGCGTTGAGCACCAGGGAGATGGGCACGGCCGAGGCCACCAGCACGCATTTTTGCCACAGCCGGAGCCGGGTGAAATAGGTCAGCACCAGGCTCAGGACGATGAGCGGGAACAGGTAGCGCAGGCCGCTGCAGGCCTCCACCACCTGCAACTGCAAAAAGCCCAGGTCGATGATGTTGCCTTCCCGGTATACGGGCATGCCCATGAGCCGGATGAGGGCCTCGCCCATATGCGTCGCCATGATCTGGAGCTGCACCGCCAGCCTGCTGTTCAAGAAATTGGGCAGGGGCATCATGGTGAACAGGAGCAGGAACACGAAGCCCAGTTCGCGCACCACGGGCCAGCCGAAGAAGAGCCAGCACAGGGCCAGCACCACGAACCAGGACGAGAGGAACTGGGAATAGAACTCGCTGCCGAACTCGCCCAGCCAGTACAGCAGCACGCCAACCACCAGGGGCGCCAAGCCGCCCCAGCCCCCGCCCGTGCAGAGGGCCTGGAGCCGCTCGCGCTTGTGCCAGACGATCCAGCCGATGACCGCAGGCAGCAGGTAGCAGTAACTGTAGTCGTCGTTGTTCCACCCGGAGACCATTTCCGTGTGCGAGGAGGCGTAGATTCCGGCAAGCAGCGCCAGCAGGCCCGCAGCCTGGATGAGGCCCCAGGTGCTGAGCCCTGGTCTGGGTTTCAGGTCGAACATGCGCCTTTCCTTGTGGTCCATGTCAGGCATGGGTCATTGTTGGACGGCTGTTTCGTCTGGCCGACGCGGCCGCACGGGCCTGGCCGGTCGGCCGCGCTCAAAGCACCTGTTGGCATAGCGCTCAAGCCGCATGGCCGCCTCCCTTGCGCTTGGCCTCATGCAGCTTCGCATCCACCAGGAAGCGGTACCAGAAGCCCTGCAGGAAGTGGAACGCCAGGCCCCCAATTCCGTCCAGAAAGCCCAGGCGCACGAAATAGCGGTAGAACCAGTACAGGAAGGCGCGCAGAAACAGCGGGCTTCTGGCGTAGAGGTTCTGCTTGGCCCAGCGCCGCCGTCCGGCCTGCCCGGCCGGGATGTCTTCGTCCTGGCCGCGCTCCAGGGCCAGCATGTCCAGCACCTCGCGGTCGGCATAGTGGTTGTGCTTGCCCGTCCAGAAGGTCACGCCTTTGTGGTTCTCGTCGATGATGTCGTGGTTCAGGTTGCGGATGCTGCCGCTGGTGAGAACAATGTGCTCGTCCATCCAGCGATCCTCGCAATGGGCCTGCCCCCTGCGCCAAATTCGCAGCAGCCAGGTTGGGTAGATCCCGCCGTGGCGGATGAAGCGCCCCAAGAAGTATATCCGGCGTTTGAGCATCAGACCGCCGACCTCCGGGGGCAGGGTGGGCAGCAGGGACTTGAGCTCCTGCACCAGTTCCGGGGTCAGGCTTTCGTCGGCATCCAGGCGCATGACCCAGGGTGTGGCCAGTGGCAGAGTGTCCAGGGCCCAGTTGAACTGCCGGGCGTAGTTCTCGAAAGGGTGCTCCAGCACGCTGCATCCGGCCTGCAGGGCGATGTCCCTGGTGCGGTCCGTGCTGCCGGAGTCCACCACAAAGACCTGGGCCTCGAGCCCGGCCAGGCTCTCCAGGCACACGGTGAGGTTGGCCTCTTCGTCGCGGGTGAGAATGATGACGGTGATGAGTCTCATGCCGGAGCGCCTTGGGTTATGCGTTCGCAGTGCACGCGCCTGCCATGGCGCACATTGGCATGGGTATGCCGTGGGCCGGGAAAATTGGCAAGGCTCCCGGTGCCGGCGGGATCCTCATGCACGCCTGTCCTCCGCCGCCGGGCCAGGCTCCAGGGCGCAGTACAGCTCGGTCCGTGTCAACAGCGAGATGTGGCGCACCACCCAGGGCAGGCGCGGCAGCTGCGAGGCGTGGCAGTTCATGGCCCGGCGCTTGCGCTGGACCATGGCGGAGATGTCCAGGCGGAACAGGGGCACGGGTTTGCCCCCGCGCCAGTGCCAGGACAGGCACCAGAAGGCCCAGATGAAGCACCCGAGAATTTTGGCCCGGCACCCGGCGCGGGCCATGGCCTCTTGCGCCAGGGTGAGCACGGTCTCGTGGTCCTGGTGGCAGTCCCGTGGATTGGGCAGGACAATCTCGCCGGGCTGAAAGGTCTGCAGTGCCTCGGCCAGGCGCTGCACCAAAGCCTCGCGCTCCGGCCCGGGCAGTCTGGCCAGGTGTCCATCTTCGCAGTCCAAAAACACGGGCGGGGTGTCCAGACCCAATTCCCGCAGGGCTCCGGCGATCTCCACACGGCGCAGGGCAGCTGTCTCCACGCCGGAAACCGGCTCTTCCAGGCCGTAGCGGCCATCGGTGAGGACCACCACCAGAACCGGGATTCCGGCCTGGGCCTTGGCCGCCAGCATCCCGCCACAGCCCAGGCTCTCGTCGTCAGGGTGCGGGGCCAGCACCAGCATGCGCTGCCCGGTGACGGTCATGGGCTGTGCACGCAGCAGTCCGTGCCAGGCATAGAGCAGCGCAAAGCTCACGCTGCGCACGCCCCAGAGCAGGCCGCGGCCCAGGCTGTGCAGCAGGCCAGCCCTTCCTGGCCGCGCCGGGTCGGGCGCTGGGGGCGGAGACTCCATTGCGCCGCAGGCTGCGTTGCCCAGGGCCTCGGCATACATGGCCGCCAGGGCCTGGCGCATGGCCCCCCGGCCATAGGCCTCCCGGGCCAGGGTGCGGGCGTTCGTGGCGGCCTCGGCGCGCCGGGTCGGGTCGAGGAGGCGGCTCAGGGCTGCGGCCAGCGCCTCGGGCGAGCCGACCAGGGCCACCTCCCCGGCGCGGTGCGCCAGGATTTCCGTGCTCAGGGGCACCTGGTCGCTCACGACCACGGGCAGACCGTGCCCCATGGCCTCCAAGGCCGCCAGGCCAAAGCTCTCCTGAAAAGAGGGCAGCACGAAGATGTCCGCCTCGGCGAAGGTGCGGGCCTTGTCCGCCCCGCCCACAAACCCGATGAAGCGTACCCAGGCCGCGAGGCCCAAGGCCTGGACCTGGGCCGAAAGCTCCGCGCGGTAGTCCGCAGCGCCATCCCCCGCCACGGTGAGGGTGCAGGCGTGGCCCTGGGCGTGCAGCAGCGCCAGGGCCTCCAGGAGCACAGGCAGGCCTTTCACCGAGTGCAGCCGCGAAAGAAAGAGCAGCCTGGGAGTCTGGTTCCGGGCCGCCACGGGCGTTCCTGCATCGGCCTGCGGCGGCTCCGGCAGATCCACGGCCAGGGGCACCAGTCGGGCGCGGAGACCCAAGCCGAGCGCGCTGAAGCTCCTGACCTCCTTGGGCGAAGCCGCCTGGAGGGCCTCGGCCCGGACCAGGAAGGGGCGCATGAGCCAGAGGTATGGCCGTTTTTTCCAGGTTGACTGGGTCAGGCTCCAGGGGTCCAGGGCGCCGTGGGGCATGAGAACATAGGGCCGATGTGCGGCGCAGGCCGCCAGGCAGCTCAGAAGGGCCGAGGCTGAGAACACCGAGTGCACGTGGAGCAGGTCGTAGTCCCGGGCGTGGGCAAAAACCCAGCGCGTGAGGGCCAGGGAGAATTTCCAGCCCCCGCTCCCGGCGGGCCGGGGGAAAAGGAGCAACTGGCCTGGCTGATTCGTGTCGGGCCAGGGGGCCACGGGTTCGCCTGGGGCGGTGCTGGCGGCCACATCCACGTGTGCCCCGGACTCTCGCCCGGCCTGCACCAGGTCGAGCACGGCCTGGGTGGGACCGCCATCCAGCGGGGAGAGGGCAGGGATGACGTGCAGCACGCGCATCAGCGCTGCTCCGTCTCGGCCCAGCGAGAGGCGGCCAAGGGCCGGACCACGCGCTGTCTGCCGTCCACGCGCTGGGCCAGATCCAGAAAGCCCTGGACCATGTTCTCCAGGCTGAACCGTTCGGCCACGGTGCGCAAGGCGGCCTCGGACATGCGCTGCCGGAGTTGCGGATTGTCAAGGATGGATTTGCATTGTTCGGCCAGATGGTCCGTGTCCTCGCACCTGTAGAGCAGGCCGTTCACCCCGTGCGCAAGCGCTTCGATCTCAGGGTTCTGGGCTGCGATGTTGTCACAGGTGACGACAGGCAGACCGTAGCCGAAGGCGTGCAGGATGCTCAGGCCGATGTTCTGGGGATAGCAGAACAGGCTGGCGCTCAGGGCCCAGGGGGCCAGGGTCAGGTCATCGTAGATGCGCCCCGCAAAGAGCACATGGTCCTGCATGCCCAGTTCGGCGGCCAGGGCTTGCAGCCGGGGCAGTTCGGCGCCGTCGCCCACGATGACGGTGCGCACGGCCGGGTCCCAGGCGCAGAGACGGGCCGTGGCCTCCAGAAGCAGGTCCACGCGGTTTTCCGCCTCCAGGCGGGAGACGAAGAGCAGCGTGCGCCCCGGGGACAGCCTGTGCTGCCGGGCGAAGGCCTGGAGTTCCTCGGGCCGGGCCAGCCAGTGTTCACGCGCGGCCAGGATGGGCGCCTGATCCAGGGCATTTTGGGCCACGAACACGCGCTCCCGCGCATACCCCTCCTGGGTCGCCAGGGCTTCGGCCACGCTGTGCGTGTAGAGCACCACCGCATCTGCGCGGCGGCCGTAGGCGTTGCGGATGGCGTCGCGCAGGCGGCCGGGGTGCTTGGAGTAGCCATGCCCCCACAGGGCCACGGGCACCCCGCGCAGCGCGCCCAGGGCCATGGCCACGGGCAGGCTGAGATAGTTGCCGTCCCAGTCCAGAATCACGAGGTCAAAACGCCTGGGGTCCATGATTTGCAGCTGGAAGGGCTGGAAGCAGAGCGCCCGGCCCAGCATCCGCAGACGCCAGAGGGGGCCGATCCGGCTCTCGTAGCTGCGCGCGCCCCGGCCCGGCTCCATGCCGCCGAGCCGCCCCCCGGCAAAGACCGTGAGGGAGATGCCCTCCTGGGCGCCCAGGAGAGCGTACACCGGCGCCCGGTAGTGGGGCAGCGCTGGCTGGCAGATGGCGATGCGCAATGGCGGAGCGTTCTTTTGCATGAGTCTGGTGCCTTTTCCGGGGCAGTGGTCCGCCGGGTCTCCCCAAAAGCGCCCGTTGCGCCGCGTCCCTGCCAGGGCCGGGCGCTCCAGATGGTTCTGGACTCGGGGCGACCACGGCATGTCCGTTCAGGCTCTCCCGGCGTGGGGTGGGGCAGCCTCCCTGTCTGTTGCAGGCACGTCCGCAGGAGGTGTCTGCCGTGCGCCGTTGCCGCCTCCTGGCCCTGTCCCCTGCCTATCTCTGCATCTTGCCGGTGGACAGGGCGTTCATGAAGGTCTTGGTCTCCTGCCACCACGCGGCTTCTTCGCTCCACAATTCCTTGTATCCGCCCCAGATGACGACGCCGTCGGCGTATTTGAGGCAGGTTTCCAGCTGCATGCGCCAGATGGCCGCAGGAATGGGCTTGCCGCCCAATAATTTGTTGCTGTCGTGATACTGGTACCACAAAAATGGGTATACTGGCTTGCCATAGCGCTTGGCCTCTTGGATGGTGGCTATGGCGTATTTCTTCCAGCCTGCGGGGTCATCGTAAAAAGTGTACAGTGACGGGAAGATGATGTCCACATGCTTGGCGACGGCCTGCAACTGTGTATTGGCCTCCTGCCAGGTTCGCAGCAGATTCTGGTCGTTGCCTGCCGGGGCCCAGTAATCGACCACGGGCAGGGTTCCATAGTACCCGATCTTGAGCTTGGGCGCGGCTGCGTGCATGGTGTCCAGAACGGAAATGAGGCGGCGGATGGAGGTCTGTGCGACCTGGGGAGGCGCTTTGAATACCTCCCAGACCTCGATGTCCACGCAGACGATGTCGGCCTTGTACTTGACGCGGTTGGCGATATCACGGGTGATGGCCAAGTCCGGCTCCTCGTTCGGCGCGGCCTTTTTGGAGCGGAAGAAGCCATCCTCGTAAAGTACTTCCAACGGCGTGAATCCCAGGTCCTTGAGGCTGCTGGGCTTGTGCTTGTGCAGCGTGGCGTCGTAGACAGTGAAGGCCTGCGCCGGGGCCAGGGCCAGGATGAGCAGCGTGGCGAGCAGGCAGGCGAGGGACAGGCGTTTCATTGTGCTCTCCTCAGGTCGTTGTGCGTCAAGATATGGCCGCATGCTGCTGGCCGCCCTACAGGGTCGCGAGGTCTGATCTTTCCCCTGGCCGTTCAATGGCTCTGGCCTTGGTCGCCACACATCGCGTCCCTGGAAGCCAGCCAGCCTTGCTCATGATCTTCAAGCATTGTTCCGCCAAGCGGTCAAGAGCATCGTGACCGGGCAAGGCTCTGGGCCTCGGATGCGCATTCCGGACCTTCAGCATAGTCATCCGCCATCTGGTCCTGGGGGTCCAGCGACGCCAGGTCTTCCTCTGGGGGCTGCGGCAGTTCCTCGAACTCGGCGATCAGCCGGATGCGCCCGATGAGGATGGCCATGCCGAAGAACATGGCGTTGCCGATGAGACTGCCCTGCTTAAGGGTTATCAGGAATTCATACACCAGGAAGGCGCCAAACAGGGCCAATGCGCTCCGTGCCTCCGCATTGTCGCGCACGAGCTGGTACGTGCTGCGGATACTTCCTATGCACTGGGACAGGATGCCCAGGTACAGGGCCATTCCCAGCAGGCCTTCCTCGGCCAGGATCTCGCCGGGGACGAAGTGCGGATAGATGCCGAGCTGCGGGAAGGAGAAGGAGGCCGAATTGCCCAGCCCGAAGAGCAGTCCGCCCGGGGAGCCGGAGGCCCAGATGCCCAGGAGTATCCCAAGGTTGTGGAAGCGGCCGAACACGTCCATGAACATTCTTTCTGAAGTCCAGCGGTTATGAATGGTGGCCTCGGTGGTGAAACCGCTTTGCAGCCACAAGGCCAACCCCGCCACGATGCTGAAGGAGACGAGGAAGGCGAACAGCTTCAGTGGGCTGTCCACCTTTTGGCGCATGGGTACGAACATGCACAGTATAAACAGCAGGCTCAGGAACTGCCCGCGCGAGCCAGACTTGACGATGAGCAAAAGGCCCAGGCCGGTCAGGCCGATGCGTATGAGCCAGCCTGCGAGGCGCAGGTTGCGGAACTGTAGGAGCATGGCCGAAAGAACGAGATAGCCGCCCATCTGGGCCACGGCCAGGGGATTGGCGCCCTCGTTCCCCCAGTTGGCGGTGGCCAGGACGATCATGCGGTTGAACCAGCGCACCTGGAGCAGAATGAGCAGGGCCAGCGCGCCGCCGAAAATGATCGTTCCCAGGGCCACGGAGCGAACGTCCCGGAGATCGCTTATGAGCAGCGGAGCCAGGATAATGATGGTCACGAAGTAGGGCAGTTCCAGCAGCATGAGGCTCGCGCTCTTGTCCGGATTCGGAGCCCAGAACAGGGTCAGGGCGGCGTAGGCGAAGAGCAGGACGCACATCCAGCCCACGCGCGGGTAGGGGGAGAACACCTGCTCGCCCCGGACGAGCTTCACCGTGAGCCCCAGGAGCAGGAGCAGGCCCATGCACAGGTTCGGGATGGCGCCATGCTGCACGAAGAAGGGCATGGTGCCCTGGGCCCACTGCTTGAGGCCGAAAATGCAGAAGATTCCGGCCAGGGCCACGGGTGGCCGTTTGATCACGGCGATGCCCAGGCCGAAGACAAGCAGAGTGAAGATGATCATGTTCAGCATGCGTTCAGCCTCCCGTCACGGTTGCTGGCGCAGGCTTGCGCAAGAGCGTCCGGCCCAGCTCGAAAACTTCGCGCAGAGGCTGGCGCAGCAGGGTCAGGCTGGTCAGGGCGTACAGGGCCGCAAAGACCGCGAGACTGAGCGCGGCCAGCGGCACCAGCCCCGACGTTGGAAGAACGGCGCGGCCCGCCGCCATGCCCGCCAGGGCGCAGGCCAGGGAGAGGACGGCTGGGGGCAGCACTGCTCGAAGGGTCTGCGCAGTGGAAACAGCCGCATGGCGGCTGATGAGCAGGCACTGGGCCAGGCCGGAGAGGATGCGGTAGCCCGAGATCCACAGGGCCACGGCCAAGAGCCCGCCGGACGCCGCGCCCAGGGCCGCCGAGGCCACCAGTCCCAGACCGTCCGCGCCCATGAGCAGGGAGCGCAGCCGCCAATTCCCGCGCGACTCCGCCAGGGCTAGGCCCAAGGGGGCCAGGAGCCGTGCGAAGAGGCTCACGAGCATGAGCTGGAACACCGGCACCGAGGCGTCCCATTTGCCGCTCCAGAGCAGGTGGATGAGCGGCTCGGCCACAATGGCCATGCCCAGGCAGATCGGCGCGGAGAGGAAGCTGAGCATGCCGCAGGAGCGTAGATAGGCCGCCCCCTGGCGTTCCGGTTGGTCTGAGAGCTGGGTGAAGGCCGGAAGCATCACGGACCGCAGTCCGGTGATGAACAGCGCCTCCAAAGCCACGCTGAGCTGGAAGCCAAAGAAGTACAGGCCCAGGGTGTGCTTGTCCTGAAGCAGGCCCAGGGTGAGGAAGTCGCCCTGCTCCAGCAGGGCGGCGGCCAGGGTGCCAAACATGACCCAGCGCGTAGCGGGCAGGGTCTGGCGCAGCACCTCGCGCACGGGCAGTCCCCCGCGCGGCCAGGAGCGCAGCGCCAGAAGATAGGCCACGCCGTCAAAGGCGGCCACCACGAAGAGCGGCAGCAGGAAGCTCGCCGCCCCGAAGCCCAGCAGGGCGAAGCCTATGGCGGCCATATGCCGCAGGGTCATGGACAGGGAGTTGAGCTTGCCCAGGGTGGCGAAGCGCATGTCAATGGAGAGTTTGGCCAGGAGGATGATGGCCGGTGTGTACGCCACCAGATACAGGGCGATGATCCAGATGAGCGGAGGCAGGGCCGGGGCGTCGTAGAGCCGGGCCAGCAGGGGCGAGAGCCCCGCCAAGAGCGCCGCCAGGGCCAGGTTGCACCACAGGGCGATGCGGAAGGCTCCGGGGGCCAGGGCGTCGTACTCTGTGCCGCGTTGGGTGAGCACCTCGCGCAGGCCGCCGTTCTTGACGGCCCAGAGCAAGGCCGTGACGGACACGGCGATGGCGTAGAGGGCAAAGTCCTCCGGAACCAGCAGCCAGCCGAGCACGAGCTGGGAGCCGAAGCTGGCCAGGCGGCCCACCACGGCGCTTCCGGCCACCCAGAGCATGCCGCCAGCCACCTTCCGGGTCAGGGACTCTTGGGGAGGGGCGTCGAGGGCGCTCGTCATGCCGCCCCGCCTCCGCCGGGCTGGGCCACAAGGCCCCGCAGCAGGGCGGTCCAGTCCGCCAGGGCCAGGGGCTTGGCGTACAGGGCGTCCGTGGCGGCGCGGGCGTTCTGCCCCATGCGTGCGCAGTCCGCAGCCGATGCGGCCAGGGCGCGGATGTGCGCGGCCAGGCCCTGGGCATCGCCCGGTGCAGACCGCAGACCGCATTGATGCAGGGCCAGCAGCCGGGCGATCTCGCCGTCGGGGGCGCCCACGAACAGGGTGGGCCGGCCAGCCGCCGCGATGCCGTAGAACTTGCTCGGCACCACGCAGCCCTCCATGCCGGGCAGAAGCGACACCAGGTGCGCGTCGGCGGCGGCCAGGGATTCCCTGAGCAGTTCACGCGGCTGGTAGTCCTGAAAAACGATGTTGCCGAGGCCCAGCTCCCGCACTGTGCGCTGCACCTGTTCCAGGCGAGGGCCCTGGCCCACGAACAGGAAGGCCACATTCGTGTCGCCGTCCAGCAGCCGGGCCGCCTCCAGAATGGTTTCGAACTCGTGCACGCGGCCGAAATTGCCACTGTAGCCCACCACGAAGCGGTCCGAGAGACCCCAGGCCGCGCGCAGGGGGTTCTCCGGCCGGGCCAGCGGAGTCACCAGATCGCTGTCCACCCAGTTGTGGCGCACGTGGATGCGTGCTCTTTCCACGCCCAGGCTGGCGATGCGCTCGGCCATGCGTTCGCCCAGGGCCACGTTCAGGCTGGCGAAGCGCAGGGAGACGTCGCGCAGGGCGCTTAAGGCCCGGTGGGCCAGGCTGTGCGGGCGGATGACGCCCAGGGTCACGGCCACGTCGGGGAAGAGGTCCTGGATCCAGTTGACCAGGCGCGCCCCGCGCAGGCGGCAGACCAGGGCGGCCAGGGCCGAGATGAGCGGCGGATCGGTCTTGGCCACGATGACGTCCCCGGGCCGGGCCAGGCGGAACATCCGCCAGGTGGCGGTCAGCATGAAGCTGGCGTAGTCCAGGGCGCGGCCGGGCAGGCCCATGCGTCCGAAGCGCGTGGACCAGACCCGGTGCACGCCTGCGCCGTGGAAGTCGCCCTCGGACGGCAGATCGGCCTTGGGGTCGGTGTAGGCTTGCCGGCTTGCGACCACGTGGACCTCAAGCCCCGCGCCCCGCACCTTTTCCACCACATCCGCCAGGAGCTGGGCCGTGGGGGCCAGGTCCGGGAAGAAGAAGCGGTTGATGAAGACGATGCGGTTCATGCGGCCTCGGGCGCTCCTGCTGCGGGGCGGGCCGCCCCTTGCCGGAGCGGCCGCCTCGCGTCTGGGATGCGCCCGCCGGTCACGGACGCTTATTTTTTGCCGCGCAGCTTGGCCAGCTCGGCGCTCGCCGTCGCGCGCTCGGGGAACTGGGCATTGCCCGCCAGGGACTTCTCCAGCCACTTGGCCGCAGCGGCGGTATCGCCCTTGGCCTGGTAGGCCATGCCCAGGTGATAGGCCACCGTGGGCAGGCCGTTGGCCTTGTCCCAGGCGCGCAGGAGGTACTTGAGGGCCTCCTCCTTGTTGCCCAGCTTGAGCTGCACCCAGCCGATGGTGTCGTAGGTCACAGGCGCGTCCACGGCCTTAAGCTTTTCGGCCAGAATCTGGGCTTTCTTAAGTTCCTCGGGAGTGGGCTGCGTGTCGGCGTAGAGGTAGGCCAGATTGTTTATGGCCGGGGCGAAGTCCGGGTTCTTGTCCAGAATCTTTTCGTAGACGCCGACGGCGTCGGCGCGGTTGTTGTTCATCTGCAGGAGCATGGCCAGGGCCAGGCCGGCCGGGGCGTTGCCGGGGTTGGCCGCATAGGCCTCGCGGTACTTGGTGATGCCTGCGTCAAGCTTGCCCTGGCGGATGTAGAGCATGCCCAGGTACTGGTACGGGGCGGGCACGTCCGGCGCGAGCTGCACGGCCTTGAGCAGCAGCTGCTCAGCCCCGGTCATGTCGCCGGAGTCCATCATGACGCGGGCCAGCAGGGTGTGGGCGAAGGCGTCGCTCGGCTGCGCGGCCACGCGCTGTTTGGCGAAGGCCAGGGCGTCCGGCGCGCGCTTCTCTTGCATCAGCAGGCCGACCTTGGCCTCGGCGGCGTCGCGTGCGTCTGGCACAAGGGTCAGGGCCTGGTCAAAGGCGGCCAGCGCGCCGCGTGTATCTTTAGAGGCCCAGAGGAGCCGACCGAGCTTGACGTGCCCGGCGGGATCCTTGGGTGCGACGTCCACGGCGCGCTTGTAGGCGGCCTTGGCCGCGTTCAGGTTCTGCTTCTGGGCGTATATGTCGCCCATGGTGAGAAAGATCACGGGGTTCTTTTGATCGGTCCCGGCCATGGCGTTCAGTTCGCTCAGGGCGCGGTCGGCCTTGCCAGCGGTCAGCAGGATTTCCACCAGCAGCATGCGCGCCTGGGTGTGTCCCGGGTTGTCGGCCACGTGCTTGGCCAACAGCGCCTCGGCCAGGGCGGGCTCCTTGTTCATAATGTGGGCCCGGGCCAGCAGGTCAAGGGCTCTCACATTCTTGGGGTCGGCATCCACCACCTCGCGCAGCTCCACGATGGCCTCGCGGATCTTCCCGGTCTGGAGGTTCAGGGCGCCGGAAATGAGGCGCCCCTCGGTGTCCCTGGGGTTGCGCTTGAACAGGGCGTCGAGCTGGACCTTGGCCTTGTCCGGCTGCTGCAAGGCCACGTACGTGTTGGCCAGCACCCGGCGCATGGACACGGTCTGCGGGTGGTCGGGGTCTTTCTGGACCATTTCCTGGACCAGGGGTTCGACCTTGGCGAACTGGCCGGAGCGGAAATACTGCTCGGCCAGGGCCACGCGGAGGTCTTTGGACTCCGGGATTTCTTGCAGCCCGCGCGTCAGGATGGCCTCGGCCTCGGCGGGTTTTCCGGCGGCCATGGCGGAATGGGCCTGGGCGGCGCGGTAGGAGCCCTCCTTGGGGAAGCGCTGGGCCAGGGCCGCGAGCGCCTGGGTGGCCTTGTCCTGCTGGCCGGACT
This sequence comes from uncultured Desulfocurvus sp., assembly GCA_964390575.1. Classification (GTDB taxonomy): domain Bacteria; phylum Desulfobacterota; class Desulfovibrionia; order Desulfovibrionales; family Desulfovibrionaceae; genus Humidesulfovibrio. The sequence continues at coordinate 20,596 of CAYMIP010000016.1, read as the reverse complement.
GGAAGTAGAAGTTCACCAGGAGCATGTTGGCCGCAGCGTTGTTCGGGTCCAGGTTCACGATGCCGATGAAGCGCTTTTCGGCCTCGTCGTTGCGCTTGGCCTGGGTGTAGAGGTTGGCCAGTTGCAGATTCAGGAGCAGGTGGCTCGGGTTTTTGGCCAGGCCCTGGAGCAGCACCTCCTCGGCGGCGGCCGTGTCCTTCTGGGCGGTGTGGGCCTCGCTGCGGGCGATGAACACGTCCGGATTGTCCGGGTTGGCCTGCTGCAGCTTCTCCAGCATGGCCAGGGCCTCGGGTATGCGGTTCTGCTTGGTCAGGGCGATGGACTTGATGACGCCCGCCTCCACATGCCCCGGCTGCTTGGACAGGATAAGATCGGCCTTGACCTCGGCCTTGTCCAGGTTGCGGCTCAGGAGGTACAGTTTGCACACGCCGAGCTGGGCCTCGATGTCCTCAGGGTCAAGATCCACCGCGCGCTGGAAGCTGGCGAAGGCGCCTGACCAGTTCCGCTCCTGCAACTGCACTGTGCCCAGCAGGGAGTAGGCCTTGGCGAACTTGGGATCGATCTTGATGGCGTTCTTGAGTTCGACCTGGGCATCCTGGGGCTTGCCCTCGGTTACGAGCTGCTTGGCTTTTGCATAGAAGGAGTCGCGGCGGTCCTGTGAGGAGCCGCAGGCTGTGAGCGCCAAGAACAGGGCCGCCAGGGCCAGGGTGCGGAGCAGTCGTTTCAAGGGGGCTCTCCTGGGTGCGTTGAATGATGTGTTATCCATGCGCTCTATACCACCGAAAGGGTGAAGATGGCAAGATACGTCGCCAGACAGAGGAGCGCGAAGGGCCGCCGGAACGTGGTCAGCTTGTTCATGACCAGGTTGATGCACAGTCCGCCGAGCAAAGTCTTGCCCAGCACGACCTGGGCCGAAGGGTAGCTTTCCGTGATGGGGGTGAACAGGGCGAACACGGCGATGGCGATGAGCAGGAAATCCATGCCATCCGGGAGCAGCCGTTCGCGGCTCAGCACCACAAAGCTGGAGTAGGCGATGCCCAGGGCCACAAACAGTATCCGCCCGGCCAGGCCCACCGGGGCATCGGGGATGCCCACGCTGGCGTGGATGATGACGGCATAGAGCATGACGAAATACGCGGCGATGCGGATATACAGGTCGAACCAGCGGGTGCTTGCGCGGTAGAGGATGGCCCCGACCACGGCCGCAGCCAGGAAGCCTGCGCCCTGGGCCTTGTCCAGCCCGCTCAGCATGAACGGGAGGATCAGGAAGGTGGCCGCAAAGGTGACGCTAAAGGCCAGCCAGGCCGCGCGCGCAAGGGCTGGGGTGCTGTAGAGCGGGGTGGTGCCGGCCACCAGGGAGCGGAAGCCGAGGTGCAGCAGCTGTTGGATGCGCACCCGGAGAGCGAAGCTTTTCCGGATGACGACGATGGCGCCCAAGAGCGTTGCCACAAGTCCCAGGTAGATGCCAGCGAGAGTGTAGTCGCGCGAGAAGCGCAGGGAGAAGCCCAGGGCCAGCATGGCCAGGTTGCCCGCGTGGATGAGGGTCACGGACTGGGCGTGGTCGAGGCCGTTGAGCAGCAGCTTGTGGTGCAGGTGGTTGGTGTCGGCCTGGAAGACGCTCTGCCTCGCGGCCAGGCGCCGGAAGATGACCATGATCAGGTCGAGCAGGGGCGTGCCCAGGAGGAAGAGCGGCAGCACGGGGCTGTAGATGTTGTGCTGGGTCAGGGCAATGAGGCACACGCCCAGGGTGTAGCCCAGGAATTGGCTGCCCGTGTCGCCCATGAAGATGACGGCGGGGTGCACGTTGAGCCGGAGGAAGCCGATGAGCCCGCCCATGGCGCAGAGGCTGATGACCAGCACCGAGGCGTGGTCGGCGAAGAAGGCCATAAGCGCCACGCAGGCCAGGATGAGCAGGCTGATGCCGCCCGCCAGGCCGTCCAGCCCGTCGCTGAAGTTCACGGCGTTGATGGCCGTGAGCAGGAAGAGCACCGTGACCACGGGCCACAGCACGCCCAGATCCACCGTCACTCCGGGCAGCAGTTCGCCCAGGGTGCGGATGCCCAGGCCGGAGATCAGGACCATGGCGACGCTGGCCAGCACCTGGCCCAGGAACTTGAGGCGGAAGTCCAGGCCCCGGTAGTCGTCGATCATGCCGAAGATGACCAGGATGGCGGCGCCCGCAGCAAAGCCCAAAAGCAGGTTGTCCTGGCCCATTTGGCTCAACATGGCGGCCAGGGCCCCCACAAAGACGGCGATGCCGCCGGTGCGCGGGATGGGATGGTCGTGGACCTTGCGCGCGTCGGGCTGGTCCATGAAGTGTGTTTGGGCGCGTGCGCTGATCCGGACCAGCAGCGTGGACACGGAGGCGCTCAGGATCAGGGCCAGGACGAGGAGCAACAGCGGCGTCATGCGGGAGGCAATCCCTTTGTGGGCTTCGACGTTGTGGAGCTGGACCACACTGGGGGTTTCAGGACGCGCAGGAGCGGTTGCGCAATCTCTTCAACGGAAGCGTATCCCATGACGCCACAAGCAGCAAGGGCATCTTGCACATCCCGCAGCTGCGGGACGAGCAGACGCCCGTGCGCTACATCACGTAGCTCTGTATCTCGAAGTAGCTTTGCAGGTCGCCGTCCTGGAAGGAGGCGCCGATGTGCAGGTCCTCACCGACTTTGCTTACGCGGGAGGGCTTGCAGGTCATGCTCACGGGCCGTGTGCTGCCGTCAGGCAGGCGGAACACGATCTCGAAGTGCTTGACGTCGGCGTTGATGACGAGGGTGGTCTGTTCGTGCTCGGGGATGGCAATGCGCACCCCTCCGAGGGAGAGGTCCTGGATGGTGCCGGTGAGCAGGACCGTTCCGGAGGCGGTTTCGCCGTTGATGATGACAGGGATGCTCGCATCCTTGCGGGTGTGGCGGCGCTTGTCGCTTCCGGATTTGGTTTTGAGGAAATCGTTCAGGACGGAGTTGATCAGGGCGGAGACGTTCATTTGCTCCCGCTCCGCCGCAGCTTTGAGGGAGGCCTGCACCTTTGCGCTGGTGCGGAAGCAGATGGTGACATCCTTGTTCTGCTTCACTCGCGTCTCCTCACGGGGCGTTGGGGCATCCTCAAAGCTTACCGCGATTCCGGCGCGCTCAAGTCCGGGGACTGGCCGGGCATTCGCAAAAGCCAGGATTCCGGGAGCGGCACTCCCGAAATCCTGGCCGGAGAGTCTAGGCGGTCGCGTTCTTGCGAGCGCGCTTGAAGCCCATGATACCCAGCAGGCCGCTGCCAAGCATCCAGACCGCAGCGGGAAGCGGGGTCGGGGTCAGGTTGGCGCTCTCGAAGGTCCAGCGCTCGTTCGGATCCTCACCAGCCTTCACGGCGTCGGAGCCCGCAGTCACCTCGCCCCAGGCCTTGAAGTAGTACACGCCCGCGTCATAGGGCAGCTCGATGGTGACGGTTTGCGGCAAGGAGGTCAAGCCATTGCCGTTGTCGAAGTGGTCGAAGGTTACGTCCTTCACCAGCGTGGAGCCATTGCGGATCTGCACGTGGAAATAGTCCCACTCACTCGCCTTCGGGTTCGACAGGTCGTTCTTGCTGTCCCAGCTGCCGTTCAAGGTCAGGTTCATGGTGTACAGCATTGTTCCCGTGCCGCCAGCGATGGCAGTGCCGGTGCTGTCATTGAACACCGGATAGTCGCGCACCGAAGGTCCCGGGGTCTTGGGGGTCCAGCCCCCGTCCCACTCGTACAGTGTCGGCGCCACGCTGGACGTCCAGACAGGGGTGGCGAAACCGCTGGTGGCAAGGGCCAGCACCAGCGCGAAGCTCAAACATGTGGTGAGAAGCGTTCTCTTCTTCATGGCTCTTACCTCCAAAAGTTTTACAAGCTATACACGATCCGTATGTCGAATGCAAGCATTTTCAGCTCGCCGGTCATCTGAAAATTACCCCTGCCCCCACATTTTTCGTGGGACTTCTTGAAATTCCTGCGCCCCTGTGAAACGCTTCCCTCTGCCCACGCCGCTCCGGGAGCCGGGGAGGTGGCGGCCTTAGGGGCCCGCCAGGATGAAGCCGTTACAGCCTGCATCTCAGGCGCTCGGTCATCTCCCTTCATCCCGCTGCCCAGGCCACCTGTGGACAGGATCAGATCGCTGTGGCTCCAATCCGTGCCTGGCTCATATCTATGAACTCCGGGCTGGTCTGTCAACTTTGAAACGCGGCCCACATTGTCGGTCTATTCTTGGCGCGGGTTATACAAACCGGTGGTCTTGAAACTGACCGAGCCCCGGTTGGCGGCGGCTCTGCCACTCCTCTGGCCTGTTGTGGCCCGGCCAGAGGAGTGGCGCACGCCGGCGGCGCGGCGCCGGAGACGTTGATTACACCTCTGCGCCTTGGCTCACGGCGTTCTCGGTCTTGCGGGCGCGCTTCTTGAAGCCCATGACGCCCAGCAGGCCGCTGCCCAGCAGCCACACGGCGGCGGGAACCGGAGTGGGCGCGGTCTTGGAGACGGCCAGGATGAAGTCGTCGTAGTCGCAGTCTCCGGAGCCCTTGTCGTTGAGGCCCAGGATCAGGGTGCCGGCGGCCAGGGTCAGGCCATCCTTGACGGTCCAGGAGTTGACCAGCTCCAGTATCTTGACCCGAGAGTCATCGGCGAAAAAAGTGGTATTGGGGTTGGTGGTCATGTCCTTGAAGTAGGCGCCGCTCGAAAGGCCGCCCGCAGTGGTGGCGAAGGTGGTCTGCTTCACCGTTCCGAACTCGCTGGCCAGGTTCTTGTTGGTGAACAGGATATTGCTGTCCGAGGTCTGAAGCCGGATGGTGTCCCCCGCCTCAAAGGCCAGGGGGGTGACGTAGTAGGACCCGCTCAGGCTGCCCGTGTACTTCGTGGTGGGCACGTTCTTCATGAAGTCCGTCAGGTTGGTGATGTCGGTCGGCCAATAGGCCGGCATCTCGTAGGCGGCCAGGGCGCTGCCCGCGAACAGGGTGCCGACGATCATGGTCAGGGCCACAGTCAGGATGCTCTTCTTGATTCCGTTCATTGTTTTCTCCCCCTCAGGATTAAGTTGAATGAGCTTGGCATAGACCGTATAACCGTTAGGCGCGATGCATGTCAATACTGTTTGTCGTTCTACGAAGCAGTATTTTTAAGAAAAATGTAAAATATTTATTCTCCAGCTATTTTGGCGTGTTAATGAAATACATGTGTATCGTGTGCGAATCTTGTTGAATGCACCCCTTGGCGTGGCGTTAAAATGTAAAACAAAACAGCCGCCAGGGGGCGTGGTTGGGGCATCCGTTTGCCCGTTCGCCGCATCCGTCCTTACTCGGGCTTATCGGCTGACCTGATGCTTTTCTTTAGGGTCAGAGGGTCGGGGAATGGGTGCGGCTCGAGGAAAATGTCGCGCAGGGCAGGCCTGCGCGGTGCGGGCGGGCCTATTGACCCGAGACCCAGGTTCGCATCAGGTCTGCGTCTGCGGTACAAAGGGGGGAGAAGCACGCAGAAGGTGAGGAAAATCTATCCCAGCCTATGCAGGGATGGCGCATGCCTATGGCAGGCGCGGATGGGCGATAGCTTTTGTGCGCTGAATGCGCGGCTGCGGGGCTGGCGTGTTTCTGCTTGCGCCGGGCTACTGGCCTTTGCGCGCGCGCTTGATGCCGATAAGGCCCATGAGCCCGCTGCCCAGCAGCCACACCGCGCCAGGGATGGGCGTGGGGGTCAGCGGTGCGTCCGTGATGGCGACGACGAAGTCGTTGTAGTCTTGTTGGTCCATGCTGTAGATTGATTGGTAGCCCACAATAAGGGTCCCGGCGGACAATGTCAGGGAATTGTTCAGGATCAAAGCTTCTGTGAGTTGCCAGAGCCGGTTCGTTGAGGGTGAGTAGACAAATTGCCCCATGAGTGTGGGGAATCCTGGGGGACTGGTCGTGACATCGGCGATGCCCAGATACATGAGCGAGCTGACAAGCTTGGACTGCCCGAACTCGGCCGCCAGGTTCTGGTTCGTGAACAGGATGGCGCTCGTGTAGTCCCAGTTGGACGCATGCAGCTGGAGCGTGCGGGTGGAGTCAAAGGCCAGGGGCGTCACATAGCCTGGGCCGTTGTTCAGCATCGCCACGGGGATTTCGTGGAACTGCGGGCTCGTGGTGTACGTCGGCCAGTAGCTCGCCGCCAGGCCGCCTCCAGCGCTGCCCACAACCAGAACAGCCACGAACAGCACCGCCGCAAAGCCTTTCTTGAGCGTGTTCATCCCACCCCTCCATGAAAACTATACTGCATGAGCGTTCGCCCAAAGCGCCTGTTGCTGTCAAGTCTATTTCATAGATATTGGCGTAATATGTGTAATCTGGCGGAGGGGCTTGGCGCGGGAGGAAAGGGGAGCCGGGCCGGGCGCAAGGCCAGGCGGTGAAAGCTACTGCTCGGACTGGGGCTTCTTGGCCTGCTGCACGAGCGGCGCGGCCACGCGGCGGACCACGTTCTCCAGCCGGGCGCAGCGCGTGGCCAGCTCCTGGGTGGTCTTGCGCTCCTGCTCGCGCATGCCTTCGATGCGCCGGGTCAGTTCGTCCTGGTAGGAGCCGAAGGCGTCGAGCAGGGTGCGCAGATCACCCTCCATGGCCCCCAGGCGCTGGTTGGTCTCTGTGGCCTGGACCAGCATGGGCTGGGCCGCAGGCTGGGCGTATTCGTCCTGGCCCGGCTCCAGGCGCTCCCAGGGCTGCCTGCGCCCGGTGCCGCCCAGGCCGTGCTTGTCCTCCACCGCCTGGGACACGTGCTCCTCGGTCACCGCGCGCTGCTGGTCGGCAAAGGCGTAGAGCAGGGCGCTGGCGCAGATCAGGTTGATGGAGCGCGGCACCCCTTTGCTGGACGTGTACACCAGGGCCATGGCCTCTGGGGTGAAGAGGTCCGGCTTGCCGCCCGACTTGGCCAGCCGGAAGGCGATGTACTCGCTGGTCTCCTCCTTGCTGAGCGCGGTGAGGTGGTAGTTCACGGCGATGCGCTGGGCGAACTGGGCCAGGCCCGGCTCCAGCAGCTTGCGCCGGAGCTCTGGCTGGCCCACGAGCATGACCTGCAGGAGCATGTGTTTCTGGCTCTGCAGGTTGGAGAGCATGCGCAGCTCCTCCAGGGCCTCGGAGGAGAGGTTCTGGGCCTCGTCCACCACGATGAGCACCTTCCGGTTCTGGCTGTAGTTCTGCACCAGGAACTGGTTGATCTGGTCCAGTGCGCCGGACTTGTTGCCGGGGTGGGTGGGCAGCTCGAACTCGGTCAGCAGCATGTTCAGCAGCTGCTCGGCGTTGATGTTGGTCTGGAAGATGAGGCCGACCTGGGTTTCCTGGGGCACGCAGTTCTGCAGCACCTCGCGCACGAGGGTGGTCTTGCCGGTGCCGATCTCGCCCGTGAGCAGGATGAAGCTCGCCCCGCTCATGAGCCCGTACTTCAGGTGGTCCAGGGCGATCTTGTGCCGCTGGCTCAAGAAAAGGACGTCCTGGTTGGGCACGATGTCGAAGGGCGTGCTGTGGAATCCGAAAAACTCGTTGTACATGGTGTCGTCACACGCTCCGTTTCAACGCCGGGCTGGCCGCCATGCTAGTCATTGGGCACCTTGTTCATGACGATGCCGAGCAGGTTCCTGCCGCGCAACAGCTCCAGGGTGCGGTTGATGTCGCGGCGGGTGGTCTTGCGCGCCTCCACCACCAGCAGCACCTGGTCGACGAAGGAGGAGAACACCAAAGCGTCCGGCATGTCCAGCAGATGCGGGCAGTCGAAGATGACATAGCGCTCCGGGTACTTGCTCTTCATCTCCTGCACCAGGTGGTGCATCTTGGGCGAGCCCAGAATCTCCGCAGCCCCGCTGACGGGGCGGCCCGCAGGCAGCACCACGAGCTTCTTCATGCCCGGGTTGATGAGCAGGCTGGGCATGGGCGCGTCGTCGAACAGGTAGTCGGCGAGGCCTTTGTCCGTGTTCAGGCCCAGGTACTCGGCCACCTTGGGGTCGCGCAGGTTGGTGTCCACCAGCAGGGCGGACTGCACCGCCTCCTTGGCCATGCTGATGGCCAGGTTGATGGCTGTCAGGGTCTTGCCCTCGCCCTTGCCCACGCTGGTGACCATGATGATGTTGTGGCCCTTGTCGCGGGTCTGGTGCAGCACCTGGGTGCGCAGTATACTATAGTAGTCGGCCAGGGCGGAGTCGCCCACGTGGGAGAGCATGCGGCCCTCGCCCATGGGCGTCAGCGGCTGCTCTATCACCTGGGTCTGGGTGTAGCTGACCGGTTCGGGCTTGGGCGGCGGCGTTGGCTGTGCGGTCGGGCCACGGTACGGCTCGCCGGTGATTTTGCTGCGCAGTTCCGTCGCCCTGTCCAGGGCCTTTGAAATTTTGCTCATGTCGTGTTCCAGGGCCGATATCTGTCGGCGGGGCTTGCGTTGTGTTGTGGCTAGAACATGGAGCTTAAGCGGCGCACGAGCCCCAGAAGCAGCACGTCCAGGGGCATGTAGAAAAAGTGCGCCACAATGACCAGCGCCACGATGCAGCCTGCGCAGGCCGCGAGGACTATCCACCGGCGCTTGACCTTGACCTTGCTTTCCGCCGGGGTGGGCAGATAGGGGATGGCCGCCATCACTGATCTGCCGGTGAAGGCGGCCAGGTCTTCCGGCGTGCTCAAGGTCTGGTCCATGGACTCCAGCAGCATGGCCAGGCCCACGCCGGAACCGATGCCCAGGATGATCCCGGCCAGGATGATCAGCATGCGATTCGGCTTCACGGGCTTTTCCGGCACCAGGGGCGGGGCGATGAGCGTGAACTTGTCGCCGATCTGGCTCTCCTCCAGGCCTTTGGACTCGCGGGCGGACATGGCGCGCACGGAAAGTTCGTTGTACTTGAGCTTGGCGCTTTCATACCCGCGGTGCAGGGACTGGTATTCCTGCTCAACCTTGGGGGTGCGCTCCAGGCGGCGCTGGTATTCGGCCTGCATGGCGCGTATCCGGCCAAGGTCGGCGTTGGCCCGGCGTATATCCATGTTGGTGGTGGCGATCTGGGTCTTCAGGTTGATGTAGGCCGGGTTGCTGGGGTCGTCCGTGGCGCTGGAGGAGGCCCTGGCCGGGTCCTGTTTGGCCTTCTCCAGTTCGGCGATCTCGCGCCGCAGGGCGATGACGTCCGGGTGCTTGTCGGAAAGGTTTTCGTTCAGCCTGGCCAGCCGCGCCTCCTTCTCCCGGATGGCCTCGGCGAAGTAGCGGGCGTCCTGCCCGCCGCCCATGTCCTTGCCCACGGCCTGGAGTTCGCGCTGGGCCTTGACCACGTCGGGGTGCTGCGCGCTCATGTTGGCCTTGAGGGCCACGTAGCGGCGGCGCAGGCGCTCTTGCTCCTCGCGCGGGGAGCCCATGCGCTGGCCGTCGGCGCTGGCGCCCAGGTGCTGGTCCACGGTGGCCAGCTGGCCCTCGAGGTAGACGTTGCGGGTTTGCAGGGACCTGATGGTCTCCTCCAGGGCGCCCTTGTCCTTCTCGAGCTTCTCCATGGTCTGCATGTTCAGCTGCATGAGCTCGGGCAGCTCGGTCAGGTGCTCCTCCTTGAACACGGAGATTTTGCCCTCCAGGGTCATCATCTCCTGGCGGATGTCCTCGAGCTGCTTCTCCAGAAAATCCACCGTGGCCTTGGCGGTCTGCTCACGGGACTTGAGGTTCTCCTGCAGGAACAGGGAGGCCAGCTCGCTGGTCACCTCGGCCACCTTGCCCGGGATGCGGCCCTGGTAGGAGATGTTGAAGGCGATGGTGGCCGGGCCGCTGCGCCCGACGGCCGGATTGTTGACCTCGGCCTGCACAGGCTCAAGCAGGATGTCCTTCTGCATCGCGCCGACGATCTCCTCGGCCGTGAACATCTCCTTCAGGTCACTGTAGAGATTCATTTTCTTGATGAGGTTCATGAGGTTGACGCGTCCGAGAACCACCTGGGAGATGGACTGGAGGCGCTGCTCCACATACCCGGCCACGGTCGATTGCAGGAGGTCCTTGGAGGTGCTCTGGGTCTCGATGAGCACCGTGGCCGTGGAGCGGTAGACCGGCGGCAGCACGAGAGCCAGCACCACGCTCAGCGTGATGATGACCACTGCGGGCACCAGGATCTGGTAGCGCCTGCGTTTGGCGATCTGGATGTAGGTTCTGATGTCGGCCTTTACCTGCATGGTCCTACCTCGATTAGGGTCCCTTCCGGGGGGGCTGTGCTGTCGGGCCAGTCTGGGGGAGGGCGAGGTTGTCATTCAGGTGCACCCGGTTGCATGTCTTGGGCTCGTCCTTCCACACGGGAATGGCCAGGATGTCCTCCGGCCCGCTGGTGCAGACCATCTGGGGCTCGGCCAGGGCCGTGGCGGCCCAGCACAGGCGAATGAGGGCGGCCAGGGCCAGGCTGCGCGCGCATGGGTGCTCCTTGTGGTCGTTGGCGGGGCGGCTGGCGTCTTTCCGCGCCTGTACTGTGCTATCGGCGTGGCCAATATAATCTTTATGCCCAAGAGGGCAAGATTGGGCTTGCCCGGGCGCCTGGGGTTCCTTGCGCATTTCCTGGGGCAATGCGCAAGGAACCGGACCACAGGGCAGTGGGTGGTCCCGCCTGCGGGCAGTTCCTGCCGCCACTCAAAATATGCAAGGGGCATTCCAGACAGAAGAAAGTCGCGTTTTTCAGCGGCGGGCAGCGGCCGCGCCGGGCGCAGGTGTCTTTGTGGCCGAGGTCGGTCTGGTCCTGCCGGGTTGATCCTGTCGGGTTGATCCTGCCGGGTTGACACTGCCGGGGACTGTTTCGGGGCTGCGCGGCTCAGGGCCGCCGGAGGCCCGGCCTGGCCTTGGGCACCTCCACGTTCAGCGCGCGCAGGCCCTGGCCCTCCTCGGCGTAGTCGAAGAGCACGTTTTCGCCGGGGGCCAGGGTCTGGAAGCCCTCGCGCTGGATCTCCGCGAAATGCACGAAGACGTCGCGGTCCTTTTCGTCGCGCAGAAAGCCGAAGCCCTTGCGCTCGTTGAAATAGCTCACCACGCCCCGGTGTCTCTGCATGGCTCTCCTCCCTGGCCGGAAGCGGTCCGGCCCGGGGCAAGCATAGCCCATGCCCTGGCCCGGGCGCAATGCCCAGGCGCATGGAACAGAAAAAGCCCGCCAGAGGCGGGCTCATGCGGGCAGGGGGGGCAGGGGCTAGCGCATGCGGAAGGTGATGCGTCCGCGAGTCAGGTCGTAGGGCGAGAGTTCGACCTTGACCTTGTCGCCGGGCAGGATGCGGATGTAGTGCTTGCGCATCTTGCCGGAGATGTGGCCCAGGATGCTGTGACCGTTTTGCAGTTCGACACGGAACATGGCGTTGGGCAGGGCTTCCTGGATGACGCCCTCAACTTCAATAGCTTCTTCTTTGGACATGCAGTCTCCGCAGATTGTCCCCTGAACACGGCGCTAAAGGACTCTTGCCGTGGCCGGGGATCGTGAAAGGTGCCGCTGTCTACGCCTTATCGCGAGCTTTGGCAAGCCCCGCAGATCCTGTTGTTGCGGCCAGGGCCGCCCGGGCCTCGGCCACGAAGCGCCGCACCAGGGCCTCGTCCTTGTTCCCGGCCGCGTCCTCCAGGCCCGTGTGCGCGTCCACGCCCGCCGGGCGCACGCTTTGGACGGCCTCGGCCACGTTGTCCGGGGTCAGCCCCCCGGCCAGGATCAGCGGCCGGGCCGTTCCCAAGGAAAGGGCCTCCGCCAGCCTGCGGCTGACCCCCCAGTCGTGGGCCTTGCCCGTGGCCCCGCTGGCCCCGCTTGCGGGATCAAAGGTGTCGCTCAGGAAGGCGTCCACGAAGGGGGCGTGCTCGCGCGCGGCGGTGAGCAGGGCGGCCTCGTCCCCCGCGCCGTCAAGGGTCCCCACGACCAGGCTCTTGATGACGAACAGGTCCGGCGCGGCCTCGCGCAACCGCCGCACCTCGGCCAGGGGCATGGGGCCGTGCAGCTGCACCCCGTCCACGCCCAAAAACCGGCAGAACTCCAGGGTCTCCCGGGCGTCCGTCTGGTAGGTGATGAGCACCGTCTGCGCACGGCTCTGACCGGCGGCGGCCAGGCCGCCCACGATGTGGCGGGCCTCGTCCTCGCTGACGTCTTCCTTGTGCACCGGCAGGCGCAGGGGCAGGCCAATGTGGGTCGCGCCGCAGGCCGCGAGCAGGCGCGCCTCGGCCAGGCTGCGCACCCCGGCCACCTGGATGAAGCATTGCGTATTTGTCACAGCGCCCTCTGGATTATTTTTCGGGCTAGGCGTAAGAATGCTGGGCAAGCGGCCCCCCCAAAACCCCCTGGAGCGCCCATGGAATGCCTTGAACGCCAGCCGTACGACATCATCCGCGACATACTCACGGTGGTCGAGGAACTCAATACCCTGATGGACGTGGACGCCATCCTGGACAGCGTCCTGGGCGAGGCCCGGAGCAGGACCAATGCCGACGCAGGCTCCATCTTTCTCATCGAGGACGGCCACCTGCGCTTCAGCTACGTGCACAACGACACCCTGTTCCACGGGCCGGACGCCAGCAAGCATCTGTACACCAGCCTGACCGTGCCCATCAACGAGAAGTCCATCGTGGGCTTCGCGGCCATGACCGGGGAGTCCGTGGTCATCGACGACGCCTATGCCCTTTCCGGCACCGAGCCTTACTCCTTCAACAAGAAATTTGACGAGGACACCGGCTACCACACCAGCTCCATGCTGACCATCCCGCTCAAGACCTCCCAGGGCAAGACCGTGGGCGTCATGCAGCTCATCAACGCGCGCGACTGCGACAACCGGGTGCAGCCCTTCACCAAGAGCGACATCCAGTACGGCCCGCTGTTCGCCAACTCGGCCTCGGTGGCCATCGAGCGCGGCATCATGACCCGCGAGATCATCCTGCGCATGATGAAAATGGCTGAGATGCGCGACCCCAAGGAGACCAGCGCGCATGTGCAGCGCGTGGGCGCCTATGCGGCGGAGATCTATCAGCACTGGGCGCGCAAGAAGGGGGTGGACGGCCTCGCCATCAAGCGCCACAAGGACGTGCTGCGCCTGGCGGCCATGCTCCACGACGTGGGCAAGGTCGGCATCAGCGACACCATCCTCAAGAAGCCCGGACGCCTGGAGCCTGATGAGGTGGCCATCATGCGCTGGCACTCGGTGTACGGGGCCGCGCTCTTCGCCAACACGACCTCGGAGCTGGACCAGCTCTGCCTGCAGATCGCCCTGGGCCACCACGAGCGCTGGGACGGCAAGGGCTATCCCGGCAGGCTTCCGGACAATCTGGGCGAGGCCCGTGAACTTTGCGCCGAACCCATCGCCGGGGAGGACATCCCCATCGCCGCGCGCATCACGGCCCTGGCCGACGTCTACGACGCGCTCATCTCGATCCGGGTCTACAAGGAGGCCTGGCCCGAGGAGCAGGTCATGGAGGAGATCATGAAGGGCCGGGGCACGCAGTTCGACCCGGAGGTGGTGGACTCCCTGATCGAGATCCAGGACGTCATCCGGGCCATCCGCCACAAGTTCCAGGGCTAGGGGGCTACAGGCTCACCCGCTCGAAGCTCATGGCCTCCAGGTCGAAGACCAGCATGGCGCCGGCCAGTCTGGGCGTGCGCCCGCAGAGGATGTTCAGGGCTTCTCCGGCCATGAGGGCCGCCGCCGTGGCCACGGCCGGGGCCGGGGTGCCCAGGGTGTTCTCCGCAGCCTGGGAGTCCGCCCCGAAAAAGTCCGCCGGGCCTTTGGCGCCGGGCAGCACCGTGGCCACATAGCCGGTCTGGCCCGCCACCGCCGCCGTCACCAGCGGGATGCCCGCCCGAGCTGCCTGGTGCAGGAGCGCCAGGCGGTCCTTTAGGCCCCCCAGGGCGTCCACGGCCATGTCCGCGCCATCCAGGAAGCGCTCCATCAGCGCCTCATCAAGGAACACCGCCACCGGATCAAACTCCACGGCCGGATTCACCAGGGCCATGCGCGCGGCTGCCGCCGCGGCCTTGTAGCCGCAGAGGCTGCGCCGGGTGCAGAGGGTCTGGCGGTTCAGGTTGGAGGCCTGGAATTCGTCGCCGTCCGCCGCGCGGATGTAGCCCACCCCGGCCCGGGCCAGGCTCTCCAGCACATGCCCGCCCAGGCCGCCCAGGCCCACCAGGGCCAGGCGCGAGGTGAGCAGGCGGCCCTGCTCGGCGAAGCTGTAGGTGTTGAAATTGCGCAGGTAGCGCTCCGGGGCGATGCCCAGCTCCAGGGCGGCCAGCTCCACCCGGGCCAGGGGCTGGCTCCTGGCCTTGCTGCGGCCCAGGCCGCGCGCCAGCTCCAGGGCGGCCTCCAGGGACAGGACGAGCCGCTCCCCGCCGCCGGGCGACTGCTCGGCGCGCGCCATGCGCCGGATGCTCTCCGCCAGGTTCAGGTCCAGCCCGCCGGGCACGGCTAGCCCCCGCCCACGGCCGGGAACAGGCCCACGCGGTCGTTGTCTTGCAGCTGCGCGGTCAGCTCCACGTGCGCGCCGTTGATGAAGACCAGCTTGAGGTCCGCCGGGGGGATGCCCAGGCGCGTGGCGAGGCCGCCCGCAGTCTCGCCGGGGGTGACGGGGAAGGCCTCGGCCTCAGGTGGGGTGAAGCGCGAGAGCGTGGCAAAGCATTTGATGGTGACGTGCATGCCTGCCCTGTACGCCGAAGGTCGGCCCTGGTCAATGCGCGGGGGAAAAACAGGGGGCCGGAAGCCTGCGCCCCCGGCCCCTGCGGGCGTGTTGTGGCAGGCCTGCTAGAAGGCCAGGAGCATGGTCATCACCGAGACCACCGCAGTGATGGCCATGGAGATGACAAAGGCCGGGCGGATGGCCCGGGAGGCCTCGCCGATCTTGTCGATGCTGGAGGCCGCGTTCTGCAGCTTGGCCGGGGAGATGACGCTGGCCAGGCCGCCGCCGATGCCGCTGGCCGCCGCGATGACCAGGCCCGAGGCGCCGACCTTTTCCGCGGTGGACAGGTGCAGCTTGGTCAGCATGGCGATGCTTGATGTCTCCGAGCCGCTGATGAACCCGCCGAGCAGGCCCAGGAAGGGCGCAACCGCAGCATAGAACTTGCCGAAGGTGGCCGCCGAGGCGTCGGCCAGGATGTAGATCATGTTGTTCGTGGGCACGGCCAGCTTCCAGTCCAGGCCCTTGCCCGACTGTTGCATGATGTAGGCGATGGCGAAGAACACCGAGGCCGACATGATGGGCCGGAAGGCCCGCTTGGCGGAGGTCTGCAGGCCGCGCCGCACCTGCTCGCCCGTGGCGCGCATGATGGGCAGGGCCAGGAAGGTGCAGACCACGACCCAGAAGTAGGCCTGCCAGAGCAGGCGGACCTTTTCCGGGCTGCCGGGGATGATCTCCAGCGGCATGGCCCACTCTTTGAAGGTCAGGTTGAAGAAGGGCAGGCCCGGCGCGTTCAGGATGAGCGAGAACACGGTCAAGAGGATCCAGGGCGAGGTGGCGCGCACGAGGCTCAGGCGCTGCTCGGCGGCCAGGTCCTTGTCGTTCAGCAGGCCGCGGTCCTGCAGCACGTTGCCGGTGAGCTTCACGTAGACCACCAGGGCCACGATGACGCCCAGGCCCGCCGCGATGCCGGTGATGGTCACCAGGCCCGCCTTGGCCATGAGGATGGCGATGCCGCCCGCGGTGAGGCCCGCGATGAGCGCCGGGACGAAGCCCTTGCGCACCATGGCCGAGCCGCCGGTGATCTGGAGCATGCCAAGGGCGATGCAGGTGCTGATGACCGGCATGTACATGGCGAAATAGCCGCCGATCTCGTTCACGGGGCGGCCCACGAACTGGGCGTAGACCACGGCCGGGATGCCCAGCAGGGCATAGGTGCACAACGCGTCGTAGCCGATGGCGGGCAGCAGGATGGCGGCCATGGTGGAGTAGCCGAGCGCGATCATGATGGGCGGCAGGATGGACACCGTGACCGCGCCGAGGCTGGTCAGGAGGATGCCGAAGCCCACGTTGATGATCATGATCTGCACAGTCTGCTGGCCGGGCGCGATGGTCTTCATCAGCGCCACCACGCGGGCCACGGCGCCGGTCTCCTGCATGAGGGTGATCTGCATGATGCTGGCGGCCATGACCAGGGCGATGGGCAGGGAGGCCACGATCCCGGCCACCGAGGCGGTGAGGACCACTTCCACGGGCGTCTGGAAATACAGCCAGGCCACCAGGGCGGCCAGGACCCAGCCGATGTAGCCCGCCGTGTCCGCAGCCATGCGGTACACCAGGAGCATGAAGAAGATGGCGATGACCGGAGACAATGCCAGCAATACTGAAATGATATCCATGTGATCCTCCAGCCCCCTTAAAGGGGGAAAAATGCGTCCGGCCAGACCCTGGCCGGACGATGGCAACCCCGCAGTCTTATTGGCAACCTCTCAAAGAAGCAAGCCCTTACTCGCATGTTTGCAGTGCGCGCGCCGTGGGCTATCGGCGCTGCCGATCCACGTATTGCTTTCGCCCACGGGCTGTGCCAGGATGGCCCATGTACCGCATCCGCCCGCTTCTCCTCGCCCTTTTGCTGGCGCTCCCGCTTGGCCTGGCCGGCTGCGGGGAGCCCGTGGAGACCGTGCGCCAGGCGCGCCTCTCGCTGGACCCGTCCATGAGCGTGGCCGACGCCCTGGAGAAGTATCCCTATTTCACCAGGGTGCAGTGGAGCACCTATGTGGACCAGGACGGCAAGCGCGTGGTGGAGGCCGAGTGCGACATCGATGTGGCCGCCAACTGCCGCACCGTGAGCGAGGCCAGCATGGCTGCGGCCACCCGCGACGTGCGGCGCGACTATTTCCTGGCCCGGTTCCTGGTGGTCGGCTTCCCGCAGAAGGTGCGCGCCCAGGAGGCCCTGCACGTCACGGAATGCACCAACGGCAAACGGCTGCGCCTGGCCGACCCCAAGTACCTGCGCGCCGTCTACTCCCGCGAGCTGGTGCGCTTCTTCTGTTTCGAGGGGCTCAACTGCCCTGGTCCATAGCCAGCCCCGTGGCCAGTTCGCGGCCCAGGCTGCGGGCCTCCTCCAGCACCTCGGGCCGGGCCTGGGCGTCGCCCAGGTGGTACACGGCGCAGGCCCGCAGCAGGCGGCTTTCGTTGAACCCCAGCCAGTTGTAGAAATAGGCGTAGCGCGGGAAGATGTCCGTGAACAGGTCCTCTTTGGGGTGGCCCTGGGCGATGACAAAGGCCAGGGCCTTGCCCGGGGCCAGCCGCGAGCGTTCGCCGCGCGGCAGGTGGGGGTAGCCCGGCTTGAGATAGGAGAAGCTGCGGTCGATGAAGGCCTTGAGCTGGGAGGTGACCTCGCCGAAGTACACCGGCGTGGCCAGGACCAGCGCGTCGCAGGTGCTGACGGCCCGCAGCACGGGCGTCAGGCCGTCCGTGAGCACGCAGGCCTCCGCCTCCTTCTTGCAGGCCAGGCAGCCCTGGCAGCCCCGGTAGTCCAGTTTGTTCAGGGCAAAGGTCTGCACCATCGCCCCGGCTGCTTCCGCGGCCGCGCACAGGGCCTGGGCCATCACCGCGCTGTTGCCCCCCGGCCTGGGGCTGCCCAGCAGGCAGACAAGGCTCCTCATGCCTCCTCCTTGAACGCTGCCAGGGCGCGCTCCACGCTGGCGGTCTTGGCCGCCATTCCGTCCACGCGCCCGCGCCGCCAGTCAGCCGTGAGGGTCAGGCAGACGCGGTCGCTGTCCGCTGCCAGGGCCTGAAAACAGCCATCCACCACGGCCATGACCTCGTCCCACTCGCCCTCGATGCAGGTGCCCATGGGGGTCAGCTGGCAGGCCAGGCCGCTTTGCCGGATGATGCCCACGGCGCGGGCCACAAAGGCCCCGACGTTCTGGCCCTTGTCCAGGGGGAAGAGGGAGAGTTCCACGATGACGCTCATCTATGCTCCTTTGTGGGCTGGCTAGTCCTTGCGGGCGTAGTGCTCAAAGGCGAAGTCCAGAAACCGCGCCAGCATGGGCGCGGGCTCCAGAACCGGGAAAACGCGCCTGCCCAGCTGCACCTCGCGCAGGAGGCAGAGCAGCAGCGGCAGCACCCGGCTCTTGTGGGCCAGCTGGCCGTCAAAGGCCGCCGCCGCCCCGGCCAGGTCCATGGCCGGAAGCACCTTCATCAGGGCGGCTTGGCCGCCGAAGGGCGTCTTGCAGGCCGCCGGGGGCGAGGTCATGGCGTACTGGCGGCAGACGAGCGGCCGCTCGGCGTAGATGCCACAGGCTCCGCCCTCCAGAAACGGGCAGGGGATGGCCAGCTCCCAGTAGGCGGCCTGCATCTCGGCCAGGCGCTGCGTGTTGTGGGCCTCGCGCGTGAACACCGCGAGCAGGCCCGGCAAGAGCCCGGCGGACTCCAGGCGCGCGAGCCCGGCCTGGAAGCGGGCCCTGGCGCGCTGGCGCTGGTCCTCCGGCAGGGAGCGCAGGGTGCGCAGCAGGGCCAAGGCCTCGGCCTCGCCCAGCATCACCAGGTGGCTGCAGCAGGCGTCGCAGCCGCAGAAACAGGTGATGTCCCGGCCCAGGGCTGCAATGGCCTGGCGGGCCTCGGCCTGGAGGAGGTCGGCCACTGTGCGCACGGCGGGCAGGATGTCCGGAAAGGCTGCGGGCGCGCCGGGAAGATCCACGGGCGCCGGGATTTTAGCGCCCGCTGCGCCGTCCAGGGCGATGCTGAGCCTGCGCCGGGGCAGGGGGGGGTGCACGGACATTTTGCCTCCAGCGCGACTATTGCCGATGCGAAAGTGCAGGTCAACACTCCTCTGTTGCCGCCCTTGATATCTAACAATTCCGGTCGTATATGTTAGGTGCCAATCCTTGAGCAATCCCCACTGTGTGATTTTTTTCCCGCTCCCCCCTTGCCTTTGTCCCTGGACCCGTGTATTTGGCCCAACAGCTAACCCACTGTTTCGCTTGCTATTTTTTTGGCGATTCGTATGGCAAGTGTGGCACGGTTCAGCTTTTTGTGTCACGCGGCTATACGTCAAGAGTTTGCAAGGCGTTCCTGTCACGTTTTCATCATAATCTGGAGGTGTTGTATGAAGGTTTCCGTAGGACATGGCTTGACCGGCGCCGAAAAACGCCTGGAAGAGCGTGGTGTTTCCCGCCGCGACTTCATGAAATTCTGCGGCACTATCGCTGCGGCCATGGGTATGGGTCCGGCTTTTGCGCCCACCATCGCCAAGGCGCTGACCGCCGACAACCGCCCGTCGGTGATCTGGCTGCACAACGCGGAGTGCACCGGCTGCTCCGAGTCCATCCTGCGCACTGCCGCCCCGTACATCGACACGCTGATCCTGGATGTCATCTCCCTGGAATACCAGGAGACCATCATGGCCGCCGCGGGCGAGATGGCCGAGAAGGCCCTGCACGACGCCATGAAGAAGCCCTACCTGTGCGTGGTTGAGGGCGGCATTCCCATGAAGGACAATGGCATTTACGGCATGGTCGGCGGCCACACCATGATCGACATCTGCAAGAAGGTCATCCCCGGCGCCCTGGCCACCATCGCCTACGGCACCTGCGCCACCTTCGGCGGCGTGCAGGCGGCCAAGCCCAACCCGACCGACGCCAAGGGCGTGGCCGAGCTGTTCCCCAAGGCCACCGTCATCAACATCCCGGGCTGCCCGCCGAACCCGGTCAACCTGGTTGGCACCGTGGTCGCCGCCATCGAGACCGTGGTCAACAAGAAGCCCCTGCCCAAGCTCGACAGCCTCAAGCGCCCCGTCGTCTTCTACGGCGAGACCGTGCACGACAAGTGCGAGCGCCTGAAGTACTTCGAGAAGGACCAGTTCGCCAAGTCCTTCGACTCCGCCGAGGCCAAGAAAGGCTACTGCCTGTACAAGCTCGGCTGCAAGGGCCCCTACACCTACAACAACTGCCCCACCAAGAAGTTCAACCCCCTGGACAAGGGCGTTGGCGTGAACTGGCCCGTTCAGGCCGGTCACCCCTGCATCGGCTGCAGCGAGCCCAAGTTCTGGGACACCATGAGCCCCTTCTACGAAGAGCAGAAGTAGGCCTGGCCGGAATTCGAGCCAGTTTGTTGAGCAACTAGACGCTATCATCACTCCAAGGAGGACAGAATATGGCTGGTTCCAAACCCCAGGCCGCCCCGGCCAAGGTAACGCCCAAGAGCACTTACTCTGGCCCGGTCATCGTTGACCCGGTCACTCGTATTGAAGGCCACTTGCGCATCGACGCCACCGTCGAGAACGGCAAGATCGTCGACGTCCGCAGCAGCTCCCAGCTGTTCCGCGGCCTTGAAATCATCCTCAAGGGCCGCGATCCCCGCGACGCCCAGCACTTCACCCAGCGCGCCTGCGGCGTCTGCACCTACGTGCACGCCCTGGCCAGCACCCGCGCGGTCGACAACGCCGTCAAGGTGAAGATCCCGAAGAACGCCACCATCATGCGCAACCTGGTCATGGGTTCGCAGTTCCTGCACGACCACATCGTGCACTTCTACCACCTGCACGCGCTGGACTGGGTCAACGTGGCCAACGCCCTGCAGGCCGACCCCGTCAAGACCGCCGCGCTGTCCAACAGCCTCTCCCCGAACCGCAAGGAGACCGCCGACCAGTTCAAGGCCGTCCAGACCAAGGTCAAGGCCCTGGTCGACTCCGGCAAGCTCGGCATCTTCACCAACGCCTACTTCCTGGGCGAGAAGAAGAAC
>CAYMIP010000015.1:0-46307 GCA_964390575.1 uncultured Desulfocurvus sp. | reverse complement strand
CGACCTCCAGGGCGCGCTCCTGGAGCGCTGGTGCAAGGTGGGCGAGGCCGAGCACAGTTTTCTTGAGCAGGCCGTGCGCAGACTCGGGCTCTCGGCCCGGGCCTACACGCGCGTCTTGCGCATCGCGCGCACCATCGCGGACATGGAGGACGCGGAAACCATCGGGATTCCGCACCTGGCCGAGGCCATCAACTTCCGCACCATGGACCGGGTGAACCAGCCGCAAGCGTGAGCGCCAGAAAGCCCACCATGCGCCGGACACCCGCGTGCAGGCATCCGGCGCATGGTGGGCTGGAAAACGCTAGAAGATGTAGGAGAACCGCAGGGCTGCGCCGAGTTCGCTGGCGCTGTCCTGCCCGATGCGCACCCCTTCGTTGGTGCCTGCGGCCGAGGTCACCACCCCATTGCCCCCGATGTTCATGGGGTTCTCGATGGTGGGCCGCCGGGTCCAGTACCGGCCCGAGGCCTCCAAGCCCAGGGAGCACTTCTCGGCCACGGGAACCTCCCCACGCAGGGTGAGGCCGAACAGCCCGGAGACAAAGGCGTCGTTCACGGACCGCGCGGCCGACTTGCTGGGGCTCCTCTTGGTGGCCCCCCAAGCGACGCCGCTGTTCAACGTCTGGCTGGCGTGCAGGTCCGCCCAGCCGAACAGGGCCGCGGCGCTGGCCATGGCCGAGGCGCTTGCGCCGCCCGGCAGTGCGAATTTGACCCCGGCCCGCAGCTCCGGCCCAAGGTCGAAGGTGCGGATGCTTTCCACAAGCTCATGCGTGTCGGTGCTGCCAAGCCCGGCAAGCAGCGTGGAGACTTTGTAGCGCTGCGTGGCCGCGTATATCCCCACGCCGAACACCGGGGTGACGGTCAGCGCATCACCCGGCTGCCATTGCGTTCCCTTGCCCTCCAACCCGAGACGCAGATCGAAATTGTCCTCGGCAATGGAGACGCGGCTCGACGCGCTCCCGCCTATGGGTCCGATGCCACCCACCCAGTTGTAGGCCGGATCGACACTCAGGGCGATGATGGCATCGCCCCCAGCGGGCGTGATCACTCCGCTGCTGCGGGCGGAGCCGCCGGCATAGCTGAATTCGCCCTTCAGGCGGAGGTCGCGCAGGCCCGGCAGTTCCAGGGAGGTTCTGCTCTCCGCAGCCAGAGAAATGGACGGAGCGAGGATGCTGCCCGGGGTGGCGATGTCGGTGTCACTCGTCTTGAGCCCCGTTCCCGAAGAGAATATTCCATCCGATCCCTTGTAGTTCTGGGGCATGATGCGCCTGGCCCCGGCGCTCACAGTAAGCGAACCATGGTCGTCGGAGACCGTTCCCGAGGCGTCAGGCAAGGGTCCCGCAGCAAAACCAGCGCAGGAGAAAACGGTCAACCCCAGCAGGGCGGCCAGCAGATGGGAAATCCATCGCGCCATCGCAATCAACTTTTTATAATTATTTCAAAATATGACATCCCTGTCAACAGGAGGGGCAATTCCCCGCACCTGGCCGAGGCCATCAACTTCCGCACCATGGACCGGGTGAACACACCGCAGGGGTAGGAGGGCTCCGCGCCGCAGGGTGAAAATCAATTCCCTCCGCAGATGAGGAATTGCCCTGCGCGGCGAGTTCTGCTACCCAGAACACGTCTCCACCAGACAGCAACGGGCAGGCCCGCCTTGCTTCTTTTCCAGCCTGCCCGAGCCCCCGGCCCAATGACGGAGGTGCCGTGAACCTGCTCCAAATCTATGATTTCGCCGCTGGCCCGCTCTTCGCCTTTTCCTGCAGCGTGTTCGTGCTGGGTTCGCTCTGGCGCGTGCTGCGCTTCGTGCTCCTGGCCAGGGCGGCGGACCCGGCGGCCCTCAAAGGCTTTCGCCCGGCCTGGGCGCTCAAGAGCATCCTGCACTGGCTCATCCCGGCCAACATAACCGCGCGCACAAACCCGCTCATGACCTGCGCCGGGTTCGTCTTCCACCTGGCGCTGCTGGCCGTGGCGCTCTGCTTCTCGGCCCACGTGATCCTCTGGGACCAGGCCTGGAATCTGTCCTGGTGGACGCTGCCCGACGAGGCCGCAGACTGGCTGACGTACCTGTTTCTGGCTGCTGCGGCCTTCCTGGCCGGGCGGCGGCTTGCGCTCCCGCACGTGCGCGCCCTGACCACGCCCTCGGACTGGCTGGTGCTGGCCCTCACCGCCCTGCCCATGCTCACGGGCCTCATGGCCTTCCGCCAGTGGGGCGACTACGACCTCATGATCACCCTGCACGTGCTCTCGGGCAACCTCATGCTCCTGGCCGTGCCGTTCACCAAGCTCTCCCACGCCGTCTTGTTCTTCGTGTCGCGCGCCGTCACCGGCAGCGACTTCGGCAAGCGCAGCGTGGGCGCCTGGTAACATCCCAAAGAGAGCCGTCAAGGAGACGTCTGCATGGACCTCGCGAAACTGAAACAGGCCCTGGCGGGCAAAAGCGGTGCGCGGCTCAAGCTCTGGCTGGAGATCTGCGCCCGCTGCGGCCTGTGCGCCGAGGGCTGCCACTTCTTCCAGTCCGAGCCCAGGCCCGAGCACGTGCCCGCCTATCGCCTCAAACCCCTGGCCGAGATAGTGCGCAAGAAGGGCGAGGTGGACGAGGTATTCATGCAGTGGCTGGTGGACACGGCCTACGGCACCTGCACCATGTGCCAGCGCTGCTCCATGTTCTGCCCGCACGGCATCAGCGTCGCCTTCCTGGTGCGCGCCACACGCGCCCTGGCAGTATCCCAGGGCCTGACCCCGCCGGGCCTGGCCTCGGGCCTGGCCAATGCCCTGGAGTTCGGCAACAACCTGGGCATCAGCGAAGAGGACTACCGCGAGACCGTGGAGTGGCAGTTGGAGGAGCTCCAGGCCGAGATGCCGGGCGCGCGAGCGCCCATGGACAAAAAGGGCGCGGAGGTGCTGGTCACCTTCCACCCGCGCGACATCAAGTTCTACCCCCAGAACCTCTACGGCTACCTCAAGCTGTACAACGCCGCCGGGCTCGACTTCACGCTCACCAGCTCCAAGGGCTGGGACTCCACCAACATCGGCCTGTTCGCGGGCGACGACCCGGCAGCCACGGAGCTCTGCGGCCGCGTGGTGGCGGCGGGTGAGAACCTGGGGGTGCGAACCGTGCTCTCAGCGGAGTGAGGACACTCCATCCGCGCCCTCAAGTTTGAGGGACCGAACTGGCTGAAACGCGACTACCCCTTTGAGGCCATGGCGCCCATGAAGATGTGGGCTGATTTGTTCCGGCAGGGCCGCCTGAAGCTCAAGCAGCACTTTCACAAAGAGCCTGCCACCTTCCAGGACTCCTGCAACTTCATCCGCAACGCCGGGCACTTCGAGGATTCGCGCCTGCTTTTGCGCCACGTTGCGGCAGACTTCCGGGAGATGCACCCGCACGGCAACCACACCTACTGCTGCGGCTCGGGCGGCGGGCACGGCCTGATGAGCGAGTACAAGCAGAAGCGGCTGGCCACGGCCAAGGCCAAGGCCGAGTGCATCCGCGCCACGGGAGCGGAGGAGGTGGTGGTGGCCTGCCACAACTGCGAGGACGGCATCCGCGACGGCTTGAAGGCCCATGCAGTGCCGGCCCAGGTGCACCTGTTCAGCAACTACCTGGCCGAGGCCGTGGACCTGGACTAGGCCAATAGCCTCCGGCGGCCGGGGGGGATGATCCCCCCCGGCCGCCCTCATAGTAAGCCGAAGGGCCGGGTCGAGCTGACGCTCTCCCCGGCCCTTCGGCTTGAATGACGGTTTCAGAGAGAGGCATGGCCCGCCCAGGCTGGCCCTACAGACTCTCGCCGAACACACCAAAAGCGAAGGGTTTCCGGCAGCGGCTTTGCGCTGTCAGAAACCCTTCGCGCACTGGGGGTTCCAAGGGGCCTCAGGCCCCTTGGCCTGCGGAGCATGTTCTCTTAGCGGATGCCCTTGCTGTTCAGGAACGGGGCATAGCGCTTGTCCGTGCCCTGGATATGGTTGATGAGCCAGTCCTTGAGGAAGCGCATGATCTCCATGGTCACCTTGGCCTTGCCGCTCTTGAGTCCGGCCTCGAAGTCCAGCACCTGCTGGACGAGCTTGGCGTGGGCCGCCTTGTGCTGGACCGTCTCCGGGTAGCCGTAGCGCTCGAAGTACTCCTCCTCCTGGCCGAAGTGCTTCACGGTGTACTCCTTGAGGCGCTCCACCACGCCCACGAGCACGGTGTCGGACTTGCGGGCGCGCATGGCCGCGTGCAGCTCGTTGATGAGGCCCAGGAGCACCTTGTGCTGCTCGTCGATGAGCCGGATGCCCACGGACAGGTCGTCGGACCATTCCATGAGCTTCTCCGAGGCCACGGCGGAGAGCTTCCCGCTGGCCATGCCCTGGATGATGGAGTCCAGCTCCTCGGTGAGGCCGGAGATCTCCACCACCACGCGGGTGGACTGCTCCACGCTCGCGGCGGTCTGGCGCGCCACCTGGTTGACCTCGGCCACGGAGCGGTTGATCTCCTCGGATGTGGCGGACTGCTCCTCGCTGGCCGTGGCGATGGAGGCCACCTCAAGGGCGGTCTCCTGCACGATGGCCACGATCTCCTCCATGTACCGGCCGGACTCCTCGGCCACGCGGGCGCTCTCGACGATGTCCCCGGCGGCGGCGTCCACGGCCACCACGTTCTCGCGGGCGCGCTCCTGGATGCTGCGCACGGAATCGCCCACCTGCTTGGTGGCGGTCATGGTCTTTTCGGCCAGCTTGCGCACCTCGTCGGCCACCACGGCAAAGCCGCGCCCGGCGTCACCGGCGCGGGCGGCCTCGATGGCGGCGTTCAGGGCCAGCAGGTTGGTCTGGTCGGCGATGTCGGAGATGACGCCCAGGACCTGGCCGATGCCCTCGGCCTGGTTGCCCAGGGTGGTCATGGTCTCCTTGAGGATCAGGATGCGCTCCTTGACGCGCTCGATGGAGCCCACGGCCTCGCGCACGCCCTTGGCCCCGGTCTGGGCGTTGGCCTTGGCGCGCTCGGCGCTCTGGGCGGCGTCGCCGGTGTTGCGGGCGATGTCCAGGATGGCCTCGTTCATCTGCTCCATGGCCGTGGTGGTGGCATCCACGCGCTCGGTCTGCACCTGCACGTCGCGCCCCACCTCTTCCATGTTGCCGTTGAGTTCGCGCACGGCCCCGAAAATGCGCTGGGCGGAGTCCTTGGCCTTGGCCGAGGCGGCGCGCATGCTGTCGAGCAGATCCTGCACCGCCGTCTCCTTCTCGCGGCTCTCGGCCAGGGCGCGCATGGTGGCTGCGGCTTCGCGCTCGGCCTGATCCTCCTTTTCCAGAGCGGCCTCGGCGGTTTGCCCCAGGTTTTCCACCAGGCTGCACAGGGCGTCGCGCAGGTCGGCGAACTCCCTCGGCATGGCCTGGGTCGGGCAGGCGGCCGCCTGGCCCCCGGCGATCTGCCCGGCAAAGCCGCGCAGGGCGTTGAGGGGCAGCAGGAACTGGGCGTGCACGGTCCAGAGCAGGGCCGCAGCGCCGAGCATGACCAGCAGGAACAGCCCCACGCGCAGGGCCAGGGACGGCTCCGGCCAGAAGCCGGCGGCAAACAGGGCGCTGGCCGCGCCGACGAGGATCAGGCCGGACGAGGCCAGCCAGACCTTGATGCTGGACGAGGTTTGCTGGGACATGGGGGGCTCCTTCCTGAAACGGCGCGGGCCGCAGGCCGTCAAAGCGTTTTCCAAACATGCAGTGGGCTGAATCTCCAGTGTACGTAGCATACCTCATCGGTGCCCGGCCAGCAACTCTTTAGGCTGCGTTCCCGCAGCGGAGGCGTTGACGCAGGCGCATTCCCTGGCGTAGACTCCTGCATGCCAGACCTTCTGTCCACCACCAATGCCCAGGCTTTGAAGGAGAAGCACAGCGCCGCGCTGTCCTCCGTGTTTGCAGCGCTCTTGCTCACGGGCATGAAGCTGGCCGCCGGGCTGTACACCGGCAGCCTGGGCATCCTGTCCGAGGCCGCGCACAGCGGCCTGGACCTGGTGGCTGCCGGGGTCACGCTCTTTGCTGTACGCCTCTCGTCCATGCCCCCGGACGCCAAGCACCCCTATGGCCACGGCAAGGTGGAGAACCTCTCGGCCCTGGCCGAGACCGGCCTCTTGCTGCTCACCTGCGTCTGGATCATTTACGAGGCCGTGGACCGGCTGTTCTTCCACCCCCAGGCTGTGGACTTCTCCCTCTGGGCCGTGGGCGTCATGGTGGTGTCCGTCGCGGTGGACTACTCCCGCTCGCGCATGCTCATGGCCGTGGCCAAGAAGCACAACAGCCAGGCCCTGGAGGCCGACGCCCTGCACTTCTCCACGGACATCTGGTCGTCTCTGGTGGTGCTGGCGGGCCTGGGCGCGCTGGCCCTGGCCGAGATGCTCAATCCGGCCTCGGCCCTCAAGCCCTGGCTGCTGCGGGCCGACTCCCTGGCCGCCCTGGCAGTCAGCGGCATCGTGCTCTGGGTGAGCTGGAAGCTGGGCTGCCAGGCTGTGGACATACTCCTGGACGCCGGAAAACAGGAGGCTTCAGACCAGATCGAGCGGGCCATGGCCAGCCTGTCCGGCGTGACCGGCGTGCGCCGCGTGCGCGTGCGCCAGAGCGGCCCGGCCAGCTTCGTGGACATGCGCCTCCTCATCCAGCCCGGCCTGGGCGCGGACGAGGCCCACCAGATCGTCCGGCAGGCGCGGGAGGCCGTGCGCGGCGTGCTGCCCGGCGCAGACGTGCTGGTGGAGGTGCGGCCCGAGGAGGAGGGCGCCAGCGGGCTTCTGGAGCGCGTGCGCGCGGTGGCTGGGCGCTTTGGCTTAAGCGCCCACGACATCCAGGTGCGCGCAAGCAACGGCGGCCTGTTCCTGGACCTGCACGCAGAGGTGCCGGGCAGCCTGTCCCTGGCCGATGCCCATGCCCGGGTCACGGTCATGGAGGCGGCCCTGCTGCGCGAGCTGGACCCGAACCTCTCCGTGGTCACGCACATCGAGCCCGAGGACGCGCATCCCGCGCCCATGCCCGAGCACGGCGAGGCCGCGCAGGCACTCAGCCAGATCATCGCCGACATCGTGGAAGAGACCGCCGGGGTCTGCGACGTGCACAATCTTGTGCTGCACCGTTCGGGCGCACGCATCGGGGCCTCGTTCCACTGCCGCATGCACCCCGAGACGCCCATCACCCGCGCCCACGACCTGACCGTCGCCCTGGAGGCGTCCTTGCGCGCGCGCCTGCCGGAACTGGTCCGCGTGACCATCCACATGGAGCCGGAGATTTTGGTGCCAGACCTGCCGCCGGTGCTCTGAGCAACATCCCCCTGCCGGGAATGACGGCTTCTGGCCCAGTTCCGGGCCGCTGCCGGGTTGCCTTTTCTACCGCCCCAGCCGCCGCTGCAACAACACGAAATCCGCCAGCACCAGCAGCACCATGGCCTTCAACACCGGCACGATGCGCGGGATGGCGCAGATGTCGTGGCGGCCGCCCACGCTGAGGCGCACGGCCTCGCCCCGGCGGTTCACGGTCTGCTGCTCCTTGGCGATGGACGGGATGGGCTTCACATGCGCGCGCACGATGAGCTCCTGGCCGCTGGAGATGCCGCCCAGGATGCCCCCGGCGTGGTTGGAGCGGAAGCCCTCCGGGGTGATGGGGTCGTTGTTCTCGCTGCCGAGCCTGCGCGCGGCCTCGCAGCCCGAACCGATCTCCACGGCCTTCACCGCGCCCACGCCCATGAGGCCGTAGGCCAGCCGCGCGTCCAGCTTGTCGAACACCGGCTCGCCCAGGCCAGCGGGCACGCCCAGGGCGCGGATCTCCACCACGCCGCCCAGGGTGTCGCCCTCGGCCTTGACCTGGCGCACCCGGTCCTCCCAGGCCGCCAGCACGTGCTCATCCGCGCTGAAGAAGGGCCGCAGGAGCGCCCCCCCGAAATCGCGCAGCGTGGCCGGGATGCCGCCCAGCTCCACCGTGGCCGCCTGAACGTGGATGCCCTGCGCGCTGAGCAGCTCCTGGGCGATGGCCCCGCCCGCCACCCGCGACGCCGTCTCCCGGCCCGAGGAGCGGCCGCCGCCCCGGTAGTCGCGCAGCCCGTACTTGACGTCGTAGGTCAGGTCCGCGTGGCCGGGCCGGTACACGTCCATGATGTCCGAGTAGTCGCGCGAGCGCTGGTCCTGGTTCGCAATGGTGAAGCCGATGGGCGTGCCCGTGGTCAGCCCCTCGAACACGCCGGAGAGCAGGCGCACGCAATCGGCCTCCTGGCGCGCCGTGGCCGCAGGCCCGCCCTGGCCGGGCCTGCGCCGGTCCAGCTCGGCCTGGATCACGGCCTCGTTCAGGGGCAGCCCCGGCGGGCAGCCGTCCACCACGCCGCCAAGGGCCGGGCCGTGGGATTCGCCGAAGGTGGTCAGCCGAAACAGGGTGCCAAAGGTATTGCCGCTCATCAGGTACCGTCCTTGTGCCCTTGTGGATTGACGACGGGCGTCAGGCGCCCAGAAATGCCTCGCAGGCCGCAGCCCCGGCCTCGAAATCCGCGCCGCCAGCCAGCTCCAGGGCCGGGACCCCGGCCAAGGCCTCCAGGCACTGCTCCGGCAATAGCCGCGCCCCCGCCCCCAGGGCCTGGGGCAGGTAAAACACGCCCGGCGGCTTGCGCAGGGCCTCCAGCAGGTCGCGCCGTTCGCTTAAGTCCACCCGCCGGGCCGCCAGCGCGCCGCCCCTGGGCCGCCAGTTCAGCACCACCACCCCGGCCAGGGGCGCGGCCAGGGCGAAATGCCCAGGCCCAAAACAGGCGTCAATGGGCGCGTCGAACTTGTCCTCCACCGCGCGCAAAGCCTCGGGCGCGAGGCCCGCGTAAGCCAGCCGGGCGGACTCGGGCAGGGCCCTGTCCAGAAGAGGGGCCAGGGCCGGGTTGCCCAGGGCCGTGCCGGGGTTGAGGCGCGGGTGCTTGGGAATGCCGTGCAGCACCGGGCCGCGGCACGCGCTGGCCGGTTCAACCAACACCCTGTCGTTGCTCAAAAAATCCAGGCCGCGCGCCACCATGTGCAGGGCCAGGGTGGACTTGCCCAGGCCCGCGAACCCGCACAGGGCAAGGCTCCTGCCCTTTCGCACCACCCCGGCGGCGTGGCCGAGCATCCAGCCCGCCGCCACCCGGCGCTCCATGTACCGCGCGCAGAGGAAGTTCACCAGCTGGTTGCGGTTCTGCGCACACGGCCCCACGGCCACGTTCAGCCCCTGGCCGAACAGGAAGAGCATGCCCGTGGCCTGCTTGCGCACCACGCGGCCACCCGGGACATCGGCCAAGCGCTCCTTGTCCGGCCGCTTGCCCGGCCCATGGGGATGCACCGCCAGGGGCACGGGCGGCTCCTGCACGGGCCCGTCCAGCAGCAGAAACTCCAGGTCCGCCGAAGCGCTGCCTGTGGCCTCGACAAAGCCCCCAAAATAGCCGCGCAGGTCATCCACCACGGCGGCGGAGTTGCTGCGCACGCTTACGCTCAGCTCCTCCAGACGCAGGCGCAGGCCAAAGCGCGCCGGGAAGCGCGCCGCCAGATCCCCGGCCAGCTCCGCCAGACTGGGGGCGCTCAACTGCGCTGCCCCTGGTCCAGGCGACGCAGGACGTGGGCCGTGAACAGCCCGGCCACGTCGATGCCGCGCGCCGCCTTGAGGCCCCGGAAGCCGCCAAAGGCCGAGACCTCGAAGACATACGGCCCGCTGTCCGTCAGGGCCACGTCCACGCAGGTGAAGTCCAGGCCAAAGGGCTGCTGGGCGCGACGGGCCAGCTCGACGATCTCGGCGGACGGGTCAAAGGCGGCGTACCGGCCGCCGCCCTCGGTGCTGGTGCTCCAGCCCGCCCCCCCCGCAGCCGGAGCCAAGCCGGGCTGTTGGCGCCGGGCATAGGTGCCCAGGTATTCGTTGCCCAGAAAGCACACGCCCAGGTCCTGGCCGCGCAGGTCCAGGGCCTGCTGGATGTACATGACCCGGTTCACGGCGTGGAACCGCTCCAGAACCGCAGCCGCAGCCTCCCGCCCGGTCTGCGCCGCGTCCAAAAGGACCATGCCGCGCGCCTTGGACGTGAACAGGGGCTTCAGCACCGCGCGGCCATAGCCCAGCACGGCGTCCAGGGCGCAGGCCAAGTCCTCGGTGACGGTGGTGGGCGGCAGGGGCAGCCCGGCCAGGGACAGGGTCACGGAACAGGCCAGACGGTCCACCAGGCGCAGGATCAGCGCAGGGTCGGAAAAGCAGGGCACCCCGCGCCCGGCCACAAAACGCAAGAGCTCCAGGCGGTCGAGCATGTCCGGCGAGTACTGGGGCGCAACCTTCTTGATGAGCACGGCGTCCAGGGCGCAGAGGTCCATCGAGCAGGGGCCGGGCCCAGCGCAAAGCACGCGGCCCGTGGCGAAATCAAGCCGCGCTGCGCCCAGGTCCACCAGCAGGCGCTGCCCGGTGGCGCAGGCCACGGCATCGGCCAAGGCCTCCGAGGACCAGCCTCCGGGGATGCCCACCACTGCAATGCGCACCTCCAAGCCCCCCTAGGTGAACAGCACGGGCCTGGGCAGACGGTAGTCCTCCCAGGGCTTGCCGACCGACCGGTGCTCCGCCAGCCCCTCCATGAGGTAGTGGGCGCGCAGGGACATCTCCCGGGCGAAGTCGTAGTTCAGCTCGAAGCGCGTGGACGTGAACAGGGAGCGGGTGAGCCCCAGGGCCAGCCGGGCCTGCCAGGTCGTGTCGCCGATGTCGTCGGCGAAGACGTGCGCGTGCGCGTGGAACGAGGCGATCATGTGGTTGATGCGGCCGCGCAGGCCGGGCTCGAAGATGGGCATGCGGAAGAAGGACACCAGGAACACGGCCACGTCCTCCAGCCAGTCGCCCCGGTGCGAGCGGTGCAGGTCCACGTAGTGCACGCGCGGGGCTGAATGGTCGTAGACGATGTTGTTGGCGTTGAAGTCCCCGTGCAGGAGCACGGTCATGGGCGCGCTCAAGGAGGCCTCGATCTCCCGGCAGGTCTCGATGAGCTCCTCTGTGGCGGGCAGGACCACCGGGCCCAGGCGGCGCGGCTTGCGGAAGAAGTCCGGGTGCACGTGGCGCACCGCCGCCAGCCGCCCGCTGAGCTGGCCCATGAAGCCCACGGGCGCGGGGCCGCGCTCCAGGGTGGCGCGCCAGATGTCGCCCACGGTCTGCTCAAAGACGAAGATGGCGTCCTCCAGCACGTCCCAGCCCGCCGTGAGCACCACCTCATTCCAGGTGCAGCCGGACAAGAACTCCACGAGCATGGAGGCGTTCTCCTCGTCCTCGTTGTAGCTGAAGATGCGCGGGCCGGTGCCGGGCGAAACGCGGGCCCAGAGCTCGATGTTCTCACGCTCGCGGCGCATCTTCTTCAGGTTGCCCTCCTTGAAGATGCCGCTCTGGGCCGGGTCCGGGGCCGCGTCCCGGGGGATCACCCGGCCGATGCGGCAGCCGGAGCGCGTGCCCCAGATGGAACGGAAGTCGATGTCCGACAGGTCGCCCTCGAAGCCGCTTTGCGTGAGGTTCTGCTGCAAGGCCTGGAACTGTTCGATTTTGATCTTTTCGCCAATCACCGAGAACAGCAAGGCCTCCCCTATGTTCAAGAGCGAGTCGCCGATGCGCTCCAGGTAGCGGAAGATGAAGATGGCCGTGATGCAGTTCTCCACCTCGCGGCCGCGCCGCAGCTCGTTCATGAGCTGGTCAAAGGCGTCCTTGTACAGCCGGTCCAGCTCGAACTCCGCGCGGCAAATGCCGAGCGCCCCTTTCACCTCGGCCCGGGAGCGCACCTCCAGGATGCGCGAGAGGCTCTCCTCGATGATGTCGAACAGCGGCCCGGGGTCATGCCGCGTGAGCAGGGCCTGGTCGTGCAGGTAGCGCATCTGCCCGGCGATGTTCACGCAGTAGTCGGCGATGCGCTCCAGGTTGGCGCTGATGATCTGCAGCCCCCGGATGCGGTCGATGTCGCGCTTGGACAGCCCGCGCATCGTGTGGATCTTGGAGAAGCACTTCTCCTCCACGATGTTCTTCAGGTTGTCGATGTAGTCGTCGCGCGAGACGACCTTGTCGTAGCCCGCGTGGCTGGGCGTGGCCACAAAGGCGCGGGTTCCGCTCACCTGGCTGGTCACCTCCAGCACCAGGAAGCGGAAATTCTCCTCGATTCCTTCCAGGGCGATCATGGCCGCCTACGCCTTGATGCTCAGCGTATCGTCGGACCTGGGGGCCTCCTCGTCCGGGCACTTCCAGCTGATGGCCAGGGACAGCCGCCCCTGGCCGCCCAGGCGGCGCGCCTTCACCGTGAAGGAGAGCAGCCCCGCAGGCTCCAGCACAAACTCCTCGGCCCCGGTGGTCACCACCAGCCGCCCCTTGGCCAGGCCCTCCATGACGGCCTCCAGGTACTTCCGGATGCTTGCCGCGTCCTGCACGGATTCAAAGACAAACCTCTGGTCATGGCCCATGAACACCTCCCTAAAGCGCTAGCCATCCAGGCGCGCGGCGTATTCCTCGATGACGCGCACCCGGTCCATGTCCGCCACGATGAGCTTCTTGCCGATGGACAGATCGTCCCAGGCGGGCTGCAGGCCGATCTCGCGCCGGAGCTTGCTGGAGTTGCCGCCCGCCGTGGGCAGCGTCTTCTCGCCCATGTGCGTGTCGTCGCCCATGAACACGAGCATGCGCCGCTCGCCCGCGCTTTTCCGCCGGTTCTTCTCGTGCAGCACGTTGATGAGAAATTCCGTGTAGCGCTGGGACTGCGGGTTCCAGACCTCATAGCCGTCCACGTCGTACTCGGCCAGCAGGATGGGCCAGAACTGCTCCGGGTGCGGGATGACCACCCCGCACCCCAAGGCCCGCGCCTCCTCGATGAACTCCGTGGTGCGGTAGAAATAGGTCAGCGGGAACTGGGCCTTGACGATCTGCTTCACGGCCTTGAGAAAGACCTGCGCACGGTTCACCAGGCGATCGCCCAGCAGCGGCCGGAACCCGTCCACGAAATTGCGCACCAGCTTGTTCTTGAAGGCGTCCTGCGGGAGTTCGCCGCCGTGCTTCTCCACCAGGGTCGAGAGCTTGCGGCACAGGACGCGCGCCAGCGCCACCAGCTCCTCCTCCGAGCCCGTCTCCCGGGCCGCCGCAGCCAGGAGCGCGTCGTCCTCGCCGGTGACGGCGCTTAAGTAGGCGAAGAGCTGGGTGGAGCGATAGGCCAGGGTGTGCGCCAGCATGCTCTTCAGCACGCCCGCATCGGCCAGGCGCTCGGTGCGGAAGTGCAGCAGGATCTGGACCTTCTGGTTGAACCCGCGCGAGTAGCAGTCCACCTCCACCCCGGTGTACGGCCCGTACTCCATGAGTTCGTTGTGCTGGGTGGGGATGATGAGCGCGGTCTGCATGGCCGGGTAGGTGGCCTCGATGCGCGAGCGGATGAGCTCCATGGGCACGAACTCCGGGTGCCAGTGCACGGCCAGCACCGCTTCCTGGTCTGGCTGGACCACGGCGGGCGTGACGATGCGCTTTCGCGCCGCCTCGTCCAGGCGAGTTGCCGTGATGGCCGCGAAGAGCCGCTCGTCGGCCTCGGTGACCTCCGGGCGCAGGGCGTGGCCGCCCACGTGGGTGCTGCCGTGCCCGCTGCCGTCGTCCTGATGCATTAGTGACGCTCCTCCTGGCGGAACTGCGCGTGGCAGGCCGCTTTGCGCCGGGCCAGGCGCTCCAGCACCGCAGCCAGGGCCGCCGGACTCTGCGCGGCACAGGCCTGGCGCAGAGCCTGGCAGTCGTCCAGAAATGCCGCGTTGGCCGGGGTCATCTCGGCCAGGACCGCGCCGCTGACGGGCTGCTCGCCCTGGGCCATGAGCTCCGCGCGGAACAAAAAACTCTCCAGCAGCTCGGCCTCAGGCAGCCGTCCCTCGCGGGCCGATGCCTGCACGGCCTTGTAGTCGGCCTGGAGGCCCTGCTTGAGCTGGCGGTACTTGTCGCGGCCAGCCTGGGCCTTGTCCGCGCGTTGGGCCTTGGCCTTTGCGGCCGACGCGGCCTCGGCCATGAGCACAGTCGGCACCCGAACCTCCCCGGCGCGCTTGGCCTTGAGCTTCACGCGCAGCCCGTCCGGCCCGCGCTCGGCCACCAGCACCAGCTTGCGGTAGTCCTGCGGCAGGCCTACAAGCTGGCCGGACTCCAGGCCGGACTCCAGCGCACTGGCCAGCTCGCGCAGCAGCCCCGGCAGACCGGCGCGCTCCAGCTCGGCTTCCGTCTTCCACGAACCCACGGGCGACCTCCTGTGCTGCGGCCTTCCAACGTAACCCATGCTACGGGATTCGCACGGCCCTGGCAACGCCGCTCCCTCAGCCTCCCCGGCGGCCCTCCAGGCGTGCAATCTCGGCCAGGGCCTGCTCCACCAGGGCCTCCAGGGGCTGGTCCGCGCGCAGCACCGCCCGCGCACAGGAGAGGTACAACGCCTCGCGCTCGGCCAGCACCTGGCGCACCTCAGCCGCGATGTCCGCGCCGGTGAGCGAGGGCCGCTGGTCCCGGCCCGGCGCGCATTCCAGGCGCTCGGCCAGGACCTCGACCGGAGCCTGCAGGTAGAACGCCCGGCCCAGGGCCAGCAGGTCGCGGTTGTCCTGGCGCAGCACAATGCCGCCGCCACAGGACACCACCTGGCCGCTGAACACCGCGACCTCGGAAAAGGCCAGGGCCTCGGCCTCGCGGAAGGCCTCCCAGCCGCCCTGGGCCACGATCTCGGCCACGGTCTGGCCCGTGCGCAGGCGGATGCGCTGGTCGGTGTCCACAAAGGGGCGCAGCAGCTTCTTGGCCAGCCTGCGGCCCAGGGTGGTCTTGCCGCTGGCCCGCGCGCCGATGAGATAGATGTTCGCCTCGCCCGACATGGCTGTCCCCCGCATTGTTCTGATGGGTCGACCCTACGGCAATTCGCGCCCGGATTCAAACCCGGGCCAGGCCCCCAGGCCGGGCTTGCATCCGCCCCGGTTCCTGCCTACACTCCCGGCCCTGCGACAGCGCGCGCCCAGCATTGACAACACAAGGATTGCCCATGAAAACAGCTATCTTCGGCTTTTCCAGCGCCGGAAAGACCGACATGTTTGCCGCCCTGGCGGGCGAAAAGGCCGCCCTCGCGGGAAACCGGGCCATGGTCAAGGTGCCTGAACCGCGCCTGGACCCGCTCATTGCACTCTTCAAGCCCAAGAAGATCACCCTGAGCGAGATCGAGTACCTGGACGTGCCCGGTGGCGGCGGCAAGGGCCACGGCCTGGGCGAGCGCGTGCTGACCGACATCCGGCCTTACGACTGCCTGCTCTGCGTGCTCGACGCCTTCTCCGGCCTGGCCGACCCGAAACAGCAGTATGGCGCGGTGGAGGCCGACCTGCTGGTCAGCGACCTGGCCGTGGTGGAAAAGCGCCAGGAGCGCATGGCCTCGGACAAGCGCAAGAACAAGGAGCTGGTGGACGCCAAGGAGGAG
Organism: uncultured Desulfocurvus sp.; assembly: GCA_964390575.1. GTDB lineage: Bacteria > Desulfobacterota > Desulfovibrionia > Desulfovibrionales > Desulfovibrionaceae > Humidesulfovibrio. The sequence continues at coordinate 30,904 of CAYMIP010000015.1, read as the reverse complement.
GACTGCCTGGCCAAGGCCCGCGCCATCCTGGAGCAGGACAAGCCCCTGCGCGTGGACCCGGACCTCTGCTTTGAGCCCTGCATGCGCGGCTTCCGCTTCCTCTCGGCCAAGCCCATCCTGTACACCTGGAACATCGCCGAGAAGGACATGGGCGCCTTTGAGCTGCCCGCCGACGGCCTGGGCCAGATGCACATGGCTGTCAGCGCCCGGCTGGAGCGCGAACTGGCCGCCATCGAGGACCCCGAGGAGCGCACCATGTTCCTGACCGACTTAGGCCTCAGCGAGAGCGCGCTGGACATGGTCATCTCCCGCACCTACACGCTTTTGGGGCTCATGAGCTTCCTCACCGCCGGGGACAAGGAGGTCCGCTCCTGGCCCGTGCGCGTGGGCGCCACCGCGCCGGAGGCCGCAGGCGTCATCCACACGGACTTCCAGAAGGGCTTCATCCGGGCCGAGGTCATCGGCTATGCCGACTTCCTCAAGGCCGGGGATTTCAAGAAAGCCAAGGAGCTGGGTCTTGCCAGGCTTGAGGGTAAAGATTACTATGTGCATGACGGCGACATCATAGAGTTCCGCTTCAACGTCTGACGCTTCCGGACCGCGCCGCCCCGGAACGTCGAACCGCCCATCCGGCGCAAGACCTTCGGAGGCTTGGAATATGCTTCAGACTGAGATGCAGCACGAGGTTCTGCTCGACCTGTCCGGGTGCAACGCCTGCTCCGGGTGCTGCGAAATCTGCCCGGACATCTTTCAGTGGGACGACGACCTGGAGCGGCCCGGCCTGAAGCGCCAGCACGCCACCCACGACGAGGTGCGCGAGGCCATCAGCCTGTGCCCCAAGCGCTGCATCAGCGCAGAGGGCTGGACGGAAGAGTTCTACTGAGCCCGTTCCGTGGACCTAGACTGGACGGCCCGGCCTAGAGTGTGCCGGTGACGATGTCCTTGTTCTGCGCATCCCAGGAAAAGACGCAGTGCTCCAGGGGCTGCTGCACGTACAAGGAGCGGCCGCCCATTTTTATGGCCACCCCGGGATAGGCGGTCCCGCGGATCACGATGCGCGCAGTGGCTATGCGCTCCAGATGCTCCTGGGCCAGCTCGGCCAGGCTGCGCTGGATCTGCTTCAGCCGCGACTCCATTCCCTCCCGCCGGGCCAGCAGCTCCTCGGCCTCTTCCCGGCGCTCGGCGAAGAGCCTGGCCAGGGCCGTCGCGCCATCGCCCTCCCCCAGCACAAAGACCGTGCGCTGCCGGAGCGCCTTGAGTTCGTGCATCTCCTTGATCAGGGCGGCGATCTCCGGGGTCTCATGGCTCAGGACCAGGATCGTGTCCATGCCCCGCTCCGACCCGGCGTCAAAGACCTCCAGCCCTTTGGCGCAGATCACGGTGCCGCCCATGATGCGGCCCTTGGGGTCGGTGACGCGGAGGAACCCTCCGGACGTCACGCGCGACCCCTTGTTTGCCTTGCTGCCAACGATGGACAGGGCCACTGTCACGTCCCCGCCAGCCTGCACCTGGGCATTGTGGGTGAAGGCGGCAGTGACGCACCCGCCAGCCTCGATTTTGGCGGCCTCATCCCCGGACATGAAAATGCCGCCGCGCACGAGGACATCGGCCCCGGCGCTGATGTGGGCGCTCTCCACCATGCCCTCCACAAGGACGTTGCCCGGGACCTGGACCGTGAACCCCGTGCGCACCGTGCCGCCCACGCGCACCGAGCCCTGGGTCAGCACGATGTTGCCCGTGCCGTAGTCCACGTCACCGGGGACGCTCAGCAGCTCCGACACGTCCAGGCTGCTCTTCCCGGCCAGCACCACCCCGGCGATCTTGGCGCGGAAAAGCGCACCGCCCTCCACGCCTTCCACATTCTTTCCGGTCTGCAGGCGCAGGGGCGCTCCGTCGCGGGCGGGCACCACCATTCCAAACACGTCCCGGCCAGGGACGCCCTTGGTCGGCAGGTGCAGCCGGGCGATGTCCGCGCCCTGCGCCGCCACCGGAAACAGCCCCCGGTCGCGGTAGTTCACGCGCAGGTTCTCGTCCGGAGGCTCCCCACAGGTAGACTCCCCGCACAACAACTCCAGTCGGCCGTTCTCGCCATGCACCGGGGCCTGCCCCTGGGCCGCCACAACCCCTTCCACCGGCCGGCCCGAAGCGCTGGCTTGGGCCAGGCCTCTCATGACGGCCTCCAGCTGGATGCCAAAGACCACGCCCTGGCTGGACAGGGCCAGCGCCATGCCCTCGGGCGTGATTTCGTCGCCCAGAGCGTCCTTGGCATACAGCGTGGCCAGGGCCTGGAGCTTGTCGGTTGAGATGTTCACCAGGGGCGAGAGCTCGATCTTGAGGTCGTCCACGCGCACCAGTCCGGCCACCTTGGCCGTGAGCACGCCGTCCCGGTCCGGCGTGATGCCGCCAGCCACGGAGATGACCCTCGGCGCAGGCTGGACCGGCGGCGGCACAGGGGTTCCGGCGATGTCCCGGCCTTCCTTCGCCTGCACTGCCGGGTGCAGCTTGCCGATGACCTGGCCGGGCAGCACCGGGTGGTTCGGCGACCCGGCAAGCTCGACCCAGGCGTCCTGGGCGATCTGCGGCGGCACGCCGCGGGCGATGACCAGGGAGCTGGCGTCCTGACCTGCGAGCAGGAGCCGGACGACCTCGGCCGCATTCTTCTCGTCCAGGGGAGCGCTGATGCCGGTTTCGGCCAGGGCCTTGCGCAGAAGCTCCACGGACAAGGGCCGCCCTGAGCCCCGCGCGGGCGTATAGCGGCTCACGCCGACCTTCATGCGGGCCGGGGTGCTGCCAAAGCGCACGCTGGCGTCCGCATCAACAGCGCCAGCTTCCGCCCCTGGGCGCGCTCCCTGGGGGGCCTGGGTGTTGTCCCTGCTGTCCGCCACTGCCTGTCCCCTTCGCTAGCTGCCGCGTTTCGGCGGCACGCGGCAGGACTCGCTGCAGCAGGCGCCGTACAAAAATCCGTTGTAGGCGTGCAGGATGCGCTCCTCCTTGCGGCGGCGCTCCTCGGGCAGGGGGATGCGCGGGGTGGCGGCGGCAAGCTCGCGCAGCTCGGCCCAGGTGGGGATGGCGCGCACGCCCGTGGCCCGCCCCCATTTCTCGCCAAGAGGGCCGCCCGTGGCGGTGTCCAGCACGCTGGCGCCGATGGAGTCCGTGGCGATGGCCACAGGCACCGGCCCGCCCGGAAACAGCCGCGCGCAACTCACGGTCTCGCGCTCGAAGCTGCCCACGTCCCCGGCGCAGAAGATGACCAGCAAAAGCGGCCTGCCGGACTCGTCATAGGCCACCAGGTCGATGTGCCGCCCGGTGTCCTGGCCGTCGATCTGGAAGACCAGCGGCACCTTGGCCCGGAGGCTTTCTTTGGGGAAGCCCTTGTCCTCCACCAGCATCCGGGCCAGGGCCTGCCGGAACTCCTCGTAGGTGGTCTCCTCGATGGATTGGCCCGTGAGATAGTCGGTGAGCATGCCGCCGAGGCTGACTTCGTGCATGGCGCCTCCTGGGTTCTGGAAACACGCTAAAGGCTTGGGCCGGGAAGTCAAGGGGCGCAACGAAAAAGGCCCGCCAAAGCGGGCCTTCCGGGAAGCTGAAACGATGCTGGGCTACGGCAGGAGTTGCTTGCCCGCCATGATGGCGAAGTCGAACACGCGGCCGGGCACCATGCCGAGCACCAGCACCAGGGCGGCCAGGATTCCCGCGCCGCAGACGCTGAAGGCGCTGTTGTCGGGCATGGGCACGTCCGCGCCAGCCTCGTGGGTGTAGGCGTGGCGCACCAGGCCCAGGTAGTAGTAGATGGCGATGGCGCTGTTCAGGACCAGGGTGATGACCAGCCAGTTGTAGCCGTGGTCCCAGGCCGAGGTGATGAGGAAGAACTTGCCCATGAAGCCCATGGTGGGCGGCAGGCCGACCAGGGCGAAGGCGCCCACGCCCAGGGCAAAGGCCAGGGCCGGGGAGCGCTTGTACAGGCCGTTCAGGTCATCCAGGTGCAGGTTGCGGCCATCGGAGGCGATGCGGCTGATGACCCAGAAGCAGAGCAGGTTCATGACCACATAGGCCAAGGCGTAGAAGATGGCGGCCGAGAGGCCCATGGCCGTGCCGGAGACCAGTCCGACCATGATGTAGCCTGCGTGGGCCACGGACGAGAAGCCGAGGATGCGCTTCAAGTCCGTCTGGGCCAGGGCGCAGAGGTTGCCATAGGTCATGGACAGCGCGCCCAGCACAGCCAGGAGCGTGGTGATCTCCAGGCCGGGCTTGAGCAGCACGGCCAGGCGCACCAGCACCACCACGGCGCCCAGCTTGGGCAGGGTGGCCACAAAGCCAGCCGTCTCGTTGCTCGCGCCCTGATAGACGTCCGGGCACCAGAAGTGGAAGGGGAACAGGGCCAGCTTGTAGAACATGCCGCCCAGGAACAGCGACAGGCCGACCACGGCCATGGGCGCGCCGTCCCAGGTCCAGGTGCGCATGGCCAGCTGCGAGATGTAGCTCGTGTGCTGGCTGGCCAGGATGTACGAGAAGCCATAGAGCGCCATGGCCGTGGCCACCGCGCCGAAGAGGATGTACTTGATGCCCGCCTCGGCCGCGCCCTTGTCGCCCACGCCATTTGTCGTGCGCAGGGGGATGACGGCATACAGGCTGTAGGAGGAGATCTCCAGGGCCAGGTAGATGGTGATGAGCTCCACCGCCGAGGACAGGATCATCAGGCCCCAGGCTGAAATGGCCAGGAACATGAAGTAGTCCGGGCGCTTGCGCTCCTCGAGGGAGGGCTGGCGGGAGGCGTTGAGCACGGTCACATAGAAGCCGCCGGCAATGGCCAGCTTCATGAACTGCGAGAGCGCATCAAGCTTGTAGGCCCCGCCGAAGATGAGCCCCTCCGCTCCCCAGGACACGATGGTGACGAAGATCCCGAAGCCCGCGAAGAACGGAAGCCAGCGCTCCGCAGGGGGGGTGTCCGAGCCGTCACCCAGGCTCTGGAAAAACAGGGCGAGGATCAGCAACAGTTGATACAGTTCCGGGACAATCTGGATGGGATTGAACACCACGGCCGCCACTCCCTAATTGTTGACCGGTTCGGCAGGCATCACCACGGCGGCCACTGCAGCAGGCGCGGGCGCTGCCGCCACCTTCTGCTCCACCGTGTTGCGCTGCTTGAAGTCGTTGACCAGCTTTTCGACGGACGGGTCAATGAGCCTGAAGAAGAGGCCCGGCGCCAATCCGATGTAGAAAACGAACACTGCTGGAATGAGCAGATAGGCCCACTCGCGGGTGTTCAGGTCGCGCCAGGTCTTGGCCGAGCTGGGCCGGCCCCAGGCCATCTTGAGGGACACGCGGAACATGTAGGCCGCGCCCAGCAGCGCGCCGGGCACCAGCAGCGCGCCGATGTACGGGCTGACCTGGAAGGCCGCCGTGAACACCAACATTTCGCCCACGAACCCGTTGGTGCCGGGGAAGCCGAAGCTCGCCATGGCGTTCAGGCCCCAGAAGAACATGAAGGCCGGGAGGTACTTGCCCAGGCCCATGTTGTCGGAGATGGAGCGGCTGTGGCTGCGCTCATACACCGTGCCGATCATCATGAACAGCGCGCCGGTGATGATGCCGTGGTTGAGCATCTGGAACAGCGCGCCTTCGACGCCGCGCACGTTGAACAGGAAGATGCCGAGGGTCACGAAGCCCATGTGGCCCACCGAGGAGTAGGCCACCAGCTTCTTGATGTCCTCCTGGCCGAGGGCGATGGCGCCGCCGTAGAGGATGCTGGCGATGGAGATGGCGATCATGAGCGGCGCGAAGTACTCGCTGGCCGCCGGGGTCAGCGGCAGGCAGAAGCGCATGAAGCCATAGGTGCCCATCTTGAGCAGCACCGCAGCCAGGATCACGCTGCCCGCACTGGGCGCCTGCACGTGGGCGGCCGGCAGCCAGGTGTGGAAGGGGAACATGGGCACCTTGATGGCAAAGGCCAGGGCCATGGCCAAAAACGCCCAGAACTGGAACTGGAAGGTGAAGGGGAACTGCATCAGGTCCGGAATGGAGAAGGTGCCGCCGGTGATGCGGAAGGCCACGATGGCGGCCAGGAGCAGCGTGCTGCCAGCCAGGGTGAACAGGAAGAACTTGAGCGAGGCGTACCGGCGCTGGTCGCCGCCCCAGACCGCGATGAGCAGGTACATGGGGATGAGCATGGCCTCCCAGAAGATGTAGAAGAGCACGAAGTCCAGCGCCGAGAACACGCCCACGCAGGCCGCGGTCATGAACAGCAGGCAGAAGTGGAACTCCTTGACCCGCTTGCTGATGTACGTCCAGGAGCACATGACGCAGAGCGGCAGGATGGCCAGCGTCAGCATGACCATGAGGTAGCTGATGCCGTCCACAGCGAGGTGGTATTCCAGACCCCACTGCGGCACCCAGGCCGCTCGCTCCACGAACTGCCAGTCCGCGATGTGTTTAAAGGTCAGGAGCGGGATGGCCAGGATCAGCTCCAGGATGCTCGCACCCATGGTGTAGGCGCGCGCGACCTGCGGGCTTTTGATGAGGAAAAGCCCCGCTGCGGCCACAAGCGGAAAGACAATCAGTGTTGATAAAACAGGGTATCCGAATTCCAAGGCTCGCTCTCCGTCTCGTTGCGAGGTTTAGGCGAAGTACCAGACCACCGCGAACACGCACAGGGCAAGGGCAGCAGCCAGGCCCAGGTAATCCTGGAGCCGGCCGGTCTGGACCTTTGCGCTGAGCACGCCCACGTGCTGGACCGTGTACGCCGAGCCGTCCACCACGGTGTCGATTCCCTTGGTGTCGAACCAGACCGTACCCCGCGCCAGGGTGAGCAGACCGCTCAGGCCGACGGCGCGGTAGGCCTCGGTCCAGCGGTCATCAATCCAGGCCAGGGGCTTGCAGACCAGGGCGAGCACGCCCCGGCCGATGAGCCGGTAGAAAAAGTCAAAGTCCAGGTTGGTCTTGGCATGCGGGGTGATGATGTCCCGCGTGAGGTAGAAGGCCAGCCCGGAGAACCCGAGGAGCATGAAGGACTGCAGCACATGCCACACCGTCCAGGGGTGGTACACGTGCTCCATCTCGAAGGGCAGGTAGCGGTAGAGCATGTCGGGATACAGGCCCTGGGCGATGCACAAGACCGCGCCCATGGCCATGGCCACGTACATGTTGGCCGGGATGGGCTTGAGCTCGATGGTGTCGTTGGCTGGCTTGGCCCAGAAGGCGAAGTACGGCAGCTTGATGCCCACTGAGAGGAACGTACCGACCGCCGCCACCTCCATGCCGATGGCCAACCAGGTGCGATGGGCCTCGGCCGCGCCGACGATGGTCATGGTCTTGGAGATGAAGCCGTTGAACAGCGGCATGCCCGAGATGGAGAGGGCCGCCACCATGTACATGACCATGACCCAGGGCATGCGGTGCACCAGGCCGCCCAGCTTGTCCAGCTTGGTGGTGCCGGCGGCGTAGAGCAGGCAGCCCGTGCCCATGAAGAGCAGACCCTTGTACAGGATGTGCGCGTAGGCGTGGGCCGTGGCGCCATTGAGCGTCATGGCCGTGCCGATGCCGATGCCGGCCACCATGTAGCCGACCTGGGACACGATGTGGTAGGACAGGATGCGCCGGGCGTTGTTCTCGATGCACGCGTAGAGCACACCGTAGACACACATGATGGTGCCGGCGATGGCCAGCAGCTCCACCCCGGCGAACCCGCGCATGAGCACGTACACCGCAGTCTTGGTGGTGAAGGCGCACATGAACACCGAGCCGGTGACCGTGCCTTCGGGGTAGGCGTCGGGCAGCCAGGCGTGCAGGGGCACCACTGCGGCGTTGACGCAGAAGCCCAGGAGGATCATCCAATCGTAGACCATCATCTGCGTGGGGGCCACGGCCTCAAAGGCGAAGCTGCCCACGGCCTTGTAGCGCAGGAGCAGGCCGATCAAGAGGAACAGGCCGCCGATGGTGTGGTACATGAAGTACCGGAAGCCCGCCTTGGTGGCGGCGGGGTTGCGCGCCAGCCAGACCAGGAACGTGGAGCCGATGCTCATGAGCTCCCAGAAGATGAAGAGCGTCAGGAAGTCGCCCGCGAAGGTGCAGCCGAAGGCGCCGCCCACGTACACGCAGGCCATGATGTGCTGGAGCTTGTCCTCCACGTGCAGGGCGTAGACCATGCCGATCAAGCTCATGACGGCGAAGACCTGGGCGAAGATCAGGGAGAGCTTGTCCACCCGGCCGAGCAGGAGCTTCTGGCCGATGTAGTTCACCTCGCCATAGAGCCCGGGGCTCACGGTCATCACGCTCCAGATGGCGATGATGGGCGGAATGAGCAGGAGCCATTTCCAGCCCTTGCCGCGCAGGAACGGCAAGATCAGCGCCAGGGCGTAAAAGCCCACGCTCGGGTGGATGAAGGAGCTAGTTATTGCGCTCATAGTAGTCATCTCCACGGCTGATCATGGGCTGAACGATCTTTTTCATGACGATGACCAGGGCCAGGCCCACAACGAGTCCGAACACGGGCCAGAACCCGGCGTAGGCGTCGTACACAAATTCCACCACGTGGGGCCGGATGAATACGTTGGCCCCGACCAGCCCCGCCAGACCCAGGAAGAACAGGACGCCAAACACCCCTCTCCTGGCCCGCAGTTCAGCAAGCAACATCCCGAACAAGCTCATATCAGGCCCCCTAGAACTTGCCAAAGATTCGGACAAAATCCATGAACAGGGCGGGATACAGGCCCAGTATCACGGAGATCAGTCCAGTTGTGCACAGCGGGATCACCATGCTGAGCGGCGCTTCCTTGTAGTGGTGGAAGTGCGGATCAGGCAGCGGCTCCTTGAAGAAGGCCCGGTAGATCACCGGCAGGAAGTAGCCCGCATTCAAAATGGTGGAGAGCATGAAGGCCAAGAGCATCCCAACCTGCCCGGCCTGCAGCGCGCCATTGACGATGTACCATTTGCTGACAAAGCCGCAGACCGGCGGCATGCCGATCATGGACAGCGAGCCGATGGCAAAAGCCCCGAAGGTCCAGGGCATCTTTCGGCCCAGGCCGTCCATGAGGCTGATCTTCTTCAGGTGCGTGGCCACGTAGATGGCCCCGGCCGCGAAGAACAGGGTGATCTTGGAGAAGGCGTGGTGCGCGATGTGGGCCATGCCGCCCTGCACCGCCATGGGTGTGAGCATGGCCACGCCCGCCACGACGTAGGACAGTTGGGCCACCGTGGAGTAGGCCAGCCGCGCCTTCAGGTCGTCCTTGGTCAGGGCGATGAAGCTGGCCACCACCAGGGTGAAGCCCGCGACGTACGCCGTGGGCAGGCCCAGGCCCAGCTTGTCCATGACCTCCACGCCGAAGCCGGAGAGGATGATGCGGCAGACGCAGAACACGCCCGCCTTGACCACCGCCACCGCGTGCAGCAAGGCGGAGACCGGGGTGGGGGCCACCATGGCCGAGGGCAGCCAGTTGTGGAAGGGCATGAGCGCGGCCTTGCCGATGCCCGCGATGTACAGCACGTAGGTGATGGTCACGGCCACCGGGTGCGCGGCCACCACATCGGGGGGGAACATGCCCTTCAGGGCGTCGCCCAGGTGGAAGTCCAGGGTGCCCAGGAGCACGTAGGTCATGACCATGGCGGGCAACAGGAACAGCTTCGAGGTGCCCATGAGGTAGACGATGTACTTGCGCGCGCCGGAAAAGCCCTCGTCGTCCTGGTGGTGGGCCACCAGCGGGTACGTGAACACGGTGATGACCTCGTAGAAGAGGTACAGCGTGAACACGTTGGCCGAGAGCGCCACGCCCTCGGCGCCGAAGATGGCCACGGCGAAGCAGACGTAGTAGCGGGTCTGGGCGTGTTCATCCAGGCTGCGCATGTAGCCGATGTTGTAGCTGGTGGCGAACATCCAGAGGAAAGACGCCACCAGGGCGAAGATGAGCGAGAGCCCGTCGGCGCACAGGGTCACCGTGATGCCGGGCATGATGTTGAAGAGGGTGTACTTCCAGATGTTGCCGGCCAGAACCTGGGGCGCCAGGGACAGCACGGAGAGGAAGGTGAGCCCGCCAGCGACGAAGGACACGGCCTCGCGCTTGTTCTGATCGCCCCGGAAGAGCCAAATCAAAAACGGCGCAACCAGGGTGATCGCGATGGGCAGGAGCACTTGTGCGCTTTCTATGATCCCGGTCATGGCGCTATCCCTTCAGAGTCGAAACGACACTGGTTTTGGTGGTGCCGAAACGCTTGGCGATGACCACGATCATGGCCAGGACCAGGGTCGCCTCCGCCGCCGCAAGACCCATGACAAACAAGGTGCCCAGCTGCCCCAGCATGGCGTTGGCCGGGGTGAGCTGGCTGGCCGCCACAATGGACAAGCCCGCGCCGTTGAGCATGAGCTCCACGCTGATGAGCATGCCCACCAGGGTCTTGCGTTGCGTGATGCCGAAGAGTCCCGCCATGAGCAGGATCAGGGCCACCAGTTGGTAGAGCGTAAGCGTGCTCATTTGCCGTTCCTCCTCTCCCAGGTCAGGAGCACCGCCCCGGCCATGGACACAAAGAGCACCACCGAGATGAGCTCGAAGGCCAGGCCGTACGGGCCGAGCAGGCCTAAGCCCATCTTCTCGATGGACACCTCCACGGGCACGCCTGTGGTCGCCAGCGGCCGGGTCAGCACCAGCCAGCCCAGAATTCCGCCAACGGACAGCACGGCCAGAAGGGCCAGGAGGTTCTGGCGTACGGATGCGCTCTCGGCCTCCTCACCGCCGCCGTCGGCCCGGGTGAGCATGATGGCGAAGAAGATGAGCACGCAGATGGCGCCCACGTAGATGAGAATCTGCATCAAGGCCATGAACTGGGCGTTTAGGAGCATGTACATGCCCGCCACGCCGAGCAGGGTGGCGATCAAGCCGACCATGGCCCGGACCAGGCTCTTGGCCCCCACGGCCAGGATGCTCCCGCCCAGGATGATGAGCGCGTAGAATCCAAAGACTATTTTTGCCATGTCTTCCATGCTAGGCCTCGCTCTGTCCGGCCTCGGGGGCTGCGGACTCGTCCACGCCCTCGATCCCGGCCTGGTTCTTCAGCACCTGCACCAGGTCGAAGTGGAAATCGCTGCGGCTGTAGCCCGCCACATACGGACTCCCGGTGAAGTCCAGGGCGCCCACCGGGCAGTTCTCCATGCACGTGCCGCACAGGCTGCACAGGGTGTAGTCGTAGAGAAACTTCTCCGGGTCCTTGGGCGCCTTGTCCTTGGGTTTCTCGCCCTTGGCCTTGGCCTCGGCCAGGGCCTGCTCCTCCTCGGGAGTGGGCTTGGGGGCCTTGCGCTTGACCACGGTCAGGCAGTTCGACGGACAGGCCATGGCGCACATGCCGCAGGAGATGCACTTGGCCTTGGTCTTGTCCTTGGCGCCGCCCACCAGCTTCAGGTGTCCCTTGAAGCTGTCGATGTTGGCCAGCGCCTGCCAGGGGTAGCGCACCGTCACCTGGGGCTCCAGGAAGTACTTTCCGGTCACCTTCAGGCCGACCATGAGGCTCCACAGGTCGGACACGGTCGTCAGGGCTTCTCTTATCATACCTTTCACCACCGTATTAGGCGAGCTGGGCCAGCTTCACGAAGAAAGCCGTCAGCAACAGGTTAGCCACGGCCAGGGGCAAGAGCCACTTCCAGTTGATGTTCAGGAGCTGGTCGAAACGCACGCGCGGGTAGGTCCAGCGCACAAACACCATGAGCAGCATGAGGGCCGAGACCTTGAGCACGAACCACACCGGCCCAGGCAGCACCGGCCCCTGCCAGCCGCCCAGGAACAGGGCCGTGGCCACGGAGCAGACAACCACCATGTTGGCGTATTCGGCCAGGAAGAAGAGGCCGAAGCCCATGCCGGAATATTCCGTGTGGAACCCGGCGGTGAGCTCGCTTTCGGCCTCGGGCAGGTCAAAGGGGGCGCGGTTCGTCTCGCCCAGGGCGCTGACGATGTAGATGAGGAAGGCCAGGGGCTGGGTCATGATGTTCCAGCTCCAGGGCCAGGTGCCCTGTCCCTTGACCACCTCGGCCAGGTTCAGGCTGCCGGCCTGGAAGCTGACGGCCAAGACGGCCAGCAGCAGCGGGATCTCGTAGGCCACGGACTGGGCCACGCCGCGCGCGGCGCCCAGCAGGCCGTACTTGTTGTTGGAGGCCCAGCCAGCCAGCAGCACCGAGAGCACCGCCAGCCCGGAGAAGGCCAGGATGAGCAAGAGGCCCAGGTTCACGTCCAGGGCCTGGAGGCCTTCGCCCACAGGCAGGGGCAGGAACAGCAGCAGCACCGGCAGGAAGGCCAGCACCGGGGCCAGCCAGAACAGGATCGGGTCCGCGCCGGTGGGCATGAACAGCTGCTTGCCCACGAGCTTGAGCGCGTCGCACAGGGGCTGGAGCACACCGCTGGGGCCGACCTCAAAGGGACCGGGCCGACGCTGGACGTGGCCCGCAACCTTGCGTTCGACCCAGACCATGACCAGGCCGATCAGGCCCACGCTGGCGGCCACCGCCACCAGCCCGATGATGATACGCAATAATTCTGCAGGTATGGCGTTCATACTTCTCCTACCTGTCGATTTCCGGGATGATCAGGTCAAGGCTGCCCAGGATGGCCACGGCGTCGGCCAGGATGGTCCCGCGCGAAACCTCGGCGAAGAGGCTCAGGTTGCAGAAACCCGGAGCGCGGAGCTTGGTGCGGTAGATGTTCTTGCCGCCGTCGGAGACCACGTACGCGCCGATCTTGCCGCGCGCCCCTTCCACGGCGAAGTAGGCCTCGCCCTTGGGGGCCTTCCACGAAGGCTTGGGCGCGCCCTTCACCAGCACCTCGCCCTCGGGCATCATTTCCAGGCACTGTTCGAGGATGCGCAGGCACTGCTCCATCTCGGCCATGCGCACGTCATAGCGGCCGCGCGCGCATTTGAGCTCCGAGGTCGGGATCTCGAAGTCCAGCTTGGGGTAGACCGAATAGGGCGCGGCGCGGCGCACGTCGTAGTTGATGCCCGAGCCTCTGGCCACCGGGCCGGTGGCGCCATAGCGGCGGCAGGCGTCCTTCTCGATGACGCCGATGTCCTCGATGCGCTTCCTGAGGATGATGTTGTCGCTCACCAGATCCTTGTACATGGGCAGGCGGCCGCGCATCCAGGGGATGAAGTCCCGGATGCGGCGGATGCAGTCCTCGTTCAGGTCCTCGGCCACGCCGCCGATGCGGTAGTAGCTGTAGGTCAGCCGCGATCCGGTGGGAATCTGCAAAATGTCCAGGATTTTTTCGCGGTCGTCAAAGGCGTACATGATGGGCGTGAAGGCCCCGAGGTCCAGCAGATAGGCACCCCACCACAAGAGGTGCGAAGCCATGCGGTTCAGCTCGCAGGTGATGACGCGCACGTACTCGGCGCGCTCCGGCACCTCGATGCCCGCAAGCTTCTCCACCGCGCCCACAAAGGCCCAGTTCCAGCCCAGGGCGTGGCCGTAGTCCACCCGGCCCATGTTGGGGATGAACTGGGCGGCCGTCTTCACCTCGGCCATCTTCTCGTGCATGCGGTGCAGGTAGCCCAGGATCGGCTCCGCGCGCATGATGTATTCGCCGTCGAGCTCCACCACCACCCGCAGAACGCCGTGGGTGGAGGGGTGCTGCGGACCGAGGTTCAGGATGAGTGAGCCTTCACGTGCGGTCTTGGCGAAGTTCTGGGTGTAGAAATCGCCGCCCAGCTGGTCCATGTCTTGATAGCGTGTCATAGGCGTGCCGCTGTCCTGGTTTATGCCGTGGCGGGTGTAGCGCCGCCGGACTCTTGGCCCTCGGCGGGCGCATCAGGCGTCATCAGGGTGAAGGCCGGGCTCACGAAGACCACCTCGCCCGCCTCCAGCATATCTTTGGCCTTGGCCCGGGCCTTTTCCTCCTTGCGCAGGGGGAAGCAGTCGGCCATGTCCGGGTCGATGAGCAGGGGGATGAAGTTCGGGTTGCCCTCGAAGAGCACGCCGTGGAAGTCTCTGGTCTCGCGCTCGTGCCACTCCGCGCCGTCGAACAAGGCCGCGATGGACGGCAGCGTGGGCGCAGCGTGGGGCACCAGCACCCGCAGGGTGACGCGCCCCGGAGCCTCGAAGTGGTCGAAGTGGTAGACCACCACAAAGCCCTCAACGCAGTCCACGGCGCAGATGTCCTCGATGAAGTAGTCGGCCTTGAGCAGACGCTCGGCCGCGCGCACCAGGGAGCCCGCAGGCAGGAAGGCCTGCCAGGTCTGCCCGGTCTTGGCGAAGTCGCATTTGGCCAGGTATTGGGCGCCCAGTCCTTGGAGCAACGCTTCCATCTACTTGCCCTCCTCAAAGGGGCCGTCCACGGGGGGATTGGGCCAGAACCGCTTGCCGGTGATCTTCTCCTGAAGCAGGAACAGGCCCTCCAGAAGCGCCTCGGGCCGGGGCGGGCAGCCGGGCACGTACACATCCACGGGGATGAGGTTGTCCACGCCCTCGATGATGCCGTACTGGCCCTTGAACTTGAAGGGGCCGCCGGAGATGGCGCAGTTGCCCATGGCGATGACCCAGCGCGGGGCGGGCATCTGCTCGTAGAGGCGCATCACTGCGGGGGCCATCTTCTTGGTCACGGTGCCGGCCACGATCATGATGTCGCTTTGGCGCGGCGAGGGCCGGAAGACTTCTGAGCCGAACCGGGCGATGTCCCACCTGGCCATGCCCACGGACATCATCTCAATGGCGCAGCAGGCCAGGCCAAAGGTCATGGGCCACAGGGACATGGAGCGGCAGAGGTCGACAATCTGCTTCGCCGGGCCGATGTTCAGGATCGGGTCGGCGATGATGACATCGGGCTTCTGCGCTACGAGACTTTGCGCGGCCATGTGAACACCCCTTTCGCCCAAAAATAGATGATGGCAAGACCAAGCACGAACAGGAAAATGAACATCTCCAGGAAGGGCAGCCAGCCCTCGGTGGCGCGGTAGACCGTGGCCACCGGGAACAGGTACAGCACGTCCACGTCAAAGGCCAAAAACAGCAGGGCGTAGACGTAGTAGTTGATGCCGAACCGGGTCCAGGCCCCGCCATAGGGGCGCATGCCGCACTCGTACGGCATGCCCATGTCTCCACCGCGCGCCCGTGGCGCCACCAGGTAGGACAGGATGAGCGGGCCACCCGCGAAAAGCAGGCCCCCGATCAGGAACAGGATGATGGCCAGATGCAGCCAGCTAAAGACCATAGCCCTCCCCCTTCCACAAATTCGGCCCGATAACCGGGCCTTTGTCCAAATTTTGGAAAATGATGTCCCCTTCTGCCCGGACTTCCGAGTGACGTCAACCCCTGCCCTGAATTTTCAAGCCTTGGTTCCGCCGCGAGCAGGCCTCTTTGGCAGTGCATTGCACTTGAATCGCTGTGTATTTTTTTTCACATTTTACCCGGCAAAGCCGCCTGCCGGGCGTTCGGATCAGACCCAAATACCTCTTCCCCGGCCTTGTGCTGGGGGCCAAAGTTGCATACTTCTGCGCCTTGGTGTTGTCACCTCTAGCCACAGGAGCAGGCATGGCCCAGAACAAGCGCATCCTCGTCACCGGCGGGTCCGGATTTTTGGGGTCGCACCTGTGCGAGCGCCTCCTTGAGGCCGGGCACGACGTGCTCTGCGTGGACAACTACTTCACCGGCCGCAAGGAGAACATCCGGCACCTGCTGGGCCACCCCTGCTTCGAGGTGCTGCGCCACGACGTGACCTTCCCGCTCTACGTGGAGGTGGACGAGATCTACAACCTGGCCTGCCCGGCCTCGCCCATCCACTACCAGCACGACCCCGTGCAGACCACCAAGACCAGCGTGCACGGCGCCATCAACATGCTGGGCCTGGCCAAGCGCATCAAGGCCAAGATCATGCAGGCCAGCACCAGCGAGGTCTACGGCGACCCGACCATGCACCCCCAGCGCGAGGAATACTGGGGCAACGTCAACCCCATCGGTCCGCGCGCCTGCTACGACGAGGGCAAGCGCTGCGCCGAGACGCTGTTCTTCGACTACCACCGCCAGCACAAGCTGCGCATCAAGGTGGCGCGCATCTTCAATACCTACGGCCCGCGCATGGCGGTAAGCGACGGCCGCGTGGTCTCCAACTTCATCGTCCAGGCCCTCAACAACGAGGACATCACCGTGTACGGCGAGGGCAGCCAGACCCGCTCCTTCTGCTACGTGGACGACCTGGTCACGGGCTTCATCCGGCTCATGGACACCCCGGACGAGTTCACCGGGCCCATGAACCTGGGCAACCCCGGCGAGTTCAGCATCCTGGAGCTGGCCCAGACCGTCATCCGCATGACCGGCTCACGCTCCAGGATCGTGCACCGGCCCCTGCCCCAGGACGACCCCCTGCAACGCCAGCCGGACATCACCCTGGCCCGCAGCGTCATCGGCTGGGAGCCCGGCACCAAGCTGGAGGAAGGGCTGGTCAAGACCATCGCCTTCTTCCGCAGCGTGCTGGTCCTCTAGGGCAGGGCTGGCCGAGAGATGTGCGGCATCTGCGGACACGTCCGCCTGCCCGGCGGCAGCGGCGCCCGGGGCGTCGATCCTGCGGCTCTGGAGCCTCTGCTGGGGCTCCTGGGCCACCGGGGGCCGGACCAGACGGGCCGCTGGCACGACCAGGGGGGCGGCGTGGCGCTCGGCCACACGCGCCTGGCCATCCTGGACCTGGACCCGCGCGCGGGCCAGCCCATGCATGATCCGCACACCGGCAACGTCCTTGTCTTCAACGGCGAGATCTACAACTTCCGGGCGCTTCGGGCGGATTTGGAAAAAAAGGGCGAAACCTTCCGCACCACTGGCGACACCGAGGTGCTGCTGGCGCTCTACCGCGTGCACGGCCGGGACTGCCTGAAGCTGTTGCGCGGCATGTTCGCCTTTGCCCTCTGGGACGCCGCCAAGCGCGAGCTGTTCCTGGCCCGCGACCGCCTGGGCAAGAAGCCGCTGGTCTACTTCGACGGGCCGCCCACAGCAACCGGGGGGGGCCTGGTCTTCGCCTCGGAGCTACGCGCCCTGCGCGCGCATCCGCTCTGCCCGACGGAAATGGACCCCGAGGCCCTGGACCTGTACTTAAGCCTGGGCTACGTGCCCGCGCCCCGGAGCATCCTGGGGGGCGTCGCCAAGCTGCCGCCCGCCCACTGCGCGGTCTACAACGCCCAGGGCCTGCGCGTGTGGCGCTGGTGGGACGTGGACTACCGCAGCAAGATCGACGTGTCCGAGGCCGAGGCCCTGGACCTGGCCTGGGAGGCCTTGCGCGAGAGCGTGCGCCTGCGCCTGGAGTCCGACGTTCCCTTGGGCCTGCTGCTCTCCGGCGGGGTGGATTCGAGCCTGGTGGCGGCAACGCTGGCCGAGCTCTGTCCCGGCCAGGCCCAGGCCTTCAGTATCGGCTTTGACGAGAAGAAGTACAACGAGCTGCCCCACGCCCAGGCCGTGGCCCGGCACCTGGGCCTCAGCCTGACCCACGAGATCATGCCGCCCGCCACCCTGGAGCTTTTGCCCGAGGTGGCCCAGCGCTACGGCGAGCCCTATGCCGACGACTCGGCCCTGCCCTCGCTGTTCCTCTGCCGCATGGCGAGAGGGCACATCACCGTGGCCCTGGGCGGCGACGGCGGCGACGAACTCTGTTGCGGCTACCCCACCTACCGCCACGCGCGGGTGGCCACGGCCATCCACGCCCTGCTGAAGCTCACGCCGCCCACGGAGGCGGCCCTGCGCCGCCTCGCCGCCGCCCCCCGCGCCCTGCGGGAATTCCTGGCCGCAAACCTGTGGCCGGAGACCAAGCCGCTCCTGCGCGACGAGCCCCGCCAGCGGCCGCTCAAGGCCCGGCTGTACAGCCCAGAGGCGCGAGTGCGCCTGGCCCGCGTCCACGCCGACTGGTTCCTGCCCTGGCTGGGCCGCTCCCTCGAACACACGGCGGGTCCCGTGGAGCGCATGCTGTACATCGACAACGCCACCTGCCTGCCGGACGACCTGCTGGTGAAGATGGACATCGCCAGCATGGCCGCCAGCCTGGAAGTGCGCTCGCCGCTGCTCGACCACACGCTCATCGAACTCTTCGCCAGCCTGCCGGTGGGGCTCAAGGTGCGCGGGGGCGAGACCAAGTACCTGCTCAAAAAAATGGCAGAGCGCGTGCTGCCCAAGGACATCCTGTACCGCCGCAAGCAGGGCTTTGACCTGCCCATCCGCGAGTGGATGGCCGGACCCATGCACGGCTTCGTCATGGACGCCCTTTCTTCCGCCGACCCGGCCCTCTCCGAGCACATCAACATGGACGCGGCCCAGGACATCGCACGCGAACACGCCAGCGGCACAAACCGCAAGAACATGCTCTGGCGGCTGCTCATGCTCGCCCTGTGGAGCCGGGCCAAATAGAAGACGCCTCCGGCGGCCAAAGGGCCTGAGGCCCTCTGGACTCCCCATTGCGCCGAAAGGGCTGACCCAGGAGGAACCTGGGCCAGCCCTTTCGGCTTGCTCTGGGAGGGTCTGGGGGGCAATGAAACCCCGAAGGGGGCCCCCCAGCCGCCGGAGGCTATACTCTTACGACGTGCCTTCGCGCTTCAGGTCCGCCACCAGGGCGCGCAGGTTCTCGGCCTGCTCGGCCAAGTCATGGATGGCGATGGTGGTCTGCTGCATGCTGTTGGCCGTCTCCGTGGCGATGGCGTTGATCTGGTCCACGGCCTGGTTGATCTCCTCGCTGGCGGCGGACTGCTCCTCGGCTGCGGTGGCAATGCTCGACACCTGCAAGGACGTGTTCTCGCTCATGCGCACGATCTCGTCCAGGGCCTGTCCGGACTGCCGCACCAGGTCCGTGGACTCGGCGATGGCGCGGCCCGCCTCCTCCATGCCATGGATGTTCTGGTTGGCCACATCCTGAATGCCCCGGATGGTCTCGCCCACCTCCTTGGTGGCGGTCATGGTCTTTTCGGCCAGCTTGCGGACCTCGTCGGCCACCACGGCAAAGCCGCGCCCGGCGTCGCCCGCGCGGGCGGCCTCGATGGCGGCGTTCAAGGCCAGCAAATTGGTCTGGTCCGCGATGTCGTTGATGACGTTCATGACCTGGCTGATGTCCGTGGCGCGCTTGCCCAGGGCGTCCATGTTCTCCTTCAGCCGCTTGGCCAGCAGCAGCAACTCGTCCATGGACTTGATGGAGCTCCCCACGACCTTGTTGCCCGTGGTGGCGCGCTTCTTGGCCGTGTCCGCGCCCTCGGCGGCCTGGGAGGCGTTCTTGGCCACCTCCAGCACCGTGGCGTTCATCTCCTCCATGGCCGTGGCGGTCTCGGTGATGCGGCCCTTCTGGACCTCGGTGGAACGGCCGATGTTCTCGGCCTGCCCGGCGATCTCCTCGGACGCGGAGGACAGGCGCTCCACCACGGCCTCCAGCCGGCCGGCGGCCTGGAGCAGGCCCTCCTGGCGGGCGCGGATGGCCTGGGCCTTTGCCTCGTTGGCCTCGGCGGTGGCCTCCTCAGCGGCGCGCGCCTTGTCCTCGGCCTCCTTGGTCTTGGCCTCGATCTGGGTGATGTTCGTGCACAGGGTGGCCACCATGGCGTTGAGCGAGGCCTCCAGCCGGCTGATCTCGTCGCGCCCCTTGACCTCCAGGGCCACGCACAGGTTTCCGCCCGCCACGTCCTGGGCGGCCTGGGTGGCGGCGTTCAGGGGATGCACGATGCTGCGGAAGATGACCAGGGACAGCGGCAGCACGCCGAGGACCAGCAGGCCCAGCACAATGCCGACGATGAGCAGCACCGCGTCACTGACCATGCCGGAGATGGCCTGGTCGATCTTGGCCTTTTCGGCGTCGATGCTGTCGATGTAGACCCCGGTGCCGATCCAGCACTTGGTGCCCGGGATCATCTCGGCATAGCTGAGCTTGGGCTGCAGGCCCTTGCCGGGCTTCTCGAAGACGTATTCCACAAAGCCGCCGCCCTTTTCCGACACATCGCGCAGGGCCTTGATCATGTACACGCCATTCTTGTCCACCAGATCGCCCAGATCCTTGCCCTGGTTCTCCGGCTTCACCGGCATGGAGACCACCGTGGTGCCCTCATACACAAAGATGTAGCCGGAATTGTCGGCCTCGAAGCGGATGGGGCCGGTGAGCTTGCGGATGGTGTCGACGATGATGGCCTTGTCCTGCGGCAGGGCCTTCAGTGCTTCCCCGGTCTCCACCGCCAGGGAATGCACCGTGAGCTGGAGCCTCTCCTTCTCGCCCTGGAGCATCACTGTCTGGGTCTGGCCGATGGAGTACTGCTTGAGCTGCTGCATCTTGTAGTAGAATCCTCCGCCCACAACAGCTGCGAAGACCACGGCGATGGCGATGAGCAGGATGATGCGCGCGCGGATGGTCAGATTTCTCATGGCACACCTCGGCATTAAACTGTTGCAGGCCTGCCCGGGGAACGCAAAGCCCGACGTGAGGACTCTGATTTGAGCTTACGCTAGCATATTTTGAAATATTGTAAAGGGGGCAGGCCATAATACTGGCAACACATTGTGCCATATCAGACAAACGTGCAGAGTTCGTCCCTCCGGTCGGTGTCCGCGCAGAGGATGCAGGCCCGGCCGACGCGGTCCTGGCAGCGGGCCGGGAGGCTGGTGCAGCAGTTGCCGGAGGTCAGCGCAAGGTCGGGCTGGGTGCTGAACGTGGCCAAGCCCGCACGCAGGGGCAGAAAGCGTTCCTTGGCAGTACAGCGGATTCCGGCACTGCTGCGCGGACTGCGGGCGGTACAGGAGTGTCGACGGACCGGGAGGCCTGAGCCCGAAAATGGCGACCCCTGCGGCGGAGGATTCTTGAAAAAACCGTTGACAGCCCTCTGGGACGCGGGTAGACACTCACCCCATGAACCTCTTCACCGCCAGCAATACCTCCTTTTGCCAGTATTGGTATTATTGGTTTAGCTGCGCCTGCGGCCGGGGAGAGGTTTGTTGACGGAGTCGAGACGTTAACCAAGGCCTCTTCAGGAAGGGCCGCAGGCGAAAGCCGGCGGCCCTTCTTTAGTTTTCGCCGCCGGGAGACCGCGCAGGCCGCCTTGAGGGGCGCAACCGACATTCGCAGGAGGACGCCATGCATCTCGGAAAAGCCATCCGGCTGGAGCGCATCTTCAACCGCAATACCAAGCGCACGGTCATCGTGCCCATGGACCACGGCACCACCGTCGGCCCCATCGCCGGAATCGTGGACATGCGCGAGGCCGTGGGCGCCATCGTGGAAGGCGGGGCCAACGCCGTGCTCATGCACAAGGGCCTGGTCCGCTGCGGCCACCGCACCCAGGGCAAGGACATCGGCCTCATCGTCCACCTCTCGGCCAGCACCACCCTTTCCCCCTTCCCCAACGCCAAGACCCTGGTGGGCACCGTGGAGGACGCCATCCGCCTGGGCGCCGACGCCGTGAGCGTGCACGTGAACCTGGGCGACGAGTCCGAGGCCAAGATGCTCACCGACTTCGGCCAGGTCACGAGCATCGCCCAGAGCTGGGGCATCCCGGTGCTGGCCATGGTCTACGCACGCGGCCCCAAGGTCAGAAGCGAGTTCGACGCCGACATCGTGGCCCACTGCGCCCGCGTTGGCGTGGAACTGGGCGCGGACGTGGTCAAGGTGCCCTACACCGGCGACATCGACAGCTTCGGCCGCGTGGTGGATGCCTGCTGCGTGCCCGTGGTCATCGCCGGCGGGCCGAAGCTCGACAGCACCAAGGCCTTTTTGCAGATGGTCCAGGACTCCATCAGCGCTGGCGGCGCGGGCCTGTCCGTGGGCCGCAACATCTTCCAGCACAAGAACCCGGCCCTGCTCACCCAGGCCCTGGCCAGGGTCGTGCACGAAGACGTGGCCGTGGACGTGGCCATGGAAATGCTCGTGGGCAAGGAATAGGCATCATGCAAAAGATCATCTTCAAGGCCATCCCCTTCCAGAAGAAGCTGGTGACCCTGGCCCTGGAGTCCGGGGTGGACGCCATCCTGACCGAACCCGCCCAGGCCGACGCCGTGCGCGCCCTGGGCCGCGTCACGGTGCTGACCCCAGACGATCTGCCCACCCTGCCGCTGCAGTCCAAGGCCGACGAGGAGGCCGCCACGGCCAGGCTTCTGAGCGGGCAGCAGGTGTCTTTGGCCAAGGGCTGGGAGATCATCCCGGTGGAGAACATCCTGGCCCAGGCCAGCGGGCTGGCCCTGGAATGCGAGTCCTTTGACCGCGCCGTGCTGGCCGCAGGCATCCTGGAGCGCGGGGCCGACACCATCGTGGTCCTGCCCGAGGCCGCAGGCGACCTGAAGGCCATCGTGGCCGAGCTGAAGCTCTCCCAGGGGCGGCTGGAGCTGGAGCGCGCCGTGGTCACGGAAATCGCGCCCGCTGGCCTCGGCCACCGCGTCTGCGTGGACACCATCTCCATGCTCCGGCGCGGCCAGGGCATGCTGGTGGGCAATTCCAGCGCCTTCACCTTCCTGGTGCACGCCGAGACGGAAAGCAATCCCTATGTGGCCGCGCGGCCCTTCCGGGTCAATGCCGGGGCTGTGCACGCCTACGCCGTGCTCCCTGGGGACAAGACCTGCTACCTGGAGGAGCTTGCCGCCGGGCGCGAGGTGCTCATCGTGGGCGCAGACGGCCAGACGAGCCTGGCCACGGTGGGCCGCGTGAAGATCGAGGTCCGGCCCATGCTCAAGATCACGGCCAAGGTGCTCGCTCCGGACGGCGCCGAGGTCTCGGGCCAGGTGTTCCTGCAGAACGCCGAGACCATCCGCGTCACCGGCGCGGACGGCACGCCCATCAGCGTGGTCAACCTGAGGCCCGGCGATGAGATTCTGTGCCGCACGGACGTGGCGGGCCGACACTTCGGCATGCGTATCCGTGAGGACATCAAGGAGGGCTAGGGCGTGAGCGACGAGACCAAAACCACCCCCGGCGCGCCGCCGCTTGACCTGGCGGCCCTGCGCACCGAGATCGACGCCCTGGACGACGGCATCGTGGAGCTGCTGAACCGCCGCGCGGCCATCAGCATCGGCGTGGGCCGCACCAAGGAGGGCTCCCCGGACACGGTGTTCAAGCCCTACCGCGAGAAGGAGATCATGGACCGGCTGGCGAAGCAGAACCCCGGCCCCCTGCCGGAGAGCCACCTGCACGCCATCTATCGGGAGATCATGTCCAGCTCCCGCCGACTGCAAAGACCGGAGAGGGTGGTGTACCTGGGGCCGGAGGGCACCTTCTCCTTCTTCGCGGGCCTGGAGTACATGGGCCGCAGCGCTGAGCTGACGCCCAAGGCGGGCTTTGAGGACATCTTCCGCGCCGTGGCCGACGGCGAGGCCGAACTGGGCGTCATCCCGCTGGAGAACTCCCTGCAAGGCACCGTGGGCCAGGTGGTGGACCTGTTTATGCTTTTCCCGGTGTACATCCAGGCCGAGCTGTACTGCCGCATCACCCACTGCCTCATGGGCAAGGCCGAGTCCACGGCGGAGGTGCGCGAGATCCACTCCCACCCGCAGCCGCTCGACCAGTGCTCGCAGTGGCTGCGCAACAGCATGCCGGGCCGCACCCTGGTGCCCGCCAGCAGCACTGCGGCGGCGGCGAAAGAAGCTGCCGAGCGCGGGCCGGAGGTGGCCACCGTGGGCCACATCCGCCTGGCCGACCGCTACGGGCTGAACATCCTGGCCGCGCACATCGAGGACCTGCCGGACAACTGGACGCGTTTTCTGGTCATCGGCCCCCGGCCGGGCACCGAGGGCGCGCGCGACAAGACCTCCATCCTGTTCACCGTGCCGGACAAGCCCGGCGCCCTGGCCGAGGTGCTGGAATCGTTCGCAGGCCGCGCCATCAACCTGACCAAGCTCGAATCGCGCCCGCTGCGCGGCGAAAAATGGAAGTACGTGTTCTTCGCCGACCTGGAGTGCGACCTGGCGCGCGCGGAATACGACAGCTTCCTGGCCTCCTTGCGCGAGCGCTGCCACACCCTGCGCATCCTGGGCTCCTACCCCACGGGTCCGCACCTGGATGCCGGAGGCCGCACGTGAGCGCCATCACCGTCCCTGTCGAGGTGCAGGCCCCGGCCTCCAAGTCCATGTCGCACCGGGCGCTCATCGGCGCGGCCCTGGCCAGGGGCAAAAGCCGCCTGTCCGGCGTGCTGGAGAGCCAGGACACCACCCGCACCATGGCCTGCCTCACGGCCTGCGGCGCGGGCTTCGCCCGTGCCGGTGCGGGCGAGTACGCGGTCACGGGGATGGAGAACGGCCCTGAAAGCGGCGAAGCCGACGTGACTGATCTCAACGTGGCGGACCTGAACGTGGGCGAGAGCGGCACCACCTGCCGCCTGCTGGCCGGGGTGGTGGCCGCCGGGCGCGGGAGTTTCCGCATCCACGGCGAGGGCCGCATGCACGACCGGCCCCTGGGCGAGCCCGGCCGGGCGCTGGCGTCCCAGGGCGTGCGCTTCCACTGGGAGGAGAAGCCCGGCTACCCGCCCGTGGTCATCACCACCAGCGGCCTGCCCGGCGGGGCCATCGACGTGCGCCTGGAGGAGAGCAGCCAGTACCTCTCCGGCATCCTGCTGGCCGCGCCCCTGGCGAAAACGCCCCTGACCATCAGCATTTCCGGCGCCAAGGCCGTGTCCTGGCCCTACGTGTCCCTCACCCTCCAGACCCTGCGCGACTTCGGCGTTGCGGCAGTGGTGGAGGTGTTGCAGGACGGCCGGTTCAACGCCGTGGCGCAGGAGAGCGTCACCCGCGCCGAGCCCGGGAAGCTTCGCTTCAGAATAGCTCCAGGCCGGTATCAAGCCCGAAGTTTGCGCGTGGAGGGCGACTGGAGCAACGCCTCGTATTTTCTGGCTGCCGGGGCCGTGGGCCAGCGGCCGGTCCGCGTGACGGGCCTGAGCCAGCATTCGCTCCAGGGCGACCGCGCCATTTTGGACATCCTCTCGCGCATGGGCGCAACCGTGGCCTGGGACAGCGCAGGCGGCGCGGAGACCGTGCAGGTTTCCGGCCCGGCCAAGGGCCGGCTTGCGGGCATCGACGTGGACATGGGCGCCTGCCCGGACCTGGTGCCCACCGTGGCCGTGGCCGCCTGCTTCGCCAAAGGGGCCACGACCATCCGCAACGTGGCGCACCTGCGCATCAAGGAATGCGACCGCCTGGAGACCCTGGCATGCGAGATCGCCAAGACCGGCTGCGACGCGGCCATGACCGACGACACCCTGACCATAACCCCAGCGCCCCTGCCTGCCGGGAAGCGCATCCTTTTCGAGTCGCGCGGCGACCACCGCATGGTCATGGGCCCGGCCCTGTTCGGCCTGGGCGGCATTGACACAGGCTTCGACAACCCGGCCTGCGTGGCCAAGAGCTTCCCGGCCTTCTGGGACCTGTGGGCCGCTGTGCTCGCGGGCGCGGGCCAGGTCTAGGAGCCGCAATGCAGCCGGTGCGGAGCATAGAACGAGTCGCCATTGTGGGCGCGCGGGGCCAGATGGGGGCGCTCTTTGTGCGCGCCTTGCACAAGGCCGGGCTCGCGGTGAGCACCCTGGACCGCCCGTACCGCCCAGACGGCACGGACCAGGCCATCCGCGCCGCCCTGGCCGGGGCCGAGCTGGTGCTTTTGTCCGTACCTGTCACGGCCATGGGCGAGGTCTCCGCCTTGCTGGCCCCGTTCCTGGAGCCCGGCGCCATCCTGGCCGATGTCTGCTCGGTGAAGGTGCGCCCCCTGGCCCAGATGCTCTCCGCCTACCCTGGCCCGGTGGTGGGCACGCACCCGCTGTTCGGGCCGGTGATTCCCGAGGGCTTCACCCCACGCGTGGCCATCACGCCGGGACGCTCCTTCCCGAATGATGAAGGCGGCGCAGCCGAGGCCGTGGCGCGGCTGTTCGAGCGCGCCGGATTTGAGCCCTTCGCCAGCACCGCGGAGGAGCACGACCGGGCCATGGCCACGGTGCAGGGCCTGAATTTCATCACCACCGTGGCCTACCTGGCCGCCGCGCGCCAAACGCCAGGCATCGAGAACTTCCTCACGCCCTCCTTTGAGCGCAGGCTCGAGGCGGCGCGGAAGATGCTGACCCAGGACCGCGAGCTGTTCCAGCTCATAGCCGAGGACAACCCCTTCTTGCAGGAGACCGTGCGCCAGTTCACGGCCTACCTGGACCTGGCCGCCGGGGGCGACCTGGACCTGCTCTCGGCCAGGGCCTCCTGGTGGTGGCGCGACACGGCATAGGGACGCGGCTTTCGCCCACGGGCGGGAAGATGACGAAATGCAGGCCGCGTCCCGAACAGGGCCGCGGCTTTTTTTCACGAAACGCCCGCATTTTCACAATACGGCGGCACTTTTCACGAACCGGAGGACAGATGGACATTCGCCTGAAGCATTACGGGAAATGGCTCCCGGCCGACGTGCAGACCCCCATCAGCCTGTACCTGGGCCTGGTGGGCACGGCCCCGGGCATCCTGCTCGAGAGCGCCGAGGTGGACGGCCGCCTGGGCCGCTACAGCCTCATCGCCTGGGACTTCCGCCTGCTGGCCGAGCAGAAGGACGGCAAGCTGGCCCTGACCATCCGCGACAAGCGCCTGGCCGCGCTCTCGGCCCTGGACGGCCTGGAGTACATGGACGGGGTGCGCCAGCTCCTGCGGGCCATCGAGATCGAGCAGCCCGCAGAGCGCGAGCCCCTGCCCGCCCTCACCCGCGCCCTGTACGGCTACCTGGGCTACGGCATCGGCGGAATGCTGGAGCCCAAGCTGAGCACAGCCCTGCCCCCGCACAAGGCCGAGACGCGCCTGGTGCTGCCCGGCCAGGTGGTGCTCTACGACCACTTGCGCCACCGCTGCTGCTACTTGAGCCTGGACGACAACGGGGGGCCGAAGCCCGCCAAGCTGGGCGATGCCGGGTCCTTTGAGCTGGAGGCCCAGGAGCCCACGGCCACGCCAAACCGCGAGGAATTCATGGCCGGGGTGGTCAAGGCCAAGGAGCTCATCACCGACGGCGAGGGCATCCAGCTCGTGCTCTCGGTGCGCTTCGCCACGCCGTTTTCGGGCCAGCCCTTTGGCGTGTACCGCCGCCTACGCCAGGCCAACCCCTCGCCGTTCATGTTCTTCATGCGCTTTGAGGACGAGACCCTGCTCGGAAGCTCGCCGGAGATGCTGGTGCGCTGCGACGGCGGCCGCCTGGAGGTCCGGCCCATTGCCGGAACCCGCCCGCGCGGCGAGACCGAGGCCCTGGACATGGCGCTGGAGCGCGAGCTTCTGGCCGACCCCAAGGAGCGCGCCGAGCACGTCATGCTGGTGGACCTGGGCCGCAACGACCTGGGCCGCATCGCCACAGCGGGCAGCGTGGAGGTGGCCAAGTTCATGTGCGTGGAACGCTTCTCCCACGTCATGCACCTGACCAGCTACGTGGAGGCTGACCTGAAGGACGGCCTGGACGCCATCGACGTCTTGACCGCCACCTTCCCGGCGGGCACCGTGGCTGGCGCGCCCAAGATCTGGGCCATGGAGACCATCGCCAAGATGGAGCAGATCGACCGCGGGCCGTACGCCGGGGCCATGGGCTGGCTGGGTGTGGGCAAGGGCCCGGTGCACCTGGGCACGGGCATCACCATCCGCAGCATGTGGATGCGCGGCGGGGTGTGCTCCTGGCAGGCCGGGGCCGGGCTGGTGTACGATTCCGAGCCGGAAAAGGAATGGCAGGAATGCCACAACAAGGCCCGCATCATCCGCGAGATTCTGTCCTCCAAGGGGGTTGGCGATGTTTTTGCTGATCGATAACTTCGACTCCTTCACCTTCAATCTGGTGCAGGCCTTCCAGCAGCTCGGGGCCGACCCCGTGGTGCTCAGAAACGACCGCCCGGAGCTCTTGGATGCGTCCTTTGTGGCCGGGCTCTCGCGGGTCTGCCTGTCCCCTGGCCCGAGCCGCCCGGAAAACGCGGGCAACTGCCTGAAGTTCCTGGCGCTGCTGGAGCAGACCGGCCTGGCCGTGCCCACCCTGGGCGTGTGCCTGGGGCACCAGACCCTGGGGCATTTTGCCGGGGCCTCGGTGGTCCGGGCCGAGCGCATCATGCACGGCAAGACGAGCATGGTGGAACACGACGGCGAGGACGTCTTCGCCGGGCTGCCCAATCCCTTTGAGGTCTGCCGCTACCATTCGCTTTTGGTCATGGCCCACGAGGCCCCGCAAAAGCTGCGCGTCACGGCCAAGACCGCCGAGGGCGAGGTCATGGGCCTGTGCTTCACGGACCGGCCCTGGAGCGGGGTGCAGTTCCATCCGGAGTCCATCCTGACCCCGGACGGGCCGAAGCTCCTGGCCAATTTCCTGAAACACCGCACACCGGCCGCCTGAGGCCAGGAGGGACGACCATGAGCGTCACCATGCGCGACATCCTGGACAGCCTGGGCAACGGAGCCGACCTGAACCCCGAGCAGGCGGCCTTCGCCTTCCGCGAACTCTTCGAGGGCGACCTCACCCCGGCCCAGGCCGGAGCCCTGCTCATGGGCCTGCGGGCCAAGGGCGAGACGCCGCTGGAGCTGGCCGCCGCCGCCCGCGCGGGCCTGGGGCGCGCCCGGCTGGTCAGCGGACTGCCTGTGGGCCGGCCCATCATCGACATCGTGGGCACCGGCGGCGACCGCTCGAACAGCTTCAACTGCTCCACCGCAGTGTCGCTCTACCTGGCGGCCCTGGGCCACCGGGTGGTCAAGCACGGCAACCGCGCCGTGTCCTCCAGCAGCGGCAGCGCCGACGCCCTGGAAGGCCTGGGCATCGCGCTGAACACCGGCCCGGACCAGGTGGCGGCGGAGCTCGCGCGCACGAACTTCGTGTTTCTCTTCGCCCCGAACTACCACCCGGCCTTTGCGCACATCGCGCCCGTGCGGCGCGAACTGGGCGTGCGCACCCTGTTCAACCTCATGGGACCGCTCTTGAACCCGGCCCGGCCCTCGCACCAGCTCCTGGGCGTGGGGCACGTGCGCGCGCTCCGGCTCATGGCCGACACCCTGGCCCTCACCGCGCCGGAGCTGACCGCCTTCGTCATCCACGGCACCATCGGGTACGGGGACGGCGATGGGCTGGTCGGCGGCCCTGAGATGGCTCGTGGCTTCGACGAGCTGACGCCCTTTGGCCCGGCGGTGGGCTTCGCCCTGGACCGGGGCCAGATCACGCCGCTCCACCTGGACCCGCGCGAGTTTGGCATCCCCGACCACGACCCGGACGACGTGCGCGTGGCCGACAAGCCAGCGGCCCTGGCGGCCATACAAGACGTGCTCACGGGCAAGGCCAATGCGGCCATGCAGGACATGACGGCGCTGAACCTGGGCGCGGCCCTGCACCTGGTCACCGGCAAGGCCCTGGCTGAATGCGTGCGCGAGGCCAGGCAGGCCGTGGCCGACGGCGCGGCGCGGAGGTTCGCGGGTGCATAGGATGCTGGAGCGTTTCCGCGTGGCGCAGCTGCCGGGCATCACCCGGCTGCACCGGCTGGCCGAGGCAGGCCAGCTCCCGCAGCCCTGGTCCGGCGTCCGGCCGGGCTTTTCCGCCGCGCTCGCCTCTGCCGGGGCTCCGGCGGTCATCGCCGAGTACAAGCGCGCCTCGCCCTCGCGCGGGGCCATCAACCTGACTCTGACCCCGGCGGACGCGGCCCGCATGTACGCGGAGGGAGGGGCTGCGGCCTTCTCCGTGCTTACCGAGCAGGCCCATTTCCAGGGCGACCTGGGCTTCCTGGACGACATGGCCTTTGCGGGCAAGCCCATGCTGCGCAAGGACTTCCTGCTCGACCCGCTGCAGGTGGTGGAGACAGCGGCCACGCGAGCCTCGGCGCTCTTGCTCATCATGCGCATGTTTGAGGGGGCGGAGCACGTGCGGGCGATGCTCGCCGCCTGCCGTGAGTTCGAGCTGGACGCCGTGTGCGAGGTCTTCGACGAGGCCGACCTGGACGTGGCCCGCTGGGCCGGGGCCGAGATCATCCAGGTCAACAACCGCGACCTGGACCGGCTGACCACGGACCTTTCCATCTCGCGCCGCCTGGCCCGGCAGAAGCGCGCGGGCGAGCTGTGGATCAGCGCCTCGGGCCTGGACGCGCCGGAGCAGCTGTCCGAGATGGCTGACCTGGGTTTCGACGCCGTGCTCATCGGCACCTCGCTCATGAGCCAGCCCGACCCCGGCGCGGCGCTGAAGCGGCTCACCGCCGTGGCCCGAACCCGAGGCAAAAAAGGGAGCGCACGCTCATGAACCGGCTGCTGGTGAAGGTCTGCGGCCTGACCCGCGAGGCGGACGCGCTGCGCTGCGCGGAGCTCGGCGCGGACCTCTTGGGCTTCATCTTCCATCCGGGGAGCCCGCGCAACACCACGCCGGAATTCCCCGCGCGCCTTGATCTTCCACGCACGGGCCTGCCGGGCCTGCGCAAGGTGGGCGTGTTCGTGGGCCAGAGCCCGGACGAGGTGCTGCGGACCATGGCCGCCGGGCGGCTGAACCTGGCGCAGCTCCACGGCGGCCAGGACGAGGCCTTCTGCGCCGCCCTGGCGGCGCGCCTCGGCCCGGAGCGCGTCATCAAAGTGTTCTGGCCCGAGAAGGCCGCCAGCGTCGAGGCCTTTCAGGCCGAGCTGGAGCGCTTCGCGCCGTACTGCGGGCTCATGCTCGCGGACGCGGGCAGCGGCGGCGGCGGGCACGGCCGGCCAATCGGATCAGGGGGCGCGGACAAGGGCGGCGAAGTCCTGGCCCAGGCGCGCTTCCCGCGCCCCTGGCTCCTGGCCGGGGGCCTTGGCCCGGACAACGTCATGGCAATGCTCTCCCGGTTCCGGTCCGTCGGCAACGAGCCTTCGGGCCTGGACCTCAATTCCGGCGTGGAGTCCGCGCCGGGCGTCAAGGACGAAACGAAGCTGCGCGCGGCCTTCAAGGCCGTCCACATGGCAGCCCGCACTGCGGGCCGCGCGGCCCAAACGCACGAGGTGATCCCGTGAAGAAAGGCTATTTCGGCGCATTCGGCGGGCAGTTCGTGCCCGAACTGC
>CAYMIP010000014.1:0-47196 GCA_964390575.1 uncultured Desulfocurvus sp. | reverse complement strand
GCGGCGGCAACATCACCTGCCATTTCCCCGGTCAGCTGGTGGCCTACCCCATCTTCCGGGTAGACCGGCGCAGAGGCGGCATCCGAAAATTTTTCGCGGACATGGAAGAGGCCGTCCTGCGCACCGCTGCGCATTTCGGCGTCCGCGCCGGGCGGCGCGAAGGCTTCCCCGGCGTGTGGGCCAGCACCCGGAAAATCTGCTCCATGGGCATCGGGGTCAAGCGCGGCGTCACCTACCACGGGCTGGCCCTGAATGTCGGGCCGGACCTGAGCCTGTTCGAGCTGATCACCCTCTGCGGCATTGACGGGGCCGCGCCGACCTCGCTCACGCGCGAGGCTGGGCCCAACGCAGACCCCATCGACATGGAGGAAGTGAAAGATGTCCTTGCCCGAGAATTCCGAGCCCTGTTTGCGCATCCCGCCGTGGCTGCGGGTGCGCCTGCCCAGGGATAAGACCTTTGCCAGCACCAGGGGCCTCTTGGACGGCCTGGCCCTGAACACCGTGTGCCAGAGCGCGCGCTGCCCCAACACCTGGGAGTGTTTCTCCAACTCCGTGGCCACGTTCTTGATCCTGGGCCGCCAGTGCACGCGCAACTGCGCCTTCTGCAACATCAGCCCCGGCGCGCCTGAGCCGCCCGATGCCGACGAGCCCCGGCGCGTGGCCGAGGGCGCGGCCCGGCTGGGCCTCAAGCATGTGGTCGTGACCTCCGTGACCCGCGACGACCTGCCCGACGGCGGGGCCGCGCACTTTGCCGAGACCATCCGGCAGGTGCGCGCGCGGCTGGACGGCTGCGCCCCTCATTGCACAATCGAGGTGCTCATCCCGGACTTCCGGGGCAGCGCTGCGGCGCTGGAAACCGTGCTGGCCGCCGGGCCGGATGTGCTGAACCACAATGTGGAGACCGTGCCGCGCCTGTATGCAACCATCCGCCCCCAGGCGGACTATGCCCAGAGCCTCACGCTGCTGCGCCGGGTGGCCCAACGCAACGCCGAGAATTCGCGCCGCATCCCGGCCAAGAGCGGGCTCATGGTGGGCCTGGGCGAGACGGATGAGGAGCTGCGGCAGACCATCCGCGACCTGGCCACTGCGGGCTGCACCATGATCACCGTGGGCCAGTACATGCGGCCCTCGCGCCAGCACCCGCCGGTCATGCGCTACATGCCGCCCGAGGAGTTCGACGCCCTGGCGGAGTTCGGGCGCTCCCTCGGCGTGGCCAGCATGTTCTGCGCGCCACTGGTGCGCAGCAGCTACCACGCGGCCGAGCTGGCCGGGAACGCGGCTGTGTAAAATCCTGCCCCAGGGCTGAATTTCCAGGGCTTCGCGTCTGGACATCCACAAGCCTGCGGCGTAAATGGTTAAAACTCGATCAAGGACAGGAACGGCCTGTATGCCCCTCCCCCAACACCACAGGAGGTCAAAGTGAGCAAACTTTGGAAAAGTCTGATTCCCGTCCTGGCCGCGCTGGCCGTATGGGCCGTCCCCACCCCGCAGGGGCTGGAACCCTTCGCCTGGCAATACTTCTCCATCTTCGTGGGCGTGGTTGTGGCGCTCATCCTGGAGCCCATCCCGGCCGCCGCCGTGGGCCTGGTGGGCGTGGTGCTCTGCGCCTCGCTCATGCTGGTGCCCGCGCCCGAACCCCCCAAGCCGCCCGCTGCCAAGCCCGAGGCTGCCAAGGTCGACGCGGCCAAGCCTGCGGATGCCCCCAAGCCTCCGGACGGCGTCAAGCCGCCTGACGCGGCCAAGCCTGCGGCCCCTGCTGCGGCCAAGGTCGAGACTGCCAAGGCCGCTGCTCCTGCTCCGGCCCCGGCCACGGCCAAGACCGAACCAGTGAAGGCCGACGCGGCCAAGCCTGCGGCTCCGGCTGCCATGGCCGAGAAGAAGGACGGCGACAAGCCCGGCGCGCCCGCAGCCGCTGTCGGCAAGCCCGCTGACAAGCCTGCGGTGAAGAAGCCCAAGCCCGCGGACGAGATCCGCTGGGCCCTGGCCGGGTTCTCCAACAGCACCGTGTGGCTGATCTTCGTGGCCTTCATGTTCGCCCTGGGCTACGAGAAGACCGGCCTGGGCAAGCGCATCGCGCTGGTGCTCATCAAGACCCTGGGCAAGCGCACCCTGGGCCTGGGCTACGCCGTGGCGCTAAGCGACCTGGCCCTGGCCCCGTTCATGCCGTCCAACACCGCGCGCAGCGGCGGGACTATCTTTCCCATCATCAAGAACATCCCGGCGCTCTACGGCTCCACGCCGGACAACGAACCGCGCAAGATCGGCGGCTACCTCATGTGGACGGCCCTGGCCACCACCTGCGTCACCAGCTCCATGTTCCTCACGGGCCTGGCCCCGAACCTGCTGGCCCTGTCCCTGGTAGAAAAGACCATCGGCATCAAGTTCGCCTGGATGGAGTGGTTCATGGCCTTTGCGCCGGTGGGCATCCTGCTGTTTCTGGCCGTGCCCTGGCTCACCTACGTGCTCTACCCGCCCACCCAGAAGGTCTCCGAGGACGCCCCGATCTGGGCAGCCAGCGAGCTGGCCAAGCTCGGCCCCATCACCGCCAAGGAACTGAGCATGGCCGGTCTGGCGGTCTTCGCCCTGCTGGGCTGGATCTTCGGCGGCGACTACCTGGACGCCACGCTGGTGGCGCTCATCGCGCTCACGCTCATGGTGCTCACGGACGTCATCAGCTGGGATGACCTGCTCAGCCACAAGCAGGCCTGGAACGTGCTGTTCTGGTTCGCCACCCTGGTCACCCTGGCCGACGGCCTGGCCCGGGTGGGCTTCCTGAAATGGTTCGCCACCACCAGCGCCGGGGCCATGGCGGGCTACTCGCCCACGACCATCGTGGTCATGCTGCTGGTGCTGTTCTTCGTGGTGCACTACCTGTTCGCCAGCCTGACAGCCCACGTGACGGCGCTGTTGCCCGTGTTCCTAACCACGGCGGCGGCCATCCCGGGCGTGAACATGCGCACCCTGGCCCTGCTGCTCTGCCTGAGCCTGGGCCTCATGGGCATCATCACCCCGTACGCCACCGGCCCCAGCCCCATCTACTACGGCAGCGGCTACATCGGCCGGAAGGACTTCTGGCTCCAAGGCTTCATCTTCGGGGCCATCTTCCTGGCCGTGCTGGTGTTCATCGGCGTGCCCTACATCATGAGCATGGGCGGCTAGGACTGCGACGAAACAGGCGACGGCAACCAACAACAAAGACCCCGGGGGACAGCCTCCGGGGTCTTTTCTTTTGCAGCACAGGGCGAAAGTCAGCGCAGCAGGACCCAGGTGAGCTCGTGCTTGTTGTGCCCCAGGTGCAGCAGGCGCGAGCCAGGGATGTCCGCAAAGGCCCGTGCCGTGCCGTGGTCCGTCTCGGCCTGGAACTTGAGCGTGCACACGAAATTGCGGCAGGTCCCGGCCGTGAGCCAGCGCTGGATGAGGGTCAGCAGGCGCTCCGGGTAGCAGGCCATGTCCGAGAACAGCCAGTCCACGGGCCTCTCCGGCGTGCCCACCAGGGCCGGGTCCAGCCCGAACCCGCTGCCCAGACAGTGCTCCACGTTCGCCATGGCCGCAATGCGCGGCTCGAGCCCGGCCTTGTCCAGGCTGAATACCCGCGCGCCCAGGCTCGCCAGCACCCAGGTCCAGCCGCCGGGGCTGGAGCCGAGATCCAGGCAGAGCTCGCCGGGCCTGGGTGCGGCACCCAGCACAGTGAAGGCCTCCCAGAGCTTGAGGTAGGCCCGGCTGGGCGCGCTCTCGCGGTCCTCCACAAACTGCGGCTGGCCGTCCGGAAAGGGGCTTGAGCAGGTTGGCGCGGCGATGAGCGCGGCCTCGTCCCACAGGGTCCACGAGCCGAGCGGGGCCGTGGGCGCAGGCTGGCCGAAGACCTGCGGCCGGGCCGAGACCTTGGGCAGCTTTTCGGTGATGAGCGCAGCCCGGCGGGCAAAGCGCAGCGGGTGCGGCCACCAGTTGCGCTGGATGTCGCGCAGGGCCTTGGCGCCCTGGCCGATGCTCGCGGCTGGCACCAGCCGCGCGTCCAGCCAGACATTCTGTGCCCAGGCGGCGGGCTTCGCCCGTTCCATGGCAGGCTTCGCCTGATTCATGGTAAAGACGAGGTCGCCGAAGACGAGGTGCTCCGGCCCGCTCGCGCCGGAAAGCCCCAGCTCCTCCAGCAACTCCGGCAGAAAGCCCGGCGCAGCCAGATAGCCCGCGAACTGGCCCGCGCGCATCCAGTCCGGCAGCGCGGTGGGCAGGGGATAGAGGTGTTCGTCCATCTCAGGAGTCCAGGTCAGGCACGGGCAGGCCGCAGAGCCCAAGAGCCAGGGCCTCGGCCACGCGCAGGCCGTCCACCGCGCTGGAGATGATACCGCCCGCATAACCTGCGCCCTCCCCGGCCGGGAACAGCCCCGGCAGGCTGACGCTCTGCATGTCCGCACCGCGCAGGATGCGCAACGGCGAGGACGAGCGCGTCTCCACGCCCGTGAGCACGGCCTGATGGTCGGCAAAGCCGCGCAGCTTGCGGTCGAATGCGGGCAGGGCGTCGCGCAGGGCGGCCACGGCAAAGTCCGGCAGACAGCGCGAAAGATCGGCCGGGCGCACGGCGGGCTCATAGCTCGGCCGCACCAGGCCGAATTCACGAGTGGCGCGGCCCGCCAGGAAATCGCCCACGGTCTGGGCCGGGGCCGAGTAATCGCGCCCGCCCAGGTCAAAGGCCAGGCGCTCCCAGTGACGCTGGAAGACCACGCCAGCCAGGGGGTTTGCGCTGCCCAGATCCTCCGGGCCGACGTTGACCAGAAGCGCGCTGTTGCCGTTCTCAGCCGCGCGTGCGTGCAGGCTCATGCCGTTGGTCACCAGCCCGCCGGGCTCGCTGGCCGCCGCGATGACCGAGCCGCCGGGGCACATGCAGAAGGAGTACACCGAACGGCCGTTGGCCGCCCCCGTTCCCTGGCAGGCATGCGCCAGCCTGTAGTCCGCAGGCCCCAGGGCCGGGTGCCCGGCCAGGTCGCGCAGTTGCGCGCGGTCGATGGCCGCTTGCAGGTGCTCCACGCGGCAGCCCAGGGCAAAGGGCTTCTGCTCCAGGCGCACGCCGCCCGCGTGCAGCATGGCAAAGGTGTCGCGCGCGCTGTGGCCCACGGCCAGGACCACCGCCGAGGCCGATACTTCCGTGCCGTCGGCCAGGACAACGCCCGCCACCCGGCCCTGCCGCACCGCCAGGCCGTCCACCCGCGCGCCGAAGCGCACCGCGCCGCCCAGGGCCAGGATGCTTGTGCGCAGGCCCAGCACCACGCCACGCAGCAGGTCCGTGCCCACGTGCGGCCGGTGTTGCCAAAGGATGTCCGCAGGCGCGCCATGGGCCACCAGCTCGGCCAGGACTTTCCGGCAGCGGCCCCGGCGCTCCTTGATCTGCGTGGTCAGCTTGCCGTCGGAAAACGCGCCTGCCCCGCCCTCGCCGAACTGCACGTTGGACTCCGGCGCAAGGGCCCCGCCGCGCCAAAAGGCGTCCACGCTGGCCGCGCGCTCCTCGATGGCCTGGCCGCGCTCCAGCACCAGGGGCGCGAATCCGGCCTGGGCCAGGGCCAGGGCCGCGAACAGGCCGCACGGGCCTGCGCCTATCACCACGGGCCGCGCGGCCAGCGCAGCCGGGGCCTGCACCGGAAAAACATAGGGCTGCTCCACCGCCAGGGTCACGCCCGAGCCCTGGCCAGCCCCCGGCCCGCACCCCACCCCGCAGTTGGCCAGCACGCGCGCCTCGTCCGGCACGTCCACGTCCAGGCTGTACAGGAACACGGCGGCGTTCTTCTTGCGCGCGTCCAGGCTGCGGCGCGCCACGCGCAACGAGCTGAGGTCGGTCTGCGCGACGCCCAGGCGGAGCGCTGCGGCACGGCGCAGCTCGGCCTCGGCGTGGGCCGGGCCGTCAGGCAGGGGCAGGCGGATGTCGGTCAGGCGGAGCATACGGAACCTTTGTGGTGGTTGTTCAGCCTCCGGCGGCCAAGGGGCTCTGCCGTCACGCCTGCCAGCGGGCGTAGATCGAACGCGGCAGGAGGCGCGCCTCGGCCCCTGGGGCCGTGTGCGGCACGGCCAGCTCGCCCACCTGGATGCTGCCGGGCAGGCCGCGCAGGACATCCTGCATGAGGTTGCCGAGCATCAGCGCCGAGGCCTCGATGTTGTACATGGTGAGCAGCAGCAGGCGCGCGTCGTCGGCCAAGAGGGTGCGACAATCGGCCAGCAGGTCGCGCACCATGCCCTCCACCTTCCAGACCTCGCGGTTCGGCCCGCGGCCAAAGGACGGCGGATCGAGCAGAATGGCCTGGTAGCGGTTGCCGCGCCGGATCTCGCGCTGCACGAACTTGACCGCGTCGTCGAGCAGGAAGCGCACCGGGTTGTCGCCCAGGCCTGACAGCTCCTGGTTGTGCCTGGCCCAGGCAATGGCGGGCTTTGAGGCGTCCACATGGGTGGCGGCGAAGCCGCTGGCCTGGGCGGCCAGGCTGGCGGCCCCGGTGTAGCCGAAGAGGTTCAAGAGCTTCGGGGCCTCGCCCTTTTTGGGGAATTGGGCCGCGACCTCGGCCAAAAGCCGCCAGTGCGGGGCCTGCTCCGGGAACAGGCCGATGTGCCGGGAGGTCTCGGACAGCCGCGCCTCCAGAGTGATCTGACGACCACCGGATGGGCCGCCGGACAGCCCACCGGACAGGTCGAGGCGCAGGGGCCAGGCCCGGGGCACCTTTCCGCTGATCGTAAGCCGGCCCTCGTCGTCCTGGGTGGCGTGGGCCTTGGCCCACTGGCCCTCGGGCAAGGCCGGATGCCACCAGGCCTTGGGCTCGTGGCGCACCAGGAGGACCTTGCCGAAGCGCTCCAGCTTGCGGGAGTTGCCGGAGTCGATGAGCTCGTACTCCGGCCAGTCAGGGGTCAGAACAGGGATATGCATCACTCGGCAGCTCCAAAATCGCTCTCGCTGAACCACGTGCCCGCCACATAGGCGCTCTCGCCCGGCGTGTAGCCCGGCTCCGCGCCGCCGCCGTGGTGGTAGGCGCAGAAGAACTGCGGGCCGTCGGCGTTCGGGGGCAGCTCGGTCCAGCCGGAGTAGCCGAAGTCCGCCGGATTGGCCAGGCGGTCGTTGCGCAGCTCCAGCACGCGCCGCTGGATGTGCTCGTCGGGCAGGAGCCCGCTGTTGTGGTCCCAGGACCAGGCATAGCTGCGGCCCAAGCGCGGCTCCTCGGTCATGAGCGACATGCGCCGCCACACGGCCTCGCAGGCGTTGTCGCCCCGGCGCACAATGGCCCCCACCAGGATGGGCCGCGTCTCGCCGGACAGGCGGTCCACCGGGTATTCGCCGCGCGCCTTGCCGTCCACGAACAGACGGCACAGGCCGGGCTCGTACTCGATGCGCACGGTGTGGAAGCGGCCCGGCTTCCAGGGGATGGGCAGGACGTCGTCCAGGTCCGGGGCCAGGCAGTCCGGGTACAGCTTCCACCACAGGCCCAGGCGGATGCCGCAGCCGTTGACGTCCGCCGAGACCACCTTGACCTCGGCCTCGAACACCGCACGGGCCGAGTCCGGGTCGGTCAGGGGCCGCAGGGAATAGCGCACCGGCGCGTCATTCGCAGAAAGTGATACGGCCTCGTTCTTCACCAGCAATCCGCTCCTGGTCAGGCGCGGATTGTTTGGCGCCGGGTGCAGGCCGTGGACCTCGAAGTCCGAGCACAGCTCGTCGAGGGAGCCCAGCCAGGCCTTGGTGCCGGGGTCCGGCCCCACGTCGCGGTAGGTCACGAGCAGGCGGCCGCTCCTGGTCCAGCCCAGGGTGGGCCGGTGCCCGATGAGCGGGCTGGGCCGGGGCTCGCTCCAGGTGGCTCCGCCGTCCTCGCTCAGGCACCAGTACATGGGCTCGCCCACAAAGGAGTTCTCGCGCATGAGCGCCAGCAGGCGCGGCGGGCCGCCCAGCAGCTCCTGGGGCAGGCGGACCACCGAGGCCTCGCAGAGCACCAGGCACTTCTCGCTGGCGATGACGGAAAAGCTCTCCCAGCTGCGGCCCAGGTTGCGCGAGAGGTAGGCCATCTGCTCCGTGGGGGCCTGGCGAATCCTGGGCTGCGGCTGGCTGCCCCGGTGCTGGTGCCCGGTGGTGAAGAGCGTCAGGTTGTCCAGCTCCAGGATGCGGTCGAGCAGGCCGTGGTTCAGGCCCGCGCCCGGCTGCTGGGCCCAGGTGCGGCCCTGGTCGGCGCTCCAGTGCAGCGTGGCCCCGGCGTCGTCGCCAAGGACCAGCAGCCCGCCCCCGCTGTCGCCCCCGCTCCCATCCCCACTGCTCTCAGACACCCGCGACAGGCGCGGGCAGTGCGAATCCGTGGCGTTCAGGATGCGGGCAGCGGTCCAGGTGCGGCCCAGGTCCAGGCTCTCGCGCAGCAGCAGCCTGCGCCGCGTGCCCACGTGGCGGTCGAACTCGTTGTAGGCGCAGAGCAGGCGGCCGTCGTCCGTCAGGCAAACGTCCGGAAAACACAGGTAATGCCCCTGGCGGCGGTCGATGACCACGTGCCGGTCGGCGAGGATGTCGAGGCTCGGCATGGCGGCCCTCCGGGGGTTGGAATAGACCCTCTTGTCCTGTTCAGCCCTTCTCTCGCTCAATCCTTTTTTCTCTCTCTCAGTCCTTCTCCCGTTCAGTCTTTCTCTCTCTCATCAATCACGCGCTTGGTCTTGGCGAAGCTGCGCGGCAGGGTGCCGGGCTCCACCACCTCCACCTGCGCGCGCACCAAAATCTGGTTGCGGATGTCCTCGGCCACGGCCCGGGCCAGGGCCTCCGAGGCCGCAGCCCCCTCCGTGCCCGAGATCCCGGCCCGGCGCTCCGCGCGCACCAGCATCTGGTCCAGGCCATCGGCGCGGGAGAGCACGATCTGGTACTCTGAGAGCATCTGCGGGTGCTTCTCCAGCACGGCCGCCACCTGGCCGGGGTAGATGTTCACGCCCCGGAAGATAATCATGTCGTCGCTGCGGCCCTGGATGCGCTCGTGGCGCGGCATGGCGCAGCCGCAGGGGCACAGGCCGGGGATGAGCCGGGTCATGTCGCGGGTGCGGTAGCGGATGAGCGGGCTGGCCTCCTTCCGGAGGCTGGTGATGACCATCTCGCCCAGCTCGCCGGGGGCCACGGGCTCAAGCGTCAGGGGGTCGATGATCTCCAGGATGTAGTAGTCGCCCCAGTAGTGGATCCCTTGGTGCGCCTCGCACTCTATCCCTGCGCCGGGGCCGTAGATCTCGGTCATGCCGGAGATGTCGAAACTGTGCTCCACGCCTAAAGCCTCCTCGAAGCGCTGGCGCATCTTCCTGGTGTGCGCCTCGGCCCCGAAGATGGAGCGCTTGAGCTTGATCTTGCCGCGCAGGTTCTGCTTTTCCACTTCCTCGCCCAAAAGCAGCGCCATGCTCGCGGTGGAGCCCAGGCAGGTGGAGCCCAGGTCGGTCAGCATCTGCAGCTGGATGTCGAGCATGCCCGGCCCCAGGGGCAGAGCCATGGCCCCGAAGCGCTCGCAGCCGAGCTGGAAGCCTACCCCGGCGGTCCACAGGCCATAGCCTACGCAGATCTGCACGCGGTCCAGGGTGGTCAGGCCCGCCAGCTCGTAGCAGCGGGCGAACATGTCCGCCCAGTCGTCGATGTCCTTTTGGGTGTAGGTGAGGATCTTGCGCTTGCCCGTGGTGCCGCTTGAGCCGTGGATGCGCACCACCTGCTCCTCGGGCACGCTGAGCAGCGGCAGGGGGTACTCGGCCTGGAGGTCGTGGGCCGTGGTGAAGGGCAGCCGGGCGAGGTCGGAGAGATGCTTGATGTCGCCCGGATGGATGCCGGCCTCGTCCAGGCGGCGCCGGTAGAAGGGGCTGCCCTGGTAGGCGTGGTGCACGGTCCATTTGAGGCCGTCCTGCTGGACAGCGGCGATTTCATCGGCGCTCATGTCCGGGATGAAGCGGGAACTGTTGGTCATGGGGCGGTTCTCCTCACGTGGGGGCGCTTGTGGGGCCGGAAGAAATGCGGTAGCTCCGGCTTTCAGGCTGCGGAGCCGGGTCGTCTCGCACGGCTCACGCCATCATGCAGCAGTTTGGCCCGACCTTCAAGCCCGGACCATGCTTGCGAAGGAGACAACGCGCCGTGGACCAGATCCTGTTTGGGGACCAGACTCTGTTTTTTGCGCTGGCCGCCCTGCTGGGCCTGGTGCTCGGCAGCTTCGCCAGCTGCGCGGGCCACCGCCTGGCAACCGGCGGCAGCGTGACCAGCCCGGCGCGGTCCTTTTGCCCGGCCTGCAATCATACCCTGTCCTGGCGCGAGAACATCCCGCTCCTGGGCTTTCTGCTCCAGGGCGGGCGCTGCCGTTTCTGCTCCGTCCGCATCCCCCTGCGCTATCCGCTGAGCGAACTGTTCAGCATGATTTTTGCCCTGGCCACGGCCGCCCTGTTCGGGCCGGGCTGGCACTGGCTCGCGGCCGTTAGCTTCGGCACGCTGCTGCTCGTCCTTTCGCTCATCGACCTGGAGACGCTGCTTTTGCCGGACGCGCTGACCCTGCCGGGCGCTGCGGCGGCCTTTCTGGTCTCGGCGCTTTTGCCCCGCCTGCACACCCTGGGCATCGGCTGGCGGGCGGCGCTCTTGGGCGCGCTGCTGGGCGGCGGCGGGTCGTGGCTTCTGGCCTGGGCCTACCGCCGCCTCCGGGGCCTGGACGGCCTGGGCCTGGGCGACGCCAAGCTCATGGCGCTCATCGGCGCGCTGCTCGGCCCCTTGGCCGTGCCGCTGACCCTCTTCGCCGGGGCCGTGCTGGCCCTGCCCGTGGGCCTGGTGGCCGCGCGACGCACCGCGCATCAAGGCGGCGACGGCCTGCGCACGGCCCTGCCCTTCGGCCCCTTCCTGTGCGCCGGGGCCGCAGCCTATCTCCTGGCCGGGCCGCAATTCCTGCGCTGGTGGCTGGGCGCTGCCCTGCCCTGAAACCGCCCGGAGCGGGCGCCCCCCCTTTGACAAGCAGGCGGAAAAAGCGTAGCCGCTGAAGCATGGAGGAACCCCCATGCGCCGACAAACCATTTGTTCCGCCCTCAGCACCCTGGCCCTGACCGCCCTGCTGGCCCTCCCCACTGCCACGGCCCTGGCCGCACAAGGAGACAGCCCGGCCGGGAGCGTGAAATCCATCTCCGGCGAGGCCCAGGTGGCCCGCGACGGGGCCGCGCCCGCAGCCCTCAAACCCGGCGACCGCATCTTCGAGAAGGACGTGCTGACCACAGGCCCGGGCGGCAGCGTGGGCCTGGTCATGCGCGACAATTCCACCCTGTCCCTGGGGCCGGGGAGCAGGCTCGTGGTGGAGCGCTTCCTGTTCGCGCCGGAAAAAAACGCCCTGAACGCGCTGCTGCGCCTGAAGAAGGGCTCCTTGGCCTGCAGCACCGGGGAGATGGCCAAGCTCTCGCCGGAGAGCATGCAATTTTTGGCTGCGGGCTACGCCCTCGGCATCCGGGGCACGCACTTCCTGATGCATGTGGAAGACGGGCCGGAAAGCGGGGAGGGACGCTGAGATGCACGCCCTTCGCCTGCTCCCCCTGATCTTGGCTGTGCTGCTTCTGGCCGCTTGTGGCAAGAACCGCAATGTGGTGCTCCTGCTG
Source organism: uncultured Desulfocurvus sp. (assembly GCA_964390575.1). Lineage (GTDB taxonomy): Bacteria > Desulfobacterota > Desulfovibrionia > Desulfovibrionales > Desulfovibrionaceae > Humidesulfovibrio. Next base: position 35,619 of record CAYMIP010000014.1, on the reverse strand, counting down.
CCCGATCCGGACGGGCACGTGGGCAGCGTGGTGGTGAAAAACGACCTGGGCAGCCAGACCCTGACCCAGGCCGGCACGGCCACGCGCGTCGCGCCCAAGGCCGCGCCCAGCGCGCCCGAGGCCCTCTCGCCGGAGGAGCAGGAGCAGCTCTTCGGCCCGGCCCTGCGCGCCATGCCCGCCAAGCCGCTGCGCTTCATCCTGTACTTCATAAGCGACGGCGTGCAGCTCACCCCCGAGTCCCAGGCCCTGCTGCCCAGGGTCCTGTCCGCCGCCACCGAGCGCCGTACGCACGATATCGCCATTGTGGGCCACGCCAGCAAGGCCGGGGCCGAGGATCTCAACATCGTCCTGGCGCGCAAACGGGCCGAGGCCGTGCTCACGCTCCTGGTCAAGGCGGGCCTGCCGCCGGAGGCCTTTGAGGTCAGCTCGCACGGCTCGGCCAATCCGCTGGTCCAAAGCGCCAACCCCCATGAGCCCAAAAACCGCCGCGTGGAGGTCACCGTCCGCTAGCAGGCCTGTGTCTGCGCCCTCGACAAGCCCAGGCCTTTGTCCTAAATTCCTCCGGGCGTCGCGCACGACTGCCAGCAACACCAGACGCCCGGAGGCTCCATGATCCTGCTCGACGGCAAAGCCACGGCCCAGTCCATCCGCACCGAACTTAAGGACGAGGTGGCTGATCTTGTCTCCCGGCATGGCCGCGCGCCCGGACTGGCCGTGATCCTGGCGGGCCTGGACCCGGCCTCCCAGGTCTACGTGCGCAACAAGGAGCGCGCCTGCGCCGAGGTGGGCATCACCTCCTTCCCGCACCATCTGCCCGCCGCCGCCACCCAGGCCGAGCTGGAGGCCCTCATCGCCCGGCTCAACGCCGACGAACGCGTGGACGGCATCCTGCTGCAACTGCCGGTGCCCGGGGGACTGGACAGCCGCGCCCTCTTGGAGCGCATCACCCCGCACAAGGACGTGGACGGCTTCCACCCGGAAAACATGGGGCGGCTGGCCCTGGGCCTGCCGGGCTTTGCGCCCTGCACCCCGGCCGGGGTCATCGAGCTGCTCCGGCGCTATGATCTGCCCACCCAGGGCAAGCACGCCGTGGTGGTGGGCCGCAGCAACATCGTGGGCCGCCCGCTGTCCATCCTGCTCTCCCAGCCGGGCCGCTTCGGCGACGCCACGGTGACCCTCTGCCACTCGCGCACCCCGGACCTGGCCGGGCAGTGCCGACGCGCGGACTTCGTGTTCGCGGCCATCGGCAAGCCCAAGTTCGTCACCTGCGACATGGTCAAGCCGGGCGCGGTGGTGGTGGATGTGGGCATCAACCGCGTGGAGGAAGGCCTGGTGGGCGACTGCGACTTCGAGTACCTCTGCGCCACGGCCAGCGCCATGACCCCGGTGCCGGGCGGCATCGGCCCCATGACCATCGCCATGCTGCTCAGGAACACCGTGCAGGCCTACAAGGCGCACACCCGCGCCTAAGGCCCGCTCACAGGCTGGCGCGCCCAAGCCTCCTGGCCACCCAGCGCAAGGTCCGCTGCAACTCCTCCAGCTCCACCGGCTTGGGCACATGGCCATCCAGGCCCGCAGCCAGGAACTTCTCGCGGTCCCCGCTCATGGCGTAGGCCGTGAGGGCGATGATCGGAATTCCGGCCTTGTGCGCCAGCTCCGGCGCGCTACGGATGATCTGCGTGGCCGCAACACCGCCCAGCTCCGGCATCTGGATGTCCATGAGGATGCAGTCAAAGTCTCCTTCCTGCAACGCCTGCACAACCATGCTCCCGGTCTCGACAAAGACCACCTGGTGCCCCAGGCGCGCGAGCATGATGCGCATGGCGAGCTGGCTGGTGGCGTCATCCTCGGCCAAGAGAATGCGCAGGGGCGGGGTTGTCTCGGCGGACTCGGCGGCGCTGCCGGCCATCTGCGCCGCCTGGGCCACGGGCGGCGGCGTGCCCAGCAGCAGGTGGAGGTTCATGGTGGTGCCCAGGCCCACCTCGCTGTCCACGGCGATGCCGCCCTGCATCAGGGTCACGATGCGCTTCACGATGGCCAGGCCCAGGCCCGCGCCCTCATACTCGCGCGTGAAGGTGCCGTCGTTCTGGGTGAAGCGGCGGAACACATAGGTGATTTTGTCGTCCGGAATGCCGATGCCCGTATCCGTCACGGACAGGTACACCCGGGCCATGCCCAACCCGCGCCGGGTATCGGGCCTGGCCCAGGCCTCGACGCGCACACTGCCGGAAGCGGTGAACTTGACCGCGTTGCCCACAATGTTGAACAGGATCTGCCGGATGCGGGCCTCGTCGCCCAGAAGCGTCTCCGGCACGCTCGGATGCACCCGGAAGCTCAGGTCCAGCTTCTTGGCCGCACAAGGCACCTGGAACATGGAGGCCACGGAATCGAAAAGAGTGGCCATGCGGAAGGGCAAGGACCGCAGCTTGACCTGCCCGGCGTCCATCTTGGAAAAGTCGAGCACGTCGTTGAGCAGCGAAAGCAGCCTGTGCCCCGCATCCACGGCGCTGCTGACGTAGATGGCCTGCTCCTCGGCCGTGTTGTCGGGCTGCATGAGCTGGAGCATGCCGAGGATGCCGTTCAGCGGCGTGCGTATCTCGTGGCTCATGTTGGCCAGAAACTCGCTCTTGGCCCTGTCGGCGGCCTCGGCACGGTCCTTGGCCTCGATGAGTTCGCCCTGCATGTGCTTGAGGTCCGTCATGTCCAGGTCGATGCAGTACATCTCCTTATGGCCGGAACTGGCGGTATACATGACGTGGGAGGAGTACACGGGAACCGGTCGGCCCTGCTTGTCGCGCAGGGTCAATTCCTCGGCGGGAATATGGCTGCCCCGGACCATCCAGTCGTTCACGGCGTCGATGACATCCTGGCGCATGTAGTCCGGGATGATCAGATCCTCGAGCCTGCGTCCCAGGGCCTCCTGCTCGCTGTACCCGTAGAGGCGCTCGCTGGCCTCGTTCCAGAAGATCACCACGCGGTTCTCGTCGTAGCCCTGGATGGCGATCTGGGAGACGTCGTTCAGGATGAAGCGGAAGCGCTGTTCACTGGCGCGCAGGGACTCCTCGGCGTCACGCAACTCGGTGACGTCCTTGGTGGAGGTATAGAGCATCTCGCTCCCGCCGATGGCCAGCCGCCGCCCGGAGAGCAGGCAGTGCCGCAGGGCGCCGTCCTTGCGCCGCACGGACAGGGCATAGTTGTGGATGGCCCCCTGCTCAAGCATCATCTGGCGCATCTCGTCGCGCTGGGCCAGATCGTTCCATAGTCCCAGCTGCGTGGCGTTTTTGCCGATGATCTCCTCGCGCGAATAGCCGGTCAGCTCCACGAAAGCGTCGTTGACCTCCACGAAGGCGCCGTTGTTCGCGGCCAGGCCCACCGGGTCCACGCCGTCGTGCACCAGGGTGCGGAAGAACTCCTCGCTCTTGCGCAGGGCATCCTCAGCCTCCAAAAGCTTGGTGACATCCTTGGTCACGGTGAGCACCATGGGCACGCCGCCGACCACTGTGATGCGCGCCGAAAGCAGGCAGCGCCGCGAGCTCCCGGAGCGGTCGAACATTTCGGCTTCAAAGGCGCGCACCGACCCCTGCGCCGTCAGGGCGGCCAAAAAACCCTCGCGCTGGGAGATGTGCCGCCACAACCCGAGATCCTGGGCCGTGCGGCCAAGGGCTTCCTCCCGGCTGTAGCCGCTTTGCTCACAGAAGGCCTCGTTGACCTCCACGAACTCGCCGTTCGTCTTGGACAGGGAAATGGGGTCAAGGCTGGCCTGAAAGGCCCCGCGCAACAGTTCCTCGCTCTTGCGCAGCGCCTCCTGGGCGGCCTCCAGCTCGCTTCGGTTGCGGATGGTGCTGAGCACCAAAGGCTCACCGCCCAGCACGATGAGCGAGGCCGAGACCAGGGCGGCGAACTCGCCCTGGGTCTTTGTGCGCAGGCGCATCTTGAACTCGCGTACCTGCCCCTGGGCCTTGAGCAGAGCAAACAATTGGTCGCGTTGCGAAACATCCACATAGAAACCGAACTCATGGACTTTTTTCCCGATGAGCTCTTCACGGGGGAAACCAGCCTCCTCGCAGTAGCAGCGGTTCACCGCGCGGATGACGCCCGAGAAGTCGGTGATCTGCATGGGCTCCGGGCAGTCCTCAAGGAAGGCCTGGTAGGCCTCGAGGGCCGGACGGAGCGCCTGGGCTGCGGACGGGTCGGCCGGGTCCGTCTGCGCTTCGGCTGGGTCGCTTTTTTGGGGGGGCATCCCTGTCCTCCTGAATCTTGAACGCAAGCCGCCGGCACACAGTCCAGGGGGCGACACATACTCAGTGTATGCCATTTCAGGCGAGCGTGTCCAGCCATAGGCTGCCTCTTTCACCCCTATGTATAACACATTTGAATGGACGGCACCCTGCGCTCCCGGCGCAGAGTGCTGCGGAAAGACAATAGCCCTGGGCAGCATCAGCCCTGGTTCTGCCCAGGGCATCCGGCAGCGGCTCGGAAAACATTATTCGCCCTTGCAATCTCATACCAATCAAGTATATTTTGCTCCCTACGGTTCGCGCGGCTGGTAATCCCGCTCGCCAGTTGTGCTGTGGTCACACACACGGGACACCATGCCCATCGATCGCTGGCTGAGCGGCCTGTCGCAGCACGACCACGCTTCCGTGGACGGCGACCTTGAAGCCCTGACCCGACCGCACCCCTTTCTCACAGAACAGCGCGCCTGCACTCAGATCGAGAGCCTGAGCGGGCACCTCGGCGGACTGAAACAAGTGGTGCGACGGCAGGTCATCGCCTACTCCCTGTACATCCGCCAGTTGGACACCGTGCTCGAGTCCGGGCCGCGCGCAACCTGCGGCAACTGCCCCCGCCCGCCCGTGGGCTGCTGCAATGACGACCACTTCGTCACGCTCTCCGCGATGGATCTGATGAGCGCGCAACACTCGCCCATGGCCCTGCACATGGCCCACATCATCGGCGGCATGCAGCAAAACGAGTCTGCGCACAGTCTCCGTCAGGGACAGCGGCTCAAACCGGGCTATTGCCGCTGCCTGGCCGAGGACGGCTGCACCATACGCCTCTTCAAGTCGCCACGCTGCGCGCACTATCTCTGCAACGAAGTGGGCCAGGCCATGCAGGACCAGCACAAGGGCAGTGCAACCGCGTTTCTGGCGGCCATGCACTACACCGTCAGCAGCCCGATCTCTTCTCCGCGCGACTTCACCAATCCCAACGTCCTCTCCGAGGCTGCGGCCCTGTTCAATCCACTCCCGGACGGAACCGCCCCGCTCCTGCCCAAGAGCCCGGCCTGAAGCGAAGACCTGGGCTGGGCATATTGGCAAGGCAGAGGGGCAGGGCCACAGCGCGTTCTCGCACCGCCATTTTCTGTACTTGGGCCAGCCCCGCTCCAGGCTCTTGGAAATTTCCCCGCCGCGCGCACCTTGACCCACCGGCTGGGCCAGCATAGGAAGCCGGGCATGGCACTCTTCAGCGTAAATAATCTGACTATGAGTTTTGGCGGGCCCAAGCTGCTCGACGGCATCTCCTTCCAGATCGAGCCCGGGCAGCGCGTCTGCCTTGTGGGCCGCAACGGCGAGGGCAAGTCCACCCTGCTGCGCCTGCTCTCCGGCGACCTGACCCCGGACAGCGGCGAAATCGCCCGGTCTGTGGGCCTCACCGTGGCCCGCCTGTCGCAAAAGGTGCCGGAGGTGCTCACGGGCACGGTCTACGAGGTGGTGACCCAGGGCCTGGGCGCGCTGGGCACATGCATCGCCGAGCACCACCAGGCCCTGGCCAGCGGCGACCCCGCGCGCCTGGCCGAGGCCCAGGCCGCCCTCTCGGACCTGGGCGGCTGGACCGAGCTCTCGGACGTGGACGCGGCCATCTCGCGCCTGGCGCTCAACCCGGACCAGCACTTCGAGGATCTCTCCGGCGGGCTCAAGCGCCGCGCCCTCTTGGCCCGCGCCCTGGTGGGCAATCCGGACGTGCTGCTGCTGGACGAGCCCACCAACCACCTGGACATCGACTCCATCGCCTGGCTGGAGGACTTCCTGCTGCGCCACGTGCGCACGCTCATCTTCATCACCCACGACCGCATGTTCCTCAGGCGCATCGCCACGCGCATCATCGAGCTGGACCGCGGCAAGCTGGCGGACTGGTCCTGCGACTACGACACCTTTCTCACGCGCAAGGAGGCCATGCTGGCCAACGAGGAAAAGGGCTGGGCCGAGTTCGACAAGAAGCTGGCGCGCGAGGAAGTCTGGGTGCGCCAGGGCGTCAAGGCCCGCCGCACCAGAAATGAAGGCCGCGTGCGCGAACTCAAGAAGCTGCGCGACGAGCGCGCCAGCCGCCGCGAACGCTCGGGCACGGCCACCATCATCGTGCAGGACGCCGAGAGAAGCGGCAAGCTGGTGGTGGAGGCCAAGGGCGTGTCGCACGCCTGGGGCCAGGGCGCCCGGCCGGTGTTCCAGAACCTCGACCTGTCCATCATGCGCGGCGACAAGCTGGGCCTCATCGGCCCCAACGGCGCGGGCAAGACCACGCTGATCCAGGTGCTCCTGGGCAGAATCCAGCCCAGCACAGGCGCCGTGCGCCTGGGCACCAACCTGGAGGTGGCCTACTTCGACCAGCACCGCGAGGAGCTGGACCCGAACAAGAGCGTGCGCGAGAGCGTGGCCGACGGCAACGACGTGGTCACCATCGGAGACCGCACCCGCCACGTCATGGGCTACCTGAAGGACTTCCTCTTTGCCCCGGAACGGGCCAACAGCCCGGTGCGCGTGCTCTCCGGCGGGGAGCGCAACCGGCTCCTCTTGGCGCGCCTGTTCACCCGGCCCTCCAACGTGCTGGTCATGGACGAGCCCACCAACGACCTGGACGCCGAGACCCTGGAGCTTCTGGAGGACCGCCTCATGGAATATCCGGGCACGCTCATCGTGGTCAGCCACGACCGCGCGTTTCTGAACAACGTGGTCACAAGCACCCTGGTTTTCGAGGGCGAGGGCGTGGTGGCGGAGTATGTGGGCGGCTACGACGACTGGCTGCGCCAGCGTCCGCAGCCCGCAGACCAGTCCCAGGGAAAGGCCGCTGTTAAGCCCGCCCTGGTCAGGCAGCCCGAAGTTGCAGCAGCAGCCACGGCCAGGCCCCGCAGGCTCAGCTTCAAGGAGCAGCGCGAGGTCGAGACCCTGCGCGCGGAGCTGGCCGCGTTCCCGGCCCGCATTGAGCGGCTTGAGACGGACATCGCAAGCGCCACGGCGCAGCTGGCCGACCCGGAGCTGTACAAGAAGGCCCCGCTTGCCATCACCGCCGCGCGAAACGGCCTGACAGCCCTGGAGGCCGAGCTGGAGGGCGTTTTCGCCCGCTGGGAGGCGGCCGAGGCCCGGCTTGGGGAGCTGGACGCAGCGGGCTGAACACGGCCCGCCTCGGACACGAAACATCCCGGCCCCTGAAAGGGACCGGGACGCTTTGTTCCGGCTGTGCGGGGGGAAATCCCTGGGAAACGCCCCCCCCTCAGACCCTACTTCTTCGGCGGGAAGGCCGCTGGGTTGATGACGTACCAGACGTTGTTGACCCCCTGGCCGTTGGTGTCCCCCGGCTTCTGGTCCTTGAAGAAATAGTAGAGCGGGAAGCCCTTGTACAGCACCTGGGGCTTGCCGTCTTCGCGCTTGAAGGTTGTGAAGTCCTTGGCCTCAAGCCCGGCCTGGGGCTCCACCTTGTCGGCGGCGTAGGCCGGCCATTTCTCGAGGCAGTCTCCCAGGCACACGGATTTGCCCGCCGAGTCCTTGGTGAAGAAATAGAGCGTCATGCCCTTGGCGTCTGTCATGTAGGCGCCGAGCCCGTCCTTGGTCATGATTTTCGCCTTGTGGTGGTCCGCCATGGCCGGAAGCGCGGTGAGCATGACGGCCAGGGCAACAACAGCGATGCTGAATTTCTTGAACATCTTCAGTTCCCCTTGTGCTTGGTTCGTAAAAGAGTGCAACAACCCAGGCCAGCATCTTTGGGATGCCAGCATTCCTCCTCTACGTCGCTCATTTATCCGAGTCAATGACGCCCCCTGCCGTTTTTCACCTCATTTGCGTGCGCCGGCTGACCTTCCCTCCGCTTTGCGCCACCCCCTCGTCACTGGCCGCGCCATGCCCAGTCGCCGCCCGGAGTGCGCACATACTCCAGGCCCCCGTCCTCATCCAAATCCGCCACTCTGAGGGGCAGAACAATGCGCATCACCGTGCCCCGGCCCAGGTGGCTGTCGATCTCCAGTTGCCCGCCCAGCAGGGCGATGGCCCGGCTGGCCTTGGCCATGCCCACGCCAAGGCCGCCGTAGTGCTTGGTCAGCGGGGTGTCGCCCTGGGTCAGTCCGCTGCGGATGGCCTCGATGCGGTCCTCGGGGATGCCGATTCCGGTGTCCGCGATCTCGATGCATACCGTGACGCGGTCGTCCGCGCGCGCGCGCAGCGAAAGGGCCAGGGACACCCCCCCGGCCTCGGTGAAGCGCACCGCGTTCTGGGCCAACTCCTGCACGGTCAAATGGAGCAGGTGCATGTCCGTCCAGACATACTGCGGCAGTTCAGGTGCAACCGAGCCAGCAAGGGTCAGCCCCTTGGCCTGGGCGGACGGGGTCAGCTCGTGCAACACCAGGTCCTTGAACGAGCCCAGGTCCACCACGCCGGGCACAAACGCGTAGCCCTCCAGATCCAGCAGCTCGAAGAGCCTGTTGAACAACGTCAGCAACCGCTGCGAGGCCCCGTGCACCAGTTGCAGGTATTCGCGCTGTTCCGCAGCGGGGAGTTCGGCGCCCAGCATCAGCTCGGTGAGGGCCACAATGGGGCTGAGCGGGGTGCGCAATTCGTGGCTCAGATTCATCAAAAAGGCCGATTTGACCTTGCTGGCGGCCTCGGCCCTGGTCTTGGCAACCTCCAGGGCCTGCACGGTGTTGCGCAGCTCCTCGGTGCGCTCGGCCACGCGGTCCTCCAACTGCAGCTGCACGTTCTTGAGCTCCGTGACGTCATGGGCGATACCGTCGATGACCGTAATACTCCCGCCCGAATCGAAGTGCAGGTCAATGTTCCAGGACAGGTGCCGCACCTCTCCAGCCTGCGAAACCTGCCTGTTCTCGAAGGTGGCGTGGACGAACCTGTCCGTTAGCCAGCCGTTGAAAGCCTGTTTGGTCGCTTCACGGTCGTCGGGATGGACGAAGTCAAAGGCCAGCCGCCCCAGGCAGTGCTCCGGCTCCAGGCCGAAAATCCTGCGGGCCATGGGATTGACGTAGAGAAACCGCCCGCTGGCATCCACCCGGGTGACAAGATTATCCGTGCCCTCCACCACTTCGCGGAAGCGGTTCTCGCTCTCCCGCAGGGCGTCCTCGGCGCGGCGCTGCTCGGTGATGTCCTGGGCATAGCCCACGGTCCCGATGCTCTGACCGTCCAAGACCACCGGGGAATTGTAGATCTCGAAGCAGCGGCGCTGGCCGTTGTCCACAACCCACTCCTCCACCCGCCTGGGTTGGCCGCTGGCCAGCACAGCCTGATCGTCGCCCCGCAGCTTCTGCGCCAGCTCAGTCGGGACAATGCGCGCATCAGCCGTGCCGGTCAGGTTCTCGCCGGAGGGCAGGCCAGTGGTTTCCAGAAATTTCGCGTTCACGGCCAGGAATCGGTTCTCCACATCCTTGAGCCAGACCAGGAAGGGAAAGTTGTCCAGCAAGGCCCGCTGGTAATGGTCCCGGGCCCTGAGACCCCGTTCGGCGGCGGCCAGCGCGGCCAGGGGCAGGACGCGAATGGGCACCCAGAGCAGCCAGGCGCAGAACAGGCTGGCGCAGAGCACGGCCAAACCGATCAATAACTCTTGGCGCAAAGACTCCTGCCCCTCCATGCGCCCAACGGGGTGGCCGAAGGCGTATACCGAGTGGCTGCGGGTGATGAATGGGCCAGGGATGGTGGGGGCGGCCTGGACAACCACCACCCCCCGGGCATCGTACACGCGAAAGCCTTTTTCGTGCGACACGTAGCGGTCCAGGCTGCCCAGCAGCCGGTCCGTGGCGACATCCCAGGTGTCGGGCTGGGCGGTGATGAAGTCGCTCAGGGCCAGGGCCTGGATCTTGAGATTGCCCTCCAGCTGGGTCGTCAACCGCGTATAGGAGTAAGTCCAATAGGCGATGACCGGAGTGAGCCCGACCACAAGGGCCAGCAACAGCGTCAGGCGCGTCACCAGGGAGCTGGTGGAGCCGTGTCCTTGGGTCGTCATGATCATTGGGCCGCCGGGAGGTTGTCATGGCGTTGCAGGGCGGCCTGGGCCGGGGTGAGCGGCCCAGGGGCCGCCAACTGCAGTGAGAACAGTCCTGTGCGTAGCGCTGTTGCCATAACACACTCCTGATTCCTGCAAAAGATACCGTACAACACAAGCCCTGTAAACAGCATCCCGGCTGCGGCAGCACGCAGAACAATCCGGCTTGAGTGCAACGCCTTGGGCGCAGTGGGGGAGAGCGAGGTGGCGGAAGGGAAAACCCGGGCAATTTCTGTGGAAGGGGACGCTTCTGGGGTGCAGTTGTGCGATTCGCCCCGATTGTGGGCACGAAAAAAGGGTCACGGCGAACACCGTAACCCCTTGAATTCTGGCGGAGAGGGAGGGATTCGAACCCTCGATGGGCTTTTAAGGCCCATACCCGCTTAGCAGGCGAGCGCCTTCGGCCAGCTCGGCCACCTCTCCTTGGAAACGCGCCACATGCGCGCGGTTGAACCCTCTACCCCCTGGCGGCGGCGGCTGTCAAGGCACCAGGACGCATCAACGTTTCGTGCCCTTCACAGAGCCCTTGCCATGCTTGGCCCCGAGCTTGCCCTTGGGCTTGCCGCCTGATTTGGCTCCGGGCTTGGCTCCGGGCTTGCCGCCCGGCTTGCCGTCCTGTCCGTCCGGTGACTTGACCCAGTGCTTGGTCCCGTGCCTGGCGTCCGCCTCCTGGCGCGACTTGCCCAGCCGGGGCGCACGGGTCTTGAGCACGCGCTCCGGCTCCCTCTTCTCGTGGCTGGAGCGGAACACGGCCTGGAGCGGGGCCATGCGGATGCCCAGGAGCTTGCGCAGCTGGCTCTCCAAATAGCGCGCATAGGCAGGCTTCACCAGTTCGGCGTCGTTGACAAAGAACACGAAGGTCGGCGGGCTGTCGTCGGCCTGGGTCATGTAGTAGAACTTGGCCCGGCGGCGGTTGATAACCGGGGGCAGATGCTTTGTGGTGGCCTCGCTCATGGCCCGGTTGAGCACGCCCGTGCCCAGGCGGATGGTGCACTCGGCCCGGATGTCCTCGGCCAGGCTTAGAACCTTCTGCAGCCCCGTGCCCTTGAGGGCCGAGACGTACAGCGTGGGCACGTACGGGCAGATGCGCAGGGCGTCGTCATAGGTCTCGCGCAGGGCCTTCAGCTGCGCCTTGGGCACCAGGTCGATCTTGTTCACCGCCACGAAGAACGGCGTGCGCTGCAAGGCCAGGTAGTCGATGAGCCGCTTGTCCTGGCGGGAGAGGCCCTCCAGGGCGTCCAGCACCAGGATGGTCACGTCGGCCCGCTTGCTGCTGGCCAGGGCCCGGTACACGCTCAATTTCTCCAGGGAGTCATGGACATTGGCCCTGCGGCGCACCCCGGCGGTGTCCACGAAGATGTAGCGCTTGCCGCCGATGTCGTAGGTGATCTGCACGGAGTCGCGGGTGGTGCCGGCCACCTCGCTGACGATCTGGCGGCCCTGGCCGATGAGGGCGTTGACCATGGACGACTTGCCCGCATTGGGCCGGCCCAGCATGCAGATCTTGAGCCCGCGCTCCAGCTCCACCTGATCCTCCGGCTCCTGCTCCAGAAATGGCCTGGCCAGCTCACTGATGCGCTCGCGTAAGGAGTTCAGGCCAAAGCCGTGGGCTGCGGACACCGGCGCGATTTCGAAGCCCAGGCCGTGGAAATCCGCAGTGGCCTTGGCCTCCTGCTCCGGGCCGTCGATCTTGCTGACCACCAAGAGCGCGACCTTGCCCGAGTCGCGCACCTTCTCGGCCACGGCCTGGTCGAGCCCGGTGATGCCCTCGCGCCCGTCCACCACGAACAGGACGATGTCGGCCTCCTCAAGGGCCTCGGCAGCCTGCTCGAACACGCTTTTGTCGATGCCGCCGTTGTCCTCCTCGGCGGAGTCGGGCAGCATGCCCCCGGTGTCGACCACCGCAACACGCACGTCGTCCTCGACCATCTCGCCGTAGATGCGGTCGCGGGTGACGCCGGGCATGTCGTGGGTGATGGCCTGGTTCTTGCGCACCAGGCGGTTGAAGAGGCTGCTCTTGCCCACGTTGGGGCGTCCGATGAGGGCGATGATGGGCAACATGGTCGTCTTCCAGATGCCTGGCCGGCCCCTTCGGGGTTCAGGGGCCCCGGCCAGGTCTTGCGTTCAACGGTTACAGTCGGGCGTCAAGCTCCTGGGCGACCTTGACGCCGGAGAGGAGCATGCCGCCGAAAATCGGCCCCATGCGGTAGGAGCCGTACACGGCATTGGCGGCCATGCCCGCCACATACACGCCGGGGAAGACCTCGCGCGTATGGCGCACGGTGTTGGTCTCGGCCACGTCGGCCCACATGGACTGCTCGCCCTCGATGCCGCCGGACGGGGTGTTCAGCCGGACCCCGTTCTTGCGCACCAGGGTTTTGAGCATCTCCACGTCGTGCCCGGTGCATTCTACGGCATATTTGCAGTGGAGCACAAGCGGGTCCACATGCAGCCGCGCGATCTCCACGGGGCTGGAGTTCACCACCAGGCCCATGACGCGCTTTTCGCCGTCCACCTCGCGCAGCACCACGTCCTCCACGCTCATGCAGTTGAACACCTGCGCTCCGGCCTGCGTGGCCTTGAAGGCCAGGGCCGCCGTGGCGGCCACGGAGTCGGCCAGGAAGTAGCCGGGCTGGTATTCGCGCAAGGCCACGCCCGCATCCTCCAGGATGCCCCTGGCCTCGTCCTGGACCACGATGAAGTTCCAGGTCATGCCGCCGCCCCACATGCCGCCGCCCACGCTCAATTTGCGCTCGAACAGGGCGACCTTGCGTCCGGCCTCGGCCAGCTTCCAGGCCGCTGTCAGGCCCGAAGGCCCGCCGCCCACAATGGCCACGTCCAGGTCCAGGCAGCTCTTAAACTTCTCGAAATAGGCCGTGGCAATGGCCTCCGTCACTATCCTCTCGTCAATGATCATTCCATCCTCCTGCAACTGTTGCGGTTTCCACAAAACGCGCCTCAAACGAAAAGCCGTCCCAAAGAAGGGACGGCTCCTCGCGTTGCAGAATTCCCTTCGTCGGCATTACCCGGACAGGTTCAACGGTCAACCCCACAGCATGTGCAAGGGGTCCTCTCAGCCCGGTTTCTCCGAGCTCCCGCAGGACGGCTTGTTCCTAAACGGAACTTATGTGAACAGGGCGGCTATGGCCTCCTTGTACGGCGCTGTCAAGACCCCCTGCTCGGTGATGATGCCGTGGATGAGCTTCGCCGGGGTCACGTCAAAGGCGAAATTGAACACGCCCACGCCATCCGGGGTGATCTGCATGGCGCCCACGTGGGTCACCTCGCGCGGGGTGCGGTCCTCGATGGGGATGAGCGAGCCCTCGGCGGTTTCCGGGTCAATGGTGGACACCGGGGCGGCCACATAGAACGGGATGCCGAACTCCCTGGCCAGGAGCGCCACGCCAAAGGTGCCGATCTTGTTTGCCGCGTCGCCGTTGGCCGCGATCCTGTCGGCCCCGACGATGACCTTCTGCACCAGGCCGCGCTGCATCAGGAGCGCGCAGGCGTTGTCGCAGGCCACGCGCACCGGGATGCCGTCCTTGTGCAATTCGTAGGCGGTCAGGCGCGCGCCCTGGAGAAAGGGCCGGGTCTCGTTGGCGATGACCTGCACCGTTTTCCCCTGCTCCACCGCCGCGCGGATGGGCGCGAGCGCCGTGCCATAGCCAGCCGTGGCCAGGGCCCCAGCGTTGCAGTGGGTCATCACCGTGTCGCCATCCTTAATGAGGTCCGCGCCAGCCTGACCAATGGCCTTGCAGGTTTCGATGTCCTGGGCGTGGATGACCTTGGCCTTGGCCAGCCAGAACACGCACAGCTCGTCCAGGGAGAATTCCGGGCGTTTGGACCACTCGGCCTGCATGAGGCGCACGGCCCAGCGCAGGTTCACCGCCGTGGGCCGGGCCGAGGCGATCTCCTCCAGCTTGGCCGCCAGGGCGGGCTTCCAGTCCGCGACAATAGGAACCAGGTTGGCCACTTCGCGCGCGGCCAGGTAGCAGCCATAGGCCGCAGTGACGCCAATGGCAGGTGCGCCGCGCACCACCATGACCACCAGGGCCTCGCAGATGTCCTTCACAGTCTTGCAGACAAACCATTCCTCGCGCGTGGGCAGGTAGCGCTGGTCCAGCAGGACCAGCGCGTCGCGCTCCGGAGAATACTGAATATGCTCGGTCATCAGATCATCCTTGCGAATTATTTGAGCTTCTCTGCCAGAAGCTGGTTCACCACGGCCGGGTTGGCCTGGCCCCCTGTGCGGCGCATGATCTGCCCCACAAAGAAGCCCATGAGCTTGGTCTTGCCCGCGCGGTAATCGGCCAGCTCCTTGGGGTTCTCGGCCAGCACGGCGTCCACTGCGGCGGCCAGGGCCGAGGTATCGGAAATCTGCACCAGGCCCTTGGCCGTGACCAGTTCTTCCGGGTCAGCCCCAGTGGCCAGCAGCTCGGGCAGGATGTCCTTGCCGCTCTTGGCGCTGATCGCCCCCCCTTCCACCAGGCGCACCAGGGCGGCCAGATGCTGCGGGGTCAGCTTGAGGTCCGTTACGCGGCCGCCGGTCTGGTTCAGCTCGCGCAGGATGTCGGTCATCATCCAGTTGGCTATTTTCTTGGGCCAGTTGGCGAGCTTCTTGGGTTCGTTGAAGGCCCTGACAGCGGTCTCGAAATATTCCGCCAGGTCGCGCTCAATGGTCAGCACCTCGGCGTCCACGGCGGACAGGCCGTACTGCTCCATGAAGCGCTGCTCCCGGGCCTTGGGCAGCTCCGGCAGCTCGGACTTCCACTGCGCCAGCCAGGACTCCTGAAGCACCAGGGGCACCAGGTCCGGGCAGGGGAAATAGCGGTAGTCGTGGGCCTCCTCCTTGCCGCGCATGGAGTGCGTGACGCCCTTGCCCGCGTCATACAGGCGCGTCTCCTGGACCACGGCCTCGCCGTCCTCCACCAGCTCGATCTGGCGCTCCACCTCGTACTCGATGGCCTTCTGCACATGCTTGAAGGAGTTCAGGTTCTTGAGCTCCGCGCGAGTGCCCAGGGCCTCCTGGCCCAGGGGCCGGACGCTCACGTTGGCGTCGCAGCGGAACGAGCCCTCCTCCATGTTGCCGTCGCAGATGTCCAGGTAGACCAGGATGCTGCGCAGGGCCTTGAGGTAGGCCACGGCCTCCTCGGCGCTGCGCAGGTCCGGCTCGGAAACGATCTCGATCAAGGGCACGCAGGCGCGGTTCAGGTCCACATAGCTCGCGTTGTCCGCACTGGAGTGGATGCTCTTCCCGGCGTCCTCCTCCATGTGGATGCGCGTGACGCCCACGCGCTTCGGCCCCGCGTTGGTCAGGATGTCCACGTGGCCATGCTCGCAGATGGGCAGCTCGAACTGGGAGGTCTGGTAGCCCTTGGGCAGGTCCGGGTAGAAGTAGTTCTTGCGCGCAAAGATGCTCGTGCGGTTGATCTCGCAGTCGATGGCCAGGCCCATCTTGGCGGCGAACTCCACCACCTTGCGGTTCAGCACGGGCAGCACGCCGGGCATGCCGGAACACACCGGGCAGACGTTCTCGTTGGGCTCCGCGCCGAACTGCGTGGAGCAGGCGCAGAAGATCTTGGATGCGGTCTTGAGCTGGGCGTGCACCTCAAGGCCGATGACGGTCTCATACCTGGCCATGCGCCTCCCTCCCGTGCGCCTTTAGGCCCCGGCCTTGCGGCTGTAGAGTTCCGGGTTCAGGCGCGGATCGTTGTACATCTTGAACTGGTAGTAGACCCTGGGCCGCTTCCGGCCCGAGGCGTACTCCTCCACAAGGTCGAGGACGGACTGCAAAAGATCCGCGCGCTGTTCCTCAAGCACCACGAGCTTGCGGCTGCACTCGGCCACGAGGTCCGCGCCCGCGCCCTGGCGCTCGGCCTGCTCGCGCATGTGGAAGGTCTTGAGCGCCAGGATGGAGCCCCGGTCCAGGGCCACGCCCAGGGACTCGGTGTTGAAACGCGGGCGGGCGCCCTCGGCCTGGGGCGGCAGGATGGGATCAAGGGCGCAGACCAGGAAGCGGTCCAGGCGCTCGATCAAATCGTTGCGCTCCTGGTTCAGCTTGTCGATGGCGTACTTGCAGTCCGCTATGAGTTCCGGCCCGGCGTCCTGGCGCCGCGCGCGGTCCTCCACGTGCCACAGGCGGAAATTGGTCCAGTGCTGGCGCAGCACAAGGTCGGCAAAGCCCTCGGCAGCGCCCAGGGCCGGGATGTCCGCAGAAAAGACGGGCTCCTGGCGGTGCCAGGGGGCCACGGCCTGGTCCTGGTCCGCAAAGGCGCGCGCCAAAAGAGCACGGATGTCGTCAAAGGAGAATTCGGTCATGCTGCTCTCTTGTTTCATGGTCTGGCCCGTAGCGCGCTTTTGCTCACGAGCAGATGCAAGGTGGCGGGTGTGCGCAGCCCGGCCTCCAGGCGCTCGGCCCGCGCGCCGCTGCCCAGGTAGAGGTCGAGCCTGAGGCCCTGGATGTCCGCGCCGGAGTCCTGGGCCAGCACCAGCCCGCGCAGGGGCTCCGGCGCGCCCTGGGCAGGCAGCGGCGCATCCAGCACCGCCACGGCCCCCAGGGGCAGGAGACTTGGGTCTGTAGCCAGACTGACCAGCGGCGTCAACGGTTTTCCCAGGGCGCCCTCGCCGACCGCTGCGCTATACCGGAAGAACACATAGCTGCGGTTCTCGGCCATAAACTCCAGGGCGCGGGAGGGGTTGGCCGCGCACCAGGCCCGGATGTCCTCACGCTTCAGGCGCTCCCTGGGCAGCGCCCCGGCGTCCAAAAGAATCTGCCCCAGGCCCTTGAAGGGCAGTCCGTTGCTGCCCGCGAAATGCACCCCGCGCACCGCGCCGTCGGAAAAGCGCAGACTGCCGCCGCCCTCGGTCTGGAGCAGGAAGACATCGGCCGGGTTGGCCAGCCAGGCCAGCTCCAGCCCGCGCCCGGCCAACGCGCCGCCCTGATCCACAGCCCGGCGCTCGTAGGCCCCAGGCCGCGCAGCGATGTCCGGCGGCGGGGCATAGAGCGGATACTCGAACCCCGGCGCGCGCACCGGGCTGGCCTGCATTTCCGGCGCATAGTAGCCCGTGAGCAGCGGCCGGGGCGCCAGCTCGTACCAGACAAAGCGCTCGGCCAGGAGGCCGGGGTTGGCGTCCAGGCCGGGCAGCAGGCTGAGGAGCTCCTCGGCGCTGAGGCGCAACTGCCCCCAGCTGAGGGAACCCCCGGGCCGCACCAGGGCCGGGGCCTGCTGGGGCATGCGGGAAAGGTGCTCCAGGCTGTGGCGCAATGGCCCGGCCAGCTCGGCAAAGGAGCCCAGGGACTGGGAGGCCGGGGACAACCGCCGGGACAAAAGCGCCGCCTCGGAGTCGCGCAGGGCGTTGAAATCAGCCGGGACCGTGGAGATGCGCCCTTCCGCTGGCAAGGCCGGGGCAGGCAGCCTGGCGCGCCGCGCCGGGGCCGGGCGGCCGCCGGGGGGCGAGCCGGGCCAGGGCACATAGTCGCCCACGCCGCAGCCCAGGAGGACAAAGGTCAGGACAAAGATCAGGACTGCGGCCAGGGCTCTTGCCAGGGCCGTCGTCCGGATGAGGCCGCCGCGCAGGCGGCCAGTGGTCCTGCCTTGCGCTGCGCCCACTGCCCTGCCTATCCGCACTGGCCTATCTGCATTGGATGAGCCGCACGAGTCTACCCACATTGCTCAATGGACGCATCGCAGAACTTGCCCACCCCGTACTCCCGGCGGCGCAGGAACTTCTCCGGGCTGGGGCCGATGATCTGCAGCTCCGGCTGGCGCTTCTGCACGGACAGGGCGATGTTCATCTCCTTGGTGCAGCCCGTGGAATAGGTGGAGTCCTTGCCGGCCCAGATGGGCGGCACCTTGCGGCCCATGAGCTCAAAGCTCTTCTCGATGTCCACGTCGGTCTGGAAGCGCCAGACGTTCAGAAAGCCGCTGCGCTGCACGCGCTCCCACATGAACATCAGGTCGTCGGCGTCCATGCCCTCCTCGAAGTACTCGCCGGGGTTGATGATGAAGGTGCCCTCCAGGCGCGAGCGCAGGTGGGTCACAAAGCTGTTCAGCACCTCGATGGCCACCTTCACCTGGCCGGGGATGCTGCCCACGATGGCGCTGTAGAACACGACGGTCTTGCCCGCCGCGCGCGCCCGGCGCATCTGGGCGATGATGCCGTCGGCCTTGGCCAGGATGGCCTCCTCGCTGAACTTGTGCACATGCGCCGGCTTGGGCTTGAAGTACATGCGGAACTTGCCCATTTCGTCGCTGAAGAAGACCAGGACATCACGGGTGAACTCGTGGCTGGTGTTGATGAAGCGGCGGTAGTAGGCCTCGCCCTTGGCCAGCACCAGGTCGGACTCCTTCCAGGCCCGGGCGAAGGTGACGCTCGTGCGGTAGGGGTTGAAGCGCTCGCGGGTGCCGTCGGAGATGACCACCAGCTGGTGCTCGCGGGTGGCCTGCAACAATTCGTTCTTGGTCGCGCGGTCGTTCTGGATGACATAGGCGTCCTTGAACTCGCTCGCCAGGATGGGGTCGCTCTCCAGATCCCAGACCGTGGGGCTGTCGAAGTAGAACCCGTCCTTCAGGGCCAGGATCACGCGGTGTCCCTGGCGCAGCAGGGAGCGCACCACCTTGAGGTCCAGGATGATGCCGCCGCTGGCCCTGGGCAGGTACAGGATGCGCAAGGGGCCGCGCTGGGGGTCGAAGATGCCGCGCAGGGGCGAGAAGTCCACGGGCTCCAAGGTCTTGCGCAGCGCCTCGGCGTCCAGGGAGGCCGTGGGGGTGTCCTCGGTCCAGAAACTCTTGTGCGTGGAGAAGAACAACAGCCGCTCCATCTCCAGCAGGTCCAGCTCAAAGCGCAGCAGGGTGATGCTCGTGCAGTGCAGCCGGTCCTCGGGGCAGACATTGACCAGCTGGTTGAAGAATGCGCTGTCCACGAAATTGCGCGCCCGGCGGTTCATCTGGCGCTTGAGCGTCCGGTAGGGGTCGTCCAGGCCGCTCTGGGTCAGGAAGATGGTCAGCATGCGCTTGAGCAGGCGCGAGGGGATGAGGATGGGCGCGCTCAGCGTCATCTGGAACTTGTGGCGGCACAGGTACAGGATCCTGCGGCGCAGCGGCACCTCGCGCACGTAGTCCCGCACCAGCAGCACCAAAAGCCGCCACTGCTGGCCGTATTCCGCTGCCAGATCCTTGCCGAGCTTGGCCTTGAGCAGAAAGCGCAGCATCCAGTCGCCGCAGGGGGCGTAGAAGCTGTCCTCGTCCAGGGAAACCATGAAGCGGATCTGCTCCGGCGAGGCGTTCTTCACCGGGTCAATGGAATGCTCCAGGTTGTTCTCGGTCATGAAGTGCAGGAGCAGGGCGTCCAGCACAGGATCCTTGCCGTACTTGAGCTCGCGGGCAGTCTCGAAGGAAAAGTTCAATGCCAAGGGTCACCTCTCGGTAAAGAATCCTTTGCTCGCCAGCTTGGCGAAATATGATGTCCCGTCCGTCTCCGCCAGGATCAGGTCGTCCGGGGCGCGGCGCACGCGCACCACATCAAGCGGCTCCAGGGCGAAGGAACGCTGCCCGTCCACGGAGAGGCGCACCTCGCCGCCCTGCTCCTCCACCACCACGCTGACTTCCCCTGTGGCGGGCAAGACCACGGGGCGGAAGTTGTTCAAAAAGGGGCAGACCGGGGTGAGGCAGAGGGCCTCCATCTCCGGGTGCACCAGCGGGCCGCCGGCGGAGAACCCGTAGGCTGTGGAGCCCGTTGGCGTGGACACGATGAGTCCGTCGGAGCGCATGGCCCCCACCCGCTCATCGTTGCGCAGGACCAGCAGCCGGATGAGCCGGGCCAGCTCGCCCCGGCTGACCACCAGGTCGTTGATGGCCTGGCCGGAGCACACGGTCTCGCCCCGGCGCTCCACAACATAGGCCAGGCAGATGCGCCGCGACAGGGAATAGGTTCCTGCCAGCAGCGCCTCCAGGCGGCGCTGCCAGTCTCCGGCGGGCTCGGCCAGGAAGCCCACCCGGCCCAGGTTCAGGCCAAGGAGCGTCAGGCCCTGCCCGAGGCTGGCCCGGGCCACGCCGATGAAGGTGCCGTCGCCGCCCAGCACCAGCCCCGCGTCAAAGCCGCCATCCAGCGGGAGCTGGCAGGCTGCGGAGCCCCGGTCCGAGCGGTGCTCGCGCAGGGCGGCCGCGGCCCCACGGGCCTTAAGCCAGGCCACAATCTCCAGGCCCAGAGCCTGGGCCGCAGCATCGCCGGTGCGCGTCATCACCAGATAGGATCGCAACTGCCTGTTCATGACGCAACCCTAGTCAAATCCGCAAAAACATTCAACACTCCGCAGAGATTGCGCGCTGACAAGAAAAGTGGATTATTTTCATGGCAGGCCCTAAAGTATTTCCGGGAACGTGTCGATAATGGTGTCATGCGAGGAGTATACGAGATGGTTGTTCACCCGGTGAATGTTCGCCTGATGCTGCGCACTTACGGAAAGCAGCTCACAAGCGCCAAGCGGCTGGCCCGCTTCAAGAGGGCGCTTGTGGTTTCCGGTGCGCAGGACATGCTGAGCATCTCGCGGGAGGCCAAGCGCCGGGAACTGGTGGAGCGCATCAGCCAGGAGGTCATCGAGAACCTCCTGGTCAACGGCGAAGAAAACCCCGTGGTCACCGGAGTGCTTGAGGATCTGGAACAGGATTTGGGAGAAAGGGTGCTGTTCGACTACCCCCTGGACGGCGGCGAGGTGCAGATCCTGCGCCTGACCGAAGCCGGACCAAGGGAGGTCGACCCGGAGGAAAAAATGCGCATCATGCGCAGGCTCTGGGAAATAACCCTGGACAGGGTTGACGGCACCATGCTTTGATACCCCCAAGTTATGGGGGGGGAGGCGTCATGGAGATCAAGAAGGTTTACGGTGGACTGGACCCCTACGCCACACAACGGCTGCAGGAAAACCAGCGGACGCAGCAGGATCAGGCCGTGGAGCGGCAGACCAACGGGGCCGACCAGCAGGCCGGCGACAAGGTGGCCCTGTCGCCCGAGGCCCGGCTGCTCGGCGCGGCCTTGAACGTCGCCAACACCACGCCGGAAGTGCGCACCGAAAAGGTCCGCGCCCTGAAGGAACAGGTGCAGAACGGCACCTACAAGCCGGACATCAAGAAAGCCGCCGCGAACCTGATCCGCGACGAGCTGCACCTCACCACGTAGCGTGCCCCGTGCCGGGATGTCCCGGCCCACGCCGACATGAGAGGCTCCCCGGGCAGATGGCTGCCAGGGGGGTCTTTTGCGTTGTGTCTTCGAGTACGGGCGGACGAGTACGGGCGGATGGGCGGGGTTATTCCGGCGCAGGCTTCTGGGCGCGCTGCGCCTCCACCAGGCGATAATGCGTGGAGTGCTTGGCGTCGACCTGCGGGGCCTGCAAGCCCAGGCGCGCCTTGGTGTTCAGGATGATGGGGCCGGAGAGGTTCAGGGTGGTCTCTTCCGGGTGGTCCTTGGGGATGGTCACGGTGACGAGCACCGCGATCTGCCGGATGCTCTGCACGCGCAGAATCTTCTTTTCCGGCTGCTCAAGTTTGACGTTGTAGTCGGGCAGGAAGGGATAGGGGTCGGCCACGAGCAGGCCCAGACCGGGGTCGGTGATGCACTGCAAAAGCAGGAAGGGCGAGTTCTCGCGCACCTGGATGAGGACAAACTCGCGCTTGTCGTCCAGGCCGATGAGCCCGTGCGGGAAATAGATGATGCTGTCGCGCGCGATTTCCCGCTCGCCCAGCTTCGTCCGGATCACGAGTTTTTTGCTTCTTCCTGCCATAACGATGCCGCCGCGAGCAGATCCTGCTGACTGGCCTCAAGGGCCAGACGGTTCTGCTCTTTGATCTTGAGGTACACTTCTTCCCTGTACACCGACATGTCCTCAGGCACATCAAGGCCGAGCTTGATCTGCTTGCCCTGGATGCTCAGCACCTTGAGCTTGATATTTTCGCCCAGATAGAGGCTCTCTCCGGGTCGCCGTGTGAGGATGAGCATGGTTCCTCGAATGTCCGCGTGTCGTTTTCAAGCGCCGCGCCAACAGACCGCGACTTGCTGCAAGCTATCCGAGGCCGGAGGTAAAGTCCAGCCCGGAGCCCGCCTTATATGTACTGCATCAGGTTCATCTGCATGATCATGGACGAGGACTTGAGCACAGCCTGGTAGACCACCTGCTGCTGCGCGAGCTTGGTCATGAGTTCGCCCACGTCGATGTCCTCCTCCGCGCTGATGCGCTCGTTCTCGTTCAGCGTCAGGTTCTCCAGAATGTTCGCGGTGATGTTCAGCCGGTTCTCGCGGCCGCCCACGCTGGCCACGCTTGTCAGCACCTGCTGCTGCGACTTGCTTAAGCTCTCCAGGCACTGCTGCACGCCGTGCTGGGTGTTGGTCTCCAGAAACGCCACCAGGTTGCCCATGGTCTCAAAGAGATTTTTGGTGATCACTCCGCCGTTGGAGGCGAAGAAGTTCGTGGAGTTGGCGTCGAACACGGCCGAGGCGTTGCTGCTGGACAGGCCCAGACGCGCCCCGCCATTGGCCGCCACCTTGTCCGGATCCTGATACACGCCGCCGAAGATGTCCTTGCCCACGTCGTTGATGCGCACGGTCTCGCTGATGTTCACCTGCAGGGTGATGGCTGCGCTGCGGGGGCTGACCAGGAACTGCGCGCCGGGCTGGAGCAGGTTGGTGCCGTTGGAGCTCAGGGTGAGCACCCCGCCCCCGGCCACGCTGAGCATGGTGCTGTTGGAGGTGGTGTCTGCCGCCACGGTGTTGCCCGTGACCCAGGACATGCCGTTATCCAGGCTGAAGGAATAGTTAATGGCCTGGCCCATGGTCACGGCACTGGAGTTGTCGATGCGCACCAGGGTGTTGCCAGGAAAGGCCCCGGAGGCCTGGGCCGAGATGAACTGCGTGCCCGAGCCCATGGCGCTGACCTTGATGGCGTCTGCGTCGTCGCCCTGGTAGACGGCGGAAGGCCGCAGCCAGAGCCAGGAACCGGTGGCATCCGCAGGATCGCTGATCTTGTTGGCCTTGACCTGGGAGTCATGGTCAAAGGTCACGGAGGCGCCGCTCGAAGGCAGGGCCAGAACCACGTGCCCGCCTGCGTCCACGGTCACGGAGCCGTCAGTCTTGAAGGTCCGGCCGCCGTCGGTGCTGTAGCGCACGTTGCAGGCGCTCATGTTCACCAGGGCGCCAGGGGCTGCCGTGCCTGCGGCGTCGGTGAACTGCACGAGGGTGGTCTGCTTGGAGAACCCGTCGATCTGGAAGCTGTTGGACGCGGTCAGCGTGGGATCATTGGTGGTCATCCAGAGGATCTCGCGGAAGGCGTTCTCGTTGGTCTTCTGCCCGGCGTAGATGCTCTTGTCCTCGTAGCTCATGTTGCTCAGCTCCAGGAGCTGGTCAAAGAGCTGGCGCGCCTCGTAGCTGATCTGCTGGCGGTTGTCGGCCGACATGGTGCCCGTTGCGGCCTGCTGTGCCAGTTCCTTGGCCCGGGTGATGATGGTCGAGACCTGCATCAGGGTGGAATCCGACTGCGCCAGCCAGCCCTTGGCCGTATCCAGGTTCGTCTGGTACTGACCAAAGGTTTTCAGGGTGTCGCGGTGGTCCAGGATGCGGGCAGTGGCCGTGGGGTCGTCCGAGGGCTTGTTGACGCGCTTCTGGGTCTGGGCCTGCAGGTTCGACTCCATCAATCCGCTGAGCGAATTGTTCATGCCAGTGAGGTACTGGGTGTAGAGCATGCTCTGGGAGACGCGGAACATGTTGTCCTCCTGGCTTTAGGACTTGAGCGAAAGCAGGGTTTGCAGCATCTGGTCTGCGGTGGTGATAAGCTTGGCCGCAGCCGTGTAGGCATGCTGATACTTGATGAGACTCGACATCTCTTCGTCCAGGTTCACGCCGGAGGCGGACTGCTGGCGGTCGTTCAAATCGCTCGCCAGGGTCTTCTTGTACTCATAGCTGAACTTCACGTTGGCGGTGTCTGCGCCCACGGTGGCCACCAGACTGTCGTAGTACTTGACCAGGCCCTGGCTCACGGTGCCCTCGCGCACGGTGGTCACGTTCACCTTGGTGCTGCGCAGGTCGGCGATGGCCGTGGCGGTTGTCGTGTCGCCCTGGTTGGCCTCGCCTGCGCCGTTGACGTGCCCAGTGCAGAGGTTGGCCTGGTTTGTGGTGATCTTGGTGTTCACCTCAAGGTCACGGCAGTCAGAGCCGGTGAAGAAGGTGTTCATGCCCAGGGCCGCCACCAGGCCCGTGGTGTCCGTGCCAAAGGCGAAGGTGTAGCCGTTCTTGGCCGAGACATTCAGCTTGTGGTTCACCACCGAGGCCGTCAGGTAAGTGCCGAAGGTGTTGTTGATGGCATCGCGCACGTCAGTGATGGTGGCGGTGGTTGGGTTAAAGTTCTGCTGACCCGCCAGCGCGCTGTTGAAGTCCAGGGCCGCGCCGGAAATGAGCAGGTTGGTGCTGGCGTTGTAGACATAGATGTTGGCGCTGCCAGAGGTGAGCTTGCTGCCGAAGACCAGGCCCGAGGAGCCGCTGGCCAAGGCGCGGGTGTCGTCCACCACGGAGTATGTGCCCTGCACGTCGGTGAGCTTCTCCAGCCCGGTGCCCTGGCTGTGGCGAAAGTTCAGCTCCCAGGCCAGAGACTTGGCGATGGCGTTCAGGTTCTCGCGGTATTTGCCCACGTAGTCATCCCTGAAGTTGAACAGGGCCGCGAGCTTGCCGCCGGTGAGACGGCTGGAGTTGTCCATGCCGGTCTGGCTGGTGACGGGGCTGATGTTTTCCTTGGTGGAGGTGTTCTGGTTCCAGTACAGGGCCCTCTTGGGCACGATGGTGAAGCGGTCGCCCTTGGTGAAGGCGGTGCTGGGCGCCACGGAGGAGTCGCTGCTGGAGCCGAAATATATCTGAATATTGCCGACGTCCACCATGTTGCTCTCGGGCCGGGCGGAGAACAGCTTGTCCGAGCCGTCGGCATTCTTGAGCCAGGTGTTGCCGCCGTCCACGGAGACCCTGAACTGCGCCGCCGCCGCAGTGTTGCTGACCGTAAAGTTGGTGCTGGCGTTGCTGGTGATCTCCAGGGTGTACTCAAGATTGTCGCTGCCCTGGAAATACACCTCACCGTCAAAGGACGAGGAAGCCATGAGGGACTTGGTGGATCGGGCGGCATCGTATGAGAGGGAGAAGCACTGCTCGTTGTCCACCAGGGTTTGCCCGGCCTTGGTGGTGATGGTGATGTCGCTGCCGCCCTTGTCGATGTAGTTGATGTCCACAAGCCCGGCCAGGTCGCGCACGAGCATGGCCCGCTGGTCCAGGAGCTGGTTGGCGTTGTTGGCGCCAGGCACGTTGTGGATCTTGATCTGGATGTTCAGGTCCGCAATCTGCTTGAGCAGGTCGTTGACGTTCCCCACTTCCTGGGTGATGGCCGAGTCGGCCTTCTGCTGCATGAGCACGAGGTCCGAATCGGTCTGGTGCAGGGTGGAGACCAGGGTCTGCGCGCCCTCGATGGTCTGGCTGCGGCTGCCGGCATCCTCGGGACGCTGGGTCAGGTTCTCCCAATTGTCAAAAAATGCGGACAGGCTCGAACTCAGGCCAAAGCCCTGGGATTCGTTGAACAGGCTTTCCGTGCCCTGGAGCTGGGTGTAGAGCGTCTCCCAGCGGTCGCGCAAGGTGGCCTGATCGTAGTACTGGGTCTCCACGTACTGGTCGAAATGGCGCTGGATCTCAGCAGCCCATACGCCCGTGCCCACCTGGCCGGGCTGGAAGTCAATGTTGTAGGCCTCGTCGAAGCGGACGGTGCGGCGGCTGTAGCCTACGGTCTCGACATTGGCGATGTTCTCGCCCGTCACCGAGATGGCGGCCTGGGCGGCGAAAAGCCCGCTGCGCCCGATGTCGAGGATGGAGTTGGGGCCGAACATTTAGAGCCTCCCGCTGAAGAAACTGGCCTGGCCCTGCGGCGGCTTGGCGAAGCGCCCGCGCTTGCCGTACACGTCGCTGCGGTTCGGCTGCATGGCCTTGTGCAGGTGGGTCAAGAGCTGCAGGCTCTGGTCGTAGAGCCCCAGCGCCAGTTGACGGTTCTTGTCGGCCTGCATGGCGCAGAGCTGCTCGCCCCGGTCCAGGTCGGCCAGGTCGGCATTGAGCCTGGCGGCGGCCTCGTCGGGGAGCTGGGCCAGCACATCGCGCAGCCTTTCCAGGCCGGGATATTCGGCGCTGATGAAGCGGCGCAGCTGCATGCGTTCAGCCACGAGCTGGCGCATGAGATCGTGCACCGAAAGTTCCAGGCTGCTCACTTCCTGGGGCTGCCGGCCCATGAGGGCGGCAAATTCTTCCTCCAGGAGGGAGGACAGAAGTTCCAGCGCGCGCACCTGGCGAGACAAATTTGCCTGGATGAGTTGCAGCATGCCGGCCTCCTCACTCTGCTATAAAATTGAACAATTTCAGTGAACTTTCCATTTAGCCCGCGTTCTGAACAGGGGCGGCGGGGCTTCTGTTAGCCAATGGTTGCAAGTCTGCGGCCAGTGGCCGCGCCAGCGCCGCCTGCGGGCTGGGTGCGGCGGTCGTAGGCCGCCTCGATGCGCCGAGCCAGGGACTCCACATCGGCCATGACATCGCCCGGCACCGAGGCCGGACGCTCCGGCGCCTGGGCCTGCGCGGGCCGCACCAAAGGCTTGAGCTGCCGTGGCTCCGCCGCCTTGAGGGGCTCGCCCAGAGGGGCCAGGGGCGCTGCCTGCGGGGCCGGCTGCACGGTGGAGGCGCCGTCGGCTGACACTGTCTTGGTGCTGGTCTTGAGCCGGTCCTTGAGCTGGCCGTAGAGCATGTCGCCCAGGCCGATGCCGCCGTCATTGGCCAGCTTCTCGGCAAAGTCACGGTCGAACATGGAGCGGTACATGTCCTGCTGGGGCGAACTCAGAATGCCGCCCTTGGGCACGGTGGCGCGCATCTGCTCCCAGAGCTTGCTGATGAACACGGCCTCGAAGTCCGTGCAGGCCTTGCGCAGCTTCTTCTGTCCAGTGGGGCTCGGGGTCAGGTCGCCGCGCAGGCGATCCACCTGGGTCTTGAGCTGCACCAGCTCGCTGTCCTGGGCCTGCTTGGCCGCCAGGGCGGCGTCCATGGAGAAATCAGCCATGTCAGATGACCTCCAGGTCCGCGTGCAAGGCGCCCGCAGACTTGAGGGTGCGCAGGATGGAGATGAGGTCGCGCGGGGTTGCGCCCACGGAGTTCAGGCCGTCCACCAGCTCCTGCAAGGTCGCGCCCTCCATGAGCAGAAGGCGGTTGTTCTGTTCCTTGACCTTGATGTCGCTCTGCGGGGTCACGACGGTCTGCCCGCCAGAAAATGCGCCGGGCTGGTTCACGTTGGGGTTCTCGGAGACCACGATCTGCAGGTTGCCGTGGGCCACGGCGACCTTGGTCAGGCGCACGTAGCCGCCCAGAACCACGGTGCCGGTCTTCTCGTCCACCACCACGCGGGCGCGGGAGTCGGGTGAGATGTCCAGGTTCTCCAGAGAAGCCATGAGCGGCACAAGATTGCCCTGAAACTTGGCCGGGATGGCCAGCTGGATGGTGGCCCCGTCCAGGGCCTTGGCCATGTTGCCGCCCACGGCGGTATTGATGCGGTTGACCACCTGCATGGTGGTGCCGAAATCCTGGTTGGCCATGTTGATGGTCAAGGAATCCTGACGGTTGAACTGGAAGGGCACCTCGCGCTCCACGGTGGCGCCGTTGGGAATGCGCCCCACGGTGGTGATGTTCTTCTGGGCCGTGGCGGCCTGGCCTTCAGCCGAGTAGCCGCCAAGGGTCATGGAGCCCTGGGCCACGGCGTAGACGCGGCCGTCCAGCCCGCGCAGGGGCGTGATGAGCAGCACGCCGCCGAGCAGACTCTTGGCGTCGCCCATGGAGGACACTGTGACGTCGAGCGGCGAGCCGGGCCGGGCCGAGGCGGGCATCTTGGCCGTGACCATGACCGCAGCGGTGTTCTTGGGCTTCAGGTTGGCCGGGTTCACGCTCACGCCCATCTTTTCCAGCATGTTGGTCATGGAGCGGATGGTGAACTCATTGGTTGTGCCGTCGCCGGTGCCGGAGAGTCCGACCACGAGGCCGTAGCCCACCAGTTCGTTGTTGCGCACGCCGGAAAAGCTGGCGATGTCCTTGAGGCGCGCGGCATGGGCCGGGGCCACCCCGGCGACGATGAGCATGGCCAGGCAGAGCAGGATCACGGCCAGGGTCCGGGCCAGTTCCCTGCGGCGGGTGTGGATGTGTGCGTCGTGGATCATGTGCGTCTCCCGTTTCCGCGCGCCCTAGAAGGGCCAGACGTTGTCGAGCAGCCTGGAAAGCCAGCCGGCGCGCTGCTTGTCGCTGAGCATGCCCTGCCCGTAGACCTCGATCTTGGCTTCGGCCAGGGCCGTGGAGGGCACGGTGTTCTTGGAGTCGATGTCGCGCTGGCGCACCAGGCCGCGCACCACCAGGATCTGGTTCTCGGCGTTGACGCGGATCTGGCGCGCGCCCTCGATCTGCATGACCTTGCCGGGCAGCATGCGGATGACGCGGGCGGCCACGGTGGCCGTCACGGCGGACTCCTGCTTGGTCTCGCCCGTGCTCTTGAAGTCGCTCACGCTGCTGGCGCCCACCTGGGGGCTGCCCACGCCCGGGACCCCTGGCACCACCTTGCCCAGGGTGCCGTAAATGCCGGTATTGGGCATGGCTGTGATGCCGTAGGTGTTGGTGTTCTGCTTCTGGGCCGTGGTGTCGGCCTTGTGCTTGCCGTTGGACGTTTCGGTCACGAGCACCATGACGATGTCGCCCACCTTGTTGGCCCGGTTGTCATCAAAGAGGAAGTCCGACTGCCCGGCTTCGTAGAGCGAGGCCGGATTGTTCACCGGCTCGGCCTCCACCGCATTGGGATTCGTCATAATGGGCTCGGGCAAGGGCCGGTTTTCCACGGCGCAGCCGGGCAGAACGAACAGCAGGGCCAGGAGCAGAAGCATCTTTTTCATGGTCGCATCCTCGAAGTGTAGTGAGCCAAACGGGCTAGCGGACCACCACGGTCTCGGCGTCCAGCACGGTTCCCGAAATCTTCCTGTTGCTTTGCATATTGCGGACCTGGATCAACTGCCCGATCCCGGCGTCGGCCAGGGCTTCGGCCTTCACCGAGAGGCGGATGTTCGAGCCCTCGAACACGAGGTTCACCTTGCCGCCCCGGGCAATGACCGGCACCGGCTCGATGCTGTCCAGGGTGATGACCTGGTCCGTGCCCACGCTGCGGGCCACGCGCCAGGGGCCGCCGACGCCGTCCCAGGCCTTCTGCTGGTAGGCCATGTTCTTGCGCTTGAAGGTGACCATGTCCGGTGTCACCAGCTCCAGGCGGTTGATGGGCCTGGTTGCGCAGGCCACAGGCCGCCAGAGGTTCACGAAGCAGGACCCGGCGAAGCGGCGCGTGGCCTTGCCCTCGCCCGAGACGACCTCGTAGAGCAGGTTGATGCGGCCAGGCGCCACAAGACCGTTCAGCTGGATGTTCAGCTTGTCGCCGGGGTGGGGCAAAAACACATAGTCCGGCAGGCGCAGGTCCGTGATTTCCATGTCTCCGCGCAGCTCCGCGCCGCGTGCCGTCAAATAGTCAACAGCCATGCGCGAAAGGGCCGCGCCGTCCACTGCCTTGCCCCCGCGCTGGACCACGATCTGCGCAGGCAGCACAAAGGAGTCAGCCTCTTCGCCCAGGTAATGGCGCAACATGGCCAGCAGGCGCTCGCGGGACAGGGCGGTCTGGTGCCCGGCCTTTTCCGGCGCGGGCCACAAGGGCTTGGCGGCGAGGTCTTTCCAGTGCTCGCGGGGCATGTTCCCGCGCGGATCGGCGATCTCGCCCAAAAGGACGTTCGGCCCGGCCACGCAGGCGGCGTTGCGCACCTGAACCTGCCCGTCCCGGGCCAGCTCTGCGGCAGCGGCGGCTTTGGCGACCAGAAGCACCACGGCCAGAACCAGGACGGCCAGGAGCAGCACGCCTGTCCGCGCCGGGCAGAAGCCCGGGCGGAGGTTGTCCCATTGGTGCCGCTGACGCGTGGAGTCCATCTGCCGCTCCCCTTTTCCAGCCCTAGCGCTTCACGTTGATGGCGGTCTGGAGCATGGAGTCCGAGGTGGTCATGGACTTGGAGTTCACTTCGTAGGCGCGCTGGCCGATGATGAGCCCGACCATTTCGTCCACCATCTCCACGTTGGAGCCTTCCAGGAAACCCTGGGCCAGAGTGCCGAAGTTGGTGTCGCCGGGGATGCCCTGGGTGGCCGCGCCGCTGGCGTCGGTCTCGGTGTAAAGGTTGCGGCCCTGGGCGTTCAGTCCGGCGGGATTCACGAAGTTGTAGATGGTGACGTCCGCCCCGGCCAGCTCCGTTCCGGTCTTGTCCATGGCCGAGATGTGGCCCCTTTCGGTAATGACCAGATTGGCCGTATTGGCGGGCACGGTGAACTCCGGCTGCAGGGGATAGCCATTGGCGCTGACGATGCGGCCGTTGTTGTCGAGCTTGAAGTTGCCCGCGCGGGTGTACACGTCATTTCCGTTCTGGTTCAGCTTGAAGAAGCCCTGCCCCTCGATGGAGATGTCGAGCTGGTTGCCGGTGTTCTGGAAGGCGCCCTGGGAGAAAAACTTGTGCACCGTCACCGGGCGCACGCCCATGCCGACCTGGAAGCCCGTGGGCAGACGGTTGCCGCCCTCGTTCAGCGCCCCGGCGATGGACATGGTCTGGTACATGAGATCCTCGAACTCGGCGCGGCTTTTCTTGAAGCCCGTGGTGTTCACGTTGGCCAGGTTGTTCGAGAGCACGTCAATGTGGGTCTGCTGGGCGACCATGCCGGTGGCGGCGGTCCAAAGCGAGCGCATCATAATCGTTATCCTCCTGAAAATACTCTCGGTTAGCCAATCTGGCCGATCTTGTTGATGACGAGGGATTCCATGCTGTCCGTGGTGGTCATGAGCTTCTGGTAGATTTCAAAGGCCCGCTGGGCCTCCATCATGTTCACCAGCTCGCCCACGATCTCCACGTTGGCCTTCTCCAGATACCCCTGCTGGACCTGCAGCCCTTCCGTGGGGATCTCCGTGGCTTTGCTGCCCTTGCGGATCTGGTAGAGATTCTTTCCGACCTTCTCGATGGCCTTGGGATCAGAGACATTGACCAGGTCAAGGGCGCCGACCTGGTTGCCGTCCACACGGATGGCCCCGTTGGCGTCGATCTGGATCTTGTTGTCGCGCGGGAGGGTGATGGGGCCACCGCCGCCCAGGACCTCAAAGCCCTGCTCGGTGATGAGGCGGCCGTCGGAGCTGAGCTGGAAGCTGCCGTTGCGCGTCATAAAGTCGCCCTTTGGCGTGCGCACCTTGAGAAACCCGTCACCCGCCAGGGCCACGTCGAGCGGGTTGCCCGTGGACTGCATGCTGCCCTGGGACATGTCGGAATACTGGCCGCCCAGCCTGGGCCGGGCCTGCACATAGGCCTTGGGCCACAACTCCTTGTCACGCACGAAGGTCTTGGCGTCGGGCAGATAGTCGTGGGCAAAGCGCTGGAATGTATCATGAAAGGCGTAGTTGTCCTTCTTGAACCCCGTGGTGCTCACATTCGCCAAATTATTGGAGATTACGTTGAGCCGGTGTTCATTGGACATGGCCCCGAACAAAGCGCTGTACATGCTCTCGCGCATGGTTTCCTCCTGTGCTGCCCACGATTATGCAAATTACGAGCCACACCCCCGGCCCTAACTCCCCCGCCCAGACCGGCCCGACCCGGCCCGACCCGCCGGGAAGGCCCGTCCTTCGCGGGCGGGATAAATATTGACAAGGACCGGCTTTTCCGTTGACAACACCATAGCGCGCGACTAGATAGGCCGTGCGGGCGGGTGTAGCTCAACGGTAGAGTACGAGCTTCCCATGCTCGGTGTTGCGGGTTCGATCCCCGTCACCCGCTCCAAGGCCTCAAGGATTTGACCGCCTGAACCTCGTCGGTTCCTCGAGAGATGGTGGGCCTTTGGGTCCACTTTTTTATTTCCAGGAATTGAACACGGAGACGGACAGGCATGACGAAAGCGCCCCTCGCAGAACGACTCACCGGTATCATCGGCTCGGCCGTGCGTACCCTCGGGGTCGAACTCTGGGGTGTGGAGCTTGCCTCTGCCGGGAACCGCATGGTGGTCCGCGTATATATTGATGCGCCGACGGATCTGACGCCGGATCTGACGCCGGACCTGGCGACGGAGCTGGCGGAAAAAGCGCCGCAGGGCGAACCGGCTGGCGAGCCGTCCCCGGAGCAGAGCGCTCCCGGCGTGACCATCGCCGCCTGCGCCAGGGTGAGCCGTCATCTGGGAGCGTTGCTGGACGCCGAGGACGCCGTGCCCGGAGCCTACGTGCTGGAGGTCTCCTCCCCTGGGCTGGAGCGCCGCTTTTTCAGCCCGGAGCAGCTTTCGGCCTACCTGGGCCGCACCGTGGACGTGCGCCTCAGCCAGCCCCAGGACGGACGCCGCCACCTGCGTGGGCTTCTTTCCGAGGCTGGGGCAGAGGCCGGGGCGGACTTTCTTGTGGTGGACGAGGACGGCGTGCGCACCCGCATTGCGTGGGCGCAGGTCAAGTCCGCCCACCTGGTCCATGCATTTCCTGACGCCGCCGCCTAGGGGCTGTCGCCGTAGACGTGTTTTCACCCCCCGCCACCGCAAGGCAGCCAGACCAGGCTTTTGCGGGCGGCGGTAACAGACGCAGGATTTCCCGCCACAGCGGACCGGCACACGAGCCGGACGCCGGGCGGCACCGGAGGGAGCGCCATGAGCTCGGAACTGAAGAAAGCTATTGACCAGATCAGCAAGGATCGCGGCATCGACCGCGACCTGCTGATCGACACCCTGGAGGAGGCCGTGCGCTCCTCCGTGGCGCGCAAGTACGGCGACCAGATGGACATCGAGGTGAAGTTCAACGAGGAGTTGGGCGAGATCCAGGTCCACCAGTTCAAGGTCGTGGTCGACAAGATCAACGACCCGGTGAGCGAAATCACCCTGGCCGATGCGCGCGAGCACGATCCGAACATCAATCTCAACGATGAGATGGGCTTCAAGGTCAAGATCGAGGACCTGGGCCGCATCGCTGCGCAAAGCGCCAAGCAGGTCATCATCCAGCGCATGCGCGACGCCGAGCAGGAAATCATCTACGAGGAATACCGCGAGCGCAAGGGCGAGATCGCCTCGGGCATCATCCAGCGCCGCGACCGCACCGGCTGGATCATCAACCTGGGCCGCACCGAGGCGCTGCTGCCCAAGGACGAGCAGGTCCCGCGCGAACGCTACAAGCGCGGCGACCGCATCCAGGCCTACATCATCGAGGTCCAGAAGGAATCCAGGGGTCCGCAGATCATCGTTTCGCGCTCCCACCCGGACTACATGGGCGCGCTCTTTGCCCGCGAAGTGCCCGAGGTCTTCGACTCCACCGTGAAGATCATGGGCGTGGCCCGCGATCCCGGCCTGCGCGCCAAGGTCGCCGTCAGCTCCCGCGACCGCGACGTGGACCCCGTAGGCGCCTGCGTCGGCATCCGCGGCTCGCGCATCCAGAACATCGTGCAGGAGCTCAAGGGCGAACGCATCGACATCGTGGTCTGGAGCCCGGACGTGGCCGTGTACGCCCAGAACGCCCTGTCTCCGGCTGTCATCAGCCGCATCATGGTCGACGACGAGGAGAAAACCCTCGAGGTCGTGGTGCCCGACGACCAGCTCACCCTGGCCATCGGCCGCAAGGGCCAGAACGTGAAGCTGGCCGCGCAGCTGCTCGGCTGGAAGATCGACATTTTCACCGCAAGCCGCTACGGCGAACTCAATGCCGACAAGAAGGGCATGGATCAGCTGGCCAGCGTGTCCGAGGTGACCATGGAGGCGTTCTTCGCCGCCGGGCTGGAAACCACCGCC
Organism: uncultured Desulfocurvus sp.; assembly: GCA_964390575.1. GTDB lineage: Bacteria > Desulfobacterota > Desulfovibrionia > Desulfovibrionales > Desulfovibrionaceae > Humidesulfovibrio. The sequence goes on along the minus strand of CAYMIP010000014.1, from coordinate 1,473 downwards.
CAGCTGGTGAACGCCACCGAGGAAGAGCTTCTGACCGTGGCTGGCATGACCCCGGAGAAGATCCGCGACATGCGCGCGGCCATCAACATCCTGGGCCTGGCGCCCGAGGAAGAGGACAAGGCCACAGAGGCTCCGGAAGCCACAGAGGCTGCGGAAATTCCGGAAGCTCCGGAAGCCGCAGAGGCCCCGGAAACTCCGGAAGCCGAGTAGACGTACGCCATGTCCGGCGACGGACAGATGGCGGGCGAGATGGCGGACCCCGCCGGGCCGCTGCGCATGTGCTGCATTTGCAGACGCCGCGCGCCCCAGGCCGAGCTGCTCCGGCATGTCCGGGCAGCCCCGGCCGGAGAGGAACAGGAAGCGGGGGCGGGACTGGTGCCCGATCCCCGGCGCAGGATGCCCGGCAGAGGGCTGTACGTCTGCGATAAGGCCGAGTGCCGAGAGAGATTTCTCCGCCGCAGGGTCGGGCGGAAGAAGCGTTAACAAGGGGAACATGAATGGTGACAAAGCTCAAGGTGAAGGACCTGGCGGCCGAAATTGGCATCGGCCACAAGGAGATCCTGCAACATTTGCGGGACATGGACATCCAGGTCAAAAGCTTCATGAGCACCCTGGAGGATGACGAGGCGGACCGCCTGCGTCAATCCCTGCGCGGCCAGCCCGCCGCCCAGACCGAGGTCGTGCGCCGCGAGATCGGCGGCGTCATCGTGCGCAGCCGCAAGGCCAGGCCCGAGGCCGAGGCGACCACGCCCGCCGCTCCGGAAATGCCCGCCGAGGCCTCCAAGGAGGCTCCGGACAGCCGCGCTGCGGCCAAGCCGACAGAAAAGCCTGCGGCGAAGCCCGAGGCTTTAGCCCCGGTTGTCGAGACCCGCGAGGAGGCCCCCAAGGCCCGCCGCGTGGCCGAGCCCGTTGACAAGCCCGCGCGCATCATCCAGCGCCAGGAACCCCCGGCCGAGCCCAGCGCCGAGGCCAAGGCCCCGGAGGCCAAACCCGAAGCCGCGCCCGAAGCCAAACCCAAGGCCAAGGCCAGAATCGTGGCCAAGCCCGAGCCCGTGGCCGAAGTCACGGCCGAAGCGAAGGTTCTGGAGGCCGTGCAGCCCGAGGCCCCCGCTGCCGAGGCCAAGCCCGAGCCCGCTCCGCAGGCCAAGCCTGAGCCCGTGACGGCCGAGTCTGCCGCGCCCGAGGCGACGGCCGAAGCAGCTGGCGCGGCGGCCCAGGCCGACGAGCTGGACGAGGACGGCAAGAAGAAGCGCAAGCCCAAGCGCGAGGTCATCGTGCCGGCCGCGCCCCAGGTTCGTGTCATTTCCAGGCCAGAGCCCGGCAGCATTCCCCCTGCCCCGGCCCCGGCCCGGCGTCCGGAATTCTCCGCCAACTCCACCGGCGGCGGCGCGCGCCCCTACACCCCGCACCCCGGCGGCGCACGGCCCGCATACGACGGCCCCCGCGGCGGCGGCTACGGCGGCGGCGCCGGCG